>JBEKWO010000181.1:0-2767 GCA_049512975.1 Xanthobacteraceae bacterium | reverse complement strand
TGCCGCGTTCACCGTCAGGAGCCTCTGCAAGGCCGTCGCCTCGTGTCTCGATCAAATCTCTCGAGCTGAATGCGCTGCATACCTCGCGAATTCAGGATATGGTCGACTTAAACGGAAACCGCTCTAAGCGACTATTCCACCATAAAGAGGTACGGCGCGCATATCTTTGAGGTACTATGGACCGCAACGCTTACAAAAAGAGGCAGTGTTATAAATCCGAAGCTTGGTAAAATTGAATACCTGTCGTCCAGCTGGGATGATTAACACTAGCGAGCGTAGGGTGGGCTAAGGAGCGGAACTCGCCGAGCCCACGCGTTTTATCTGAAGCGCGGCGGATGTGGTCGTGGGCACGCTTCGCTTTTGCGGCACCGCGGGTTAGCATGCAGCGATGGAGATCGAGCCGTGAGTCGCACCAATATCATCTACCTCGTCGTCGGCGCGCTGGTGGTCGTTGTCGCCGTGATGGGTTATCAACTCTATCAGGATCGCAAGAAGCCCGAGGGTGTGCGTATCGACGTCGGCCCCAACGGCCTAACGATCGAGAAGAAATAGCGAGCGCAGGCTGGGCTAACGCGCGGGACGCGCCGAGCCCACGTGTTTAATCTGAAACGCGGCGGATGTGGCCGTGGGCATGCCTCGCTAAGCTTACCCTACGGCTTCATGCGCTGGCCGACAGCCGGCGCCAGGCGATGACCCGTTATCTGTCCTCGTTGCGGTCCGGCGCGGGCACGGTCGGATCGAAGATCGTCCAGTCGAGCGCGGCAAATTCCTGCTTCAGCCAGTCGATGAACGCGCGCACCTGCGGACGCTCGCGCGCCCGCTTGGGACGCACCAGATAGTAGGCGCGGCCTGACCGCAGCGCGAGCCGCACCGGAATGACCAGGCGGCCGCTGCGCAAGAGGTCGTATGCGAGAATATTTTGCACCAGCAGAACGCCGGCGCCCTCGCTGGCGGCGTCGAGCGCATGGTCGGCGCTGTTGAAGCTCAAGCCGCGGGCAATCTCGACGTGGTCGAGGCCGGCAGCGGCAAACCAATCGGTCCAGGTCGGCACCCGCGCGCGCGGCACGAGCGTGTCGTCGTGAATGAGCGCGGCATGGGCGAGCAGCTCCGCCGTATTGAGCGGTCCTAAGCTTTCGATCAGCTTCGGGCTGCACACCGGCACGAGCGACAGCGATACCAGCTTCTCCATGTCCAGCGCGGGATCGGGTGGCGGATCGTCCGGCATGTTGCGGATCGCCAAGTCGACGCCGTCGGTGGCAAAATTGGCATTGTTGAGCGAGGACGAGATGCGGGTGTCGACCTCGGGATGGGCGCCGGCAAAGCGATAAAGCCGCGCGGCCAGCCATTTCGCGGTCAGGCCCGGCGACGTGGAAACCACCAGCACGCGCTCATTGTCCGCTTGCCGCAGAGCGGACACCGCCTCGCGGATGTGGAGAAGGCCGGTTTGCAGGCCGGGATAGAGCAGCTTGCCCGAAGCAGTAAGGACGATCGCACGCGCCCGACGTTCGAACAGCTCGACGCCGAGCAGCGCTTCAAGACCGCGGATCTGGTGACTGACGGCGCCGGGACTGACGTTCAGCTCGGCTGCCGCCTTGGTCAGGCTGAGGTAGCGGGCCGCTGCCTCGAAGGCCCGCAAGGCATTAAGCGGCGGCATCGCATACATGAGAAATTCTCATCTACAGAGTGAAAACATATCGTTTGTCGCCACAAAACTCAAGACACATATTGATGACCAAGCATGGGACGAATGAGAGACACTCAACTATGGAAAGGCTAGAACATGAGCAGCGTTGCGCTATACCGAGACCTTGACCTGCGCCTGCGCCGCCCTCCCGGGTCTGTGCCGGGGAGCGCGCCGGCGCGCGCCCACCGCGGCATTTTTCGGCGCATTCTTGCGGCCATCGAGCGCTCGCATCAGCGCCGCGTCGAGCAAGAGGCCGGGCGCTTCATCGCCAACCACGGCGGGCGCCTCACCGACGACCTCGAGCGACAACTGACCGAGCACTTCAAAAGTCGCAGCTTTCTCCCTAGCTGACCTGCCGCCGCGCTCGTTCCGACCATTTGTTTCGCATCGTGGACACGCTGCGCTTTGCCCACCCTGCACTTCGCGGCTCGGGTGGCCCGGGATTTCGCTTGCGCGCGATCCGCGCTAGTGGCTGCATGCACGGAGGCGCGATGAGGAAGGTCTTCAATGCTGCGGGTTTCGCTCGGACTCATCACGCTTGCTCTTTCCCTCTCGCTGATCGCGTCGGCTTCGGCCGCGCCCGCGCCGCCGGCGCACAAGAAACACCACGTCTCGCGGCATTGGCACGGCTACGGCTTTCTGCCCGGCTACCGCCCGCCCGAGGTGATCGAGCGCGAGCGCGCCGAGCGCTATTACGAGATGATGAATGGGCCGGTGTATTACGGCCCTGCCTGGCCGGGCTTCTATAACAATCGCTGGAACGGCGGCGGCTTCGGCCCCTGCTATACGCAGACCCCGATTGGACCAATCTGGAATTGCGGGCGGTAGCAGCGAACTACAATCTAGTGACTCACGCGGACGGAAAAATGGAATGGCCGGCGCCGGCGCGGATGTAGCCGGTGCCGATGGCGCTCAACAATCCCTCGATCCCATCGAGTGTCTTGTCGATCAGGCTCCGCGGTTCGCCGGCCTCAAGCAGGATCTTCAGTTGCAGAAGCCCTTGGTTGGCGGCGTCGATGCGCCGCGCGAGCACGATCGTCACATAAAGCAGCGCCGCCGGGTCTTGCAGCAATGTCGCGGCGT
>JBEKWO010000180.1:0-3133 GCA_049512975.1 Xanthobacteraceae bacterium | reverse complement strand
CGCGTGCAACGTCGCCAGACCGAAGGATCACAAAGGATCGTAAGGAGAAAATCATGTTACCCAAGACTGTGATCACGGGTTTGGCCGCGGCCGCCCTCGTATCTTTGACCGCGAGCGTGACTTACGCAGCGGCCGCCGGAGGGCATGGCGGCGCAGGCAACTGGGTGCAGGAGGGGACTTGGAACTGGCCGGTCATGTGCAAGTGGGTCGCTGTCCAGGTAAAGCCGTACAGTCATAAGCATCTCAATTGGCAATGGGTTAAGCAGTGTCAGTAGCGGCGTGACCGGGCACGCCGCGATTGAACCGAGCGTCGCTTCGCTTGGCTTAATCGCTGCCCGTCCTGCCCAGTTCACATCCGAAACACTCCGAACCGCGTCTCCGGGATCGGCGCATTGAGCGCTGCGGAGAAACACAAAGCCAGCACGCGGCGGGTTTCGTCAGGCGTGATGATGCCGTCGTCCCAGAGCCGCGCGGTGGCGAAATAGGGGTTGCCTTCCGTCTCGAATTGATCGCGGATCGGCTTCTTGAACATTTCTTCTTCCGCCACAGACCAGGTCTTGCCGGCGGCCTCTATGTTGTCGCGCCGCACGGTCGCGAGCACGCTCGCCGCCTGCTCGGAACCCATCAGCGCCACGCGGGCGTTCGGCCAGGTGAACAAAAAGCGCGGGCTGTAGGCACGGCCGCACATGCCGTAATTGCCGGCGCCGTAGGAGCCGCCGATCACCAGCGTGATCTTCGGCACCTGCGCGCAAGCGACCGCCGTCACCATCTTGGCGCCGTCCTTGGCGATGCCGCCCGCTTCATAGTCGCGGCCCACCATGAAGCCGACGATGTTCTGCAGGAAAAGCAGCGGCACTCGCCGCTGGCAGCAAAGCTCGATGAAATGCGCGGCCTTGAGCGCGCTCTCCGAGAATAGAATTCCGTTGTTGCCGAGAATGCCGACGGGAATGCCGTGAATGTGCGCGAAGCCGGTGATCAGCGTCGTGCCGTAGAGCGCCTTGAACTCGTCGAACTCGGAACCGTCCACCAGCCGCGCGATGACCTCGCGCACGTCGAATTGCTTCTTCAGGTCGACCGGCACGAGGCCGTCGAGCTCGCTCGCATCGTATTTCGGCTCGGCCGGCTTGGCGAGCGGGATGGCGACCGTTTTGTTCGTGTTCAAATTGGCGACGATGCGGCGGCAGAGTGCCAGCGCATGGCGGTCGTTTTCGGCATAGTAGTCGGCGACGCCGGACTTTTTCGCATGTACATCGGCGCCACCAAGCTCTTCGGCGGAAACGACTTCGCCGGTCGCCGCCTTCACCAGCGGCGGACCGCCGAGGAAGATGGTGCCCTGGTTGCGCACGATGATGGTCTCGTCCGACATCGCCGGCACGTAGGCGCCGCCCGCGGTGCACGAACCCATGACGGCCGCGATCTGCGGGATGCCCGCCGCCGACAGCGTCGCTTGATTGTAGAAAATGCGGCCGAAATGCTCACGATCGGGAAAGACATCGGTCCATTGCGGCAGGTTGGCACCGCCGGAATCGACCAGGTAGAGGCAGGGCAGCCGGTTCTCGCGCGCGATCTCTTGCGCCCGCAGATGCTTCTTCACCGTCATCGGGTAATAGGTGCCGCCTTTGATGGTGGAATCATTGCAGACGATTACACATTCGCGTCCGGCGACTCGGCCAATGCCGGTAATGACCCCGGCCGCATGGATGGGCTCCCCATACATGCCGTGGGCGGCAAGCGGCGACAATTCGAGGAACGGTGAACCCGCATCGATGAGCGTCATTACCCGCTCGCGCGGCAGCAGTTTACCACGCGCTAGGTGACGCTCGCGGGAGCGCGGCGCGCCGCCCTCGGCCGCTTTGGCGCGGCGCTCCTGAAGTTCCGCGGTCAACGCACGCATGGCTGCTTCATTGGCGCGGAACTCCGGCGATGCGGTGTCGATGGTTGATTTAAGTGAGGTCACGAATCCCCCTCCGCTTCGCCGGATTTGACTATGGCGCGAGCATCGGCGCAACGCGCCAGAATGGCTTGCTGCGCAATTTTTCCGGGGGCTTGGCGCCAATGGCTGCGCCGGAGGGACGGGAGTCAAACCGCCCCCGCGTGTTTTCATTCGCGCATGATCGCCGGAAAACCCGGCATCCACCTTTCGGGATAATGCTCTAGGCGCGCACTTCCTGACGCTGGAAGATCACGTAGCCGATGACGAACAGCAGGATGGCGGTCGCGATCATGCCGACGGTCTGCGGCCAGGCGATCAGCATGCTCTCGGAAAGCGGCAGCGGCGCGCCGAGCACGGCGCCCTGAAGCTGGCTCAGATAGATCGGCCCCAACGAGCGGGTAGTCGGATCGAGCAGCGCCACGACGGCCTCCGCGAACAAGGTGGAGGGCGAGAGGCGGGCTAGGATCTGTTGCAACTCCACTGTGCCCGGAGTCTGCAAACCCAGGGCCATGTAGCGCGGATCCGGGGGTACGATCGCCTGCGCGAGTACCTCAGCGAGAATTGGCCAGAGCAGATAAATGAACAGCCACAGACCTAATGCCACAAGTGCCGCGGTGGCAGCCGAGCGGAACAGAGTTGAGAGCAGCAGTGAAAGCGCCAACCAGACGCCCGCGTAAACAATCGTGACCACCAGGAAGACGAAAATACGGGCAATTTCCTCTCCACCGGGAGGTATACCGACGAAAAGGAGACCAAGGCCGATCACCATCAGCCAGAGCACAATAAGCGCTATCGTCAGCGTCGCGAGTCCGCCGAGAAATTTGCCGAATAAAAGTGCGTCGCGATAAATCGGCTGCGACAGAATACGCGAGAGCGTGCGTCGATTGTACTCGCCATTGACGGAATCAAAAGCTAGTCCGATTGCCATCACCGGCACCAGCAAGGATAGCCAGAAGAGAAATGCCGGAAGTGGTTCTCGTGATGTCGTGAACAATCTCAAGAAAAGGAATGGGTCTTCGGCGGTCGTGTCCTTGATCTGCTGGGCCGCGGCGTACACCGTGACCAGCGCAATGAGCACGACAAGCAGCTCCAATACGAAGAAACGGATACTGGTGAGGTGGTCCGACAGCTCCTTGAGCATGACCACGCCGAGGCCCTGGAAGGCCGAACCTTCACGCCGCATGGCGTGCTCCTTCCTTC
>JBEKWO010000179.1:0-3147 GCA_049512975.1 Xanthobacteraceae bacterium | reverse complement strand
GCGGCCGTGCGCTCGAGGTCGAGGCCCGGCAGCAGCAGGGCGAATTCCTCGCCGCCGTAACGGGCGACGAGCACAGCCTCCTCCAGGGTGACCAGCGACAATGTCTCGCCGACCGCGCGCAGGCAGGCGTCGCCCCTGACATGGCCGTAACGGTCGTTGAACAGCTTGAAATGATCGATATCGATCATCATCAGTGCGAGCGGTTGGCGGCGCTCGGCCGCTTGGCGCCACTCGCGCTCGAGCTGGCGGTCGAAGCCGCGCCGGTTGGCCAAGCCGGTAAGGCCGTCGAGGCTCGCCAGCTCCTCCAGGTGTTGATTGGCGATCTGCAATTCCTCTTCGCGCGCCGCAAGCTTGCGCGCCATGTCGTCGAGCGCGACGGCAAGAGGCTCGAATTCGGCAATCCAGGGCTTCTCCCTGGCGTCCACGTGCAGATCGCCGCGGCCGAAACGCGCGGCCGTGCGCACCAGTGTCCGGATCGGGCGCAGGATGAGCTGCTCGCCGCCGAACCAGGCCGTGAGCAGAACTATCAGGGCGACCAGCGCCAGCTGCAGGTAGGCGATGCGCAGCTCGCGGTCGACGCGACTGTGAACGACGCGCTCGTCGAGGCCGACGGCAAGCCGCGCTTGCGTCCAAGGCACGCGGACATAGGAGAAGATGCGGCGGATGCCGTCGAGCCCGGCAATCGTCATCGTGCCTTCGTCCTTGGCCAGCATCTCCCGCACCAGGGCATTGTCGGCGAAGTTCTTGCCGACGATCTCGCCTTCGTCGGCCGAAGCGGCCATCAGCGTGCCGCTGCTGTCGACCAGCAGCACCGAAGTGCCGTCACGATGCGCAGCGTTCGCCGCGAGCTCGCCGATCCAATGCAGATCGATCGATGCAAAAACGATCGCATCGAGCGAGCCGTCGCCTTTCACCGCGGGATAGGTGGCGATCAAGCCCGGCGTCTGGTGGACCCGGCTGATCAGGTAGTCGCTCAGCGCGAAATCACGCGTACGCAGCGCTTTCTGGAAATAAGGACGGTCCGCCACGTTTAATCCGATCGCGCGTAAATCGGTGGCGCAGATAACTCGACCGTCCGGTCCGGCGACGTTTAGTCCGCGCAGCCAAGGAATATTGCTGGTCAGGTCGGCGAGTGTTTGCTTGCAGTCGGCCTGATCGGGCGCCATCCGCGTGTAGACGCGAGCCACGACCTGGAGCAGGGCGCGCATGGAATTGACAATCTCGCGTTGTGCCTGGACGCCGCTTTGCGCCAGATCGATGACCTGGCCGCGGGCCAGTTCGGCGTGCTCGGCGCGGGCTTGCTCGAGGCCGCGCATGCGCTCGAGCATCAGCGGAGCGAGCGCCAAAAGGGCGACAACGATCAGTCGCGCACGAATGCTAAGGATCGGCTTGTTAGGCCGCGCTACCTTGGCAGACTCTGCTGGAACGTCGGACATCGTCGATCCCCACCCCGGGGTTCCACAACATAGTAGAAATGCGTAAAGACGATCTTCGGACCGCCGTTAAAATTTGAGCCGTTCCGGGCATTGACGAAATGGAAAGCATAAATCGAGCGGATCGGCTTGCGGCTGTTCGCGCCGAAATCGCCCGCGCCTGCCGCGACGCCGGACGCGATCCGGCGAGCGTGACATTGATCGCGGTCGCAAAGACCTTCGGCGCCGACGCGATCGAGCCGGTGATTGCCGCCGGCCAGGGCGTGTTCGGGGAAAACCGGGTGCAGGAAGCCAAGGCGAAGTGGCCGGCGCTGCGCGCCCGCCACGGCGATCTCGAACTGCATCTGGTCGGCTCGCTGCAATCGAACAAGGCGCGAGAGGCGGTGGCGCTGTTCGATGCCATCCATTCGGTCGACCGGGCGAGCCTGGCGGCGGCGTTGGCCAAGGAGATCGCGGCGCAGGCGCGCCGTCCCGTCCTCTTTGTCGAGATCAATACCGGCGCGGAGCCGCAAAAGGCCGGCGTGCAGCCGCAGGACGCCGATGCCTTTCTCGCCGCCTGTCGCGACCGCTACGGTCTCGCCATTTCGGGCCTCATGTGCATCCCGCCGCTGGACGAGGCCCCGGCGCCGCACTTCGCGCTGACCGCCCAGATCGCCCGCCGCAACGGCTTGGTGCTCCTTTCCATGGGCATGAGCGCCGACTTCGCGACGGCGATCGCGTTCGGCGCGACCCATGTGCGAATCGGCACGGCGATCTTCGGAGAGCGAGCATCTCTTCGTTAGAAATGAATGATGATTCGCGTCTTTGGCGTGAGGCGCGCGACCAATGCCAAAAGGTCGTGACGGCGCAAGGCGATACAGCCGGCGGTCGGCGCCAGGCCTGACCGGGCGATGTGGACGAACACGGCACTGCCGCGACCGGCGACACGGGGCCGTGTGTTGTGATCGAGTTCGAGAAAAATGTCGTAGAGGGCGTCGTCGCGCCAGAGGCGGTCGCCTGGTTCATTGGCCGACCGCCGGAACGGGCGGTTATAGCGCCGATCCGTCGGATCTTCACACCAAGCGTCGGCGGGGCCGATCCGGCGAAGGGGGAGCGATGTCCGCGGGCGAGGAAGGCGATCGGCCCGCCACCAAAGCCGCACCGCGCGAAACCGGCCGCAAGGCGTACCGCCGTCGCCTTCGCGCTTATTGGCCTTGACGCCGGAGCGGCCGAGCGCGACGGGGACCAGCAAAGCACCGGCACGTAGCCAGCCCTGCGACCGCCGGCCCGGTCGCGGGCGCACCTTGATCGTGCCGAAAGAAACCTGTCGCATCCCCTCTTACTCGCCCGCAGGCGAATTCCCAACTCACACTTGCTCTTGTATCCTTCAATGCTCTACTTCGCGCTAGTATCGCGATTCCAAAGTTCGCAAGCGGCGCGGCAAAAGCGCAACAGAGGCATTGGGGCCGCGTCATTGACCGGCGGGCAAGCGGCGGCGAGGGTCCGGATTGATGCCGAACACGCGTAAGATTCTCATCGTCGACGACGATCCCGAATTGCGCGATGCGCTGACCGAGCAATTGTCGCTGCACGAGGAGTTCGAAGCCGTCGCCGTGGAGAGCGGCAGCAAGGGCGTGCAGGCCGCCAAGGCGGGGCAGATCGATCTCGTGATCATGGACGTCGGCCTGCCCGACATCGACGGCCGCGAAGCCGTGCGCATCCTGCGCAAGAACGG
>JBEKWO010000178.1:0-3312 GCA_049512975.1 Xanthobacteraceae bacterium | reverse complement strand
TCGCCGCAAGCCGCTTGTCCGCATCGAAAAATCCGAGTTGTCCCATCGCCCCACCTCTGCGAATCTTGTCCTCATCAGTCAGACTCGCACAAACTGGCTAAGGCGGCTATTTTTCGAGGTGCCCTTGAGCGTATCACCTTGCCTTGAATGGTTGTCGCCGCCGGAAATCTTGGGCGATTTCCTCCATGGTCATCCAGCGGATCCCGGCATGGGAATTCACATGCCCGATGAGCCGCTCTAGCATCAAGAGTACCTGCGGCCTGCCGGAGACATCCGGGTGGATGGTGAAGGCAAATACCGCATAGTCCATTTCCCGATACACCCAATCGAACTCGTCGCGCCACATCTCTTCGATGTCGCGCGGGTTGACGAAGCCATGGCTGTTCGGCGCCTTCTTGATGAACATCATGGGCGGCAAATCGTCGACGTACCAGTTGGCGCCGATCTCCACGAGATCGACTTCCTTGCCGTGCTTCATCGGCCGCATCCACTCGGAGGCTTTCTTGGAATAATCGATCTTGGTCCAGGAATCTCCAACGCGAGCGTAGAACGGCGCGAAATCGTTGTAGCCCTGGCTGTGGTCGTAGCGGAAGCCGTTTTTCAGTAAGAGCTCGGCGGTATTGGCGGACATTTCCCACCACGGCGCAACATAACCACGCGGCTTCTTCCCCGAGTATTTCTCGATCAACTCGATCGATTTCTTCAGGACATCCTCTTCCTGCTGACGGGTCATGGCCACCGGATTCTCGTGCGAATAGCCGTGCGCGCCGATCTCATGGCCGGCGGCTGCGATCATCTTCGTTTGTTCCGGGAAGGTCTCGATCGAGTGGCCCGGTATGAACCAGCTCGCCTTGATTTTGTACTTGTCAAACAGTTTCAACAGGCGCGGCGTGCCGATTTCACCAGCGAAGACGCCGCGCTGAATGTCAGACGGCGAATCTTCGCCGCCATAGGAGCCGAGCCAGCCGGCAACGGCATCAATATCCACGCCGAACGCGCACTGAATCTCTTTGGCCATTTCCAATCCCCTTGTCTCTGTATTGAGCGTATCCGGTGGCGGGCAAGTCTCGTCCCGGGGCGGGCTTTGCCGCACCGCATCAAACGGCGATCGCTTCCAGGACCTGACCCGGCCGGATGTGGCGGGCGCCCAGGAGCGCGATCCCGGAAAGGATGCACGGAACCGCACCGCCAAGCAAGGCGGCCATGCCGAGGGTGAGTCCGATCGATTGCTGGCCGGTCAATAGCGCGGCACCGATGATCGCGCCGATCGGTTCCGACACGCGACAATTTGGTCCCCTGGACCCAATCTCAAAGCTTGCGTGGCGGCGTTGTTCGGGCCGAGGTGGACGGACTAGAGCTTCGTTAGTATGTTGAAAAACAATGTGCGCGCTATGCGGTGTTCTTGGTGGTGAAGGCGACTGGGCAGAGGCGTCCGGCATTGCCGTCCCGGCCGCGTCCTTAACCCGCCGCGCGCAGCGGCAGGAGCGCGTGCGCCTGGCCAATTCCGTGCTGCGGCAATTCGGTCTTGTTCTCGCCGACTGGCAGGGCGCCAAATATCAGCTCGCGAACCGCACCGGCCGAACCGAGTTGGTGGACAACCTGACGCAGGTCTGGCAGGCGGCGGAACGCATTCTGGGAAGAGCCTGTGATCCGCTCGACCCTGCGCTGATTGCACGGATCGAACAGAGCGAGCGCACGGGCTAGAACGAAGGTGGCAGAACAATCGAGCACCATCCCCGTCAATGTGATCACCGGCTTCCTCGGCAGCGGCAAAACGACGCTGTTGCAGCGTCTGCTCGCGGCGCCGCAGCTTTCGGATACCGTTGTGCTGGTGAACGAATTCGGCGAAGTGGGCCTCGATCACCATCTGCTGCGACGGCTCGACGACGAAATCGTGCTGCTGCAGAGCGGCTGTCTGTGCTGCACCATCCGCGGCGATCTCAGCGCCGCCATACTCGACCTCTACTCCAAACGCGAGCGCGGCGAGATTCTTCCGTTTCGCCGCCTTGTCATCGAGACTACGGGCCTCGCCGATCCCGTGCCGATCCTTGCTACGGTGATGGCGGAGCCGGTGCTGCGCCACCATTTTCGTCTCGGCAATGTGATCACGACGGTCGACGCGGTGAACGGAGTGTCGCATCTGGAGCGCCAGCCGGAATCGACCAAGCAGGCCGCGGTTGCCGATCGCCTCGTCATTACCAAGACAGACATTGCGGACGAGAACAGCGTCGGTGAACTGCGCCGCAGGCTCCAGCGCCTCAACCCCGCCGCCGCGCAACTCGAAAATTCGCCGCGCACTGCAGTCGACCCGGACTTGCTCCTGACCCGCGATCTCTATGATGTTGAGGGCAAGGCCGAGGAGGTTCGCCGCTGGCTCGCCATTGAAACCGCTAAGGAAGTCGCTGATGCGGCGCATCATCACGTCGATGTCAACCGGCACGACGAGCGGATTCATTCCTTCTGTCTTCGATTCGCACAGCCGCTGAACTGGACCGCCTTCGGCATCTGGCTGGCCATGCTGCTGCATTCCCACGGCGCCGACATTCTGCGGGTGAAGGGCATGCTCAATGTCGGCACGGGCTCCGGGCCGGTGGTCGTCCATGGCGTGCAGCATCTCGTCCATCCGCCCGATCATCTGCCGCAATGGCCGGATGACGACCGCTCTTCCCGCATCATCTTCATCGTCAGGGATCTGTCGCACGACCTGATCGAACGCTCGCTCGCCGCCTTCATCCGCCTCGGCGCTCCGCCGCTGGTGGAGGCGTGAGGGGCGCAGCAGACACACGCCCTGCCATCCATACCCTGCCGGCTAAGAAGGCGGCGCGCTACACCGACGGCCTGTGGATCGGGAAGTTCCTCAAGACCTGCACCTACCAGAAGGTCATGGCCGACGAGGCAACGACCAAGGTCGGCGCTTTCGCCTCGCGTCTCTGCCTGCTCGAAGGCTTCGTCGCCGGGCCCGAAGGAAAAACTCAGTGGCAGGTCACTGCGGAATAGGTCAGCCACATAGCCCTTTTGATCCCGCCTACGAGCGGCTAAGTAGCGCTTGCGGGAGCAGTGAGTAGGCAGCGTCTGGTTGAGGGATGTCTGCGACGGCACAAATGCGAAGTGCTGCGATGTCCGCTTCTACGCCGCTGTTGGGGTAATAGCGAACATGACGCAGACATCGCCTAGTAACCGTTGATGCCGAGTAGGCCCAGGGAATTTCGCCCTGAGCCTCTCACAGAACCGGACTTGATACTCTCGCATCATCCGGCTCGTGCCATCGCACGAAGGCTGCCGCCTTCTGCTGAACTTTCGGGCTCCTCCTGG
>JBEKWO010000177.1:0-3564 GCA_049512975.1 Xanthobacteraceae bacterium | reverse complement strand
GATCCGCGCCGCATAGCGGCCTATGATCTTGTCACGAAAGATCAACGTCAGGGCGGTGACGAACAGCGCAACGGTCAGCACGCCGGCGATCAGTTCCCGGGCCGCCGCGCCGTTGATGTCGACGTAACTCAAGGCGACGATCGTCAGGACGGTCATCGGCACGCTGCCGGCCGCCAATCGCCCCACCACGGCCCAATCGACGGTGCGGTTGAAGCCGTGCACCACGCTGCCGGCCGTCTTGGTCACCGCGGCGTAGAGCAGGTCCGTTCCGACGGCGGTTGCCGGGTGAATGCCGAACAACAAAATGAGGACCGGCGTCATCAGGGAGCCGCCGCCGACCCCGGTCATTCCCACCAGCATGCCGATGGCGAATCCGGCGATCGCGTAGATCGGCTGGAACGCGTGGATCGCATTCATCGCGTAATCTCACCGCAGTCTGCAGCAAACGAAAAAGCCATTATGATGATCGTGAACCTCACGGCGACCGGGATCATCTGGGCAAACGGCAGCACCTGCAGCGCGTCAATCGTAGCCCAAGACCGACAAGCGGCGCAACGCGGCCAGCCTTTTGCCCTGAAGGCCTTCGGTCGGCGAAACGCGGTTTAATTTAATTGCGTTGCACTACGATGCCGGCGCGGCGACGAGCGCCCGACGGAACCGCTCTTGTTGCATCGCGTGAGCATGCCTCGGCCGCTCGCGGTAACTTGGGATGGGCGTTTTGCCGCAGCCGATAACACTAACGCGTGATCCGCATTGCATCTTTGGCGCGCACGCCTATTTTCCGTAAGTAGGCCAACCGGGCGGCTCCCCCCATCCCCCGACACCCTGCCGCCCGGCTGAAAAAGCCTAGGTTTTGAGGCAACAACTCAAGAGCCCCAAGCGTGTACTCTGCTTGGGGTTCTTTTTTGTGGCAACGCTTTGGCAATATCGCGGGCCGCTGCCCGGCTCCTGCCCGGCCGCAATCGCCTCGGCTTGAACCGTTTGCGCTCTAACACTTTGGCAGCGCATGATCTTTTCCGCAAAACCGACGCCCTCCCGGGTCGCGTCCGGGCCAGTCATTTTGCGGATCAAGCGCTAATGCTTCACCAGATCTCCGAGCAAGCTCGCAGCCACGGCCAGCTTCGACAAGGTGAGGCCGGAACTGGCGATCTCGTCGATCGCGCCACGGATGCGCTCAACCTCGGGCTTGCGCGGCGCGATCCAGGCCTCGACCGCGCCGGCGCCAGCCAGGCCATTGCCGATCATGGCCGCGGTCAAACGGCGCTCGGCGTCGCCGATCGAATCCCGCGCACGATCTAGCGCCAGCCGGTCGAAATAATCGGCGATCGGGATGTTGCTCGCCGCGCTGGCGATGCGGTCGAGGCGAAAGAACGTGCCGGCGGCGAAATAGGTGGCCGCGACTTCCCCGACCGCCTTGCCGGTGCGGTCGGCGACCAGCACGATGTCGGGCGCGGCGGTGAGCGGGCCGAGATCGCCGATCCGCCCGGCGAGCTCATCGGGCACGCCCGCTTCGATCAGCGCTTGGCGACGCGCCGCCCGCGCGCGTAACGCCTCTTCCGATAATGCTCCGTCCAGGGCGGTAGCAACCACGGCGATGCCGTCGCGATAGTGCGTCACCACGTCGGCAAGGCCCTTCGTCAGATCAACATGGCGCAGGAACCAGATGATGCGGTCGAGCAGGAGGTCCTGCACCGCCGCGTAGAGTTCGAGCTGCAGTTTCCCCGGAATCCGGTTGTCGAGGCCGTCGAGCGCGGTGTTGAGCGCGGTCATGCCATAGCTGTCGCGCACGGCGGCAAAGGCCGATGCGATGGCCGCGGGCGCGGCGCCGGTCTGGTCGGCAATGCGAACGATCAGCGAAGGCCCACCGCGGTTGATGATGGAATTGGCGAGCTGGGTGGCGACGATTTCCCGGTGCAGCCGGTGGTTTCGGAGCGCGTCGGGAAAGCGCTCGGCGATCGCCTTGGGAAAATAGCGGCCGAGTTCGCGGGCAAGATAGGGATCGTCCGGCACCGCGGACTCGAGCAGGTCCTCGTACAGCGTCAACTTGGCGTAGGCGAGCAGTACCGACAGTTCCGGCCGCGTGAACGGCTGCGAACGGCGGCGGCGCTCGGCGAGTTGCGTATCGTCGGCCAGATACTCGACTGCGCGGTCGAGCAGCCCGCGCGCTTCCAGCGTCTGAATGAGCCGCTGCAGAAAGCCGAAATCCTCCATGCCGTGACGTTCGGCCAGCGACAGCGCGAGCGTCTGCAGGTAATTGTTGCGCAGCACCAGGCCGGCGACGTCATCGGTCATTTCGGCGAGCAGCGCGATCCGCCCGTCCATCGTCAGGCGACCGTCGCGGAGCGGAATGCTCAGCGCGATCTTGATATTGACCTCCATGTCGGAGGTGTTGACGCCGGCCGAATTGTCGATCGCGTCGGTGTTGAGCCGTACCCCGCGCAGAGCTGCCTCGATGCGGCCGCGCTGGGTCATGCCGAGATTGGCGCCCTCGCCGATCACCTTGCAGCGCAGATCCTTGCCGACGGCGCGAACGGCATCGTTGGCGCGGTCGCCGACCGCCTCGTCGCTTTCGTCGGCGGCGCGCACATAGGTGCCGATGCCGCCGAAAAACAATAGATCGACCTGGGCCTTAAGGATGGCGCGGATCAGCTCCTGCGGGGTGAGCCGTTCGCCGACGCCGAACAGCTTCTGCGCCTCCGGCGACAGCCTGATCTCCTTGGCGCTGCGCGGAAAAACACCGCCGCCCTTGGAGATGATCGTTTTGTCGAAGTCCTGCCAGCTCGATCGCGGCAGGTTGAACAGCCGCCGGCGTTCGGCAAACGACCGTTCCCCATCCGGTTCGGGATCGATGAAGATGTCGCGGTGATCGAATGCGGCGACGAGCCTGATTGTTTTCTCGCGCAGCATGCCGTTGCCGAACACGTCGCCCGACATGTCGCCGACGCCGACCACGGTAAACGGCGTCGTGGCGACGTCGACGTCCATCTCGCGGAAATGGCGCTTGACCGATTCCCAGGCGCCGCGAGCGGTGATGCCCATTTTCTTGTGGTCGAACCCGGCCGAGCCGCCGGAGGCGAAGGCGTCGCCCAGCCAGAAGTCGTGCGCGATGGCGATGTCGTTGGCGATGTCGGAGAAGGTCGCCGTACCCTTGTCGGCGGCGACCACCAGATAGGGATCGTCGCCGTCGTGGCGCACCACGTCGGCTGGCGGGATGACGCCCGCCGTTCCGGTTCCGATATTGTCGGTGATGTCGAGCAGCGTCGAGATGAAGAGCTTGTAAGCGGCGGTCCCCTCGGCGGCAACCGCGTCGCGCGGACCGCCTCTCGGCAGATGCTTGGGGACGAAACCGCCTTTGGCGCCGACCGGCACGATCACCGCGTTCTTGACGTTCTGCGCCTTGACCAGGCCGAGGATTTCGGTGCGGAAATCCTGCGGCCGGTCGGACCAGCGGATGCCGCCGCGCGCCACCTTGCCGAAGCGCAGATGCACGCCCTCGACCCGCGGCGAATAGACGAAGATCTCGTAAAGCGGCCGCGGCAGCGGCATATCGTCGAGCTTGCGGCT
>JBEKWO010000176.1:0-4081 GCA_049512975.1 Xanthobacteraceae bacterium | reverse complement strand
TCGGTGTGCTCGACGTCCATCATCGGGTCTCCTGCACGGGTGGCTAAGGCCTTGCTGTGTCATCCTTATAGCAGGCACTCAAATCGCCAATTGGATGCTTCCTTTGCTAATCGGAGCGCTTTCAAACGTGCGGTCTTTTCGCGAGTGGCGCGGGCTTGAGCGTCATATTCCGTCATCGCCTTTCGTGCGGCCAACTGACGCTCTTCTTTCTGAAAATTTCTTTCTGCCCGTTGCCGGGCCTGATCTAAAGTCATAGTCAAATGTCTCCTGTGCGGCGATCATGCCAAAAAAACACTCCGCCCTTACGGCGTTGATCGATAGTACATCTGGGTAGGAGAGTAGTAAGTATATAAGCGCTGATCGGATAAAGAAAAGCCCCGCGCACGTGAATGGCGGGGCTTGTTGGTAGCGTAGCTGAAACCGAACGTTACGCGCGCGAGTCGAGGGATAATCCGAGGCTGAATGCTTTTTGACGTGTCGCGCCCTCGGTTCGCTTCAGAGCCTTTGCAATTCTCTTCGCGGGCACTTTCTTTTTGGCGAGTGTCTTCAGCTCGCGGACCTGTACGGATGTCCAGGCGCGTCTCTTTTTTCCGTTTTTCATGCGAATCTCCATAAGGGCGGATGCTTGTAGCTCTAAGTTGGTCAAAAGAAAAGACCCGCGCGTATGCGGCGCGGCTTGAGGACGCGGCCTAGCTCAAAAAACTCAATGTGCGATGACTTGCGCTGAGCGTCGGTGTCGCCGTCGATGTACCGCTGGGTGGTTTGGATCGAACGCACGAGGCCACGGCCGTCGGTGTCGACGAGCGCGTGGCGCTTGCGCCCGCTTCGGTCGCGCTCAGCTTGTGGGCACTCCGGGCCGAGTCGCGCCAACGACTACAGCCTGTGTGATCTTTGATGTGAAGATATTTGTCGGCAAGGTAGAGACGTTACTTGAGGATTACCTATGTCACGTCTTTATTCTGATTCAGGAAAGCGATGATGCTCGCGGGCGGGTAGAGCACATGATGCTGACTGACCAAACATTCGAGCACATAGTCAGATTCCTACGGTACCACCGCAAGCGCATCGTCGGAATCAAACTGCCGGGGCTATCCTAGTCAGAACTACTGCGGTCGTTGTCGATTCGGTGCTCCGCCGCCGCTACCCGGTCTCGTGCGCGCTCCAGGTCGGCAACGGTAATGTAATGGGGTCACATTCGCGCGAAACTCGACCCCAGGAAAGAATTGGATTTCTCCATATATTCAATGATATGCGCTCCGTCCTCGGCGGGGCCACGCTTGGAAGCGATTTCACACCCAGGCTCGTCATGTCACGCTTCATGGCTCGAACGCAATCCGCGATATGCGCGCTTATGCCGTCACAGCTTACGTGCTCTAGTCTTCTTCTTCCGTGTGATTATGACGCATGGCCGGACCGATATCCATTTCGGCAGGCGCCGGGCTGACGTGTTAGAGACCACTACTGATGTCCGGTCCCGGAGTTGAATCTGGCATGCATGTGCACCGAACAAATCCCCTGCCCATCGTGGGCGTTTCACATATGACCCACCAGCATTGGTCGACCAGACTCGCGATCTGGGCTCGGTTCGATATGGTTGGGGTCATCACAAATGAGCGACACACTCACGTGATGAATAGTGCTCCGGGATTAGGCGACCTGGTGTGTCCTGCGGGTAACGACTGCGATGAATCGCATCTTGTCGGGGCTCTGAAATGAGCAAGGTCGGCGGCAGCGATTCGAAGAACACGCTCTACTGCTCGTTCTGCGGCAAGAGCCAGCACGAGGTGCGCAAGCTCATTGCCGGGCCGACGGTCTTCATTTGCGACGAGTGCGCCAATCTATGCATGGACATCATCAGCGAGGAGAACAAGTCCTCGCTGGTGAAGTCGCGCGACGGCATTCCGACGCCGCGGGAAATCCGCAAGGTTCTCGACGACTACGTCATCGGTCAGGATCACGCCAAGAAGGTGCTCTCGGTCGCTGTCCATAATCACTACAAACGGCTAAAACATCAGGCCGAGCACAAAGACGTCGAGCTGGCGAAGTCGAACATCCTGTTGATCGGCCCGACCGGCTCCGGCAAGACACTGCTGGCGCAGACGCTGGCGCGCATCCTCGATGTGCCTTTCACGATGGCGGATGCGACGACACTGACCGAAGCTGGCTATGTCGGCGAAGACGTCGAGAACATCATTCTGAAGCTGCTGCAGTCCGCCGACTACAACGTCGAGCGCGCGCAGCACGGCATCGTCTACATCGACGAGATCGACAAGATCACCCGCAAATCCGACAATCCCTCGGTCACCCGCGACGTCTCGGGCGAGGGCGTGCAGCAGGCTCTGCTCAAGATCATAGAAGGCACTATGGCGAGCGTGCCGCCGCAGGGCGGCCGTAAGCATCCGCAACAGGAATTCCTGCAAGTCGACACCGCCAACATCCTGTTCGTATGCGGCGGCGCGTTCAACGGGCTCGAGAAGATCATCTCGGCGCGCAGCCGGTCGGGCTCGATCGGTTTCGGGGCCAAGGTCATGGCGCCCGAGGATAGAAAGCAGGGCGAGATCTTCCGAGAGGTCGAACCCGAGGATTTGCTGAAATTTGGCCTGATCCCCGAGTTCGTCGGACGGCTGCCGGTGCTGGCCACGCTTGAGGACCTTGATGAGCCGTCGCTCAAGCGCATCCTCACGGAACCGAAGAACGCCCTGGTGAAGCAGTATCAGCGGCTGTTCGAGATGGAGGGGGTCGATCTCACTGTGGCGGAGGAAGCACTCGGCGCCATCGCCAGGAAGGCGATCGACCGCAAGACGGGTGCGCGGGGTCTGCGCTCCATCATGGAGGCTATACTCCTTGACACTATGTTCGACATGCCAAGCCTCGAAGGCGTCGAGAAGGTCGTGATCTCTCAGCAGGTCATCGAGGGTACCGCGGGACCGCTCTACATTTACGCCGCTCGCGCCGGTGGCGCGAGGGCGACCTAATGGCGCTTACGCCGGATGGACGAGCGATAGACACCCGACCATCGGACGCGAGGCCGCCGTGGGCGGCAGACGCGACAGACCATGACCCGGCGCGGGCTCAGCGCCGGGCGTGGAGAGACTGATGGCAAACAAGACCAAGGCAACACCGCAGACGGAAGAAGCGCGGGAGAAGGGTCCCGAGACCCCAGATGCCCCGCTGCCGCTGCTCGATCTCTCCGGCGCCGCCGTCACGAAGATGATCAAGCAGGCCAAGAAGCGCGGCTACGTCACCCACCAGCAGCTCAATGCGGTCATACCCTCGGAGGAGGTCACCTCCGAGCAGATTGAGAACATTCTGGCGATGCTCAACGAGATGGGCATCAACGTGGTGGAGACCGAGGAGGCCGAGGCGGAAGAGGAGGAGCCGCGCGAGGAGGCCGAGAGCGAGGAAACCGAGTCCGGCGAACTCGTCGAGGTCGCGCCGAAGACGCCGGCCGAATCCGAGGCCAAGGAGCCGGTCGAGCGCACCGACGACCCGGTGCGCATGTATCTGCGCGAGATGGGATCGATCGGGCTGCTCTCGCGCCAGGGCGAGGTCGCCATCGCCAAGCGTATTGAGGCCGGCCGCGAGGCGATGATCGCCGGCCTGTGCGAGAGCCCGCTCACCTTCCAGGCCGTCATAATCTGGCGCGACGAATTGAACGAAGGCAAAGTTTTCCTGCGCGACATCATCGATCTGGAAGCGACCTATGCCGGCCCCGACGCCAAGGCGGTGCCGGCTGCCGTGCCGGGCGTCGATGCGCCGCCCGCCGCGCCCGCGAGGGCGCCCCCGTTCCTCCCGATCGTTTCGCCGCAGCCTGTGGCTCCGCCGTCGGCCCCACCGGCCCCCACGCCGTTCAAGCCGAAGCCGGTGAACGGCAACGGCGAGGAGCAGCCCGAGGAAAGCGCGCTCGGCGAAAGCGACCTGGACGAGGACGATCTCGAGAACTCGATGTCGCTCGCCGCCATCGAGGCCGAGCTCAAGCCCAAGGTGCTGGAGATCTTCGACACCATAGCCAGCTCGTTCAAGCGCCTGCGCCGCCTGCAGGAGCAGGACATCCACAACAAGCTGCACTCGACCGGTTCGC
>JBEKWO010000175.1:0-4101 GCA_049512975.1 Xanthobacteraceae bacterium | reverse complement strand
ATCGATCGCGGACTGCCATTCGTGTTCGCCACCGGCTACGGCCAGCGCGGCGTACCGGAACCGTATCGCAACACGCCGACCCTGCAGAAGCCGTTCCAGGCGGACGCGCTCGCACAAGCGATCGAGGTGGCCGCGCCCCGCGTCCGCAGTTGACGGTCTCTTACTCGAACAGTTCAGCGAGCTTCGTCATATAGGACTCGTCGGTCATGTCGAGCCGCAGCGGCGTGATCGCGATGCAGCCCTCCTCGAGCGCGGCGAGATCGGTGCCCTCCGGCGCCTTGGCAAAGCCGTGGCGTACATACGCGATCCAGTAATAGGGATTACCGCGACCGTCTTTGCGCCGATCGATTTCCAGCCGCTCCTGGCCGGCGCGCCGCCCCTGGGCGCTGACTGCGATTCGCTTGACTTCGTCCGGCGGGCAATCGGGAAAATTGACGTTGATCAGCACGTCGCGCGGGATGCCCTCGGCGACGACGCGGCGAATGATGTCGGGTCCATAGCGCAGGCTCGTCTCCCAATAGGGTTCACGTCCGCTGCGCCCCGCATAGGCTTGCGACAAGGCCAGCGAGGGAATGCCGATCACGGTGCCTTCCACGGCGCCGGCGACGGTGCCGGAATAGATCACGTCTTCGCCGGCATTGCGGCCGCGATTGACGCCGGAGAGCAGGAGGTCCGGCCCCTTGCCGTCAAGCAGATGGCGCGCGCCCATGATGACGCAGTCGGTCGGCGTGCCGCGCACCGCGAAACGGCGCTCGCCGATTTGGCGCAAGCGCAGCGGATCGTTGAGCGACAGCGAATGGGCGACACCCGATTGGTCGTATTCCGGCGCGATCACCCAGACGTCGTCGGAGAGTTCGCGCGCGATCTTTTCGCACACGTCGAGGCCTTCGGCGTGGATGCCGTCGTCATTGGTAACCAGGATGCGCATCGGGCTTTTCATTTCTCGATCTTCTTCACGCCGCCCATATAGGGCGCGAGCGCATCCGGCACGGCGATCGTGCCGTCTTCCTGCTGATAAGTCTCCATCACGGCAATCAGCGCGCGGCCGACGGCGACGCCGGAGCCGTTGAGCGTGTGCACATGGCGGATATTGCGGCCTTCCTTGGTGCGATAGCGCGCATTCATGCGCCGCGCCTGGAAATCGCCGCAGACCGAACACGACGAAATCTCGCGGTACATTTTTTGGCCGGGTAGCCATACTTCGATGTCGTAAGTCTTCTGCGACGCAAAGCCCATGTCGCCGGTGCACAACGTCACCACGCGGTAATGCAGATTGAGCCGGCGCAAGATTTCCTCGGCGCAGGACAGCATGCGCTCGTGCTCGTCGCTTGATTGCTCGGGCGTGGTGATGGAGACGAGCTCGACCTTGGTGAACTGATGCTGGCGGATCATGCCGCGCGTGTCCTTGCCGGCAGCGCCGGCCTCGGCGCGGAAGCACGGCGTGCAGGCGGTGACCCGCAAGGGCAATTGCGCTTCGTCGATGATGGATTCACGGACAAGATTGGTCAGCGGCACTTCGGCGGTGGGGATGAGCCACAAATCACTAGCGACCGACGCTATCCTCTTTTCAAGGTTTTCAATTGCCCGGTCGTAGGCTGAAATTTGATTCTGCAGATTTATCAACTCTGCTTGTAACCGCGGTACTTCTGGAGGTAGCTCGATAAATGCAAAAGGCAATTCGTTCTTTGTTTGATACGGGCTAAGCTTTGCGCCGATTGTCTCGATCCGTGCTACAAAAATATCCCGGTCTGACTTAAGGCGTCTCGCGCGCTCGACTGCGACATTACTCGCATAATATTGGTCGTCGGCAAACTTTGGCAATTGAGCCGTTCCGAACATCACATCATCGCGTACCAAAATAGGCGGCGCGACTTCGGTGTAGCCGTGCTCGCTTGTGTGCACATCGAGCATGAATTGCCCAAGCGCACGTTCGAGCCGCGCGAGGCCCTTCTTCAACACGACAAACCGCGCGCCGGAGAGCTTGGCCGCGGTCTCGAAATCCATTTGGCCGAGCGCTTCACCGAGATCGAAATGCTGCTTCGGCGTGAATGCATAATTCCGCATCGCACCGAAGCGATGATGCTCGACGTTGTCCTTTTCGTCCTTGCCGTCTGGCACGTCGTCAAGCGGCAGATTGGGGATTTCCGCGAGCGCGTCCCGCAGTTCCTTTTCAGCCTCCCTCTGCTCCTTGTCCGTTCGCGCAATGGTTTCTTTGAGCTCAGCGGCCTCATTCATTAACTTCTGAACTTCCGCTTCGTCGTTCTCAGACTTGGCCTTTGCCAAGTCCTTCGGAACGACTTTTCTGCGCGCGGACGCAGCCTCATTTACGCGGATGATGACGCGGCGACGCTCATCAATTGAGATCAGGCGCTGCGCCTGCGGCTCCAGCCCGCGCCGCGCGAGGCCGCGGTCGAATGCGTTGGGATTTTCGCGAATGAAGCGGATGTCGTGCATGGACCAAAGCTCAAGACGTGGATGCCCGGGACCAGCCCGGGCATGACGAATCAATAAACCAACAATACGCCTCAATCACTCCGCAGGCTTGGCTGACGCCGCCGCGGCAGCAGCCGCGCGATCGGCCGCCGCCCGCTTCTCGACCCAGCGCACCGACCAGACCGAGCCCTCGTAGAGGGCGACCAGCGGCAGCGCAAGCGACATCTGGCTGAGCACGTCGGGCGGCGTGAGCACGGCCGCGATGACAAAGGCGATGACGATGAAGTAACGGCGCTTCGATTTAAGCTGGTCCGAGGTGATGATGCCGACGCGGCCGAGCAGCGTCAGGATGACCGGAAGCTGGAAGGCGATGCCGAAGGCGAGAATGAGCTTCATCATCAGCGCCAGATAATCCTCGACCTTCGGCAACAGCTCGATCGTTGCCTGGCCGGGACCGCCCAGTTGCTGCATGCTCAGCGAAAAACGCGCGAGCATCGGCCAAACTATGAAATAGACGACCATCGAGCCCAGCAGAAAAAAAATCGGCGTGGCGACGAGGTAAGGCAGGAACGCCTGCCGTTCCTTCTTGTACAGTCCGGGGGCCACAAACATGTAGATTTGGCTGGCGATCACCGGAAACGCGATGAACACCGCGCCGAACATCGCGAGCTTGAGCTGCACGACAAAATATTCGAGCAGGCCGGTATAGATGAACTTGGAGTTTTCCGGACCGGCCACCCAGATGTAAGGCCAGGTCAGCACATTGTAAATTTGTCGGGCGAAGAAGAAGCAGACCACAGCCGCAAGGGCGAAGGCGGCGAGCGCCTTGATGAGCCGCCCGCGCAGCTCGACCAAGTGATCCATCAACGGCGCCTTGGTGGCGTCGATCGCCTTTTCTTCGTCGTCGGTGGTCATCCTCCTTGTCCCGTTCTGTCCGGCTCGGCGATTGTCTCGGCTTCCTCCGCCGCGACCGGAGCGATAGCCGCGGCCACGACAGCCTTCTCGCGGGCGTAGCTAGGCGCTTCGGACGCGAGAAATTCGCCGGCGGCTTTCTCGGCCGCTTCCGGCGTGACCGGACCGGTGGCCGCGCCGACAACATTCGTGTCGCGCAGGTCGGCGGCGGCTTCGGCGATGTGAAATTCGGCGGCGGGGGCCGGCGCCGGCTCAGACGGCAACGAGACCGGGGCGGCGATCTCGGCCGTCGCGGCCGTTTCCGCGGACCCGGTCGCGGGGGTTACCGATGCCGGCGTTTGCTCCAGCGAAGACTGGATGTCCTTTCCTGCCGCCTCGACATCGGCGCGTACGTCCTTGAGCGGGTCGAAACGCTTGATACCGTAGGCAATGTCGTCGATGTCCTTCTTGAGGTCGGCCATCTCCGCTTCGCGCATGGCTTCCTGGAACTGGTTCTGGAAGTCGGCGGCCATGCTGCGCACCTTGCGCGTCCATTGCCCGAGCGTGCGTAAGACCGCGGGCAATTCCTTGGGCCCGATCACAATCAGCGCCACCACGCCGATGAGCAGGAACTCGGTCCAAGAGATGTCGAACATGGAAACTCCCCGGCCGGCTCAACCGCCGTTCCGCGTCAACCGCCGGCCGAACGTCCGGCGGGACCAGCCGCAAGGGACATCAGGACAGTGTGCCCCCGACCTTGCTCTCGGTCTCGGCGCG
>JBEKWO010000174.1:0-4121 GCA_049512975.1 Xanthobacteraceae bacterium | reverse complement strand
TGCCGGCGGGCGCCCGTATCATCTATCAGCCGGTCGGCGTGGTCGGCATCATCAGTCCGTGGAACTATCCGTTCAATCTTGCGATCGTGCCGCTGGTCGCGGCACTCGCGGCCGGCAACCGCGCGATATTGAAGCCCTCGGAGCTGACGCCGCGCACGTCGGACTTTATCGCCGAATTCCTTGGCGGCCTGTTTCCGCCCGACAAGGTCGCGACCATCATCGGTGGGCCGGATGTAGGACACGCATTTTCACGGCTGCCGTTCGATCATCTGTTCTATACGGGCTCTACCGCTGTGGGGCGATTGGTGATGCAGGCCGCGGCCGAGAACTTGACGCCGGTGACGCTCGAGCTCGGCGGCAAGTCGCCATGCATCGTCGGCGAGGATGCGGCGTTGCCGAGCGCGGTCGAGAGCATCGTCTACGGCAAGCTTTTGAATGCTGGCCAGACTTGTATCGCGCCGGATTACATATTCGTGCCCGAGCGGCAGCTCGATGAGTTCATCAGCTTGACCGCCGGGGCCGTGCAAAAATTCTATCCGACGCTCGGCGCCAATCCCGATTACACGTCGATCGTCAACGAACGGCACTATCGGCGTATCGCGCAATATGTGGCGGAAGCCAAGGCGAGCGGCACCCGCGTCATCGAGATCAATCCGGGGCGCGAGGCGCTGCCGCCGGAGACGCGCAAGCTGCCGCCGACGCTGGTGATCGAGCCGGGCGAGAACCTGTCGGTGATGCGCGACGAAATTTTCGGACCGGTGCTCCCGGTCAAGACCTATCGGGGGCTCGACCAGGCGATCGATTACGTTAACCGGCACCCGCGTCCGCTCGCGCTCTATTATTTCGGCGCCGACCCAGGCAAGCGCGATGAGGTTTTACGCAAGACCGTCTCGGGAGGCGCCTCGGTCAATGCGACGTTATTTCATTTCGCGGCGGAGAATCTTCCATTCGGCGGTGTCGGCGCTTCCGGAATCGGCGCCTATCACGGCGAGTTCGGTTTCCAGACCTTCTCGCACCGCAAAGGCGTGTTCTTGCAGAGCCGTTTCAACGGCGCGCGGTTTTTGCGACCGCCGTTCGGTCGCATCACCGATCTGATGCTGAAATTCCTCAGGCGCGGCTGACACCCGAGCCGGCATTCAAGATCATCTCCGCGCCCTTCTCCGCGATCATGATCGTCGGCGCGTTGGTGTTGCCGCTGACCACGTCCGGCATGATCGAGGCGTCGATGACGCGCAAGCCTTCGATACCACGGACACGGAGCTGATCGTCGACCACGGCCATGGGATCGTTTCCCATCTTGCAGGTGCTGACCGGATGATACTCCGTCTCCGCGGTGGCGCGGACGAATGCTTCGAGCTCGGCGTCCGATCGCTGCGCGACGCCGGGCAGCCGCTCCTCGCCGAGCCAGGGCTTGAACGCCGGTGCCGCCAGGATGTCGCGCCCGCGCCGGATCCCTTCGATGAGAATTTTCAGATCGTAGCCGGAGGCGAGATAGTTCGGATCCATCACTGGTGGCTTTAGCGGATCGGCGGAGGCCAGGCGAATTTCGCCGCGACTCTCCGGCCGCAGGCAGCAGGCATGCAAGGTCACGCCATAGCCGTCGAGCTGAGTCCGGGCGTGATTGACGACTTGCGCCGGGATAAAATGGAATTGGATGTCGGGCGTCGTGGCGCCGGGTCCGCTCGAGATGAAGGCACCGGCCTCGGCCACGTTGCTGGTGCCCGGCCCGGTGCGAAACAGCATCCATTGCAGCGCCACCGCGAGCGCGGCGAGACCGCCGCTCTTGCCGTCGAGCGTGATCGGGCGCGTGACCCGCTGGACGATGTTGACGTTGAGATGATCCTGCAAGTTCTTGCCGACTCCGGGAAGGTCGCGCATCACCGGCACGCCGATCGCGCGCAGCTCCGCCGCCGGACCGATGCCGGAAAGCAGCAACAGTTGCGGCGAGTTGATGGCGCCGCCGGCCAGCAACACCTCTCGCTCTGCGCGCGCCGTGTATCGCCGCCTGCGCCTTATGTACTCGACTCCGACCGCGCGACCGTTCTCGATCAGCACGCGGGTCGCTTGCGCCTTGCTGACGATGGTGAGGTTCGGCCGCGTCGCTGCGGGATGCAGATAGGCCGAGGCCGCGCTGCAGCGCTCGCCGTTTTTCTGCGTCACCTGGAAAAGGCCGCATCCGAGTTGCGCGGCGCCGTTGAAATCCGGATTGAGCGGAATTCCCGCTTGTTGCGCCGCCTCGACAAAGACGTGGCTCAAGGGATTGGTGTAGGGCCGCTCGGCGACGTTGAGCGGCCCCTCGCGCCCATGGAACCCGTCGCTAATGCGCTCGTTGTGCTCCGCCTTCTTGAAGAAAGGCAGCACGTCCTCATAACTCCAGCCAGCATTGCCGAGCTGGCGCCAGCGGTCGTAATCCGTCGCCTGGCCGCGCATATAGACCATGGCGTTGGTCGAGCTCGACCCGCCGAGAACGCGACCGCGCGGCCAGTACATGCGCCTGCCGTTCAACGCCGGCTGCGGCGCGGTGTCGTACTGCCAGTCGAACCGAGGCGTGGAGAGCCGAGCGATCCCGGCCGGCATGCGCACGAACAACGCTCTGTCCGAACCGCCCGCCTCCAGCAGCAGCACCTTGGCTTCGGGTTTTGCCGAAAGCCGGTTTGCCAACACCGAGCCGGCCGAGCCGGACCCGACGATGATGTAATCGTACCCTGTCCCCGACATCTCGACCCTGCCTGTTCTTCACGTATTGCCCAGCAGCCACATTCGCTTAAGCAGATCTGAACAAGTCAAGCATTGACTTGAGTCAACCCTGACCGGCGCAGTTCTGAATTGTATCGTGTTATGCGATGCTTGATGTTGGCGTAATGGAGCGAGGCCAATGGCAGATACCAAACAGCATTGGCTCTCCGACGTTCTCCGATGGGCGCCTGCGACACGCCCTGATGTTTCACAAATCGTTGCCGCAATGCTCGGCCTTGCCGGCCCGATCATCGCGGGTGTCGCAACTGACCATTTGCGCCTTGGTATGGTCGCCGCGATTGGCGGTCTTGCGCTTGGTGGCGCCGGCCAGGGCACAACGCTGCGGCAACGCGCCTTGGCGCTGGCGGCTGCGCTGCTCGCCGGCTGCGCTGCGATATCGACCGGCACAACGATCGCAAGTCACGGCAGTCTTGTTATTCTCACCTTGCCGGCGGTTGCAGCGATCGCAGGGTTTTTTGGCGGCATCAGCTTGGCGATGGCTCGGGAAACCACCCGATTCATTCTGTTCACCACCATCGCGGCCGGCCTCAGCGCGCCGGAAGTGCGGCCGCTCGGCATGACGCTGCTTTTTTTCCTCGGCGGCACATGGACGCTCGGCTTGTCCTTGCTTCTGCACGCGGTATTCGGGCGAGCCAAGTGTGCCATGGAACCCTCCGCCGCTGCCATGCAGACGCCGACGCGCCCTGTCGCCCTGCTGCTCAGACGATGGCGTGAATCACTCTTCCGCTTGTCAGGCTGGCAATATCCGATGCGAATCTGGTCGTGTCTGACGGTTGCGGAGGCCATTGCTCAAATCTGGCCCGGGCAACATGGTCAGTGGATCGCCGTGACGGTGGCCATCGTGCTTGGCCGCCGGCTTCCGGCGCCGCCGACGCGACTCCTTCAGCGTGCGCTCGGGACCATGCTCGGCGTCGTCATTGCCGGCTTGCTCCTGATCTGGACCCCACCACCTCTCATCGTGACATGCGAGATCGCGGCGCTTGCCGCCACGCGTCCGGTTCTTCGGGCCGGCAACTACGCCGCCTACGCCGTTGTCATGACGCCGTTGATCGTCCTGCTGCTGGATTTCGGCCAAGCCATATCGGTTGCCATTCTGGCCGATCGGTTGACGGCTACGATCGCCGGCTGTCTGATCACGTTATCGTTCGGCTATTTGCCGTGGCCAGGCAGTCCGCTTCGCCCTGGGAGCCTTCCGAACCGCGAGCGCTGAGCAAAGCCGGGACCGAGCGCGAGGAGCCGAATTCATCGATCCGCCGGGGCCTCTTGCGGCGACGTATACTCGGCCTGCGCGCGCTGCTCGACCGGCTTGGTCGCGCGCGTCAGGTTATAGGCGCAGTTGACCAGCGCCACATGGGAGAAGGCCT
>JBEKWO010000173.1:0-4164 GCA_049512975.1 Xanthobacteraceae bacterium | reverse complement strand
GAGGGCGCAACCGGCGGTGCGCGTGACTTTTTGCCATTTGATTATCTCGCTCTGCGCAAGAGCTTTCCAAGAACCTACATCGCCAACAACGGCTATACGCGCGAACTGGCGGACGCAGCGATAGCGAGCGGCACCGCTGATCTCGTTGCCTTCGGCCGTCCCTTCATCGCCAACCCCGATCTCGTCGAGCGTTTCAAAAAAAGCGCGCCGCTCGCCGAACCTGACCCGGCAACATTCTACGGTGGCGACGCGCACGGCTATACGGACTACCTTACAATAACGGGATAGATCGCCGCCCGCGCCTCGCGTCTTTCTTTTGAGGAAGCTGGAAAACGGCTACCATCCGCGTTCGCTTGGGCGTTATCCGCGGATTCTCGGATTGAGTCTGCTATGCAATAGCCGTCGATGTCAGTTTTTGCGGAGGGCCAATGAAAGACCCATACGAAATCCTGGGGGTCGCACAAACCACTTCACCTCCATAACGCCTAACGGACGGCCGCCGGTCATGACGAGATAATCGTGCTGTGCGCAAAGGCGACCGATTTCATTGGCATTTCTCAAATCAGCCTCAGTGGCTTTTTCACCGGGTCCCATGATCCCAATTATTGTCCGCGCCATCGATTTACGCCTTGGCGGGTTTGGTAGCCGAAAGAGTTAGCCGAGTGACTCTGGTATAGACGCGCACACGCGAAGCGTTGGACCGCTTCCTCAGCGAGGTCGAAATTACGCGTTTGATACGGGGTGGGAGCTGTCTGCCAATCGCAAGGAAGCGAGAATCTGGTAGCCGCTTGCACCGGGAGGCGGCGACCGGAACAGTTCGACTGAATCGACTTGCTGCGTGAACGACAATTCCCGATCAATTGGGTGTCGGCGAGCGATCGCGGCTCCATTTCCGCGAAGGCGGGCGAGCGTTACATGCGGTCGAAACCGCCACTCGTCGCTTTGACCGCATACTTGAAGGAGCGCAACGCGCAGAGTTGTGATTTCATTCGAAGCCGCGCACTCCACCCATAGCAAGCGAGGCCGTTTTGGTTGAGGACCATAACTCAGATGCTGGAATGTCAACGCGAACTCGCTAAATCTGCCGACCGTGACACGGAGTTTTTCGACTGCTTCAGATATGGAAGTCTCATTCCACGGCGGCACGAGCGTAAGATGAATATCGGCGGCAGCTACGAGCTTGACGGGCGCCTGCTCCAGCTCTCGCGCCAATCGAGCAAGTTGGCTGGCGATCTCGGGCGCGATCTTCACGCCCACGAAGACGCGCATCTGCGCGATTGGAACAATGTTCCCACTCGTTCTCTCAGCATCGATTTCGTTCGGCGGCATATCTATCCAGACACCGAGTTTCTGAATGAGGTCATTGTTGCTCTTACCGGCAGATCCTTGTCAGGGGGCGGTCAGTGAACGACTGGAAGGTCATCATCAGTGTATATCACGACGGCTATAAACGGGCGCTTCGCCCCTGCCGCGACCGGATAGCCCTGGCGGCGCTATCAGAGCCGGCTGCGGGGCTCAATCCTTACGCGACTTGGCGCTCCTGCTTCGATCGCGATCTCTGCGACGCCGAACTGGCCTATCGTCCAAGCGTTCGTCAGGAGATGGCCGGTGGGCCTTGCGACAGTGAAGGCGGAATCACCCGTTGCGAACGCCAGAGGCAGCAGCAATTGATCGGAAAGGTGAAGTTCGATTGCCGCGGCCGAGGCATGATGCTCGAGGAAGGCGGCAACCGCCGCGTCGGCAACGGCCTCAGATGGCTTTCCGGGCCGACCGAGAGCCGAGAAGCTTGCCGCTAGCTCCTCGTATTCCGCCACGAGAAAAATGCCGGCGCCTGGGCAGGCCGCTGTCACGGTCCGCGCGTCGATGTCGACGGGAACGCCGAGGTCGCGGAGGGACGCCCGCGCCCCGTCGGCCATACGTTGGGGAATATGAGAGGGCAGGTTCGCGGCGACGGCGCGCCCGGCAATCCGCCGTAAAGAGCCGCGCCGAACCAACTCGAGCGCTTTGGGCCAGAAATCGTCGCGCCGGTTCGCGCCCGCGGCGATGCGACACGCCACTTCGCCGCCGCCGATCGGGTACCAGCCCCAGCGATTCAGTTCGGCGTCGACGCGAAAGCCCATCAGACGCAATGCGGGAAAATAGGAATTCACAAGATGGTCGAAGGGAGGTGACCATTCCACATGGGTTCCACCACGCACCACCAGCGCGGGGGTCCCTTTCGCAAACGCCAGCGGAACGAGGAGGGTGTGCAGGATCAGGGTCTCCGAACCGGCGCTGCCGCGTTCCGCTGTCGCTGCTATATCAAAGACGTAATCGCCGTTCCTCGCCGGATGACCCGGCTCAAAGGTAAGTTCGGTCGAGCCGAGTTGATCTCCTGATACGGCCGCGCCGCTGACCGCCGCCGCCGCCCTTACCGCTGAGAGATGCTGAGGCAATAAACCGGGATTGCGTCGACCGGAGCGGATATTCTTAAGGCGAAATGCCCGCGCCGCAACGACTGATAGGCTTAGCGCGGTCCGGAGTATTTGGCCGCCGCCCTCGCCATGCGAACCATCGATCATGAGGATGTTGGCCAAGCAAGGCTCCTTGGTAGCCAGGAATGCCGAGGCAAGCTCAGACTACATAGAGCTTTCGACCCGACAAAGGATCATTTGTTGACAGACAGCTTCGCGCTCAACCCGCACTTTTCCGGGCCAATTTGTTCTATTCGAACGCAGCTTCGGTGTCGTGCAGCTTGGTGATGCTCGCCACAACATCGGCAACTTCAGCGTCATCGAGCGGCGGGCGGCAACGCATCCGGTTCCAAGCCAACATCAATTCGAGCGCGACGCAAGGGTCGACGTTGTGCCAAAGCAAGTGTCCGGTAAGCGACGCAATCGTCGAATTGCGTTGACCCTCGGCCACCCCCTCTCGCACCAGCTGGCGCCAGTCGGAAACTGACCGTCCAATGCGCGCCCCGTGAATTGGCGCGATCAACCAACGTGGGAAAGGAGCAAGTGCAATCTCGTCGGGCCGGTGTCCCGGAACCCATTCATAGGACCCGCCGCTTGGGTGGATGGACGGCGGCGCGACAATGTAACCGCCATCGCCCCGTAGATCGATTCCCTGCGCCACTCCAGCACGATTCCGGGTGAGAAGACCGGGATGAGTGAAGTAGAAGTGACGCCCGCCGCCACCGGTTATCGCCTCCACCGTGATAGGGAGCGGGCGATAGCGACGTTCTAACCGCTCGAGCGCGACATCGCCGCCATGTTTCGGATCGACGTCGAGCACGATCAAATTCGAAACCTCGCCCGTGACGATTCCAATATTTGCATCCGGCCATCGCCGGAACCATTCGGCAATATCGTCCTCGGACGGTCGTTTGTTTTGCAAATGCGCCCAAGGGATCAGAGGCCGCTTGTCACGCGGACGAAGCGGCAGAGTAGACCATCCAAGAGCCACGTAACGCTTGGCTGCTTCGGCCTTGTTCCCCTGTTCAACCAATGTCTTAACCGATTTGCCTGGAGGACCCGGGCTCACGCCTTTCCCTTTGAAACCCTATGCAGACTTTTGGGCGGGTCAAGTTCCCGCAATGCAAATTCAACAACCAGCGGGAAAGGCCGATCTATTCTCGCGGCCGCCGTCTGCTCCCCGAGAATAAGGCAGCTAGGCCCACACCATTTGGCCTTCTTTCCGGAATTTGAGCTTACACCTACAATTGGCCAAAAATTTTCTCCTCACTCGCGGTGCGGGATTTGATCGAGGGCGTTTAGGTTTAGATTATGAGTCAGCGTTCGATGAGGGCGCCATCTCTAAAGCAAGGTTCAAACCATGAGCGATACCCAGATCCCCGCACTTGACCACACGGTCCAACAGACGAATGTCTGGCTCAAAAAGCTGACGGAGGATCACCATCTGGGCGATCGACATCACGCCTACAGCGCGCTACGCGCCGTGCTCCATGTTCTTCGCGATCGCCTCACGCCTGAACAGGCCGTGCATTTGGGCGCGCAGCTTCCGATCCTGGTGCGTGGCATCTACTACGAGGGCTGGCGCCTCGCCGCAAAACCCACCGACGAACGGCAAGCCAACGAATTCGCGGCGTTGGTCGCCGCCCAACTGCCGCCGCAGTTTCCCCAGGACGCTCTGAGTGTCACGAAAGCCGTCTTCGACCTTCTGTGG
>JBEKWO010000172.1:0-4177 GCA_049512975.1 Xanthobacteraceae bacterium | reverse complement strand
CATCCCGTAACGACGATGCCCAAAGCTCAAGCGTCGTCTCGACCGATGCTCCCGCCATCCATGATCCTCCGAATCATGGTGGCCCATGGATTCAGAAGTCAAAAGAAAACGCAACTGTAATGCTAGTCTTGAAATCCGAGACTGACCTCGATACCGCGCGAACGATCATGGGCGCGGTCGAGGAAAATTGCTTCATTTCCAATTCCATTACCGCCAAGGTCAAACTGGCTCCGCAGTTTCGGGTGAGGTCTGGTAGTGCAAGCTAGAAAAACTTGCCGCGTTTTCTGAGCCCCGCTCACGTCCCCACCAGCCCGAGCCGCGGGCTCGACGGCTCGGCGTAGGTGCGCTTGGCGATGCGGCCGGCGAGCCGCGACAGCCGGCCCGCCTCGACCGCCGCGCGCATGCTTTTCGCCATCATCACCGGGTCGCGCGCCTTCGATACCGCGGTGTTGACCAGTACCGCGGCGCAGCCGAGCTCCATCGCCAGCGTGGCGTCCGAGGCGGTGCCGATGCCGGCATCGAGCACCACCGGCACCGGCGAGCGCGCGCAAATCAGCTCAATGAGATGCGGATTGGAAATGCCGAGTCCGGAGCCGATCGGCGAGCCGAGCGGCATCACGGCGGCGGCTCCAATATCGGCGAGCTTTCGACAGGTCACCGGGTCTTCGGTGCAGTAAGGCAGCACAATAAAACCTTTGGCGACCAGCGTTTCCGTCGCGCGCAGAAGCTCCTCGACGTCGGGATAGAGGAGTTCGCGGTCGCCGATCACTTCCAGCTTGATCCAATTCGTTTCGAGTGCTTCGCGGGCGAGCTCGGCCGTGAGCACGGCATCCTTCGCGGTTTGGCAACCGGCGGTGTTGGGGAGAAAGCGGACGCGGTCGGCCAACAGATCGACCAGGCTCTCGTCGTCGCCGGCGAGGCTGATGCGGCGGATCGCAGCCGTTACCATCTCCGTTCCGCTCGCGGCGACGGCGTCGAGCATGATTTTACGATTGGGGTAGCTGGCGGTGCCGAGAAACAGCCGCGAACCGAATTCACGACCGGCGATGACCAGCGGATCGGACATTTGTTTGATGCTCCTCATTTTAGTCGAGCATGATCTTATCGGAAAACTGGCTTCCACTTTTCCGGATCATGCTCCTATCCCCCCTGCCGGGCCCGCACGATTTCGACGCTGTCGCCGGGCCGCAGCGGCGTCGCCGGCCATGCCGCGCGGGGAACGACGGCGCCGTTGAGCGCAACCGCGATACCACGCTGCGCCGTATCGATGGCTTTTTCGGCGAGCAACGCTTCCAGCGTTGCGGCGGCGAGCGGCTCGCTGGTGCCATTGACCTGGATCAGAGCGTCGGCCATCGGCTTCTTCCTAAAAGATCACTCGGCCGCATGCGCCGGCAGGAAGCGTTCGAGGCCGAACGGTTTTATCGCCGGCTCGACCACATCGTCGAGAATGAGACGCGCCATGGCGTCCGCCGTCACCGGCGCCAGCAGGATGCCGTTGCGATGGTGGCCGGTGGCATAGAACAAACCTTCCAGGGGCCCGCGTCCGAGGATCGGCGCGTCATCGCGGCTGCCCGGCCGGTGACCGACGCACATTTCCTCGATGGGCAATTCCTCGACCGCCGGCACGGCACGCCAGGCGGCCTCGAGCAGCGCGAGCACGCCGCCGGCGGTCATCGTCTCGTCGAAACCCTTCTCCTCGACGGTGGCGCCGACGATCAGCCGGCCGTCGCGCCGCGGCACCATATAAGCGCCCGGCGCCCAGACCACGTGGGAGATGAGCGGCGCCGCCGCATCCATCCGCAGCGTCAGCACTTGGCCCTTCAGCGGCCGCACCGGCGGCCGGCCGTCCGGCGGTAATCCGGCGATGCCGCGCGACCAGGCGCCGGCGGCGAGCACCACGATATCGGCGGCAGCGACCGTTTCGTCTTGCAGCAGCACCCCCTTCGCCCGGCCGCCCTGCACGACAATCTCCTTGACCGGCCGATGCTCGCAAATTGTGGCGCCGGCGCCCTCGGCGGCAACGCGCAGCGCCTGCACCAGCTTGCGGTTGTCGACCTGGTGGTCCTCCGGGGAAAACAGCGCGCCGGCGATTTTGCCGGCAAGATGCGGCTCGCGCGCCCGAGTGGCGGCGGCCGACAGCCACTCGAGCGGCAGATCGAGCTGACGCTGAAACTCCAGGCGCTGCGCGATCTCCGCCTGATCGTCCGCGGTCAATGCGAGATGCAGGATGCCCTCGCGACGCAATTCGACATCGATGCCGCTCGTCCGCAAAAGTTCCTCGGCAAAGGCCGGCCAGCGCGCCTGGCTCTCGCGGCCGAGCGCGATCAGCGCTTCTTCGCCGGGCTCGGCTTCGCAGCAGGCGGCCAGCATGCCGGCAGCGGCGTGGCTGGCGCCCGATCCGGCCTTGCCGCGATCGAACACCGTGACCGCGGCGCGCCCGGCAATCCGCCAAGCGATACCCAGGCCGACGACGCCGGCGCCGATGATGGCGACGGTCGGACGACGACTGGTGCTGGAATAATCCGTCTTGCTCATGCGGCTCCCTTCGCTGGAATGATCCAGACAGTAAGTAGGGCTGCCCTGCTTTTCCAGTGGGTTACGGTGTCAAACCGGGCCCAGATGCGCCTATTGGCGGCATTGGGCTTCCCGTCGCAGTGTCAAACCGCCTAGGCGCGGAATCGGCCCATGGTCTCGCTTTCTGGCCCCTGCCAGTTCTACCCCGCCCGCCCGCCGGCGAGACCGGCGCCGCTCCCTGGCTCGGCGCGGCGGCTCCGAAACGTAGGGAAAAACCACTTCCGTCATTGCGTCGGGCTTGGCGGCCGGTATCATCCGCGCAGCCTCCACCGGGGGCTTCGGGGGAGCGTGCCCCGCACCATTCGGCCTTCTAGCGGCGGCGATGCCCAGGAGCCGCGCAAACCGGACGGGCGGCTGGGGCGGCGCGAGGCCCTCTACGGGCTGACGTCCTTTCGGCGCAGCAGCCCCGGCAGCTTGGCGAAGTTCGCCGCCATGCGGCGGGCCTCGTGCTTGGTCAGCCTGTTGGTCGCCGAGCGCCGACCGGGTTTTTCCTCGAAATAGAAATAGCCCAGCGCCTGGCTGGTGGCGTCGCGGACGATAAAGCAATCCGCCGCACTCCGATCGACGAACGCACCATGGGCCTACCGGCGCGATCTGGAAGGCCTTCACGCGGCTGTCGCCGGCGCGGGTTTCGCCTGGTGAGCCTGAACGGAGCCAAGTGACTGAGGGATAAAGCGAACGCCAGCGTTTTCCACTGATGTTTCGAATGGGTCAGTATTGCTGCTTTGATCATCTATGGCTGCCAGATAGCCTTTAGCCACGGGTGATGGGGACTGTCGGAGGAAGTCCCATGGATAGTCTGCAACAGGTATTCGGCGTTAATGGTGCGAGCGGAAAGCCGCTTCATCTCTGTCCGAATTGCAGCGCTTATATAATAGCTGCCACCTGGTCAGAGCGCGTGAGCGAGCGATGCATCCGCAACGTTTGGTCCTGCGAAGCGTGCGGACTTGAATTTGAGACCGCCGCCTATCTTCCAGTCCGGTCTAATTAAAGCGATCAGACCGCCAAACGCTTCGCAAATCAGCTTACCGCGCAGGCTCCCACTGTAGCGAGAACCGGCGATCAAAATAGCCGAGCGCCTGTCCGTTCGCGTCGCCGACGATGAAGCTTTCTGCGTGCATTCAGCGACTCATGGCAATGCCAATAGCCGCTTTGCGGAGTTGAGCTTGCGTATCAGCGCCGTTTCAGCGGCAAGCCCTCACACGAGGCTGGTCCAAACGGCGAGAAACGAGAAGAAAAGTACCCCCGCCGTCGCAAAGAGCACGGTGAGTGCGGTCCCGATCCACTCGCGCTCGGCTGCGGTCTCTACCGCCTCGCTTTCGAGCGCGTTAGTCGGTGTTGGCGGGACCGTTGCAATCAGATCGTTCAGCGCACGCGAGCTGGCGCGATATATCTCGCCTAGCTTTTGATCGGGCTACAGGACAGGGTTCGTCCTCAAGAAGTAAGCGGTGTTCGAGCAGCATGGCGAGGTCTCTAAGCTCGACTTTGGGGATTTTAGGCCGCATAGCATAGCGCGTCGGTGAGTCTTTCCATTAGGGCGGTTGGAATTTCCACATTGTCCGAGGGATGCCGAGACATTGAAAAACTCGGCGCGCTCCAGAAC
>JBEKWO010000171.1:0-4271 GCA_049512975.1 Xanthobacteraceae bacterium | reverse complement strand
CAACACAGACCACCGGTAACTCGGCTTCGGCAAGAGCGCCGAACAACCATTGCGACAGCGGTCCGGCTTCCAACCCAATCCGCTTGAAGTGGTAGGCGGGGTTGTTCAGCACCGCCAATAACGCTTCCGGTTCGCTGGCAACCTTCACCTCCCGAACAATCTTGCCCGTGTCATCCACAATGCAGACGCTGGTCTCCTTGACCGAAACGTCCAGTCCAGCAAAATGGTCCATGCTGCGCTTCTCCTTCTGATGCTTGAGGCCGTACCCACGGACCTCGTATTCACCATCAGCCTGAAGCGCAGCACCCAAAATCTTCAGCTATCCACAAGCTCGCCGGCCGATTACCCCATCTCTTCCTCCGATCGCTACCGAATCGCTGCATTGCGACAAGTGACGTTCAGGGCCATAAGCAGACTCCTGCGCGGCAGCAAATTACAGAGCTATTCGATCACCTCGTCGGCAGTGGCAAGCAAGGACGGTGGAATTTTCAGACTAAGCGCCGCGGCGGTCTGAGCCGCGGCGCGCATCCCCAAAGCATCAGGGCCCTAACTTAGTCCGGCGAGCAGGGTCTTCGCTGCCTGCAAATCCGCCCGCGCAAAACCCTCAGTAAAGGCGCCATGCACCGGCGCAAGCGCGTCGCGCGCCTCGGCCTTGCGGCCGCTGCCGCCGAGCAGTTTTGCGAGGCTCACCGCGGCGCGCAATTCGAGGATGCGGCACGACTGCTCGGCCGCGACGGCCTTCGCGTGCCGGAACGCGGCTTCCGCTTGCGAGGCATCGCCGGGCGATCGCGCCAGCAGAATCTCGCCACCCAACCGAATGATCTCCGGTTCGTAGAATCGGGTCCGTTGCTCGCGAATCTCCTTCATCGCGCGATCGAGCGTTGTAATGGCGGCATCTAAGCGTCCGGCACCTATCTGTTGCGCGGCGACTAGGCCGAGCAAGATTGATTGCAAAACCGCCGATCCCGGTTCATTGATCGCGCTGAGCATCTGTTGGGCGCCGGCGTCGACATCCGTTTCCTGCGCGGTGAGCCATCCGCGCAGGAACCGCGCCTGCTTCAGGGGCCAGAAAAACTTGTTGCGCTCGGCGAGCGGATGAAGCTCGTCCACTACCGTTTGGCAGGCGCTTACATCATTGAGCAGAAGAAACGTCACGCTGCCCATATTCAGGCCATGGGCCAGCGAAAAACTGTGGCCGAGCGCCCGTCCATCCGTGATGCATTGCCACGCCATTTGCTCGGCCTGGTCGGGAAGTCCGAGACCCCACAGGCTCATGGCGTAAAAGCTTTGCGCGCAGACCCGGGCATCGTGTCCGCCAAAATAATAGGCGTGGTCGCGATGACGCTCCCTGTCGTAGAGACGGATAACCTCTTGCGCTGTCTCCCTCATGCCGGCGAAATCCGGCTTCCGCATCAGCGTCGGTACCCGCGCGTGGTACGCTTCGACCAAAAGGTCGGTGTTGTTGAGTTCGCGCGCGATGGTGACAAGCTCATCGGCAAGCGCCGCCGCCTCCGTCGTGCGGCCTGATACCGTATGGTGGAACCAAATGCCCCAGGTCGCGAGGAAGCGTTCGCGCCCGCGCTCGGGGAGCGTGTGGCTGAGCGTCAAGGCTTGTTGGTAATTAAGCGCTGCCTCCTTCGCGGTCGGGCCGATCCCGATCTGCTGCGCCTGTGCTAGCCGCAGGCACACTTCCAGCTCCAACGCGGATCGTTGTGGATTTTCCGGCATGGCCAACACTAGACGCCGCGCGTTGGAATAGTGCGCGATCGATTCCTTCATGGCGAAGCGGCGCAGATCGCGCTCGCCGGCTTGTCGCCAAAAGTGAATCGCTTTTTCGTTCTGTCCGGCGCGTTCGAACTGCTGCGCGATCAATTCCGGGGCCGATTTAACGACCTCCGGGAAGCGCTTCTCCAGCACAGAGGCAATGGCGGAATGAAGCTGCTGCCGCCTGGTCCGTAGCATGTTGGAATAAGCGGAGTCCTGCACCAGCACATGCTTGAAGGTGTAGGTTGCATTCGGGGGAGTGCCGCGCAGCGATACCAGCCCCGCTTCCGTGAGCCGGATCAAGGCATCCTGCAGCACCGCATCCGGCAAGCCGGCGACCGCGGCCAGGATCTCGTACGAAAATTCGCGTCCGATCGCGGCGCCGATCTGCAGCACTTCCCGCGCCGACCCGAGCCGGTCGACGCGCGCCATCAGCGAGGCTTGCAGCGTCGTCGGAATCGCAAGTTCCTGGGTCGGCTGATTGAGCACGTAGCGCTCGCCGGTATCGTGCAATTGCTCGCTCTCGAGAACGGCCTTGGTCAGCTCTTCGACAAACAGCGGCACCCCGTCGGTGCGTTCGACAATTTGGTCGAGTAGTCCCGGCGGCAACTTTTTACCGCCGGTAATGTGATCGACCAGCGCGGTCCGTTCGCGCTGCGACAGCCGATTGAGTGTCATCATCGCGACGTGGGGCTGCCCGGTCCACGACGGCTGATATTCAGGACGGAAAGTGATGATGAGGAGGATCGGCAGGGATTGCAGGCGGTCGATTGTCAACGTCAGCAACTCGAGCGTCGTAGGATCGGCCCAATGCACGTCCTCGAACAGCATCAGGACCGGTCCGCGCTGCGTCAGCGTCTCGAGCTGCCCGATCAGCGCCGTGAGAATCTTGCGCCGCCTGATTTGCGGATCTCTTTCGGCCGATTGCAAGAAGGAAGGCTCGACCAAACCCAGAAGCTCGGCGAACAGTTCGATCTCCACGGCGCCGCTTCCTGCGTCTTGTGCCAATAGCCTTTCAAGCTTCGCACGTTTGTCCACCGCGCTATCGTCGTGGGCGAAGCTAGCGGCATGCGCAAGCTGCGCCAGAACCGGCTGCAGCGCGCTGCCCTGGTGATGCGGCTGGCAGAAATAGCGCAGACCCGTGTGGCTATCGTCCCTGATGTGATCTTCCAGCGCTGCGGTCAGGCGCGACTTGCCGATCCCCGGCTCCCCGGCCAACAGCACCACGCGGCCTTCGCTGTTCTTGATCTGCCGCCATCGTCGCAGCAGCAGTTCCATTTCTTCGTCGCGGCCAACAAGCGGGGTTTGGGTCGCCGCGCGGAATGCCTCGAAGCGGCTCGCGACCGTACGCTCGCGCAGCACGCGCCAGGCGCTGATCGGCTCCGGGAATCCCTTGAGCTGCGTAGGTGCGATGGCTTCGTATTCGAACAGATCGCCGGCGAGGCGGTGCGTAGTGGCGGCGATCACGACGGTGTTTGGCGCCGCCGCCGATTGCAGCCGCGCCGCGAGGTTCGGCGTTTCGCCGACGACGTTGCGCTCCTGCGCTTCACCCGCGCCGACGAGTTCGCCCACGACCACCAGGCCGGTGGCGAGACCGACGCGGACCTCGTGCCGGATGCCGGCGACGACAAGCTGCGAGACGGCGCCGATCAGGGCGAGCGCTGCCCGCACGGCATTTTCGGCAGCGGTCTCGCTCGCCTCCGGATAGCCGAAATAAACCAGAACGCCGTCGCCCATGTATTTGGCGACATAGCCGCCAAAGCCCGTGACCACCTGGGCGACGCTCTTGTGGTAGGCGGCGATGACCTCGCGCAGATCTTCCGGATCGAGGCGCGTCGAGAGCGCCGTCGAGCCGACAAGATCGCAGAACATCACCGTGATCTGTCGCCGTTCGGCGGATGCGGCAGCGCGTGGGGAAGCCGTCGGCGGCGCGGTCACTGCGGCAGGCGGCGCCGCGGGCGCGCCTTGACCAAGCTTTACGCCGCACTGCGAACAAAAGCGCGAGCCCGGCGCGTTGGCACGGCCGCAAGCGGCACAGCTCAATGCCTGCGGCGTGCCGCACTGCGGGCAAAAGCGGCTATCGCCGGGAATGTCGTTATTGCAGCTCGGGCAGGCTTTGGTGTTTGCCATGGCGGACTGTATCACGCGCGTGGCGGCCACTCATACCGCCGTCACGCGCCATCGCCATAGTATTAAGCTGAGATCAGTGCCGCAAATGGTGGTCGCGAAATGTCGCTCAGAGTCCGTTTCGAAAGCCTTGGCCGAGCGGGTGATGAGCGGTTTTGGCTTCCATCGGAGGAGCCGTAGCGCCCATTCTTCGGGCCTTTCGTTCGTCCCGAAGAGGACCCCCAGAGGGCCTCGCCGGGTTTCGAAACGGACTCTCAGCTCGACTTTGGGGATTTTAGGCCGCATAGCATAGCGCGTCGGTGAGTCTTTCCATTAGGGCGGTTGGAATTTCCACATTGTCCGAGGGATGCCGAGACATTGAAAAACTCGGCGCGCTCCAG
>JBEKWO010000170.1:0-4416 GCA_049512975.1 Xanthobacteraceae bacterium | reverse complement strand
CGTCGTAGATGGGCTCCCCCGTCTGCACTTGGGTCTGCAGCTTCTCCACGACGTCGCCTTCTTGGATCACGTCATGCGTGACGTGAATCCCGGTGATCTCCTCGAAGGCCTTGGTGAGCGTCTTCCCTTCGTATGCGTGGGTCGGAATGCTCTCGGACACGACCTTGATGCTCATGCCCTTGTAGGGCTCAGCCGCGTGGATGAACCACTCCATTTCCTTCATCTGCTGCTCTTTGCTGAGCGTCGATGGCTGAAACTCCTCATCGACCCACTTCTTCGCTGCAGCCATGTCCGCGCTCGCCGTGCCCGCGTACAGTACGAAGGAGGCGGAAACTGCGCCCCAGAGAAGCATTCGCCGTGGCGTCTTCTCCCTTGGCTTACTCATGTTCTGTTTCTCCTTATGGCCTTCGATTTATTTACCCGGCTGACCGGGTTCCTGCCTGCCGGTGTGAAGGCCGAAAACACCGGCAGGCAGGGGCGTCGTTAATCACGCTTGCTCAGCCCCGAACCATGACCACCGCCAACCAGATCAGGGACGCGACGGACGCGATCCACAAGCTGGACCCGACCAGCCCAATCCACGCTAGATGCAAGTAGGCGCTCACCGTCAAGCCGACGAACAGTCGATCACCCGGTGTCGTGGGAATCGGCAGGAAGCCGCGGCGTTCTGGGCTCGGTGCAACGATCTGCCAGACGGTCATGCCCACCAGAACGAGGGCAATGACGACGAAGAAGATCGCCGTCGGCACGGTCCACACCATCCATCCAAGGTTCATGCGACCCTCTCTCTCACACGCGGCCGAGCGCGAAGCCCTTGGCGATGTAGTTGCGTACAAAATAGATCACGAGCGCGCCGGGAACGATGGTGAGCGTGCCGGCGGCGGCCAACAGGCCCCAATCGAGGCCGGACGCGCTGACCGTACGCGTCATCACTACGGCGATGGGCTTGGCGTTGGTGACCGTGAGCGTCCGCGCGAACAGCAGTTCGACCCAGGAAAACATAAAGCAGAAGAACGCTGTCACGCCGACCCCGGCGCGGATTAGTGGAATGAACACGACCAAGAAGAAGCGAGGCAGCGAGTAGCCGTCGATGAAGGCGGTCTCGTCGATTTCCCTCGGCACAGCCGACATGAAGCCTTCGAGGATCCAGACCGCTAACGGCACGTTGAAAAGCGTGTGCGCGAGAGCGACGGCAATGTAAGTGTCGCGAAGCCCCAAAGCCGAGTAGAGCTGAAAGACCGGAAGCAGAAACACCGCCGCCGGCGCCATGCGGTTTGTTAGCAGCCAGAAAAACAGATGCTTGTCGCCGAGGAAGCGGTAGCGCGAGAACGCATACGCCGCCGGCAGCGCTGCCACGAGGCTGATGACCACGTTGATGCTGACGTAGGCGAACGAATTGATATAGCCCCAATACCAGGACGGATCGGTCAATATCTGCACGTAGTTGTGGATGACGGGGTGGTCCGGAAAGAACGCCAGGCGGTACATGATGTCGTTGTTGTCGCGCAACGACATGTTGAGCATCCAGTAGATCGGCAGCAGCAGGACGAGCAAATAGATGAGGAGCCCGATCAAGCGGAAGCTGATGCTTTTCGATATCTGGCTGTTGGTCTGGACCGGCATGTGACGAGTCCGAACTTCAACCGCAAGATCGTCTATCCGAACTTCGGGAAGATATGATGCTTGCGATTTTTGCTCTTGGGCTTGGTCTTGCTGTCGGTTTTTCTGCCGGCGTTTGGTGGATCGGTTATTCATCGAACCTCTCCCCTTTGGGCTCGCAGCAGCACTTGATAAAAGACGTAGCTGAACACCAGCACGATTAGGAAATAAATGATCGAAAAGGCGGCGGCTTTGCCGACGTCAAATTCTCCCACGGCCAGCTTGACCAGATAAATCGAGAGGAAGGTCGTCGTGTCACCGGGTCCGCCGCCCGTCAGCACAAACGGTTCGGTGTAGATCAGGAAACTGTCCATGAACCGCAGCAGCACCGCGATGGTCAGCACGCCACGCATCTTGGGCAGCTGGATGTACCAAAAGACGGCCCATCGCGAGGCGGCATCGATGTTTGCCGCCTGGTAGTAGGCGTCCGGAATCGATCGCAAGCCGGCATAGGCAAGCAGCACGACCAACGGGGTCCAGTGCCAGACCTCCATCATCATCACCGAAATCCAGGCCTGGATCGGCACGGTCGGATAGTCGAAGTGGATGCCCAGCGTGTGGTCGATGAAATGTCCGAGCAATCCAATATCCGGCCGTAGAAAGATCACCCAGATCGTGCCGATGACGTTCCAGGGAATCAGCAGCGGCAGCGCGACGATAACCAATGTCGCGGAGAGTCCCCATCCGCCCTTGCGCGGCATGGTCAGGGCAATCGCGACGCCCAGCGGCAGCTCGATCAGCAGCACCAGTCCCGAGAACACCAGCTGGCGCAGCAGCGCATGCTGCAGCCGCGTGTTTAGCAGCATCTCCCGGTACCATTCGGTGCCGACGAAAATCCGGTGGGTAGAGTCGAAAATGTCCTGGACCGAGTAATTTACCACCGTCATCACCGGGATGAGCGCATTGAAGGCAACCAGCACCACGACCGGAATGACCAGGAACCAGGCTCGTTGGTTTTGCCACTTTTGCATCGCGCGGCCCCTAGCCGACCAGTCGACCGTCGGCATAGAGGCGGGTCATCGCCGGGTTGAATTTCAGAATGCCGCGCTCCGAAAGAATCGGCTGCTCCGGCGGGACCACGACTTTGATCTCGTGCTCGCCGAGCCGGCAGGTTGCAATATTGCGGGTGCCCAAATGCTCGACGTCGCCAATCTCAACGGCGAGGCCGCTCCCGCTGCTGCTAAGACCGATTGCTTCCGGCCGTATCCCAATCTCCAGCCCCGTGGTCTGCGTCGCCTTGGCCAGCAGCGTGGCCGCCAGCGGGACAAACTGACCCACCACCTCGGCGCCATCGCCTGACAACCGGCAGGGCAAAAAGTTCATTCCCGGGCTGCCGATGAAATAGCCGACAAACCGGTCGATCGGCGTCTCGAACAACTCCTGCGGTGTACCCTGCTGAAGCACGCTCCCTTCATGAATCACTACGACGCGGTCGGCGAAGGTCAGCGCCTCGCTCTGATCGTGAGTCACGTAGATAAGAGTCGTGTTATAACGTTTGTGAATCTCCTTGAGTTTGCGGCGCAGTCGCCACTTGAGGTTCGGATCGATGACAGTCAAAGGCTCATCGAACAGGATCGCACTGACATCGGAGCGCACGAGACCGCGACCGAGGGATACCTTCTGCTTTTCGTCCGCCGCGAGGCCGCTGGCGCGCCACCGCAGGTGGTCGGTGAGATCCAGCATCTCGGCGACCTCGGAGACGCGGCTGCGAACATCCGCGGCCGCGACGCCGCGATTGCGCAGCGGAAAGGCGAGATTATCGAATACCGTCATGGTGTCGTAGATCACCGGGAACTGGAACACCTGGGCGATATTGCGCTCAACGGTCGAGGAGTCAGTGACGTCGCGGCCGTCGAACCGCACACGGCCGGCGCTCGGGCGCAGCAGCCCCGAGATGATGTTGAGCAGCGTCGTCTTGCCAGAACCCGACGCCCCGAGCAGCGCATAAGCGCCTCCGTCCTGCCAAGCGAGATTCATCGGGCGCAATGCATAGTCTTCCATTCGCGCCGGCGAGCGCAGGTAACTGTGCGCGACGTTTTCGAACTCGATCAGCGCCATTAGTGCGCCCCCGTGCCACCGGCATTCTCTCCGGGTGCCGCCACCAGATTGCCGGCGCTGTCAAACACGAACAAGCGCCGGGGATCGAGATAGAGGTTGATCTCATCCCCCAATCCGAATTTGTGCACACCCTGCAGCACGGCAATCATCTGAAAGTCGCCATGCCCGGCGTGAATGTAGGTTTCCGAGCCGTTGATCTCGGCAAGCTCGACCTTCGCCGGGATCAAGCGGCCGTACTCGGCGTGACCCGCGAGGCCGATGTGGTCAGCCCGCACACCCACGCGATAGTCGCCCTGTGGCAGCGCGCGCATGTGCCGCGCCAACGGAAAGGCAACGCTAGGCGACAAGCGGCAACCCTGAGGGCCGATGACCGCGCGGATGAGGTTGATCGGCGGATCGCTGAATACCTGGCTCGCTCGAATAGTCGCGGGGCGGTCATAGATTTCGAGGGCGGGCCCACACTGAAGCACGCGTCCGGCATCGAGCACGATAGTATTGCCGCCAAACAGCAAGGCCTCCTGCGGTTCAGTCGTCGCATAGACGACTGTCGTGCTGCCGCGGCGGAAGATTTCGCGGATCTCACTGCGCAGTTCTTCACGCAGCTTGTAGTCAAGATTCACCAGCGGCTCATCGAGCAGCAAGAGCGGCGCTTCCTTGACCAGCGCGCGGGCCAGCGCGACGCGCTGCTGCTGCCCTCCA
>JBEKWO010000169.1:0-4585 GCA_049512975.1 Xanthobacteraceae bacterium | reverse complement strand
TTACGTCGACATCAACGGCGCGGCGGCCCGGGAACTGATCGCCGGCGTGCTGACCGTTGCGCTGTTCGTCACCGCCCTGACGTTGATCTTTCGTGACAAGATCATAGGCCGCTATGCGGCGCGGATCGGCAGTCTCGCGCCGAAACGGATCGCCGCCATCACCGTCGGCGTTGGCGCGGTTCTTGGCGTACTGGTGTCGATCTCATCGGTCGGCGCCGGCGCCATCGGCGTCACGGTCCTTATTCTGCTCTACCCGAAGCTGCCGACGGCGCGCATCGTCGGCTCCGATATCGCGCATGCGGTGCCGCTCACGCTTGCGGCCGGCATCGGACATTGGTTCTTGGGATCGGTCGACCTGCAGGTCGTTATGTTTTTGATCCTGGGATCGGTGCCGGGAATTTTGGTCGGCAGCTATGCCGCTCTCCGGATTCCGGAGTTCGCGCTCCGCATCGTGCTCGCGGCAGCGCTGCTCGTCGTGGCGACCAAGCTGTGTTTGGGCTTTTTTCCGTCATCGACGAACGTCATCGCGCAAACCATTGCGCCGCATTGATCGACGCATGCCTGCCATGGCCGGGTTTGTCCCGCCTGCAGGGCAAGATCGGTTAGAGCGATTCACCCAGCCCGGGGCTGCTGTTGGGCATGCCGTAGCGATGCAGATCGCTGCCATGAACCTCGAGCCACACCTTGGCCCGTTCTTGCTCCGGACAGAGGCGGCGGACCATTCGCCAAAACCTCGCGGAATGATTCATCTCGATCAGATGGGCCACCTCATGCGCGGCGAGATAATTGAGCACGTAGCTCGGCGCCAGGATCAGCCGCCAGGAATATGACAGCACGCCCGCTGTCGAGCAGGACCCCCAGCGACTCGCCTGGTCGCGCACGGAGACCCGCTTGATCGTGACGCCGAGAGCGGCGGCAAACTGCAGGCTCGCGGCCTCGAGTTCGCGCTTGGCCTCGCGCCGCAGGAAATCGCCGATGCGGCGATCGACGTGCGGAGCCTCACCGGCGACGCACAACAGCCGCTCGCCGGCGCTACCGGTCTCGATCCAGACGGTGCCGCGCGCGCCGCGGCGATGCGCAATGCGGTGCGGCACTCCGCGCAACGGAACCTCGATGCCCTCGGCAAACCGCACCGCTTCCGGCAGCCGGCCCAGCCGCGTGGCGATCCAGCTGCCGTGCTTCTGCGCGAACTCGCGCGCTTCCTTTAATGTGCCGCGCGGCGGAATGGTGAGAACCACTTCGCGGGTCGCGGCCTGAATGCGCAAGGTGTAGCGACGCGCCTGCCGGTGCCGCCGCACCCGCACGAAGTAGATCGATCTGTCGAAGAATACCTCGATTGCCTGAGGCTCACTCGGGCGGCGATAGAGCAGCGCGCGGTACGGCATTGGTCACCCCGAACCCAGCCCCCAACGCCGATACTGCCATATCCGGCGGCCGGCGCAGCCTCTTTGTGGCGACTCCGGTGGCATACAAGATCTTGTGCCTCCAGCAGATAGAAGGTGCCAGTGCATGTAAATAAACAGATGAATTTAGCTTCAGATTATTGGTGAATAGCCGGAGGAGAAGTTCACGCCAGATGATTCGAAATCCGCCGGATTTCTCAAGGTGTTAGGACCACCGAAGCGGCGGATTGCGCCTTTGTGCCAGATAAAGCGGGCGTTCAGCGCGATCGTTGATCGATGCGGGTCCGGCCAAAGTCGGCGACCGCGGCGGCGCGTTCGCCGTCCGGAGGCGTACCGCCATTGTGCGCCAGGCGTATGGCCGCGCCGCTACGCTGGATGCGCCCGCTTTGACTTATCGACAGCACGAAATCGGCAATGCGCGGAGCGATCTCGGAACGGAAGCGCGAGCCATTGAACACGCCATAATGTCCGACGCCTTGCTGCAGCCAGTGCGCCTTGCGGTCGGCGGGGATATTGACGCAGAGCTGATGCGCGGCTTGCGTCTGGCCGACGCCGGAAATGTCGTCGTGCTCGCCTTCGATGGTGAGCAAGGCGACCCGCTTGACACGGCTCGGGTCGACCGGCCGGCCGCGATGCGTCATTTCGCCGAGCGGCAGCGCGTGACGCACGAAAACGGTATCGACCGTCTGCAGGTAGTACTCGGCGGCAAGGTCCATGACCGCCAGGTATTCGTCATAGAATTCCCGGTGCTTCTGTGCCGAGTCGCCGTCGCCGCGCACGAGATGCTGGAACAGCTCCCGGTGCGCCTCGATGTGCCGGTCAAGATTCATGCTGACGAAGCCGTTGAGCTGCAGGAAGCCCGGATAGACGTCGCGCATGAAGCCGGGATTGGGAAACGGCACCTTGGTGATGACATTGCGGCGGAACCAATCGATGCCGCGGCGCTCGGCCAGCGTATTGACGACAGTCGGATTGATCCGGGTGTCGATCGGTCCGCCCATCAACACCATGGAAACCGGCACATACGGATCCTCGTCCGCCTCCATCAGCGCGGCGGCAGCCATGACGGGCACCGCTGGCTGGCATACCGCAATCACATGGGTGTCGCCGCCGAGCGCGTGCAGCATCGAGATCACATAGTCGATGTAATCGTCGAGATCGAAGCTGCCCTCCGACATCGGCACCATGCGCGCATCGCTCCAATCGGTGACGTAGACGTCGTGATTGGGCAGAAACGCTTCGACCGTGCCGCGCAGCAGCGTCGCGTAATGGCCGGACATCGGCGCGATGATCAGCAGTCGCGGCTGCGGCCGGCGCGGCCGGTGCTCGAAAACGCGTTCGAAGTGAATAAGGCGGCAGAACGGTCGTTCCCATGCGGTCGAGATATGCACCGGCACCTGCTGGCCGCCGACCGATGTCGACGAGATCCGCCATTCCGGCCTGCCGTAGCGGCGCGTCGAGCGCTCGAACATCTCGCAGGCAGCGGCGACCGATTTTCCGAAGGTCGTGTAGTACAGCGGATTGGCCGGGTTCTTGAAAAACAACCGCGTGGCGTCGGCCCACGCCCGCGACGGATTGAGCGCCACATGGCTCATCTCGTAGAGCCAATACAACGGCGTCGACAGCAATAAGCCGTTGCCGGGCACGCTAGGCGCGCCGCCGAATTCTCCGATGGCCATGGATGATCCTTGCCCGGCTCGCTGCAGTGCAGCATTGTGACGCTGGGGTGTCATGCCGTCAATATAAAAGCAATTCTTCAATTCTTTACGTATGAGACGCAACGATTTCCCGCCCCGTCGGTGGCGTAGTGCGGCTATTCGCCCGTCTGCATCAAGGAGCCGTGGCGGCGGGCGCTCTGTAAGAGCTTGAGGAAGCCGAACGTCCCACCGGCAAAGAACAGGACGTTGAGCCCCAGCGCATCGATCATCAGGTCGGGGTGAAAGGTGTGCTCGATCAGGAGCGCGCGCATCCCCTCGAACACGTAGGTCGGTGGTAATACCCATGCCAAAGGCTGCAGCCAGACCGGCAGCGTCGTCACCGGGTAGTAGACGCAGGTCAGCGGCATGAACAGGAACATGATCGACCAGGCGAAGCTCTCGGCGCCGAGGCCGTTGCGCAGCACCAGGCCGGACACGAAAATTCCAACCGCCCAGCTGGTCAGCATCAAGTTGATGAAGAACGCCACCAGCGCCAAGCCCAGCCCGTAAAGATTGAAGCCGAAGAAAAGAAACGCGAGCAGCGTGACCGGGATCACGCCGATCAACAGCCGCACCATGCTCATCACCATCAGCGCGATGATGAACTCGAAAGGCCGCAGTGGGCTCATCATCAGATTACCGATGTTGCGCGACCACATTTCCTCGAGGAACGAGATCGAGAAGCCGAGCTGGCCGCGGAACAGGATGTCCCAGAGCAAGACTGCGCCGATCAGGGTGCCGGCGGCACGCGCAAAAAACCCGGCATTCTGCACCACGTAAAACTGCAGAAAGCCCCAGGTGATCATCTGCACCATCGGCCAGTAGACGAGTTCGACCAGCCGCGGCCAGGACGAGCGGAGGAGGTACCAATACCGCAGCATCATCGCCGCGACGCGCCGCGGCGAGAAGGCGAACGCGCTCTCGGTACGCGTGGTCATTGCGCCGCCTCGCGTGCTTCGCCGCCGCCGCGCGCCACGTCGAGAAACACCTCCTCCAGCGTGCGACGGCCGTAGCGCGCCAGCAACCGGGTCGGCGTGTCGTCGTCCTCGATGCGGCCGCGCTTCATGATGATGACGCGCTCGCACAGCCGTTCGACCTCGGCCATGTTGTGCGAGGCCAGCAGCACCGTGGCGTGGCGGTCGCGCCGGTAACGGTCGAGGTGGCCCCGCACCCAGTCGGCGGTATCGGGATCGAGCGAAGCCGTGGGTTCGTCGAGCAGCAGCAAGTCCGGGGCGTTGATCAGCGACTTCGCCAGCGACACCCGGGTCTTCTGCCCGGCCGATAGCTTGCCGGTCGGGCGGTCGAGCAGATCGGTCAGATCGAGCGCCCCGGCGAGTTCGGCGATACGGTCGGCAAGGTCGGCCACGCCATAAAGCATGCCGAACACCGTCAGATTTTGCCGGACCGTGAGCCGCATCGGCATCTCGACATAGGGGCTCTCGAAATTCATCCGCTGCAGGACGCGATAGCGCTGCCGCGGCATCT
>JBEKWO010000168.1:0-4645 GCA_049512975.1 Xanthobacteraceae bacterium | reverse complement strand
TGATCAGGCGCCGCCATTCGCGACTATTGCAAAGATACCGGGCTTCGACGCCGCCAAGGTCGCGCTGTTCCTGCTCGCTCCGCATCCGAAGATGCCGGACATGGAACTGTCTCGCACAGAGGCCGGGGATCTTGCGGCATACATCGCAACGCTCAAATAATGCGGCCCGTTCGGCGACCAACCGGCTGACCCGCGGCGAGGCCCGCCGCACGGCGGCGAACTTCGCCAAGGTGTGCAGCTCGCCGGTCACGATCATCTTAGGCGCCTCGGCGTGACCCTGATTCCGGCCAGCGCGCCCGACCATTTCACCGAGGACACGCTGACCGCAGTGCTCGTTCGCCAAGTGCTCGGCGCCATCGCGCAGTTCGACAAGGCCTCGACCGTAGCTAAGCTGAAGGCGGCCCGTGACCGTAAGACGCCGCAGACCGGGCCGGAGCGGAACTGGCGCGACATTGCGCGGGTTGCCGACGAGCTGCGCGACCGGCGTGTCGGCGGGAAGGCGGTGTTTCGGGTGGAGCCGTAAGCGAGACGAAGCGCGGGATAAGCACCTCTACGATGCGCTCATTGTCTCTCCGATGCGCTCATTGTTGTCCGGCGGCGGATCATCGGCGATGTTACTTAGACTAGCTCTGCCCCGTTGATGCGCGCCCTATTCGTCTTCGTCCGGTTCTCTGATAACCGCTGGCTCGCGGTCTTCGTCCGCTTCGTGATCGTCCTCCTCCTCCTCTTCTTCATCGTCGTCATGATTGGGGTCTCGCGGCGGCACCAGAGTGCCGACCAGGGTCACCCAAGTGAAGATGCTCTCAGGGATGAGTGAGGTCATGTCAGGCCTCCCCTTGATGGCACGAGCTTCCACGGACGACGTTAGCACGCGAGCACGGCAAACGCGATCAAGGAGCCGACCGACACGGGCGCGGCTTTGGCGCGATCAGGGTAAGCAGGATCAGGCCCGCGCTCTGCTCGCTTCGGTCTACGGCTGGTTCACCGAAGGCTTCGACACGCTCGATCTGAAGGAGGCGAAGGCGCTGCTCGGTGAGTTGGCGTAGCGGACGGCAATGTCTCCTGTTGGCCCGGAGCGACCGATATTGTGATGCAACAAAATGTCGGCTCATGGGGTAAGAGCGGAAGTGGAAAGCGCACGCTCGATATGACGCGATTGACCCTTCTCGACCCATTGCTGCGAGTCGTCGGTGCAGTGCAGCACGGGCAGCGTGCAGCTATGCCGGCCAAGCTCTTGCGACGCGCGGCCGGAGCATACATCGGACCAGGAACCGGCATGCACCTTCAGGCATCGGTCTTGCCTTTGCCCACGGACATGACCCCTTGCTGGGCAAGGTTTCGCTGCACCAGCGTACCGAAACGCACAGTTGAGGACGGCGAGCGCGGGAGCAACGCGTCACCGGATCAGAACGTCCGGCCGGGCGCGTGGCGCAATCACGGCGCCGCTCGGCTTCATCAATTCAGCAAACGCTGTAAACACCGGGCGCTTCTGGCTCTGACAATAGGGTAGACGCATCAGCTCGGCGAGCGCGCCGACGATACGCCATGGCGATCCCTTGTAGATCTTGGGCGCCGTCAAGGCCTCGTAAATGTCGGCGGCGGCGAGTAGCTCGACGGCTGCGCCGAACTCGCCCTCCGCCCCGCGCGTAGCCTCGAACCGGTAGAGATCGGCTATGAGCGGTGCCGAGGAATCCTCGCCAATCTGCTGGAGCGTCTGCAACGTGCCGTCGAGTAGGTCGCGGCGCAGCTTCTCGCGGCCGGCGCCGTCGAGGCTGCGATCGTTAAGCCGCCCAGGCTCGACAACGTGCTTGCCGGCATCGTGCAGCAGCGCTGCCGTCATCAGCGACGCCTCGTCAACGGCCCTCCAGCGCTCCACGTCGGCGCCGTCCGCGCGGAGCATGCGCAAGAGCGCGACAGCATAGCTTGCCACCGCCTCGTTGTGCTGCAGCGCCAGGTCACGCGCCTGGAGACTGATGAAGTCGATGACGCCGAGGCGGTCGCGCTTTATCGCCTCGACCTCATCGATCACCGGCAGGTAATGGGCAGCGAACCGGCTGGTCGGATCGACACGCCGCCCATCCTCGGCGATCGGCTTGAGCCCCAGCACATTGAGGCACGCGACGCGTCCGACCCCCTTGACCTCCTGCTCCTCGAGCTGGTCGAGCTGGAACCACGGCTTCAGTACGTCCTCGCAACGGGGTGAGACACTGACTCCGCCGCGAGGACAAAGCGCCTCGAAGCGGCTTGCGAGGTTCACAGCGTCGCCGATCACATCGTAGAGGCTCTTGTCAGGCGGCCCTAGCATGCCCGCCGTCACGGTGCCCGTGTTGATGCCGACGCGCATGCCGAACGGGAACTGCGCACCAGTCTCGCGCTGAATCGCCAGCGCTGCGAGCACGGCATCAGTGCGGTAGGTCGCGCTCTCGAACGGCACGCCGAACAGTGCCATGATGCCGTCGCCGTTGGTTTTGTTGATATAGCCGCGATAGCGCCCGATGATCTCGCCGGCCGCGGCGAAGAACTCGTTGAGCTGCGAGAACACCTCGTCGGGCTCCATCCCTGAGCTATAGGCGGTGAAGTCCACCACATCGGTGAACATCACCGCCACGTCGAGCCGCTTCGCCAAGAGCCTGTCCTGCAGCATTAGCGGGATCACCTCGGGCGGTGCCGTGCGGCGCAGCAAGGTCTCGCTCAACTCCTTCTCGCGCCTGACCTGATCCAGCGCGGCCGAAAGCTCCGCCGTGCGCGCCGCGACACCGGCTTCCAACGTCTCGTTGAGACGGGACAGCTCGGCGTTGGCGGCGTCTAGCTGGCGCGAGCGCTCAATAGCATTGAGGTGCATACGTGCGTTGTCGATGCCAGTGGCGACCTGATTGCCGACGATCGACAGCAGTATCTCGTCAAGTTCGTCGAAGGCGTTAGCTGTTGCGCTTTCGACGCCGAGTACGCCCACTAGGCGGTCCTTGACGATGAGGGGAATTGCCAACTGGCTCTGCGCATCGGCTAGCCCCGGCATCTCTGCCGGTTCAAGCGTGGCTTGCCCCGCTGCCTCCGTGCGCGCGCGCACGCCGGCGAGTTAGGCCTTCTGCGTTGCAACGTTGCCCATGCGTACAATGCGTCGTCGCCGCGCTGCCACGCCGAGCACGCCCTGCCCCAACGGGATCTCGGCGCCGGTCCTTCCGCCGTTATAGCCGCGGCTCGCTGCGACCGTGAGGACGCGCTCGTCGCCGCTGGCCAGCAGGATCATGCTGTGTCGGAATCCGAGCACCGCCTCCATGGCATTAAGACTGATGCCGAGGATACGGTCGAGATCCAGGGTCGAGCTGATCTCCGACGAGATCTGCTGAATGATCCGCACTTCGTCGGTCTTGCGCGCCAGTTCCGTATTAAGGCGATCGACGATCTTCTGATTGTCGACCAACTGATCGCGGACCGAGGGACCTGCGGACTCCGCGGCCATGGACAGCTCGATCTCAACCGCGCGACTTGGACTTGCGCACCGACAGCACGCGATAGACGTCTGCCGCGCGCAGCTTGAAAATGCCGCTCATACCGGTCATCGACGCGATCGCCTCGAGCTCGACGTCCATCGCGTCGAATAATCGGCCACTCTCCTCGGAATGGTCGTATTGAATCTCAATGCACCATTCCTGAAAATTCTGCCCATCACGAACGATGACCTCGGCGAACGGATTCTCGCGTACGTTGCGATGGGTCTTGCTGAAAAACTGAAACGACAGTGCGACATGGGTCTCGTCGACGTACCAGACCTGCGAGATTGAGGTCACGTTGGGAACGCCCGCAAGCGAACAGGTAACCATGGTGCTGGGAATGGCACCGAGCATAGCTGGCTTGATTTCCTCGGGAAGCATTTCTCATAGCTCCGTGGAAAGGTCCAACTGCCGGCCGGCGCCCGGACCCGGGGTCTGGACGAACACCTGCTCGACCTTGAAGGTGAGAGCCGTGCTGGGGACGAATATGAAGCCCGTAACAAACTCAGGCGGGAACATCGCGAGCTTGGCGCCAAGCTTGCCGCGGAGGATCCCCTGGACGGCGCGCTCCTCTTCAGTCGTCGGTCGCATTCCCGCCAGCTTGCCCTTAAATTGATAGGATTCAGTGCTGATCGGATCGGAGACAGTGTAGGCAACGATGCTGTTATGGTCCAGGTTGCTCCTGGTCCGATCAAACTCTACGTCAGGAACGAAGGCGGAGATCTCGTCGGTGGTGGCCGAGACGCGGGCGCCGAATGCCCAGGTCGCCGTGGGCCGGAGGCGCGCATCGCGTGTGCCGATAAAAGCGACGACCGCTCCGTGCACGAAATCCACCAGCCTATCGGGAATCATTGCATTGCCCCTCGCTGCTCCAGATCAGTGGCTTGTGGCGATAATGCTCCACGTTGCGCTAGGTGGCAACCGGGGTGTGGCCGCGGGTCGATTGACAACTCGCAGACTACGACGCGCGCATCCTAGGCCGTTGAACCTTCCTGACCTTGTTGCAGTGCATGAGTCCGGAAGTGGCCCTTAGGCCTCGCCCGTAATCAAGTGAGTCAAAATTGCCAGGGAGCGAGGAGGATACTTTGGAGGGGATTCACAAGAGGGAATCACCTGACGTAGCGTCGCAGCATGATTCGCGCTGCGCAGGTGCG
>JBEKWO010000167.1:0-4844 GCA_049512975.1 Xanthobacteraceae bacterium | reverse complement strand
CAGCTTGCGCGCCTTCTGCACCGCCGTACCCGCGTCACCGCTTGTGGAATCTTCGACCAGCAGCTCGATCTTGCGCCCAAGTATCCCGTTCTTGCCGTTAATCTGGTCGACCGCGAGCTGGCAGCCGATCAGTTCGTTCTTGCCGACCGCCGCGTAGGTTCCGGTCAGCGGATTGTCGAGCCCGATCTTGATCGGCTCGTCGGCGAGGGCCTTGACCACGAACGGGCTGGCAACCTGCATGGCGCCGATGGCAAGGCCGGCCTTGAGTATGGTTCGGCGCCGAACGGAGCGGCCGAAAGGATCGTTGGACATCGTTTTCTCCCTTGGGCTTTGATATTTTCGGGCTTTGATATTTTCGCGGCGATTTTGCCCCTCAACTCATCAAACGGGATTTGCCATCAAAAGGCAAATATACCGCGGCCGCGGACGACAAAGCCACTAGCGGCCCGCGGCAGGCAGCCGCCGGCTTCAACATTGCACCGCAGGCCCTTCACGCGCCGCGCAACCCGCCGAGCGGACCGTCGCAATGGTGAGACAAAGAACCGCTCTCGGCGGCGCTCCGCTGGCAGCCTTACGCCGCGCCCGGTGTCAGGGCGCTGCATACATCGTCCGCGCGTCGGCCGTGAACGCCTTGCGCGACTGCGGATCGGTGTAGAACATGTGGCCGCCGCGGTAGAGCTGGAGCGCGGCGCGCTCGCCGTCGACACTGGACGGAATGTGATCGAGCACGTAACGGGAATCCGCGTAGGGCGTGACCATGTCGCTATAGCCGTGAGCGATCATGAGCCGGAACGACGGCGTGAGCGCGAACAGTTCGCGTAAATCCTCGGCGATGCTCGGCGGCGCGTGACCGGGGCCCTCCTGCCAGTCCCACTTGCCGGAAATTTCCGCGGCCAAGAGGTTGTAGGTCATCTCGGTTTTGAAGCCGAGCTCGTCGCGCGCATAGGCGACGAAGGCGCTGCCATAGGCGCGAATGAAGCCGTCGAGAAATGGATCGGGACCGCGCGCCCCCTCCGATGCGGGGTTGGGATCGTCGACCGCGAACGTCGCGTCGTATTGGCTGACGATCTTGTGGTCGCGTAAGCGCAGGTTCTTGACGAAGGCGTCGCGAATAAAGCCGCGCGAGCGGGCGACCACATCTTCCGGCAAACCGGTCATGCGCGCGACGCGGGCGTAAAACGCGTGCGCGGCATCGCCGCTGAGCGGCGGGCCGGCGAGCGTGGACAGATAGTCGGTCAGCGCGAAATGCTCGGCCTGCGCCAGCGCCTCCTTGCTGAACGTGCCGGTGCGCTCGAGCTCGGCCGCCGCCAGCGAAGGCAATTGCAACGCGGCGCCAAGCGCAAACCGGTCGCCGCCAAATGTCAGCGCGCCTTCGAGCAGCGGCGAGATCATGACGATGCCGCCGACCACGATGCCCTGGTTGTTCTGCACGGCGCGCGCGACCTTGGCGGCGCGGAAGCCGCCATAGCTCTCGCCCAGAATATATTTCGGCGAGCTCAATCGGCCGTTCTTGGCGACGTAGAGCGCGATCACTTTCGCCATCGATTCGGCGTCGCGGTTGACACCCCAGAAAACGCTGCCGCCGTCGGGCTTGGCCGCCCGGCTCCAACCGGTGCCGACCGGATCGATCAACACCAGATCGGTGAAGGCGAGCCAGGTGTCCGGGTTGTCCACGAGATGGACGTGGGCGCCGTCAAAGCCGTTGCCGAATGCGGCGATGCGCGGGCCGACCAAGCCGAGATTGAGAAACGCCGAGGCGGCGCCCGGCCCGCCGTTGAACACGAAGGTCAGCGGCCGGCCCGGATCGTTCGACTTGACCACATAGGCGGTGAAGAAGATTGCGGCCGAGCGCTCGCCCGATTGATCGAACAGCGAGAACGTACCGGCGGTGGTCGTGTAGGCGAGCTTGCCGCCCGGAACATCGATGCTGTGCTCAGTAACGGCGTCGCCGGGCAACAGCGACAGCACTCCCGGCCCGGCCTGCTCTTGCCGGTCCTGGCCCGGGTGATTTCGCTCGCCCGCCGGTCGGCCAGGGTGCTCCTGCGCGACCGCGGCGGTAGCAAGGAGCGCGATCCCGAGGGCAACCGCGGTACGGCGAAAATCGATCATGTCAGGACCCATTCTGGCAATTTGTCTGCGGCGGGTTTGGGCATGTCTGCCATGATCGTCTCGCGAAGTGCCCGAAAGATGGCTGCCCAGGCCATATATATCGGCGCGGCACCAAGACAACGGCCGGCGCGACAGCCGCGCGGGCCGGTAGACAATCAGGATCGGATCGGGGAAGTTCTCACCCCCTTTCGACCGCATCGGAGTTCGTCCCGCAAATGGCCTTTCCCCGTGCTTCGAAAGCGCTGACGCGCTTCACCGTGCTCGATCTGACGCGGGTGCGGGCCGGCCCGACCTGCGTGCGCCAGCTCGCCGACTGGGGCGCCAATGTCATCAAGATCGAGGCGCCGCCGACCCCGGAAGAACCGATGGGTGGCCCGCGCGAGGGATCGGACTTCCAGAACCTGCATCGCAACAAGCGGAGCATGACGCTCAATCTGAAGGCGCCGGAGGGGCTCGCCGCCTTCAGGCGCATGATCAAGAAAGCCGACGTCGTGGTCGAGAACTTCCGCCCCAACGTGAAGAAGCGATTGGGCATCGACTACAAAACGCTGGCCAAGATCAATCCGCGCCTGGTCTATGCCAGCATTTCCGGCTTCGGCCAGGATGGGCCGTATGCCGGTCGGCCGGGCTTCGACCAAGTCGCGCAGGGCATGGGCGGTTTTATGTCGATCAATGGTCTGCCCGGCCAGGGACCCGTTCGCGCCGGCATCCCCCTTGCCGATCTGAGCGCCGGGCTGTTCGCCGCGCTCGGCATTCTCGTCGCGCTGCTGGAGCGGGAAAATTCCGGCAAGGGCCAGGCGATCGAAACCTCGCTTCTGCAAGCCCAGGTCTTCATGCTCGACTTTCAAGCCGCGCGCTATCTGGTTCAGGGTGAGGTGGCGCGGCAGGCCGGCAACAATCATCCGACTACGATTCCGACCGGCGTATTCAAGACGCGAGACGGCACCATCAACATTGCTACGACCGGACATAAAATGTGGGTACGGCTCTGCCGTACAATCGATGCGGGTGCGCTCTTGGAGAAGCCGGAGTATCAAACGACTGCCGCCAGATCCGAAAATCGCGATGCGCTCAATGCCGAGATCGAAACCCATCTGAAAAACCGCAGCAGCGCCGAATGGGTCGAACGCTTCAACAAGGCCGGCGTGCCGTGCGGGCCGATCTACTCCATCGACCAAGTGTTCGCCGACCCGCAGGTGCGGCATCTCGGCATCGCGCAGAGCGTCGCCGGGACGAAGCCGGCGCTGCGGCTTGTCGGCCAGCCGATCTCGATGTCGCGCACGCCGTCGCGTCTCGTGGCACGGCCGCCCAAGCTCGGCGAGCATACCGACGCCGTGCTCAAGGAGTTCGGCTTTAGCGCGCGCCAGATTGCCGCGCTGCACAAGGCGAATGCGGTATAGCAAATAAAGGCGGAGGAGCCCGTTAATGACTCAAACCGACAAGCTGCTCGCGCGCAGGGAAGCGGGCGTCGGCATCGTCACCTTCAACAATCCCGACCGGCACAACGCCGTTTCGCTCGATATGTGGCAGGCGTGCACACGCATTCTCGAACAATTCGCCGCCGACGACGGGGTGCGCGTCGTCGTGCTGACCGGCGCCGGCGGCAAGGCGTTCGTGTCGGGCGCCGACATTTCGAAATTCGCCAGCGAACGGGCCTCGATCGAAGCGACCCGCGCTTACGACGTCGCCACCGCCGCGGCCTTCAACAGCATCTACGAATTCCCGAAGCCGACCATTGCGATGATCCGCGGCTATTGCATCGGCGGCGGCGTCGGACTGGCGTCATGCTGCGACCTGCGCATTTGCTCGGCCAATTCCAAATTCGCGGTGCCGGCGGCGAAGCTCGGATTGGGTTACGGCTATGCCGGCCTCAAGCGCCTTGTCGACATCGTCGGGCAGTCCTTCGCCAAGGAGATTTTCTATACCGCGCGCCAGTTCGACGCGCAGGAAGCCTATGCGATGGGTCTGGTCAATCGCGTGGTGCCGGGGGCCGAGCTGGAAACTTACGTGAAAAGCGTCACCGATATGATCTGCGCCAATGCCCCACTCACCATCAAGGCGGTCAAATTCACGGTCGGCGAAATCCTCAAGGACGAATCGCTGCGCGACGTCGCGCGGGTCGAAAGGATGGTGGAGGCGTGCTTCGCCAGCCGCGACTATACCGAGGGCCGCACCGCCTTCATGGAGAAGCGTAAGCCGGTGTTTACCGGGAGGTGACGCGGACGCCGCCGCCGGCAGTTGCGCCAAGCGCGAAGGCCCTAGTGGGCCGCTGTTTGCACCTTTGTTTCCGGCGCTTAAGTGGCGTTGCAGCGGCCCATGGTCTTTTCGGGAAACCGGCTTCCCCTTTGCCGGATCATGCTCTACATACTCGCACAACGCTCAACCTTATTTCGGCCTGCGGAGAGGTGGCTGAGCGGTTGAAAGCACCGCACTCGAAATGCGGCATACGGGCAACCGTATCGGGGGTTCGAATCCCTCCCTCTCCGCCACCTAATCTCTCAGGAAGGGCGGGCGAGAGCAGCCTTAACCGGCCATTTCCGCAGTACAACCTTTGCGCTAGATCAAATCGAAGGCCTAAGATCGGGTTTATGAATTTCGTCTCTTTTATTGCTTCATCGCGCAGTCGTGTGGGTGATTATCAGCCAATTTCGATCAGCTGTCGTCTGCTGTTGCTGACGCTGTGGGCATGTGGGCAACGCGCTTGCGTTGTCCATCATGTCCACAGTGTTGCTGCG
>JBEKWO010000166.1:0-4975 GCA_049512975.1 Xanthobacteraceae bacterium | reverse complement strand
AGCGCTCATGGAACGCGCGTCGATCTACCATGCAAAGGGCGAGTTCGACCGCGCCATCGCGGATTATGACGCCGCGATCTCGGGGCAATCCCAATCTCCAGCGGCGTTCTATGGCCGGGGCGAGGCCTATCGGGCGAAGAACGATTTCGATCGCGCCATCGCCGATTACGACGAGGCGATCCGGTTCAATCCCAACGATGCGAACGCCTTCCTCAGCCGGGCCAACGCTTATCGCGGCAAACATGATCTCGACCACACTAAACAAGACCTCGAAGCCGCGTTAAGACTCGAACCACAGCTCGCTACAGCGAAAGACCTCCTCGACGAAGTTAGTGAGCTCATCACCAATAGCGCCGCGCCTCCGACCGCGGCGGCTCCGGCGGCCGCCTCCGCGCCCGCGATTGCGCCTGCGATCGTGGTAAGTCCAATGTTGCTTGTGCTTCTAGCGCTCGTTGCTTTGATCGGATTATTTGCAATAATATTTATTAACTTCCGCTCGAAGCCGGTGGACAAGCCTCGTCTCTCCGGGACCGAACAACATGCCCGCGCCCGCGACGGTTATCTCGCGGAGGTCAGTCGGCTACAGCCTGGCGAAGCCTGCTCTAAGGCGGGAACAAGTCTCGAAGGCCTGTCTCAAACGGAGGCCGACGCGCGCCTGGAGAAATTCGGACTCAATCTCATAGCCGGCGAAACTAAGGCGACCATCCTGCAAGAACTATGGAGCCGCGCCCGTAATCCGCTGAACGCCCTGCTGCTCTCCTTGGCGACCGTTTCTTATTTTTCGGGGGACGTCCGCGCCGCCGTCGTCATCGCCTCGATGGTGGTCCTTGCGATTACAACCGCCTTTATACAGGAGCACAAATCCAACGAGGCGGCCGCCAAACTGCGCGCCATGGTGCACACCACGGCGAGCGTCAGACGCACCCCATGTGATGCGGACAATCCGTTTTCTGAAATCCCAATCGAACAACTCGTGCCGGGAGATATCGTCCGACTTTCCGCAGGCGACATAATTCCGGCCGAACTCCGCCTGCTCGAAGCCAAAGATCTGTTCATCAACCAGTCAACGCTGACCGGCGAAGCCATGCCCGCCGAGAAATATGCGCACGCGCGCGATGGTGACTGCGATGATCCGTTCGACCTGCCGAATATCTGTTTCATGGGCGCGAACGTCGTCTCGGGCTATGGCACGGGTGTGATCCTTCGGACTGGCCCGAAAACGTTTTTTGGCCAGCTTGCTCGCCAGATCGCCGGGCGACGCGTGCCGACCGCCTTCGATCAGGGCATCAACAGATTCACCTGGCTGATGATCCGCTTCATTCTGGTGATGGTGCCAACGGTTTTCCTCATCAATGGCCTAACAAAGCACGACTGGCTGGAGGCGTTGCTCTTCGCGGTGGCGGTGGCCGTGGGACTGACGCCAGAGATGCTGCCAATGATCGTGACAGTGAACCTTGCCAAAGGCGCGATCGCCATGTCGCGCAAAAAGGTGATCGTGAAGCGGCTCAACGCTATCCAGAACTTCGGCGCCATGGATGTTCTGTGCACGGATAAGACCGGCACTTTGACACAAGATCGGATTATTTTGAAGCGGCACCTCGACATATATGGAGAAGACTCGGATCGCGTTCTCGAATACGCTTATCTGAACAGCCATTTCCAATCGGGCCTCAAGAATCTTCTCGATGTCGCGGTTCTCGAACACCACGAATTGGCGAGCACGCTGCGCCCAGACCATCAATTCACGAAAATTGACGAAATTCCATTTGATTTCAACCGTAGGCGATTATCGGTCCTCGTCCGACGCGACGACGGGCGGCATCTTCTGATCTGCAAGGGCGCGGTGGAGGAGCTGTTCTCAATCTCAACCCATTACGAAACGGAAAACGAGTGCGGGCGCCTCGACCCTTCTCACCTCGAAACCGCCAAACGTGAAACCGCCGAACTCAACGCCGATGGTTTCCGCGTAGTCGCCGTCGCTTACAAGGAGATGCCTCCGGAGCAAATCGCCTATACCGTCGCTGACGAGAGCGATTTGACGCTACTCGGCTATATCGCCTTTCTCGATCCACCGAAGGACAGCGCCGCGGAAGCTATCGCGGATCTCGCCAAGGCCGGCGTCTCCGTCAAAATCCTTACTGGCGACAATGAAATCATCACCCGTAAAATATGCAAGGACGTCGGTCTGAAGGTCGATCGCGTCGTGCTCGGATCCGAGATCGACCACATGAGCGACGACGCGCTATCGGAGCTCGCCCCGACCACGGTCGTCTTCGCGAAATTGTCGCCGCCGCAGAAAGCCAAAGTCATCGAGGCTCTACACCGCAAGGGGCACGTCGTTGGCTATCTCGGCGACGGCATCAACGACGGTCCGGCTTTGAAGGTTGCGGATGTGGGAATCTCGGTCGACACCGCCGTCGACATCGCCAAGGAAACCGCCGACATCATCCTGCTCGAAAAAAATCTTCTCGTCCTTGACGAGGGAGTTATAGAAGGCCGCAGAATATTCGCGAATATTACAAAATACATCAAGATGGGAGCCAGCTCGAATTTCGGCAACATGTTCAGCGTGCTCGGCGCCAGCATTTTCCTGCCCTTTCTGCCGATGGCGCCAATTCAGGTTCTGACGAACAATCTCCTCTATGACTTCTCGCAAACAACGATTCCAACCGATAATGTTGATGAAGAATACCTGGCGTCGCCAAGAAAGTGGGACATCAGCAATATATTCAAGTTCATGATATTTATCGGGCCAATCAGCTCGATCTTCGACTACGCCACCTATGGCATGATGTTATACGTATTTCATGCCTGGAGTAACCCTTCACTGTTCCAAACCGGATGGTTCGTCGAATCTCTTCTGACGCAAACCTTGATAATCCACATCATCAGGACGGCGAGGATTCCATTTTTAGAGAGCCGCGCGAGCAACGCCCTCATCACGACAACGATCATCATTTGCGTGATCGGGATCGCGCTACCATACACTTGGCTGGGCTCAGTGCTCGGGTTCACGCCGCTGCCCGCGCTCTACTGGCCGCTGGTTACGGCCATGCTGCTAACATACGCAATTCTCACACATGTTGTGAAAGTCTGGTTCATACGCAGATGGGGGCTTTGAAACCGCCTGCGCAGTAGCCGACCGTTGGCCTGCTCGACGCCGCCCGAAGGACATGCGCGCTGGGCGCTGAGGCGGCTGGACGAGAATCGCTGAAATTCTGACAATTCGCTGACGAAGATTTCCGCCCTGTGCTGGATGGCGCACGATCTGCTCGCGCTCATTCGCCTGGGGCGGATCGAACCATGCTCGGTCTTGCGCCTTTTCATCGAGCCGCTGTCGGGATTGAGCGTGCGATGGCGAAACGTGACGAAGGATTCCGTCGACTTAACCCGTGTCAACGCCGGAGTGATTTTGCATCGTCGAGCCGCAGAGAAAATGCATCACGCCTGAACAAAGAATGCACCGCCCTGAGGCTGTTAATCGGCATGGGGTCACGATGCCGATCGGCGCGGTAAGGTCTTGATATAGCTCCTAGGTGAGGGGTTACGACGTAGCGCCGATTAACAGCCGGACCGCTGCGCCAAGTCGGCGGGAGTGTCAGGAGCGCCTCATTTCAAAGTTCGGATTGGAGCCTGCCTGGCCGTCAGGTCATTGGTGTCGGCGCAATCCTGGGGAGGACGCTCCCATCCGAAAACGCTCCGGCCGCCGAAGGAATGAGAGAACTGTCGCTCTTGCGCGATCAACTCTTCGATAGGAGGATTCGAGGTCTGGCGCTCGACATATCGAGACTGCTCGTCGAGCCGCTTCAGCGCGGCCAGCTCTTCCCCACGACCAAGCTTCGCGCTCTGGACAGCAGATTTTAGCACCTGGATCGTTTGATCATAAACCCGAAGCGGAACAGGAAACGGATGCCGATCCTTCCCTCCGTGCGCAAACGAAAAACGCGCTGGGTCGGTGAAACGGTAGGGTGCGCCATGCACGACCTCGGCGACCATCGCCAGCGCGCGCACGGTCCGCGCTCCCACCCCCGGAACGAGTAGCAACTCGGCGAAGTCGGAAGGGCCCCGATCCGCCGCTGCCGCCAAGTTAGCGTAAAGGCGTGGCTTGAGGACGTCGCTTGAGCGAACGTCGTGATGGGCCGGCATGATCAAATGCGGCAGAAAGGGCTGCTTCGAAACGGTCGGTTTCGCGGGCTTCTCAGCGTGGCCATCCAGGGCCGACAATTCGCGCGCGACTCCATCGGGGCCCAATGATTGCAGAACGTCGAGCTGACTGCGGCGGGACGCTTCGGCGCGGCGATCAGTGAGGTTGACGATCTCACCCTGCCCGACGCCGTCAATGGCCGAGTGCGGCTCTTCGACGAAACTTTTCAGGCCTTCCGAAAGCCAATGATAACGGCGCGCTTGCTTGCGGTCTCCGTTCATTCCTTGCTGGATCACGACCCATTGGCCATCGTTGGTCACGATGAAGCCGTGAAGATAAAGGTCGAAGCCGTCCTGCACGGCGGCGCTGTCCACTTTGGCGACGAGCCGGCTGGTAGTTGCCAATGCCGACCCGTCAAATCCCACACGCTCCCCGATTGAGACGAGTTCCCGCGGAGTTTGCCGTGAATGCTTCCCACGGCCGCCACAGACATGGATCCCCAGTTCGTCCGAGAGCGGCGCTAACCCGCGCTTCAGCGCGCCGATCACGCTCGTGGTGACGCCCGAGGAGTGCCAGTCCATGCCCATCACCGCCCCGAACGACTGGAACCAGAAGGGGTGGGCGAGACGACGCAGCAGCTCTTCGCGGCCATAATGATGGACGATGGCTTCGCTCATCACCGCGCCCAGGCGGGTCATCCGATCCGCCAGCCACTTTGGCACCCGCCCGCCGTGCAAGGGAAGATCAGCGCTTCCAGATCTCCGTGCCATTGGTCCTCCTGTGCGTCGCTTGCGAGGTGACCGGGAATCACGCTGTCGCCACACGGTCACC
>JBEKWO010000165.1:0-5062 GCA_049512975.1 Xanthobacteraceae bacterium | reverse complement strand
CACATCCCGTAACGACGATGCCCAAAGCTCAAGCGTCGTCTCGACCGATGCTCCCGCCATCCATGATCCTCCGAATCATGGTGGCCCATGGATTCAGAAGTCAAAAGAAAACGCAACTGTAATGCTATAGTAGGTTTCGCCGCAAATGGCTTTCTTCAGACGCACCGGATCCACAGCGAACGCGATCCGCGCTCATGCGGCGCGTTCGGCAGAGATCGACGACTATGCCGACAGCGAAATCGAGGCGGATGGTCCCGGGTTCGCGCTTGCCGTCGTCGCCCGGGGGACCGTAGTGCATGCAGCCGGCTACGGATTAGCCGATTTGCGCAGCGGCCTGCCGGTTGAAGCGGACACGATTTTTCACTTGGCGAGTTGCGGCAAGCAATTTACCGGCTTGGGCGTTCTGATGCTTGCCGAGGAAGGTAAACTCCAGCTCGACGATCCGGTCGGCAAGCATCTTCCTTCGATTGCCGGATTTGGTCCGCGGGTGACCATTCGGCAATTGCTGCATCACACCTCCGGCATCCGCGACCTCTATGACGAGGACGGCGTCAAACAAGTCCTGGCGCGCTGCGAGCGGCCGGCCAATGCCGACGTCATCCGCACCTACGCCGAGCTTGGTTGCCCGATGGCGGAAAAGGGGAGCGAACCGGGCGACACGTTCAGTTACAGCAACTCCGGCTACGAATTGCTCGGCGCCGTGATCGAGCAGATGTCCGGCCAGTCGTACCATGACTTTTTCGCAAGGCGCGTGTTCGATCGGCTGCAAATGAAAGACACATTTTCAGTCCCGGATCGCAGAATTGACGATCCGCGTTGCGCAACCGGATATACGCTCGACGATTGGGATGATTTCATAGAGGCCGGCAGCAACGAGTTCGACAACCTGGTGGGGTCCGGCTCTTTTTACACGACAGCGTCCGATCTGTGCCGCTACGAGCAAGCCTTGCGAACCAATAGCCTCATCAGCGAAATCAGCATGGCGGAAGCTTTCACTAGCGGCCGTACGAACGATGGCGATTCCACCAACTACGGCTTTGGCTGGAGCCTGGGGGTGCAGAACGGCATCGCTTTCGCCGATCACGAAGGCGAATGGAACGGGTTCCGTTCCTATATCTGTTATTGTCTCGACCCGGCGCTCAGTATTTTCGTGCTGTCGAACCATCCCGAGCTTGATCTTTCCGAAGCGGCGGATGTCGCCATCGACGCCTATCGCTGATCGCGTCGCCCAGCGCGAGGGATCGACTATCCGATGGGCTCTTGCGATGTACGGTTGGTTTGTGGAACCGAGCTATAGCTACTCCTTCAGCCAAGGGCATGAGCAATCGTCCGGTGTGAGCGCAGGCACGCTTATTCCGTTTCGATAAATTCAAAATGAGGCACTACCGATGGAAGGTAGCCTGATAGATGAACTGCGAAAGTTTGCGAAAAGCAATTAGCAACCCCATATCTAGGACCACCGTTCAACGGCTTAAGCCATTGGATTAATAAGGGGTTTATATGATGTCTTATATTGTAACTGTTCCTGCGTCGAAAGAAATGTTTGTCCGACACCATCCGCATGAAGCACTCGAAATTGCTTGCAGCTTTCTCCGGTCTGGCAGCAAAGGCGTGACGATAAGCTACGGCAGCAGCAGTGGTAAGCGCATTGAAAAACGCGAACTTGAGAAGGCTTGTGAGAGCGGCGAGCTATTAATGGATGATCAACAACCAAATTATGCCGCTGTCGCCTAGTGTGGCGGTTCAGAAGTCCGCATCATTTTTGCCGCGAACTCGTCATGCGGACTTCTGAACCAAAGCCAAATAGATCAATTTTTGTGCTGTCGAACCATCCTGAACTTGATCTTTCCGAAGTGGCGGATGTCGCAATTGACGCCTATCGCTGATCGCGTCGCCCAGTGCGAGGGATCAAGGCGTCATAACACCAAGACAATTTTTGGCAGCGTGGTGACGAATCGTCGACGGGCTGTCAGGGACGACATGCACCCTGACACTTGAGAAACTCGCGATTGACGCGATTTACGCAATCGCTTTGCTGCAGCAAATTGCCGGACGTCATGCACGCGTCAGAATCCCGCTTCTGATTGCTGGCGCAAACTTTGCAGCTCATTGGCAGGACGCAGCCGCCACTCGTGCAGGTAGCGCCCGGGTCGCAGCATGTTCCCGCCGCATTGCAGCACGTCTTGTGTGCAGCCGCCGATGGGCCCTTGCTTTTTCCCGGAGAACAAAATAAGAACATAATAGCAGCCAGTGGCCCAGCCGCACGCGGCGCGGCTGAACGTGTGGATAACGCCGATCGTGCCCGGATCGTCCTTGCAGGGGCCGGGCCCGGCACTACGGTGGCGATCAAGCTTAGCGAACGGAGCGTGTCATGGCGGGAAGCGTCAATAAAGTGATCCTAGTGGGCAATTTGGGCGCCGATCCTGAAATCCGTCGCACCCAGGACGGCCGGCCGGTGGCCAATCTGCGCGTGGCCACGTCAGAATCCTGGAAGGACAAGACCACCGGCGAGCGCCGGGAAAAAACCGAATGGCACCGCGTCGTCATCTTCAACGAGAACCTGTGCCGGATCGCCGAGCAATATCTCAAGAAGGGCTCGAAGGTTTTCATCGAAGGCCAGCTGCAAACACGCAAATGGCAGGATCAGTCCGGCCAGGACCGCTACTCGACGGAAGTTGTGCTGCAGGGCTTTCGCGGCGAGCTGACGCTGCTCGACCGCGCTGGTGCGGGCGGCGCCGGCGGCGGCGAGTTGGGGGCCGAGGAGGCGGGCGGCGAATTCGGCTCGTCCGGACCGACCCGCAAGGTCGCCGCCGCAGCCGGCGCCCGCAGTCCGCGCGGCGACATGGACGATGAGATCCCGTTCTAAGCGTCGCGGCGTTCTTCACCCGCTAACCGGCGCTCATGGATCTCATCTTCGCGATCAAATTCATCCACGTCGTCGCCGCCGCGGCGATGTTCGGAACGTGGCTCACGCTCGCCGTCTTCATGCGGCTCGGCCATCGCTCCGGCAATACGGCGGTGGTGGCGCTGACCGCGCGCTTCGTGGTCAGCGTCGAGCTGATCGTCATGGTTGCCGCCATGGCGGTGCAGCCGATCAGCGGATTTGCGCTGGCCGCGGCGATCGGTCTGTCGCTGCCCGATGAGTTCTGGATCGTCGTTTCGCTCGTGGTCTACGGCCTCGTTGCGGTGGGCTGGCTCGCCGTGCTCGGCATCGAGTTCCGCATCCGCAAGCTGGCGCGGCTGGCCGCGCTCGACGCCGTGCCGCTACCCGACGCCTATCGCCGCCTGTTCCGTTTCTACAGCCTGCTGGTCTGGCCGACGCTCGCCGCGATGGTCGCGTTGTTTGCGCTGATGATCTGGCAGCCGCGGCTCGAATAAGCCTGTGTCTGTTTGTTATGTCGGCTGGCGGACCATCAGAAGCCGCAATTGCCGATCCTATGACCGCTAATTGCATGCGAACGTCAAACTCGATACTCTGACGATAGAAACAGGACGGATTGGGGGCATTGTATGATCCACTCTTTCATTGCGGCCGTGTTGATGCTGACGCCGGGTTTGGCTGTTGCCGCCGCACCGGCGCCAATGACGAACCCGCCGATCGTGCTGGCCGAGAATTCATCGGCCCCGCCGCTCGCCGGCGTCTATTCGGGTAAGGTCTTTCGCAGCACGGTAGGCGGCCAGCAAGAAGAAACGCGAATATACACCGTCCGCTTGAACGCCGATTTGACCACCGGCACAATCGATGTAACGCATTTGGATGGCCAAGCAATCGCCCATCTCGGTTTCGCTGGACAGTTTACCGGCGGCGATGTCTTCATCGGCAAGACCGTTATTATCAACGCCCCTCCCGACTATATTCCGGTGTGTTCATCGACAACATCCATGCCGGCACCGCGCTGTTTCAAAGCAATGTGAAGACGCTGATCGCCTCTTTCCCGCAAGTGGTGTTCTTCAAGGTTCCGAACTCCGGCAATATCATCGCGCTGGCGGTCACCTACAAGACGCCGAGCCTGGTGCAGCAGATCCGGGACGCGGATGTTAGCCGGCTGCCGCGCCTCGGAGCTTGGAACGTCGATTTCGCTTCGATAAAAGAAAATCTTGTCCCGCCGGAGGACATCCCGTTGCCGAGCGGCACTAAAATCCTTACCGACGATTTTTCCCCAGCCGAATATCTCGATACGCGTCCGCTGCGATGATACGGCGGCCCGCCTGCATTGTCCTCGCCTGCGTTCTCTTCCAAGGCTTCCTTAGCATGGGATTCCAACTTGTGGCATCGCGGCTGCTGGCGCCGTTCTTTGGCACAACGATTATCGTGTGGGCATTTCTGATCTCGACCTTCCTCGCAGCGTTCAGCGCCGGCTCGTTCCTCGGCGGCGCTCTGTCGCAGCTGCCGGTCCGCCAAAGGGTCAATGCGCTGGTGATCTTGGGCGCCGCTGGCACGGCGGGATTCGCCATAGCCGGATTTCTCGGCCGTCCCTTGCTTAATTATCTCGACCTCACCTTCGCCGATGCCACGCCCGGCATTTTTATCGGCTGTTTGCTGTTGTTCTTCGTGCCCGTGATCGCGCTCTCAGCGCTGCTGCCGATCTATGCCGACCTGATCGGCAAGAAGCGGGGCGCCGGTCTGTCATCGGGTCTGGTGTACGGTACCAGTACACTCGGCAACATTACCGGTGTGATGCTCACCGCGTTTGTCCTAATTCCGAATGTCCCGACTTCGGAACTGCTCATCGGCTGGTTCGTCGGGTCCACGTTTTGCTTCGCAGCCGCGCCAGCCCTGGTACGGTGGCCTTTCCCGGCCTGAAAACACTGAAGCTTGATTATGAGCCAATCGCGGAAGAGTTGCGCGCGCCAGGCATTTCAACAACGACAGTATCAAATTCCGTCAGCATTGGAGCGGTGATGATTGATTGATCCGGCGCTTTCTCCGACGGTTCATACCATGGTCGTCTCTCTCTAACTTTGTCCTCATGGGCTTGCGCAATCAATCTGCCGATTTCTTCGCCCTGTAGAGGTACGAGCTTTTTATCGTGGTCGTACCTGTAGAGTTGAGGACAAAAAT
>JBEKWO010000164.1:0-5083 GCA_049512975.1 Xanthobacteraceae bacterium | reverse complement strand
AGCCGGGCGCGGTTCATCATGGTGAACATGGCGGCCATGCCGGCATTCTCTTCGCCGACGATGAAGCCGGTGGCGCCGCCGCGATCGCCGAAGATCATGGTGCAGGTCGGCGAGCCATGGATGCCGAGCTTGTGCTCGACCGAATGCGCGCGCACGTCGTTGCGGGCGCCGAGCGAGCCGTCGGCGTTGAGCAGGATTTTGGGCACCAGGAACAGCGAAATGCCGCGCGTGCCGGGCGGCGCGTCGGGCAGCCGCGCCAACACGAAATGGATGATGTTGTCGGTGAGGTCGTGCTCGCCGTAGGTGATGAAGATCTTCTGGCCGGTGATGCGGTAGCTGCCGTCGCCGGCGCGTTCGGCGCGGCTGCGCAGCGCGCCGACGTCGGAGCCGGCCTGCGGCTCGGTGAGCTGCATCGTCCCGGTCCATTCGCCGGAGATGAGTTTTTCCAGATAGGCGCGCTTGAGCGCGTCGCTGCCGTGGGCGTTGAGCGCATCGATCGCGCCCATCGTGAGCATCGGGCCGACGCCGAAAGCCATCGCCGCCGCGTTCCACATCTCGGTGCAGGCGGCGTTGAGCACTTGCGGCAATCCCTGGCCGCCCCATTCCGCCGGCGAGGCCAAGCCGTTCCAGCCGCCCTTGCGCCAGGCGTCATAGGCCTCCTTCCAGCCGGGCGCGGTGGTGACGACGCCGTCCTTGAAGCCGGCGCCGGCCTGGTCGCCGACCCGGTTGAGCGGCGCGATGACTTCGGCGGCGACGCGACCGGCTTCGGCCAAAACCGCGTCGACGTCATCCATGGTGAGGTCGCCGAAAAAGCCTTGCTCGAGCGCGGGCAAAAGCGCTGCGCCGTATTTGAGCGCAAAGTCCATGTCGGCGAGTGGAGCGCGATAGGTCACCGATAGCCTCCCCGGCGATTGAACGGCTGGCGGACCAGCCGTCGCGGCAGCGGCGATACGGCCCAATGCCGGCCGGCGGCGGGCGCCGCCATGTCATGATGCATATTCATTATATGGTGCCAGCCCTGCTGCCTATACAGAGCTTAGGCGGAACGCCGGAGGGCGGAAAGGGCAAAGCAAAGCGCGGGGGATCGCGCCGGAGCCGGCGATAGGGCGAGATGGCGACCCGGTGCCGCGCCGAGACGGTGCCGCGCGCGCTTTACAATACTCCCACGCTCGCCTACCGGAACGACGATGGGTTTGCAGTCTTGGCAGAGCGTCGCATGGCGCAGGACCTTGCTCTCGGCTCGTCATAGCCCCGACGCAGCGGCATTGGGGCTGATCATTGTTTTTCTAGGTTTTCGGCTCGTCTTGGCGGCGACACTCGGCCTCGGCGTCGACGAAAGCTATGCGATCGCCAATGCGCGCGAGCTTGAGCTGTCCTATTTCGACCACCCGCCGCTGCATTATTGGATCGCGCACGCGTTCATGCCGCTCGTTGGCGACGGCCGCGCGCTGCGGCTGCCGTTCATTATTCTATTCGCCGGCTCGTCATGGCTGCTCTATCGGCTCACGCGCCGGCTGTTCGGCGATTGGGCCGGCGTCTGGGCGATGCTGGCGCTCAACCTGTCGGCGTTTTTCACGCTGTCGGCCGGCGGCTGGATCGTTCCCGACGGCGCGCTCTTTTTCTTTCTTCTCGCTGCGGCGCTGACGCTGGCGAATGCTTTCTTTCCTGCCGCCGCTTCCGCTTCGCCATGGCGAAGCTGGATCCTCGCCGGAATTTACCTCGGGCTGGCAAGCCTGGCGAAGTATCAGGCGGTGCTGTTCGGTTTCGGGCTCTTGCTCTATCTCGTGAGCGTCCCCGGACGCCGCCGCGTTCTGCTTCATCCCGCGCCGTGGGCCGGCGCGCTCATCGCGCTGGCGATCTTTTCCCCGGTCCTGATCTGGAACGCGCAGCACGGCTGGGTCTCCTTCGCCTATCAGGGCGGCCGCGGTCTGGCGCAAGGCGGGCTTCATGCCGGCAATGCGCTCGCCAACGCCGCCGGCCAGGCGGTCTGGATCCTGCCCTGGATCTTCGTGCCGCTGGCGATTGCGGTGTGGCAGGCGTTGCGGGCCGGACGTCGGCAGGAACGGTCCTGGTACTGCCTTTGCCTCGGCCTGCCGACGATCGTGTTCTTCACCGTCATTCCGCTTTGGGGCGACAGAGGCCTGCCGCATTGGCCGATGTCCGGCTGGCTGATGCTTTATCCGATCCTTGGCGCTTATCTCGACGGCCTTGTCGCCGGCAAGGCGGCCGCGCCGCGCCGTTGGGCAATTTCCTCCGCGGCGTTATTGGTCGTGTTGGCGGCGGTCGCCCTCGGCCAGGCGGCGACCGGTTACGGCAAGCTGTTGTTTCCCGCTGCCTTCGCCCATGGCGACCCGACGCTCGAGGCGGTCGCGTGGACGCCGCTCCGCGCTGAACTCAAGGCGCGCGGCTATCTCGACGGCAACATGTTCGTCGTTGCGCCGAACTGGATGGATGCCGGCAGGATCGACCAGGCGCTGGACGGTGCGTTGCCGGTCACCGTGTTCGGCGACTTGACCGAGGCCAAGAACTTCGACTTCAGCGACGACCCGAAATCATGGCTCGGGCGCGACGCTCTCGTCATCGGCCGCACGATCACGCCGGACAAGCAGGCGCGGCTAGGGCCATATTTCCAATCCATCGAAGAGTTGCCGCCGGTGTCGTTCGGCCGCTCCGGAATGCGGGAGATCGAATTGCACATCTTGCTCGCCAAGAAGCTGAAGATGCCGTTGCCGTCCTTTGATTCGAAACGTCGCGGATAGGCGCTGCTGACCAGCTTCGGGCGACCTTTCGCGGCCAACATTGATCGATGGCGGGCGCGCCGCTATGTTGCGCTGGCCGACGGCCCGCGGTCGGCCGGCGGCAATCCGACGGCGCATTGGGGCGTAGCCAAGTGGTAAGGCAGCGGATTTTGATTCCGCCATTCGGAGGTTCGAATCCTCCCGCCCCAGCCAGCATCTAAGCAGTTGATATTATGGTAGTTTTTGTCTTTTGGATGACTCGATTTTAACGCGGTTTGGCGGGGTTTTCTTGTCGCCGCGCACGATCCGATTTACGGCAGAGACGGTTTCACGCGTGATCTCGGCGACAGTGGGCGCGAAAATCTCTCGGGCGCCATTTCGTGGTTGACTTTTTGCACGCTGAAACGCTGTTTCCGCACGCTAAAACGGGTTGCGACGCGCGAAACCGCTTGCAGAACCGACGATGTGTTTTCAGCGAAAACCGAGCTGCGTTCGCTGCTCGGCCCAATCAGTCGGCAGCTGCGATGCCTGCCGCATCAGCGTCTTGGCGTTGAGTTGGTGTGGTTGCCGACCATTGACAATGGCCGTCGTAATGTCGGGTGCCAGCCAGGGAAGACGCAGGAGATTATAGATGTAGGCTGCCGACACGCGCTCTTCGCGAGCGATGTCATGCACGGTCAGCTTGGTGTTCTGAATGAGGCGTGCCTGGATGTCGTGAGCGCGAGCGATAATCCTCAGCAGGCTCGGGTCGGCTGCCGTGTGGTCATCAGAATTCTCGACAAGCATTCTCAATTCGCGACCGACGCGCTTGAGCCGTGCAGGCGCCACCAATGTCACGAGATCATCGGCGTTACGGTCCAGCCTCTGATCCTGCAGCGTCAGATCGGTCAGTTGCCCACCAAGCAACGCACCAAGACGGTGTCGGGAGATAGTGATTTCAATGCGATCGAGGTTGACTACCACTCGGCATAGCAGCGTCATGAGCGTCGTTTTAAGCTCGGTGGTAAGGTAAAAAGGTGGCAAGCGACGACGCGTCATACCTCGCCACCATGGCACCCTGAAGCCCGGCACTCGATATTCCTGACCAAGCTACGTCGGTCGGGCCATGCCGACCAATGCTTGGAAGGTAAAATGGTGCACGTTTGCGCGCCGTAAGCGTGCTACCTTGTCACCTTCACACCAACCAGGCGCGCGGCGAGCGATCCGATCTGCTTGCGCGACCTTGGCCAGGCAAATCGCGCAGCGAAAAGACGTAATCCACCTTACAAGTGTCAGTATCGGCGAGTTGGGAATTGAGATAGATGCGGTTTATGGACAGTCGATATTCGATCAACCTGTTCTGCAAAGGCGGCGAAGGCGCCGGCATCGAGCAGGTGCTCGATCAATACTTGAACCTCATTATCGCACGGGCGGTGTTCAAGGCGAAAATCAAGGAATATCTCGGGCGTCTGATTATGCTGTGCGATCAAGACGCGAAGGTGCTGGCGCGTAGCGACCGACTGGAAACGATACCGAAGTAGCGCAACTCAACTGCTGCGTCTCGACGCGCCGCCGCCTGCAATGAAAGAACCCCAGCCGCCGATAGTGCCGGTGCGGCGACCGGGGTCCGGTCCAGTGCGGGTACACCCCTAAACACACATCCCCTCCACACCGTCCCGAGGGCAACGGTAGAGGATTGATGGTTAGTGGCGGCTTAACGCGCAGGAGCAACGCACGCGAAGGCGGCTTCGTCCTCAAATACTTCCTTGTCGAACGCCCCAGGGTTCAAGCTCTAGGGCGGCACAGCGGTTGCGTAACGCGGTTGTCACGATCGCCGGTAATACTGTCGGTTAGCGCGACTGGCCCGCGCTCCCTGGCGTTGGTCCCCCAATGCCGCTAAAGAGCCCTGCGCCTCCCCGGGCTTGGGGCTCTTTTCTTTTGTTGGTGGCACGGTGAAACGATAACAGGCACTGACGCGGCATACCGTGCCGCCCTGGCCCCCTTGGTCAGCATATCGGTTACCGCACGGTAACAACGCGGATATCCACACCCTGCGCGCGTTTCACTGGCTTGGACGGGCTTAGTTGAGCACGTGACCCCAGCGATTGCCGGATAGCGCCACTTGCACGGTGGCAAGGTAACCTGCTTTCGGGTAGTGTCCTCTCCAAGCCCAAGGCGTTCTCACGCCGATCCATCAAGGACCGATCGGGTAAACGAAATTAGGATATTACGACATGGCCGCTAGCCTGTATATCTCACACTATCTTTGCATGATTGGGCAGTTTTGCGAGGAGGCTTGTTTGCTTTTTTGCAGATGCGGTAGGCCGTGGCGTCTGGAGACGCGAGAGTGCTTGAACGATATCTGG
>JBEKWO010000163.1:0-5140 GCA_049512975.1 Xanthobacteraceae bacterium | reverse complement strand
AAAATCATCCCGCAGCGCAATTGCTCTTGCCATGGCGAACCTCCTCGTTCGCCAATGCTTGAATCTGACTCGTCCTGATCTGGGAATCCAAAAAAGAGTCGTCCTTTTGGGGACCCGGTATAAGTCCAGAGCTCCGAGCGTTCGACTTGGCTTCCGCGCGTCTCGGCCCCATCCGCCGATGAGGCGGCGGCGGTCAGGCGGACGGTCCGGGCTTGTTAGGAGCGCGAAACGGTGGCAGGTTGGGCCTGAAGCAGCAGCCATCTCGCGGATGTCGGCTGAAGCACGGCGCAGGTTCGGGCGCCGGGGTTCGCCGCATGGCGGGCGGGGCATGTCGATCTTCATATTTTTTCTGGGAACGCTCGTATTCGCCTATTTCAGTTGGCGATACGCGATCGTCAATCCACGCCGGCAAGGTCCGTATCGATTCGTCGTCTTCGAGGGAATCCTTGCGCTTGTGCTGATGAACGCGGACGCGTGGTTCGTCGCTCCGGGTGCGCCCGTCCAGGTCCTGTCGTGGATCGCCTTCGCGCTGTCGATCTACCTCGCGATCGCCGGCTTCGCGCTCCTGCGCGGCCGCGGCCGGCCGCAGGGGCATTTCGAATACACGACCGTTCTGGTGACGGACAATGTCTACCGCTGCATCCGCCATCCGATGTACGCGTCGCTGTTCCTGCTCGCTTTCGGCGCCTATCTGAAGCAGCCGGCATCGGCGCCGGCGCTTGCCGTCTTCGCGATCATCGCCGTCGCCGTCTATCTGACGGCCAAAGCCGAGGAGCAGGACACGCTCGAAGCCTTCGGCGCGGCCTACGCCACGTACATGAAGACGTCGAAGATGTTCATCCCCTTCGTCTTGTGACTCGACCGCCCTAACCCTGAAAGCCAGCAGATTATCGAACGATCAGAAACCCGACTTAAAATGCTGTGTGGCAGCTCGCTGAAGCGGCGAGGCTAAGCAGCTCCTTGTAAGCGTTCAGCATCCGGTCGCTGCCACGCGCATATTGGCGAGTTTTTCTCGATCGAACACGAGCTTGGCAATGCGCGGCGTAAGATCGGCTGGACTGCGGACGTTCGCGATAAATCCATTCACGCCGTCGGTGACGATACGCTGCAAATCGCCTGTGTCGGTAACGGCGACAGGGCAACCCATGGCGAGCGCCTCGAGAACAGCTAAAGGCACACCTTCGATTTCGGATGTGAGGACATTGAAATACCGAGGCGGGGGCAACAAAGTTTGTGGCAATTGTCCAGGGCCGTATCTATTGTTGCTTGTTCTTGGACGCCGACGGCGAACTCGGGCGAATATTGCCCCATGGATCAACGGATGATTTCTTGTCGGGTATCTTCTGCATGGCCGCATTATAGGCGCGATCGGCAGCTTTTTGCTTCTCGATTTCTTCTTGGGTCGGCGGAGGTTTTTGCGGATTGACAGGAACGCTCAAAGACGAATTCTGGGCGAAAGCCGGTCCCGTCAACAAGGCGAGGATTACGCTTGCCTGGATGAGTTTCCGCTGCATGCTTGCTCCTATACGCCGTTCGTGGCCGCAATTCGGCCTGGCGAACTCCGTCCGAGCCTAGTGTCCCGATTCCGCAGTTGGCAAGCAGCTTGCGGCCCGCTCTCATACGAACTTCGGAATCAAAGGGACACTAGCACGTCTATGTTTCTAGTGTGGTTCATTGGACTTGAAGTTTCCACTGTGCCCACGGGATCGGCTTCCTTTCTTGTTCGCTCTGATTCGTCGCACCTGCTCCGCGGCGGTCAATAAATCAGAGCTTCGTGCGCAGCAGAAATCTTGGCGCCTCCCGCGTGGCCATAAGTAGGAACTCAAGACCGCTCGCCCCTTTCATGCTAGACAACGGCGTAGACGGAAAGGGATGCGATGCAGAATTCGGGTGAACACTTCGAGACGCGGCGTCTTGAGGCGTTGAGCAACACGATCTTTGGCGTCGCGATGACGCTGCTCGCATACCGTGTTCCTACGGCGCAGTTTCTGAACGGTGTGCCGGTTTGGTCAACGATCTGGGCCGCCTACCACACGCAATTCGTCGCCCTTTTGCTCAGCTTCGTCGCGGCGGGGATGTTCTGGTTCAGTCATCAACGCCGGTTGGCCTACGAGCCGCACGCGACTCGGTCGGTTGTCTTCCTCAACCTGCTCTTTCTCTTGTCCATCATCGCACTACCCATCACGAGCGGCCTCTTCGGTACGTATGGGGACGCACGCGACGTTGTCGTGCTGTATTCCGGCCACTTGGCGGTGACGAGCGGGTTGAACGTCATCCTGTGGCTTCTCGCATGCCTGCCACGCGGCCAATTGGAGCGGGCCGTCGGGTCGATCTTCGCGACTGTCATCTTCATCGCGGCGATCTTCGCTGCATTGGTTGTATCGCAAACAGACATAGCAAAATTCACGTTGTGCGGAGCCTTCGCGTCGCCGGTCATCGAGGGAATCATCGCGAGGCGCAGACGAGATAAACTATGACCCGGCTGATGTCCCCAGTTGGGTCAAACGCTTCACTTCTGCGATGCAGATCTTCACGGAATAAGCTAATCTCAGTTCGGAAAAATATCAAAATATCAATGAAGGCCTTTGCTTTTGGGAAAGCACGAGCACGTTGAGCGCAAACTTGCCGCGATTTTGGCGGCGGATATCGTCGGCTATAGCCGGTTGATGGGGGTCGACGAAATCGGCACGCTGCGTGCCCTCAAGGCCGTGCGCAAGGACGTGGTCGATACCGCCATCGCCGCCTACGGCGGACGCATCGTCAAGACCACGGGCGACGGCTTGCTGGTGGATTTTCCCAGCGTGGTCGACGCGGTGGCCTGCGCCGTCACCATTCAGCGCGGCATTATCCAGCGCAACGACAATGTCGGGCAGGACAAGCGAATTGTCTTCCGCATCGGCATCAATATCGGCGATATCATCATCGACGGTAAGGACATCTTCGGCGACGGTGTGAATATCGCGGCCCGCCTTGAATCGATCTGCGAGCCGGGCGGTCTGTGCATCTCGGACCTTGCCTGCGACCAGGTGCGCGGCAAGCTGCCGCTGATGTTTACCGATAGCGGCGAGCAGCAGGTCAAGAATATCGCCCGGCCAGTGCGCGTCTTCGCCCTGTCGCCGCAGGCGGTCGCCGAAGCGCCCGAACTATCCCCCGGCCGCGTCGCGGCGCCCAAATCGCGCAATCGCGCTGTGCTGGCAGGCGCGCTGGCTCTTGTGCTGATTGTTGCCGGCACGGCCGCCTGGTGGACGATGCGCGCCCCGTCGTCCTCGCAGACAACCAGCGCGCCGATTTCATCGGGTTCGCGTCCATCGATCGCGGTGCTGCCGTTGGAGACGCTGGCGGACACCAGCAAGGAAGATTATTTCGCTGATGGTCTGACCGAAGACGTGATCTCCGCGCTCGGGCGATTTCCGGAATTCGTCGTCCGTTCGCGTAACGCCGTCTTCACCTATAAAGGCAAGACGCCGCGGCCCGCCGAGGTCGGCCGCGATCTTGACGTGCGTTACATAGTGGAAGGCAGCATCCGCCGCAGCCCCGAGCGCATTCGTATTTCGATTCGCCTGACCGATGCCAGCCGCGGCGCCTTGCTGTGGTCGGAAAATTACGATGTTGCACCAAAAGATATTTTTTCGGTGCAGGACGAAATCACGCGGCGCATCGCGGGAATGCTGGCCAGCCGTCTAACCAACCTGGAGCTGGCCAAGGCCGCGACTAAGCCGCCTAACAATATGGAAGCCTACGACATCGTCCTCCGCGGCCGCGATCTTCTTAACCGCGTCAACCGCACGGCCAACTCGCAGGCGCGCACGCTGTTCAAACAGGCGATCGAGCTCGATCCAGGGTATGGCCCGGCTTACATCGGCCTCGGTCAGGTCGAACTGAACGGCGTCATCCAAGGATGGACCGCCGAACCCGATGCCGCCTTGCAACGCGCCGAGAGTCTCGGCCAAAAGGCGATCTCGATCGATTCGACCAGCGCCGGCGCCCACGCGCTGCTCGGAAGCATCTACATCCGTTATGCCGACTATGACCGGGCGCTGGACGAGATGCGGCGCTCGGTCGAGCTGAACAGCAGCGATCCGGATACCTATGCCGGATTGGCAACGGCGCTGCTTTGGTCAGGCGATGTCGATGGAGCGGTGAAAGCCTTCGAGATCTCGCGGAAGCTGGGCCTCACCGTCTCGGCGAACGAGGCCTTCACCCTCGGCACCGCGTATGTGCTGGCCGATCGCAATGACGACGCCATCCGCACGCTCGAAAATTCAGTCGAGCGCAACAAGACCGACCCTTACACCAATGCGATCCTGGCGGCCGCCTACGCGCAAGCCGGACGGCAGATGGATGCCGCCCGGCAAGTTGAGACGGTGCGGCGGCTAGACGCGCGGTTCGACACCGCGGAATTCGGCACGCTGCTGCGGAAGCCGGAATTGCGGGAAAAACTTGTCGCCGCGCTGAAAAAAGCGGGACTCTAGCGGAGCTGTTTCAGATTCTCGGCGGCCTTTTGGGCAATATCGACCGGATGTTCATTGAAGATCGGCAACCCGCGCTTCCCGGAAAAGACGTAAAGTTTGCCATCGGTGATGGTCCAGACCTCCGGATCGGCTTCTACCTTGCGGCCGCGCGAGAGTTGCACCGCGCAGAAACCATCGAACTGCGGCGCGTAATGCTCGGGGTCGGCCGCAAATTTAGCGCGGTGCTCGGCGTTCTTGAACCGGTAGGTGGTGTCGTCGAAGGCAAAGCTGAATTCGGCCGAGCCTTGTTCTGGCTTCCCGTCCGTGAAATAGGAAACCGGATCGTAGCCCTTGAGTGCAACGCGCGTGGCGGCGCTCGGTGTCACGTTCTGCGCGCCGGCAGCGCCACCGTAAAATACGGCTGCCACCGCCGCAGAGACGAAAGACCGGCGTGTTAGTTCCCTCATGATCGCTCCCTTAAAGCGTCGGTCAAAACATAGCACAGGGCCAGCAGGCTTGTGAACTCGATCACACCCGCGCCATCAGCACTTCCGCTAAGGGCCGCTAATCTTACTGAGTCAGAAAGTCGCGGGTGATTGCAAGTTGGAATCGGTTAATTGAGGGAGATTCGCAGTTCAGCATATGAGGGCTGAGATGGATCTCCGAACAGCAAACGACAGTGAATCGCG
>JBEKWO010000162.1:0-5257 GCA_049512975.1 Xanthobacteraceae bacterium | reverse complement strand
TCCTCGGCGCGGCGATTGCCGGCCTGATCAGCCGCTGGCAGCATGAAGCGCCAGACATGTCGGCATGAGCGAAGACGATGCCGTCCTGCTGGAAACCGCGAGCATCCCCGCATACAATTTTCGGATGAGCACATGTGTCCATAAGTGTGCCCAGCGCGACAGATATTGTCCTGAAACAAAATGTCAGCTTCCGGGACAAGAGCTGAAGCGGCTGACACCTGCTCGATGTGACGCGGATGACCCGATCCAGAAGTTGCTTTCCCAAGCAGAAGGCTAATTCACGCCCTCATGGACCGACGCAAAGCGTAATCTTGCGACGATCAACAAACGCCATTTACGGATGACGGAGAAGTGTTCGTCAATCTCTTTGCGCTATTCAAGCGTCGCCGTCGGTGTGCCGATCAGTAACTCTTACTGGTTTAGGTCCTCCTGTCACTATCCAGGTCACCGATTTTTCAGCGCGTCGCGAATCTCGGTCAACAACAGCACTTCCTTGGATGGCGCCGCTGGCGCCGGCGGCGCCTCAGCTTTTAACCGGCTGATCCCCTTGACCGCCAGAAACAGCGCAAAGGCGATGATGAGGAAGTTGAGAACGAGGGTGAGAAAATTACCCCAGGCGAGCACCGCACCCTGCTTTCTGGCGTCGGCCAACGACGTCGCCGTCACCTTCGACGACAGCGACAGGAAGTAGTTGGAGAAGTCGAGCCCGCCGGTGACCGCACCGATGATCGGCATAATAATATCGTTGACCAGCGAATTGACGATCGCGCCGAAAGCGGCGCCGATGATGACGGCGACGGCGAGATCGACGACATTGCCGCGCATCGCGAATTTCTTGAATTCTTCGAGCATTGCCCCCTCCCTGCCTGTTACGTCACACGCCTCACCCGGCGCGTGCCGTCAAATGATATACCACGAGAGGCGGTGTCCGATACCGACCCGGCGGATCGGCATGTGCAAAACGTGAACTGCTGTGGGCCTGCGTGGGCTGCGTTAAGTTAGTGCCCCTTGTCACTGCGTCGCCCTAGGCGTAGGTTTTCGGTATAGAGAGCTATGAAGGGGGCATTCCATGAAAAGCTCTATATTGGCTGCAGCGCTCGCTTTGATCATGGCGTGCGGCTCGGCGATTGCGCAGGACGCGGCGTGCGCATCGAAAGCGGTCGGTAAGGATGGTAGGCCGCTCGCGGGCGCCGCGAAAACCAGCTTCATGAACAAATGCTGCGAAGACAGCGCCGTCAGTAAGGACGGCAAGCCGCTCTCAGGCGCCGCGAAGACCAGCTTCGTGAAAAAGTGCACAAGCGGATAGGTCGACCGAGGGGGATTGCAATGAAAGCTCCGTTTTTTGCGGCCGCATGCGCGGCATTGGCCGCTTTTATTTCGATTTCATCGCCGTCGATCGCGCAAGAGAAAACCGTCAAGCAATGCCAAGATGAATGGCGGGCCAACAAGGCGGAGAACCAAGCCAAGGGGGTCAAGGAAAAGGATTATGTCGCACAGTGCCGGGGGGCGGCCGCAGCCACTCCGTCGGCTTCTGCTCCTGCGCAGGCGCCTTCCCCGCCTCCGCCAGCCTCGGCAGAAAAGGGGAAAACAGCGAAGGAATGTCGATCCGAATGGCGGGCGAATAAGACCGATAACGAGGCGAAGGGCATAACGGAAAAGCAATACGTCGAGCAGTGCCGAACCGGCGGTGTCACGGCAGCGCCGGCCCCGCCTCCGGCGCCTGCTGCTACGCCCGCACCTGCGCGCGGCCCCGCACCGGCAACCACCATCGCCACTCCACCGCCGGCTGCAAGGACCGAACCCACTGGTGCTGGCCAGTATAGGACGGAGGCCGAAGCGAAACGTCATTGCCCCGCGGATACCGTCGTATGGACCAATCTGAAGTCGAAGATCTACCACTTCGCGGAGACGAAGAGCTACGGAACGACGAAGGAAGGTGCTTACATGTGCGAAAGAGAGGCCGTAGCCCAGGGCGACAGAGCCTCCAAGAGGGAAAAGCATCCCTGACAAAGCCCCTGACCGGCCTGGGCTCGGTGGTCTCCGTTGATCCTGAAGGAGAAGTGCGATGGGATTGTCCGACACAGTGAAAGCGCGCTCGGTCAAGTCGAAGCGGCTGCCGTTCCCGATCTCATAAACGCGGCGCTGGCCAAGACAAACCTCGGCGATCTGAATGGGTTGATCACGTAGCTTCAGCAGGGCGGATTAGGGCCGCAGGTTCAGTCCTGGCTGGGGAGCGGCCAAAATCTCTCTGTCACCGCTGACCAAATGCGGGCGGCTCTCGGAAACGAGCAGGTGAGACAGCTCGCTCAGCATTTCGGGCTTCCGGTCGACCAGGCACTGGAGATGCTATCCCGGCACCTTCCGACCGTCGTTGATTAAGCCAGTCCAAAAGGGGACACTGCAGGCGGCTACATAAGCCACTCTGACGTGGCTTCGAGCACGGCCCGAAGAAATGCAACGTCCGCATTCAGCGGTAAAGCTGCCGTAACGCGGACAATCACGCGATGTCGCAGTTTGGCCCGTTGCGACAGATATTGCAGCGCAAGCGAATGTCGGCTTCGGGGGTAGAGCTGCCGTGACGCAGACACCCCGCGATGTCGCAGTTTGACCCGTTGCGGAAGTGGAGTGTGCATTGCAGCAGTCGAGATAATGTTGATTTAAGATCGCTGGTCTAGAAGTCGCTGTTGACCGGTCATGGCAAGCTTTTCACTGGTCTGAGCGAGTGCGTCGGCCGCAGCCTCCGGCTTTTGCGGCGGGAGTGTAATCTGCTAGTCATCACATGCGGCGTAATACGCTTCGCTATTGCACCCTCCGGACCTGCCGTCGCGGATTGACGGCTGCGCGTTAGCGACACAATATAGCGAAAGAATGCGTTGCAAAATCGCGATCTTGGTAGGTTGACGGCGCTGGCTTATGGGATCTGCAAGCTCCACAAGAGCCTGCGTGTCTCGGCATGGAGCGCCTGGAATTCACTCGCTGTGACGCCGGTGAAAACGAGGTTGCCATCGCGGTCGAACCGCGCGTTCCCACCGAGGCCGCGCCGATGAGCATGTGCCATCATATGCAAAGCCAGACGCAAAGTTATGACGCGCGGTAGTGAACCGGCTGGACGCACGCTGTGGTGCCTGCGTGTTGTAGTGATCGCCACGCTGGCGCTTGCCGCTTCGCAAGCACTCGCAGCAGATCGCATTCGCATCGCCGCGCAGAAGACCGGTACGCTAGCCTGGGAGCTCGAAATCCTTCGCGCCCACGATCTCGACCGGCAGGCCGATCTCGCGATCGAAACCACCGAGCTCGCGAGCACCGAGGCCAGCAAGGTCGCGCTAAAGGGCGGCTCGGCCGACCTGATCCTGTCCGACTGGCTGTGGGTCACGCGCGAGCGCGCGCTCGGCGACGATCTGGTCTTCTATCCGTATTCGAGCGCGCTCGGCGCGGTGATGGTGCCCGCGAATTCGCCGATCAAAGAGATCGCCGACCTCAAGGGCAAGAAACTCGGCGTCGCCGGCGGACCGCTCGACAAGAGCTGGCTACTACTACAGGCGTTGGCGCGCCGATCGGGCGTAGACCTCAGAACGCAGGCGCAGATCGCCTACGGCGCGCCGCCGCTTCTTACGCAAAAGGCGTTGCAAGGCGAGACCGACGCCACGCTAACGTTTTGGAATTTTTGCGCCGAACTCGAGGCCAAGGGCATGAACCGTGCCGTCTCGATGGAGTACATCGTGAAGCGCCTTGGCGCTACGGGGCCGGTGGCCATGGTCGGCTACGTGTTCGACGGTGGCTGGGCGCAACGCAACCGCGCGCTGCTCGGTCGTTTTTTCGCTGTCACGCAGAAGGCGAAAAAGATTCTCGCGGATACGCCGACGGAATGGCAGCGGCTCGCCCCGCGCATCGGGGTGAGCGATGCCCGCGCGCTCGACATCTATCGTCGGCGCTATCTCGAAGGCATTCCGCGACGGCCTCTCGCCGATGAGGCTGCCGATGCGCGAGCACTCTACCGCGTGCTGGCCGAGATCGGCGGCGCCGATCTCGTCGGGCCGGCGCGCGAGCTCGATCCCGACACCTTCTACAGCGCGGGACCAAGCGAATGAATCTCATGCTGCGGGCCGCCTCGATCGCGCTGCTGCTTGCGGCGTGGTTTGCCGGCTCGCACATTGTCGGCGTGCGCCTGTTACCGGAGCCGCAAACCGTCGGGCTTGCGATCGTCCAGGAGGCGCGCTCCGGCGCGCTCGCCTTTAATCTCGGCGTCACGCTCGCGCGCGTCGCCGCGTCGTTCACCATGGCGATGGCGCTCGGCGCTGTAATTGGACTCGCGATGGGCCGCGTTCCTATTTTTGATCGACTCGCGGATCCCTGGCTTGTGATGCTGCTGAACCTGCCTGCGCTGGTGATCATCGTGCTTGCCTATGTATGGGCGGGACTGACGGAGACGGCGGCGATCGCGGCCGTTGCCCTAAATAAGCTGCCGATCGCCACAGTCACAGTGCGCGAAGGCGCACGCGCGCTCGACCGGACGCTGGACGAGATGGCGACGGTGTTCCGCATGGGCAGGTGGGTACGGCTGCGCCACGTTATCCTCCCGCAGCTGGCGCCCTATCTCGCCGCGGCCGCGCGCTCCGGCCTCTCGCTCGTTTGGAAGATCGTGCTGATCGTCGAACTACTTGGCCGGCCCAACGGCGTGGGCTTCGAGATTGGCGTTGCCTTCCAGTTATTCGACGTCACGCGCATCCTGGCCTATGCTCTGGCCTTCGTCGCTGTGATGCTCGCCATCGAAACCTTCCTGGTGCAGCCTTTTGAACGATATATCTCCCGCTGGCGGGCCAGGCCGACTTGATGTGCATATCAAGCACAAGTTCTATCGCACCGCCTCTGGCAGCCGGCTACACGTGCTTGACGAATTCTCGATTGCTTTGGCGAACGGAGAAGTCGCGGCCCTTGTCGGTCCCTCAGGTTGCGGCAAAACCACACTGCTGCGCATTATCGTCGGGCTCGATCACGAGTTCGAAGGCAGAGTCCAGCTGCCGGCGCACGGCAGGCTCGGCGTCGTCTTTCAGGAGCCGCGCCTGCTGCCTTGGCGCACCGTTGAGGAGAACGTGAGGCTCGCCGCGCCGCAGGCGAGCGACACTGCACTGAGCGCGCTGTTCGCGACGCTCGGCCTTGCCGAGCACCGCTGCCATTATCCCGGCGAGCTGTCGCTCGGTCTCGCCCGCCGGGTCGCCTTGGCGCGCGCGTTCGCGGTCGAACCCGAGTTGCTCGTGCT
>JBEKWO010000161.1:0-5366 GCA_049512975.1 Xanthobacteraceae bacterium | reverse complement strand
CATCCGGACAAGGTTTGCGACCAGATCTCGGACGCCATACTCGATGCCTTCCTCGAGAACGACATCAAGCTCGGCATTGCCGACCAGAGCAAAGTCAATACGCGGCTCGGCTGCGAAACGCTGTGCACGACGAATAAAATCATCATCGCCGGCGAGGGCCGTGGCCAAGCGCCCTTTTTCCACAAGCACGGCGCCAAAGCGGTGGTCAATCGCGAGCTGATCACGGAAATCGCCCGCGGCGTGGTCAAGGATATCGGCTACGACCAGGATGGGTTCTCCTATTACGGGGCCGACGTCGAGGTGCTGCTGCACGGCCAGTCACCCGACATCGCCATGGGCGTCGACGCCAAGAAGAAGAAAAACGGCGAGGAAGAAGGCGCCGGCGACCAGGGTATGATGTTCGGCTTCGCCTGTACCGAGAGCGAGGTCTATGAAAAGGGCTCGTTCATGCCGGCGCCGATCTATTTCGCGCATAAGATCCTCAAGGTGCTGGCTGATAAGCGCCGCTCGGGCGCCTTGTTCGACCTTCAGCCCGACGCTAAGAGCCAAGTGACGGTGAGATACGTCGACGGCAAGCCGGTCGGCTGCACCAAGGTCGTGGTGTCGACGCAGCACCACGGGCAGACCCGCAACGGCAAGAAATACACGCCGGGCATGGTCAAGGAGATGATCGCCGATACGGTCGAGTCGGCGCTGCCGCAAGGTTGGATGCCGAAGAAGACCGGCGACTTCCTGGTGAATCCAACGGGGAATTTCGTCATCGGCGGCCCGGACGGCGATTGCGGCCTGACCGGCCGCAAGATCATCGTCGATACCTACGGCGGCTATGCCCCGCATGGCGGCGGCGCCTTCTCCGGCAAGGACCCGACCAAGGTGGACCGCTCGGCCGCCTACGCCGCGCGCTATCTCGCCAAGAACGTGGTCGCCGCCGGCCTCGCCGACAGCTGCACCATCCAGATCGCCTATGCGATCGGCGTCGCCGATCCGATGTCGATCTATGTCGACACACACGGCACCGGCAAGGTCGAAGAGGCGAAGCTGCAGAAGGTGTTGCCGGAGCTGTTCCCGCTGCGCCCGACCAACATTCGCCGTGCGCTCAAGCTCAACCGGCCGATCTATCGCCGCACTGCCGCCTACGGCCATTTCGGCCGGGCTCCCGATAAGGACGGCGGCTTCTCCTGGGAGCGAACGGACCTCGCGGACGCGCTCAGGCGGGGTCTGCGCTGACCGTCTTTACCGGGGAATGCCCGCAATCATGGCCGGCACACGGGTCCGTCCCTGCGGGCGACCCGAGTGTAAACCTGCCGGCCATCCACGTCTTTGATATACCGACGAGACAAAGACGTGGATGGCCGCGACATAGGCGAGCGAAGCGACGCCGTTCTTTGAACGGCTATGCGCGGCCATAACGGCTGATGGATCACGAACTGCATCACCCGCGCGCCTTCTTCGGCCGCCGCAAGGGCCACAAGCTACGCAAGCGGCAGGCGGAGCTTTTTGACACGTTGCTGCCCGTTCTGGCGCTCGATCTTTCGCAGCCCGCTCCGGCTGAGCTTCACGCGCTGTTTCCCGTGCCGGTCAACGAAGTGCAGTTCGAAATCGGCTTTGGCGGCGGTGAAAATATGATTGCGCAGGCCGCGGCGCGGCCGCGGACGGGATTCATCGGCGTCGAGCCCTTCGTCAACAGCATGGCCAAGGCGCTGGCGGCGATCGAGGGCGCCGGCCTGCAAAATATCCGTCTGCATTTCGACGACGCCGCAAGCCTGATGACCTGGCTGCCTGACGCATCACTGGCGCGCATCGATCTCATTCACCCCGATCCTTGGCCGAAACGTCGGCATTGGAAGCGGCGCTTTGTTCAGGATGCGACTATCGCGCAGTTTGCCCGCATCCTGCAGCGCGGCGGCGAGCTGCGCTTCGTCACCGACCTTGCCGATTACGCCGCCTGGACGTTGCAGCGTTTGCTGCGCGCGGACGCATTTGTGTGGACGGCGCAGCGCGCCGACGATTGGCGCAAGGCGTGGCCCGACTTTACCCCGACGCGCTATCACGCCAAGGCTGCGCGCGAGCAGCGGTCGCCTTGCTTCCTGATTTTCCGCAAACTTTGAATGCTCGCCGCCCCCGGCGCCCGCCGTGGCGCCTCCGTACCGGCCTTGCAACTGCCGCAAGACCCGCTATATTCGCAAGGTCCGTCATTGGATACCTCATAGCGGTCGGTTGATCCGAACGGTTTTGAGAGTGGGCCCCCCGGGACCCGCTCTTTTTTATTACCTGAGGTCCGACGGTTCCTTTGCCGGACGCATGTGCAGGACGCCCGCGAACAGCATGGACGACAAGCTTTCGACCTTTGCCGACGAGCCGCGGCTCATCACCGAGCCGGGACGTGCGGCGCGTGTCGCCGCCATTGTCGAACCGGTGCTCGCCGAGCTTGGCTGTCGGCTGGTGCGGGTGCGCATTTCAGGATTCGCCGGCTGTACGGTGCAGGTCATGGCCGAGCGACCGGACGGCACCATGACCATCGAGGATTGCGAGGCCATCTCGCGGGCGCTGTCGCCGGTGCTCGACGTCGCCGACCCGATCGAAGGTCCCTACCGGCTGGAGATTTCTTCGCCCGGCATCGACCGGCCGCTGGTGCGGCGCACCGATTTCGACCGTTTTGCCGGCCATGTCGCCCATATCGAGATGCTGGTGCCGATCGATGGCCGCAAGCGTTTTCGCGGCGAACTGATCGGCGCCGAAGGCGAATGCGTCCGTCTCCGCCGCAACGATCCGGCGGCGGAAAATTCGGAAGTCCTGTTGCGGATCGACGACATGATGGAAGCGAGGCTCCTTCTCACCGATGCGCTCGTTTCCGAAGCGCTGCGGCGAAGCAAGCATGGCGGCAAACTTGGAGAACGCGAGGCCCGCGCGCGGACACCCAACGGGCGGAAATCACACCCATCGAAACACATGGTCGCGGCGCCGGGCGAAGAACCGGCGCGTGAGCCAGCCAAAGGAGAATGAAGATGGCGACGGTAAGCGCCAATAAACTCGAACTGTTGCAGATCGCAGACGCGGTCGCCCGGGAAAAGGCGATCGACCGCAAGATCGTGCTCGGCGCCATGGAGGACGCGATCGCCAAGGCGGCGCGGTCGCGCTATGGCAGCGAGACCGAAGTGCGCGCGGAGATCGATCCGAAGAGCGGCGAACTCCACCTGTCCCGCCACATGCTCGTGGTGGACACGGTGGAAAATCCGGCGTCACAGATCAGCCTCGAAGATGCGCGCCGGCGGCATCCGGCCGCGCAGATCGGCGACACCATCGCCGACCCGCTGCCGCCGCTGGAATATGGCCGCATCGCCGCGCAATCGGCGAAGCAGGTGATCGTGCAGAAAGTGCGCGAGGCCGAACGCGATCGTCAGTATGACGAGTACAAGGACCGCATCGGCGACATCGTCAACGGCATCGTCAAGCGCGTCGAGTACGGCAACGTGGTGGTCGACCTCGGCCGCGGCGAAGCGATCGTGCGGCGCGACGAGATGCTGCCACGCGAGGTTTTCCGCAACGGCGACCGCATCCGCGCCTATATCTACGACGTTCGCCGCGAACAGCGCGGACCGCAGATCTTCCTGTCGCGCACGCACCCGCAATTCATGTCCAAGCTGTTCGCGCAGGAGGTGCCGGAAATCTACGACGGCATCGTCGAGGTCAAGGCGGTTGCGCGCGATCCCGGTTCGCGCGCCAAGATCGCGGTGGTTTCGCGCGACTCTTCCGTCGATCCGGTCGGCGCCTGCGTCGGCATGCGCGGCTCGCGCGTGCAGGCTGTGGTCAACGAGCTGCAGGGCGAGAAGATCGACATCATCCCCTGGTCGCATGACATCGCCACTTTCGTCGTCAACGCCTTGGCACCCGCCGAAGTCGCCAAAGTGGTGCTCGACGAGGAACGCGAGCGCATCGAGGTGGTGGTGCCCGACCAGCAGCTTTCGCTGGCCATCGGCCGGCGCGGCCAGAACGTGCGGCTTGCCTCCCAGCTTACCGGCTGGGACATCGATATCCTGACCGAACAGGAGGAGTCGGAACGCCGCCAGGCCGAATTCGAGAACCGCACCCGCATGTTCATCGAGGCGCTCAACGTCGACGAGGTGATCGGGCAATTGCTCGCCTCGGAGGGTTTCTCCTCGGTCGAGGAGCTGGCGCTGGTGGACGCCAAGGAGATCGCCGGCATCGAGGGCTTCGACGAGGACACCGCCGGCGAGTTGCAGACCCGGGCGCGCGAATACCTCGCCAAGATCGAGGCCGAACTCGACGCCAAGCGTCAGGAGCTCGGGGTCGAGGACGCGATCAAGGATGTACCCGGCGTCACCACGGCCATGCTGGTCCGCTTCGGCGAGAACGGCGTCAAGACGGTCGAGGACCTTGCCGGATGTGCCACCGACGACCTCGTAGGCTGGACCGAGCGCAAGGACGGCGAGACCGTGCGGGAAGCCGGCATTCTCGACGGCTTTGATATCTCGCGCGAGGAAGCCGAGGGACTCGTCATGCAGGCCCGGCTGAAAGCGGGTTGGGTCGAAGAGGCCGATCTCGCGCCGCCGGCTGCCGAGGAGGCCCCGCAGCCCGAGGCGCAGGCCTAAAGGAGCAGCACGCGCGCATGGTCGCCAAAGTCCGAGAAATCGCCCAAGAGATAGAGAAAGAGATCGAACCCGTCATCGAGCTCGACAGCGGACCATTCGCGCGCCAACGCGAACGCCTGTGCGCTGCCACCCGCACGGTGCGGCCGATCTCCGACCTGATCCGATTTGTCGTCGGGCCGGACGGCGAGGCAGTCGCCGATGTCAAAAATAAGCTGCCGGGACGCGGCATCTGGGTCACGGCGACGCGGGACGCCCTGGGCGAGGCGATCAAGCGCAAAGCCTTTGCCCGCGGGTTCAAGCGGGAGGTTCGCCTCTGCTCGGATCTGGTAGCTCGCACCGAGCGGCTGCTCGAAAGGGCCGTCCTCGATGCCCTGGCCGTAGCCGGCAAGGCCGGTCTCGTTGCGGCGGGCTTCGCCAAATCCGAGGCGGCGCTGACACGTGAGGACGCCGTAGCGCTTTTGCACGCTGCCGAGGCTTCTTCCGAGGGTGTCCGCAAGCTCGACGCGGCAATGCGCCGCCGACGATCGGGCCGGCCCCTCGTTGTGATTGGATTCCTTACCTCGGCGCAATTGGATTTGGCATTGAACCGCCCAAATGTGATACATGCAGCCCTGCTCGCCGGCCCTGCGAGCGAGACCTTTTTGGCGCGCTGTCGGCGCCTTGAACGGTTTCGGGTCGGCGATCAGCACAATAAGGCCGGTGAGGGCTGCGCCGAACTGAGCCGGCCAAGGACATGCGTATGACCGAGACGACCAA
>JBEKWO010000160.1:0-5728 GCA_049512975.1 Xanthobacteraceae bacterium | reverse complement strand
TGGCGCAAGCGAGCCTGCTGGGCCGCATAAGCGTCGATGGCGGTATCCACCTCGCGGACCGCGTTGAGTACCGTCTGCTTGTAGTTGAACAAAAGCTCGCGGGTGCGAAAGTCGGCCTTCTCCACAATCGCATCGAGCCTGCCGAAATCCAATATGGGCGCCGCAATCGCCGGCCCGACCGACCATATCGGGCTGATGGTAAGGGGCGCGATGCCGGTCTGCCATCCGCCGGAGGCGGTCGCCGCCACCTGAGGAAAAAGGTCTGCGGTGACGACGCCGATAAAGGCGGTGGCGCTCGCCAATTGGCGTTCGGCTTCGGCAATGTCGGGACGGCGCCGCAATAGCTCGATCGGCAGGCCGGCGCGGATACGGCCCGGTAACGCCGGAAGCATCCGCGGCTTTGTCAGCTCCTTGCCGAGATTTTCGGGAAATTCTCCGATCAGGACGGCGATGACGTAGCGGGCGGCGTCGATCTGGGCCCGCAATGGCGCCAGCTGCGCCTGCAATTGCGCCAATTGGCGCTTGGCCAAAGTCACATCCAGCTCGTTGGTGATGCCGCGGCTGAATCGCTCCTGGACGAAATCGACGTACTGCTGCGCCACCACGATATTCTTGCGCAACACCGCGAGCTGCATTTGCAGCGCCCGCAGATCGAGATAGGCGCGGGTCACGTCGGCGATCAGCGAAATCAGCACGGTGTTGCGCGCGGCGATGGCGGCGTCGACGTCGTACTGAGCCGCCTCGATGGCGCGGCGGAATTTGCCGAACACGTCGATCTCCCACGCCGCATCAAACCCGACGAGATTGACGACCCGCGACAAGCCCGCACCGTTCTCGGCGGACACGAGGGATTGCGAGGCGCGGCCACGCCCTAAATCGCTTCCCGTACCCCATCCGCCGCCCGCGCTCCCTCCGGCCTCCGGCAAGGCTGCACCGATGACCACGGCCTCCTGCGCGCGGGCTTGCTGCAGGCGGTCCAAGGCTATTTCCAGCGTCGGGCTCGCCGCGATGGCGCGATCGATCAGCGAGTTGAGCTCGCGGTCGTGAAGCGCGCGCCACCATCGGGCCGTGTCGACGACGCGATTGTCAGTGACCGCCCGCTCACCTTTGGCTGCCGGCGCGGCGATGAAGTTCTCCGGCATCGCCGGTTGCGGAGGATGATAATCGGGGCCGACCGCACAAGCCGCCAGACCGATGCAGGCCACCGCGCCGAGCATGACGGAGCGTAGTCGGGCCGAGTCCCCTCCTTGGCGGACGCCACGTCTACGCGGGAGCTTGGCTGGCGCCGGCACGGAACGCTGGACTCCACCTGCGAGAACGGGCGACTGCCGAATTGTCGTGACATGAACCATCGGCGGCGCCGACGCGGAACTCGATCATTCCGTGCGCAGACGGTGTCCCCCTGCGGCGGAGAATGGGCGATTTTGGTCGGGCACGCAAGGCGCGCCCATTGGCGACGGCGGTCTTGTGTCTATCCATCGCAGCACGCGGCGGCGGTCACGTTATTCGTAGCTGCACGGCAGAGAAACAAGCCGCGAGGCGAGCCGCGGTGAACGAACGTTATTGCGAAGGCTGCACGCCGGCGAAATAAGAACGCGGCGCGCGGCCCACGTTTATGTTCAGTCCGGCGTCACGACGAGCGCGACGGCATGCGCCGTCGTGCCGCTGAGTTCGATGATCGTTGGTCCGGACGCAAGCTCGAACTTCACACTCTTGCGGACGCCGTCACAACCGGTGGCTCCGCTATGCGCGGCGGGCTTCAGTGCGGCTCCGTCCTGAATAACGTCGATCCACGCAGCTTCCGACAACGTGATCCGATAAGCGCCGGGTTTCGGCAAACCGGAAACGCGCACGAACCCGGCATAAGAATCGGGCGATTTCGGTGCGCGCTCCGGCGCCACTGGCAGCTTCGCATCGGCGAAGGGAACGAGCGTCAGCATCATCGCTGCGGCAAGCGGTTGCAGCACTTGGCTGCCGGAAGCCACCACCGTCGGATTCGCCAGCATGGTGCGCTCGCGATCAAGCGGCCATTTGAACTTATCGCAGCCGACCGGCTCTTGCGCGAACGCCGGCGCCGCCAGCAACAACGCGATGAGTGCCAGATGGCTCCGGCGCATCGTGCTCTCCTATTCAGTGGCAATGAGGACGCTGGACGCTTTGATGACGACGATTGCGCTGCCGCCGACTTTAAGCCCCAGATCGTCGACGGCCTCGTTGGTAATCGACGACGTAATCACCTTTCCCGGGGCAATTTCGACGCGGACATGTGCCGTGGTCGTGCCTTTCTTGACTTCCAGGATTTTGCCCTTGAGCTGATTGCGGGCGCTGATTTTCATCGTGCTCTCCTCGTTTCAAGGTAACTGGATCCCGGCAGCGCATTGAAGTGAGAGTAGAGGCGATGCGGGATTTTGCAAAGAAGTCAGGACGATCTTGCAAAATCCCGCTTATGCGCTGCCGTCAGAAGGTTATCCGCGCGGTAGCGACCCAATTGTTGCTGGTGACGGGATTCGGCGTCACCGCGATCTGATAGCCGGCGCCGAAGATCAGGTTTATCGGCCGGGTCGGGCTGTCCATGCCGATCTTGAAGCGGCCGAATATGATGCCCGGCGTGAGCAAGACCTGGCTGAGACCTTGATGCTCGCCGTTCGGCCAGTATTCGTAATTGACCTCGAGTTCCGGCCAAAAATACTGCATGAAATGATATTGGAAGGTGGTATTCCACAGGAACGGATCGCCGTAGTTTGCCATGTTCACGGCAGCGGTGTTTCCGGGCGAAGCGAGCCCGCCAACGGGATATTGCTGGCTGAACGTCATCTGAATATCGAAATCGCCCCACCCTTTGCCGACTGCCAAAGTCGGCTGGGCAGTTACAACGTTGTTCGAGATTTTAGCCGGGGTGCCGAGCGGATCGGACATCTGAAAGAAGGCGGTGACGATATAATCGCCGTTCTGCGCGTTTGCCGAAGCCACCCGATATTTGACCAGGAAAGCCGGCCAATCGCCCCAGCCTTCCGCACTTCCCTTGGGGCCGGAGGCGGTCACGTACGGCGGCGGCGCCACAATGACTTCCCAGTTATATGCGGGGATGAACTCTATCCTGGCGCCGCCGGGGCCCCCGTAATTGACGAGGTGTTGGCCGTTGCCTTGGCTGCCGGTCCCGTTTTGCTGGTCGTAGAAGTCAAAGCGAAATTCTTGCTCGAGCCGCGGCGTGACGGTCACGAGCGGGGTCATCCAACTCGGTTGCGCCGCCTGGGTTGCCGAAACCATGGCGAGCCAGGATTGAATCGGATCGCTAGGCGGATAACTGCCAAACAGATATCCGGTACCAGGCAATCCGTTAGAAGGCGGAGCCTTGACCACCATGGGCGGGTCCGCGCTTTGAGCGTGCGCAACAGCCGGCGCAAGCGCCAATGCCAAACCGATGACGAGGCACCCCGACCCGTAAGCGACCATGGATTTTACGGCGCGCCCACGCGCTTGGATTGGATTGAGATTGCCCCGACTGGTTTCTGCTTTTGTCACGTCACACCCCCTGTCCCGCCGTATGCAGCCTGAGTCGCTGTATACAGATAAATATAGCGTAACCATCAGGTGCCACCTCCCGCCTGTCAATATCGCGTCGGCCGTTGATTCAACGGCGGGGGAAACCTGTGACATTACGGCAACAGCCGCTCAGTCAGCCCCACGGGCGGGGACGAAGCCGAGTGGCGGACTTCACTCTCCCGGACCGCCTTCCGGCGCCAGGGCGGGCGTATAGTTTGGCGGTACCCGGAAAAGCTCCGCCGGCTGCCGGCCGTATTTCACCGACAGTGCCTGCATCACGGTCTTGCCGTCGACGACCAGACGCAGCATCACGCCGTCCGGGGTCAAACATACGGTGTGCGTTTCCGCATCCTCCGTCCACGACCAGTCGGTGCAGTGCAACCCGGCTACCACGGACTCGCCGCCGCGTTTCAGCGGCTTACCCTTTTCCGGGTCCAGGGGCTGGCGCAGCGAACCCTCCAACTTGAGGTAGGTGCGGTTTTTCGGATTGATGATCGTTATCTCGTGCGCGTCCCGGTCGTAGAGCGTGGTGGATTTGTCTGGCCCCTCGGAGCGCACCAGACGGTCGCTCGCCGACCAGCGCCGGCGCTCGACGATCGTCGGCTGATCCGGCCGCGTGTTCCGGTAGCTGATATCCACATCCCGGGTCGGCAGCAGGGACTGCGGCTGTTCTTCCGCGCCGAGCGGCGATCCGGCGAGCAGCGATACGAGAGCGGCAGTAGAGACCACGCGGCGCAGACCGCATGGTTGCATCGTCTGGGGCGGGAGAAACATCCGGTCACCCTCGCGTCCAACCGCGGCCGCCTGCCTCCGGCCCAGTCATCTTCCGCTTGGACGCCCGTACCCGCCTCGACCCCCTGGCAGCAGCGGACTCTCTCTACATAATCATCCGCTCGGCGGTTTGGTTCAATCCAGCGTCTTCCCCGCAGGGCTGCGTCAGTGGCGCCGGTTACGTGGCCCCGCGATTCGGATAAATTGCGCAGGCGGCGCCGAGACCTACCCGATTCCCGGCGGCCTTTTTGCGTTTGCAGGAGATTACGGCCGTGTGGATCGTTCTCACTGCGCTCAGGCGTCCCTATACCTTCGTGGTGCTTGCGGTCGTGATCGCGTTTTTTGGCGTCCGCGCGGCGCTGCTGACTCCGACCGACATTTTCCCCAACATCAACATTCCGGTGGTCAGCGTGGTGTGGACCTATACCGGGCTGTTGCCGAACGACATGTCCGGCCGCGTCATTTACTTCTACGAACGCTACCTGACGGCGCAGGTTGCAGACATCGAGCACATCGAGTCGCAGTCGCTCTCCGGCTACGGCGTGGTCAAGATCTTCTTTCAGAAGAATGTCGACATCGCCGCGGCCTTGGCGCAGGTGACGGCCGCCTCGCAGACCGTCCTCAAGCTGCTGCCGCCCGGCATCACCCCGCCCTATGTGCTGAGCTACAACGCCTCGAGCGTACCGATCCTGCAACTGGCGTTGTCGAGCAAAAAGCTGCCGCAGATGCAGTTGTTCGACCTCGGCCAGAACTTCATCCGGCCGCAGCTCGCCACCGTGGCCGGTGCGGCAGTCCCCTCGCCCTTTGGCGGCAAGATTCTGCAGGTGCAGGTCGATCTCGATCAGCACGCCATGCAGGCCCACAACGTGTCGGCCGACGATGTCGTCAACGCCATCAGCGTGCAGAACCTGATTCTGCCGGCCGGCGACGCCAAGATCGGTAAATTCGACTGGAACGTCGCGCTCAATGCCAGCCCCATTCTGTTACACAGAATCAACGAACTGCCGGTCAGGAAGGTCAACGACACCATCATCTACATGCACGACGTCGCCTACGTGCATGAGGGCTCGCCGCCGCAGACCAATTTGGTGCGGGTCAACGGCTCGCGTGCCGTGCTGATGACGATCCTCAAGGCCGGCGCGGCGTCGACGCTCAACGTCATCGACGGCATCAAATCGTTGCTGCCGCGGGTCGAGGAAAGTCTGCCTGCGAGCCTCAATCTGCATGCCGTCGGCGATCAGTCGATCTTCGTCAAAGCCGCCGTCTTCGGCGTCATCCGCGAGGCGGTGCTGGCCGCGGCGCTGGTCGGCGTGATGATCCTGTTGTTCCTCGGCAGCTGGCGTTCGACGGTGATCATCCTGATCGAGATCCCGCTGGCCATTCTGTTCTCGTTGACGTTGTTGTCCTGGCTCGG
>JBEKWO010000159.1:0-5904 GCA_049512975.1 Xanthobacteraceae bacterium | reverse complement strand
CGCCCACGAAATCCGCCCGGAAACGTCGCGGTCGCCCCAGGCGTGGTGCCACGTCATCGCCAATTTCGCCGAAAGTCGCTTGATATCAATGGTTTGTAAAACTCAGGTGTTCAAGTCGGGTCATGGCGAGTTCGTGCGCCTTATCCCACTCGTTCTTGCCGATCCACCACAGCGCCGCGAGCGCCGGCGAAAGTCCGGATGGGGGCGTTCGTTTGGCGAGCGACCTCTGGAATTCGGCCGGAGTCATGTCAGTCAGCGGTGCATGCCGTCAGCGGCCGCTAGCTTACCACCATCGCTTCGGCGTAAACCGGCCCGCCGCCTGCTCGATGACGGCGCCGAGCGCGAACAGCGTCTCTTCCTCGAACGGCCGTCCGATCAGCTGCAGTCCCAGCGGCAGGCCGTTGGCGTCGAGTCCGCTCGGAACCGAAATGCCCGGCAGTCCAGCCATGTTCACCGTCACCGTGAATATATCATTGAGATACATTTCGATCGGATCGACGCGGCCCTTTTCACCGACGGCAAACGCGGCCGATGGTGTCGTCGGCGTGAGGATCGCGTCGATGCCTTGTGCGAACGACTGCTCGAAGTCGCGCTTGATCAGCGTCCGTACCTTCTGCGCCCGCAGATAATAGGCATCGTAATAACCGGCAGACAGCACATAGGTGCCGATCATGATGCGCCGGCGCACTTCCTTGCCGAAGCCGGCGGCACGTGTACGCTCATACATCTCGGTGATATCGCGGCCGGGAACGCGCAAGCCATAGCGCACGCCATCGTAGCGGGCGAGATTCGACGAAGCCTCCGCCGGCGCGACGATGTAGTAGGCCGGCAATGCGTACTTGGTCGCCGGTAGCGAAATGTCGATCGTCTCGGCGCCGCCGTCCTTGAGCCACTGAGCCCCGCGCTGCCACAGCGTCTCGATCTCGGACGCCATGCCGGGTATCCGGTATTCCCTCGGTATGCCGATGCGCATGCCTTTGACCGATGCACCGACGGCCTTTTCGTAGTCGGGCACCGGCAGGTCGGCGCAGGTCGTATCGCGGGGATCGTGACCGGCCATTGAGCGCAGCAGGATCGCGCAGTCATGCACGGTACGCGCGAACGGGCCGGCCTGATCGAGCGAAGATGCGAAGGCAACGATGCCCCAGCGCGAGCAGCGGCCGTATGTCGGCTTGACCCCGACGATGCCGCAAAACGCCGCCGGCTGGCGGATCGAGCCGCCGGTATCGGTGCCGGTGGCGCCGACGCAGAGGTTCGCCGCGACCGCGGCCGCCGAACCGCCCGAGGAGCCGCCGGGCACGAGCTTGGCGTCCGTTCCGCGCCGGCGCCACGGAGACACCGCCGGCCCGAAATAAGAGGTCTCGGTCGACGAGCCCATGGCGAACTCGTCGTTATTAAGCTTGCCGAGAAGCACCGCGCCGTCACGCCACAGGTTGGCGGTGACAGTCGATTCGTAGGTGGGAACGAAATTCTCGAGGATGTGCGAGCACGCCGTCGTGCGCACGCCCTTCGTGCAGAAGAGATCCTTGATGCCGAGCGGCAGCCCTTCGAGCGGCCCGCCCTCGCCTTTTGCCAGTCGCGCTTCGGCCGCTCGCGCCATGGCTCGGGCGCGATCCGGCGTTTCCAACACAAAGGCGTTGAGCGCGCGCGCCTGCTCGACGGCGGCGAGATGCGCATCGGCAAGTTCGCAGGCAGAAAATTCCTTGCGGCGTAGCGCGTCACGCGCCTGCGCCAGTGTGAGCGAGGTAAGCTCGGTCATCAGGCGGTCGGTTCGACGATCATTCCACCACCTTGGGCACGAGAAAGAAGTGATCCTCGCGCGCCGGCGCATTGGTCATGATGGCGTCGGCGATGCCGCCGTCGGTCACCTTGTCCTTGCGCATCTTCATCGCCATGGGCGTGACCGACGTCATCGGCTCGACGCCTTCAACGTCGACCTCCGCGAGCTGCTCGACGAAGGCCAGAATGGCATTGAGTTCGCCCTGAAGATGCTCGACCTCCTCGTCGGCCACCGCGATGCGCGCCAGATGCGCTACGCGGCGGACAGTCTCGGCGTCAACGGACATGGCGGTAGCCTCGAGCTCAAATTGGCAGCAGCGGAACGCCCTATAGCAGAGGCCCCATTTGCAGCCAACTGCCGCTGACTGGGGCAATTCCTGCCGCATTCGCTCGCATTGTGCCGGTGGCGCGATGCGCCTAACTTTGCGACATGACGCACCTGCAGCGGCCGGATCACCTAAAGCCGATCCATGTCGTCGGCGGCGGTCTATCCGGTTCGGAGGCCGCATGGCAGATCGCGCGCCGCGGCGTGCCGGTGGTGCTGCACGAGATGCGGCCCGATCGCTCGACCGCCGTGCACAAGAGCGGACAATTCGCCGAGCTGGTTTGTTCGAACTCATTCCGCTCCGACGACGCGGAGGGGAGCGCCATCGGCCTCCTGCATGCCGAGATGCGGCGGCTGGATTCGCTGGTGATGCATGCGGCCGATACCCACAAGCTGCCGGCCGGCGGCGCGCTCGCCGTCGACCGCGAAGGCTTTGCGGCTGCAATCACCGCGGCGATCGAGAGCGAGCCGCTCATCGACATTCGCCGGGAGGAAATCCTCGAGCCGCCGGCGGACTGGGACAGCGTCATCATCGCCACCGGCCCGCTTACCTCGCCCGCGCTTGCCGATGCGATCCGCGCGCTCACCGGCGAGACGGCGCTCGCCTTTTTCGACGCCATCGCACCCATCGTGCATCGCGACTCGATCGACTTCGACGTCACCTGGTTCCAATCGCGCTACGACAAGGCCGGGCCCGCCGGCTCCGGCGCCGATTACATCAATTGTCCGCTGACACACGCGCAATACGAAGCGTTTATCGATGCGCTGCTCGCCGGCGAGAAGATCGCGTTCCGCGATTTCGAGGCGACGCCCTATTTTGACGGCTGCCTGCCGATCGAAGTGATGGCCGAGCGCGGACGCGAGACGTTGCGTCACGGACCGATGAAGCCGTTCGGCCTCACCGATCCGCATCGGCCGGACGCAAAGCCCTATGCCGTGGTCCAGCTGCGGCAGGACAACAAGCTCGGCACGCTGTTCAACATGGTCGGGTTTCAGACCAAGCTGAAGCATGGCGACCAGGTGCGTATCTTCCGCACGATTCCCGGGCTCGCCAAGGCCGAGTTCGCCCGGCTCGGCGGCCTTCACCGCAACACCTTCCTCAATTCGCCAAAGCTGCTCGATGAGACGTTGCGGCTCAAGGCGATGCCGCGGCTACGATTTGCCGGACAGATCACCGGCTGCGAGGGCTACGTCGAATCGGCGGCGATTGGGCTCCTGGCCGGGCGCTTTGCCGCTGCGGAACGACTTGGCGAGCGGCCGCTTCTGCCACCGCCGAGGACGGCACATGGGGCGCTCATCGGCCATATCACCGGCGGCCACATTGAGACGATCGAATCCGGTGCACGCTCGTTTCAACCGATGAACATCAATTTTGGCTTGTTCCCGCCGCTTGGCGACGGCACGGCGCGAGGTGCCAAAAAGCAGGCGCTGTGCGCGCGCGCCCTGGCCGACCTCGACGCCTGGATCAGCACAGCCGTGCCGCACGCGGCGGAATGAATGTCGATTATCCCGCGATCCGCGCCGGATTTCGCGCCGCGCGCCAGATGAGCCATTGCCGCCGCCAGGGTGCAATTTCGGCGGGCGAGAACGGATCGCCACCCTCCAGCCGCATGAGCGCAGGCCGCACTAGCGCCACCGGAAGCAAGGCCGGTACCGCGAGAGGCGGCAGCACCACCATCCGTCGATGTGCCGCGTCGAGATGGTGGCGCCCGAGGTCGCGTAGCTCGGCGAACGCCGCCTGTAGACCCGCCGAGGAACGGCCGGCGAATATGTCATGCGGGCGGACCTGATGACGGTCCAGGAGCTCAATCGGCACATAGAGTTGGCCCCGAGCGGCGTGGCGCGGAAAGGCACGCAGCAGGCCGGCAATCGCGAAGGCTATCCCCGCCGGCGTCGAAACCGCTTCCGCATCGGTGCCGGCGAGAATTTGCGCCGCGAGAGCAAACAGCGCCGAGGAGGTTTTGCTGGCATAGGTTACGAGATCGGCTAGCGCCACCATCGGCTCGTCATAAAGGTCGAAGCGGCGCGTCTCGATGAGATCGATCAGCTTGGCCGAGGACAGGCGATAGCGCTCGATCGTGGTGAGAAGCGCCGCGGCGACCGGGTTGGCGCGCGCCTCCTCATCCCGCTCGCGGTTGATGACATCGCTCCACCATTGCAGCCGGATTTCACCGGGCAGCGCCTCGCGCGCCATCTCGCGCACGCGGGCGACCTCGCTGTTAAAGGCGTACAGCGCGTGGATCGCGCCACGGTGTTCCGCCGGTGCGAACAGCGAGGCGATGAAGCGGTCACGGTCGGTGGCGCGGACAAGCTCGGCGCCATGGGCGAACGGATCCAGCATGGAGTAAGCTTAGCAGTATTCACCAGACCGCGATGAGGGCAGCGCCGACGCGGCGGCTCTCCATCAGCATGACGTTGTAGGTGCGCACGGCGGGTCCGGTCGTCATGGTGTCCAGCGAAATGTGCGCCTCATGGAATCGCGCGCGCAAAGCTGGCGGAAAGACCCAGGGCTTGGAGCCGGTGCCGAGGATAAAGAAATCGAGGCTGCCGGCGCCGGCGAAGACCCGCGAGAGGGCTTCTTCGGTCACCGCATCGAGAGTTGCGACCGGCCAGGCCCAGATACCCTCAGGCAGGCACAGCAACGAACCGCGATGCGACATGCCGGCGAAATGGAACCCGCCGCCGCCGTGGCTGTCGACCAGCGCCTGGCGGGGCAGATGCGGCTCGTCCACTAGCGATGCTCCGTCACCTTGAAAATACTAGCGAATTTCCGATGAGTTACACATGTGTTACACATTTCTGATGCATTACACATTAAGCGTCGGGAAGCGTCGCCAAGTGTCGTTGACAATCATTTGACCGCTTACTAGATGACCCGCGGATGAAGAGGGACACGCCCTTTAGGGCGGTAGACTACCTCAGTTCCCCAGCGATGGCCGCACCCCGGCCACTGGGTGAAGGCATCGGGTAAAACCGCCGACCTCAGTGCCATAGGCGGAGGGCAACTCCTAGTCGGAGTGTGCCACCATGCCTGAACTACAGAACTTCACAGTACCCGAAGCCGCGGCTTGGCTTCGCGTGTCCAAGACCACCCTACGCTTGATGCTGAAAGACCGTCGGCTTGCCTACAGCAAGATCGGCCGCCGCGTCGTGATTCAGCTACACGACCTTCAAGCCCTGCTCGATGGTGAGGCCCGCCATGCGTAGTGGTCAAGTGGTAGATGTCCCGCGCCTAGCCGCTAAGGCGGAGGTCATGCGTGAGGACCAAATCCTCGACAGTCCGGAAGCGATGGCGTTGAAAGAGGCCATGGTCGATGCGATCTTTGCTTATGTCGATCACCTCGATTGCCAGGGGCTCTTTTATCAGGATGACCCCGACGACCCGGATGATATGCCGATCGTCAAAGCGGACACCCTAGTGATCACCGCTCATCCGATCGATGGCGTTGTAATCACGGTGAAGGGCGGCGCGGCCGATCGCCTATTCAATCACGCACCCGATCCGGACCCGTACAAACGCAACCCATAGGCGGGCCTATGGCCGGTCTCAACATGGGCCGCGTGCCGCCTGTCGGCAGCCTAGCGCGAATTTCTCACACTACTGAGTGCATCGGGGCTGCGAATCAACGAAAACCGTTGTGCTGCAACAATTCATCGTCGATTCGCGGAGCGCCCCGATGCCGACAGAGTGTAGCCCGGATTTTTTTGGATTTGAACTTGTTGAAGGCCGCGCGGTGGTAGCGGCGTTCGATGCGGGCGCGGTCACGTCGGATGCCGGAGCGCTGCTGTTGGGCGCGACG
>JBEKWO010000158.1:0-5955 GCA_049512975.1 Xanthobacteraceae bacterium | reverse complement strand
CCTGCCTGCGCGCGGTCGGCGAGACATTGTCGCTGGTCACCCTGGAGGAGGCTGTGCTCGTCGCCCGTTACGGCGGCGAGGAATTCGCCCTGCTGCTGCCGGGCCTCGACCTCGAGCGCACGGCCGCCCTTGCCGAAGAGGCGCGCAATGCCATCGAAGACCTGCTCATCAGCCATGCCGAAGCGCCCTGCGGCTTGGTAACCATCAGCATCGGCGTCGAGTCGCTGGTACCGGATCTTGAGCAAGCGGCCGCCGATCTGGTCGAAGCCGCGGACCGCGCGCTCTACACCGCCAAGCGCCGCGGTCGCAACATGGTGGTCGCACATATTCCGATGCGGCTGAGCGCCGCCTGCTGAGTCTTAGATCTGCCGTTTTTCGCCCGAGTTCGCAGCCTGCGTTAGGACTTTAAGTCCCCACCTAACCCGGTTCAGGATTTCCGCGCCTGGGTTTTCTTCCGCGCGGCCGGTTTGCGCTTCGCCTTCTCTGGTTTCTTGGGCGGCGCCCAGATCATGCCCTCAAGCTTCATGCCGTCGGGATCGGCGAAATAAACGGCGTAGTAGTTGCGGCCGTAATACTCACCCGGCGGGTCGAGCACGGTCATTCCGTGCTGTTCCAGAAAGGCGCCAAGCTCGTCCACGTCGTCGCGGCTGGAAAGCTCGAAGGCATAGTGATGGAAGCCGACATCGCCTTTGCGATACTTCCGTTTCCTGCCTTGGGCGTCGGCGGCGGCGATCCAGAACAGCGTCTTGCCGTTGCTCCAGCCAGCCAGCCATGTCGGCGTAATCGTACTTGAGCTTGAAGCCGAGAAAACCGAGCACCTTGCCGTAGAATCTCTTCGAGCGCGCGAAATCGCCGACACTGAGAACGAGATGGTCGATCCCGACGACGCGAGGCATGAAACCTCCGAACCGCGCGAACGGTAGCCGACTGTAACCCGGAACCGGGATTTGCCCGGCCGAGCCTACGACATTTGCGTCCGAATTATACTGCAGGTTCTTTGGCAAAATTGAAGCCGGTCCGAGCGGTCAAAAGCGGTTTTCGGCATCCGAGGGTCCGTCGCGGGATGCGACGCGGGCTGTCAAAAAAAGGGGCCGGTCGATGACCGGCCCTCCCCCGACTCCCCATTCAAGCAGTCCGGTCATTACCTCTTCGTCACCATCGGCGGCGGGGCATGCTGGTGCAGCCGGCGATGCTCAGGAGCGGAAGCACCGCGACCAGTGCCAGAGCAAGTTTCTTCACTGCAGTACCATCCCTCGACATGACGCATCACACATACAGGAGTACCATCCCTCGACATGACGCATCACACATACAGGCCGTTGGCGCGGTCCTCTAGTGCGGAAAAGCCACACTGCCGAGCTGATTTTAGCGCCGTGCCCGTCAGGGGCGGCGGGAACTTTGTCCCGCGACTATTGCCAAACTGCTGCCAGTACTGATGATTGTGAAACGAGGCGCCTGTCCGGAACGAGCGTTGCAAATATGCCGCATTCGGCAAAATCTGCATCGCATGCCACACAAACATCCGCCCAACGTTGCTACCCTCCGGGCCCGCGTCGCAAATGGCGGGAGCGACCCTCATCCACCGGGATGCTCGCCGCCGATTGTTCCCTGTTGGTCACTTCGAGACTAATGATGCAAAGCAAGCTCAGGTACGAGACACGCCCGCCACACCTGCATATCAAGTGCGGGTTGATTGCTGCATTGGCCGCCGGCCTTGCGCTTGGGGCGTGTGCGAGTTCGTCGCCGACCTCGTCGTCACCACCCCCGTCTTCGTCGCGCGATATGCTCGGGCTGGACAGCGTGCCGGTCCCCAGCAGTTCGGCCCGGCGCGAGCTCACGCCGGCGGAGAAGAAGGTCATCGTCAATGCTATCGCTCCCTCGATCCGCGATGCGGCGACGGCGCAGTACCGATGGCCGAAGATTCAGGACGCGCCGGATGGCCCGGTCAATTATTGCGGCATGGTGAACGCCAAGAGCCCGTACCCCGCCTATAATGGCCGGCAGGCCTTTATCGTCTCCGCCACGCTCTCGGGCGGTAAGATTTCGTCGGCGGTGGTCGGCCTAATCGCCGGCGGCAAGGACTTCGAGATCGTTCGCAGCATGTGCAAGAAATACGATCTCGACCCCGACGCGAGCTGATTCGGCATACGCCTGTTCGGCCCGAGCGGCGTGCGATGGGTTCATAGTCCCGGCTGCGCGGCGTCAAGCGTAAATTTAAATTTCACGAACTCGACTGCGGCGTCCATTCCTCGACGCTGGCGCCGGCCAGCAACTGGACCCGCGCCTCGTCGGCGGCAAGCTCGCGCGCCGGACCGGAATAGACCACATGGCCGTCGTCGAGCACATAGGCGTGGTCGGCGATCTCCAGACTCATGCGCACGTTCTGCTCGACCAGCAGCACGGAGATGCCTTCGCTGCGCATCTGCGCCACGATGCGAAAAACTTCGCGCGTAACCAGCGGCGCCAGCCCTTGCGAGGGCTCGTCGAGAATGAGGAGCTTGGGATTGAGCAGCAGCGCGCGGGCGATCGAGAGCATTTCCTGTTCGCCGCCGGAGAGCTGGCGGCCGCGGCTCAGCCGGCGTTCGGCGAGCCGCGGGAATAGCCGAAATACGCTCTGCGGCGTCCACTGGCCCGGCCGCTCCAGTGGCACCATAAGATTTTCATTGACGTTGAGATTGGGAAAGATGCGGCGGCCTTCGGGAACGTAGCCGACGCCGAGCGCGGCGACCCGGAACGGCGGCCAGCGCGTGGTCTCTCTGCCAAACACGGTGATGCGGCCGTCGCGGGGCATTGTCAGTCCCATCAGGCTGCGCAGCGTCGTAGTCTTGCCCGCGCCGTTGCGGCCAAGCAGCGCCGTCACCTGGCCTTCGCCGGCCTCGAGGCTGACGCCGTGCAGGATGTGGCTCTTGCCGTAATAGGTATGCAGCCCTTCGGCGGTGAGTGCTGCGCTCATGCGGCCTGGCCCAGATAGGCGGTCTGCACCGCCCGGTTCGCGGCGATCTCCTGCGGCGTGCCTTCGGCGAGGAAGCCGCCCTGATCGAGCACGGTGATCCGGTCGGCAAGATGGAAGACGACCCGCATATCGTGTTCGATGAGCACGATCGTCAGCTTGTTGTCCTTGTGCAAGCGGCGGATGAGCTGGGTGATGTCGTAGGTTTCCTGATCGCCCATGCCCGCGGTCGGCTCGTCGAGCAGCAGCAGGCGCGGCTTGAGCGCCAGCGCCATCATGATCTCGGTGGCGCGCTGGTCGCCATGCGCCAGTTCGCCGACCAGGCGGTCCGCCTTGTTGGAGAGCCCGGCGAGCGCCAGCGTCTGCTCGATGCGACGGCGAATATCCGCCGCCTCGGCGCGATTGAGCCACGGCCGCAACCGATAGCCGGCGGCAACCTCGGTGACGATGCGGATATTCTCGAATACGGTGAGTTCGGGAAAGATCTCGGTGATCTGGAACGTGCGCGCCATGCCGAGACCGACCCGCTGATGCGCCGGTACGCGGCTGATGTCGCGGCCCTCGAACAGGATCGAGCCAGTGGACGGCGCCAAAAATCCGCTCACCAGATTGAAGAACGTGGTTTTGCCGGCGCCGTTCGGGCCGATCACGGCGCGCAATTCGCCGTCCTCGACCGTCAACGAGATGTCGCGCACGGCGACCAGGCTGCCGAACCGCTTGCTCAGATTTTCGACCGCGAGCACGCTCATGCCGCTCTCCGCTGCCGCAGCAGGCCGAGAACGCCGCGCGGAAAGAACAGCACGATGAAAACGATGAGAATGCCGATGAACGACATCCAGTTGACCGTGACACTCGATATGTAATCCTGCAGCACGACGAAGATCACGGCGCCGAGCAGCGGGCCCCAGAACGTGCGCATGCCGCCCATTACCGCCATAATGACGAAGTCACCCGATAGCGTGTAGTGCAGCATGCGCGGATCGGCAAAATTGTTGATCAAGGCATAGAGTGCGCCGGCAAACGCCATGAAGAAACACGACAGCGTGAAGGCGATCCAGATGTGCAGCTCGATCGGGATGCCGAGGAAGCGGGCGCGCCGTTCATTCTCCCGGATCGCGATCATAGTGTGGCCGAACGGCGAGCGCAGGATGAACGCCATGATGGCGGCCACGGCGGCGAAGCAGACCAGCACGAAGTAATAGAAAGAAACGTCGTTGTGCAGCAGGTCGATTTTGAACAACTTGAAGTCCAGCGGCTGGCGCGCGAAGCCGCGCAAGCCGTCGTCGCCGCCGGTCAGCGAGCTCCATTGGAAGGCGATGTAATAGAACACCTGGCCGAAGGCGATTGTCACCATCGCGAAGTAAATGCCGCGGCGGCGGATCAAGAGACCGCCGAGGATGGCGCCGGCGATGCCGCCGACGAGCGTGCCGGCGACAAGTCCGAGCAGGGTGCTCGACGCGACGAATTTCAGAGCGAGCCCGCAGGCATAGGCGCCCAGTCCGAACCAGGCGGCGTGACCGAACGACAGCACGCCGGTGAAGCCGAGCAGAAAGTTGACCGCCATGGCGCCGAGGCCGAGCACCAGCACGCGGCTGCCGAGCGCGGTGTAGCCGCCGAACAGCGGCATCCAGTAGGGCGCGAAGATGAGCGCGGCCCAGATGGCGGCGAGGATCGCCAGATGCCTGCCCTGCGCCGCCGTCACGTGAACATGCCTTCTTCGCCAAGAAGCCCGCGCGGCCGCAGCAGAAGCACCACCGCCATCATCACGTAGATGACCGCCTCGCTGGCGGAGGGAAAGATCACCGCCGTGACGCCGGAGGCCACTCCGATGAGCAGCCCGCCCAGCAGCGTGCCGGTCAGCGAGCCGACGCCGCCGACGATGATGGCGATGAAGCTCGGCATCAGCAGGCCGTCGCCCATGGTCGGCTCCAGCCCGAGCTGGCCGCCGGCCAGCACGCCGGCCAATCCCGCGAGGAATATCCCGACCGCGAAATTGAGCGAGCGCAAGGCGCGGACGTTGACCCCGAGCGCGGCGACGGTGTCGAGGTCGAGCGTGCCGGCGCGAATACGCACGCCGATGCGGGTATAGCGCAACAACACGAACAACAGCCCGACCACGATCGCCACCGTCGCCACCATGAACATGCGGTAACCGGTGATGAAGAAGAACTCATTGCTGAGCGGCGACGACAGCGCGGCGGGAATCGAGACGGGAAGCCCCTGGGCGCCCCAGATCTGCCGCGTGCCGTCTTCGATGATGAAGGCCAAGCCGAATGTAAGCAGCAAGCTGTAGAGCGGATCGCGACCGTACAGGCGGCGAATGAGCAGGCGTTCGACGACGAAGCCGATCAGCGCGGTGAGGAACGGCGCAACGATGAGGGCGCCCCAGAAACCGAGCGACGGCGTCAGCGTGTAGGCGAGATAGCCGCCGATGACCAGAAAGCCGCCGTGGGCGAAGTTGATGACTCCCGACAGATTCAGGATCAGCGACAGGCCGATCGCCATCAGCGCGTAGAACGCGCCGATGATCAGCCCATTGGTGATGTTGAAGACGATGAGCTGCAGCATGGGGGACCAGCCACAATGAAGCCCCTCACCGGCGATCGCGACGATCGCGATGAGGGGTGCATTCCAACGATATCAGGCCGGCATATTCATCTTGCAGCCGGTATCCGCCACCGGCGGAGCGATGCTGTCGCCGGGCACAATATTGTTCACTTTGAACAGATTTTCCGGATCGCCGTCGCCCTTCTGTATGAGCTCGCCGATGAAGGCCGACAGCATCAGCTGATGGTCGCCGCCGCGGAAATACACCTTGTTCGGCTGCAGCTTGATGTCCGGCGGCAATTCCATGTCGGCGAGCGCCCGGGCGACGGCTTTGGCTTCGATCGACTTCGCCTTCTCGCAAGCCAGCGCGTAAGCGTGAATGGTGACATAGCCGAACCAGGTGCGCGCGGTCGGCACCTTGCCGCCGCTGCGCTTGCGGATTTCGGCAATGAACTGGT
>JBEKWO010000157.1:0-5994 GCA_049512975.1 Xanthobacteraceae bacterium | reverse complement strand
GGGTTGGGGGCTGGTGCGGCCGCCGCGGCGCCGGATTCGCTGGTGTGGTCGGCGGCGCCGGGCGAGCGCAGCAAGGTACGGGGTCGACTTTGATACCACCCCGATCGAAACAGCACTGAACTGGGGGCGGCGGCGTAAACCTTATTGGCACGCATTTCCCGCGCGCGCGTGCGAGGGCGGAGCCGAGCGACGCGTTCCGCCAGCAGACCGACCCGCTCGAGCCGGCTGGGCGGCGCTTCGCCAATTTCTTTTTCGACAGTTCTTTTTAGAGATTTTCCCAGCGACGTTGGTCAGCAGAGCGACCCGCAATCGGACCGACCCGCTGGCGCCGCCTGCTGGCCGCCGTCGCAAAGGAAGAAGGAACGGTTCACCGCGCTCTTCCCCCACATCAGTGTCGATCTGCTTCGGACGGCGTTCTTCGCGCTCAAACGCGATGCCGCAGCCGGTGTGGACGGCCTGAAATGGCAGGACTACGAGGCAGACCTTGAGCGCAATCTCGAGGATCTGCACGCACGGGTCCAGCGAGGAGCGTACCGGGCGCCGCCGAGCCGGCGACAATACATATCAAAGCCGGATGGCCGACAGCGGCCGCTCGCGATCGCCGCCCTCGAAGACAAGGTCGCCCAGAGAGCGACGGCTGCGGTGCTGAATGGGATCTACGAGGAAGATTTCCTCGGCTTCTCGTACGGGTTCCGGCCCAAGCGCGGCCAGCACGATGCGCTGGACGCCCTGGTAGTTGGAATCACCAGCAAGAAAGTGAACTACATTTTAGACGCGGATATCGTACTTGGGATCATCACCGCAAAGGCGGCCTGCCGCGATGTCCCCGCTGCAAGGCCCACTGAGCGGCAAGATCGACAAGCTCTTGAACCTCTCCCATCTGGTCCTCGATATGCCGACGCAATCCTCCGCAGGTGGCCGATCTCATCGTCGCATCCGGCGCAGAGAAACAGCTCGAAAGTCATCGCGCCAAACCGCAGCGCGTTCTTCTGCTTAGGAATTCACGCAGGGCTTCCACCCTGTTAAAATGCCGGAAACAGGGACATTTTCCAAAAAAACAGGGAGGCTATTGCGCAAAGACGGGCAATTACCATGAAGGATTAGGGACTTAGGTAATTTCTTCAAAAACAAATAACAGGGAGAAAACAGGGAGGCGACTCTTTGGAAACAATGGCCTTCGCTCCGGCTCTCCGGCTAAGCGTTTCCATTTCTCGCACGCTTGCTTCCTCGGCTCGCGATTGTCCGTGATTCGTGCCTCGCCGGCAGCGTCTGTCGTTCTTCGCGTCAATCGTTCGCGCAGTGGTCGAACCATGAATTTCCGCGCAGTTGCCTGCGGGTGTCTGACTCACCCCCATATAGCTGCCCCCGTCGCGCGGCGTTCGGCACGCGCGCACCAAGGCACCAAAGCGAAGGCCATTGTTTCCAAAGAGTCGCCTCCCTGTTTTCTCCCTGTTATTTGTTTTTGAAGAAATTACCTAAGTCCCTAATTACCTAAGTCCCTAATCCTTCATGGTAATTGCCCGTCTTTGCGCAATAGCCTCCCTGTTTTTTTGGAAAATGTCCCTGTTTCCGGCATTTTAACAGGGTGGAAAGCTGCGAATTCGCCGCCGAACTCGCCCGCAGCGCCGCCCAGGCCCGCACAGGTCCGGCGATGCCCTTGGTTCAGTGCTGTTTCGATCGGGTGGTGTCGAAGTCGACCCCGTGGCTGATTCTGTTCCATCGCCGCGCGGGCCGCCGGCGGCCGTCGCTCAGGACATGCCAGTGGGATAGGTGAGCTTGGGCCGTTCGTAGAGCCAATAAACCTCAAGGCGTGGCTGCACGAAATGGTGCTGCGGCTGGGACCGTCCGCGGTCATGTACGCAAATCACTTCCCAAATTCCGATCCGAAGCTCGAACGGTTCTTTCGGGAATTCGGAACAGAGCTTGTGCTAGGCTTCAAAGAGCCCGCTCAATGACGGCTAAATGCCGAACGCTTTACCGCTCACGTCGAGTGAGCGGAAAATGTGCGCCGCGAGCGTATCTGCCTGTCTGTCCGCAAGCACGGGCAGCAGCCACGCGATGAAGCTGTGCCTGATGGGCCAGATTTGCACCAGCGCCCGATCGACTGGTCCCGTGAGCGTGGTCGAATTCAGAATTTCTGGGAACGGACACGTGAAGACGTGAATGTAGAGCTTGCCGGCGACATAGGTCGTTGTTTGCGTGTTCGGCCGCGGCGTTCCGTCCGGATTCACAGTCCATGGATAGCGCCCTTCGTTCTGGGAGATGCGCAGGCTGTTGTGCGCCCAATCTGCTCTCCAGTTCTGACGGTCAAAGTTCCCAATCCAGATTCGCATATTGTCGGGCGGCGTCCGGTTGGTGAACAGCCAGCGCCTCGCAGTGACCGGAATAGAAACGGAGCTGGCTGAAGATATTCGGCGCAAATCACCGTCATCGCCACCCACGTCGCAAGCTGGCGCTGCCGCTGCTCGCCAAGGTAATCTGCTGGCGATGAAGGAGTGGAGTGAGGATGGGCTTCGTCGCGTTCTGAAGGTCGCTCATCCATCCGTTGTTGCACTTGTTGCAGACGATGCGCAGCTTCCTGCTCTTCGGATCGCCTGACATTCTCTTCGAGCTGCGCGTCTGCGTGTTGTCCTCGCTCAAGACGATGCGGCCTGAGTGATAGAACGGCAGCGTGCGCGGGAGGTACGCGCGGAACCAGTCGGCCCAGATATGCTCGCGCGTGAGCGGACGGCCGCCGCAGAAGATGCAGAACGACGGCATCGGAGAAACAGGCTTCACAAAACTCGATGGCGGCATGGATGGGGCAAGATAGCATAAAGTCGGGTGCCCATTGACAGCCGACGCCGTTGGGCGACGATCCCTCGATGGGCTTCAACCGCCGCAGGATGGAGGACGAGCGCCGGGAGGCCGCCGAGAAGGAAGCGGCACAGCGCCGCGCGACCGATGTGCAGGTCCTTGAGGATGCCGAAGCCCTGATTGCGGCATGGAACGACCGCCAAGCCCGGCACATGCCCATGCTGTTCTCGCCGACGATCGGCGCCGCCATAACGACTCGATATTGGTACCTGTGGGTGCGCTGCCCGGCCTGCCGTACCACCAATGCCATCGACCTTCGCACGCTCGACCGCCATCGCGATGCGGCGGTGACCAGCCTGATTCCCCCCCTAAACGCCTGATCTTTCCATGCCGCCGGTTTGGCGATGCCCCGTAGCTCGCGGCGAGTGCCGGCGCCGCGGCGGCCGCATGATCGATCGCCGCGAACGCCCGAGCTCCAGCGTTCGCCCCGAACCGGATTCCGCTAAAACGAGCGGGCTACGGCGGCCAGCAGGCGGCGCCAGCGGGTCACGCTGCTGACCGACCGCGCTCAGGTCGGCGCGGCCCTCGCGCGCGCGAGTCAATGGATAAAGAGGAGGAACGCGACTTCGATACCGCTGATCTTTCAATGCCGCGCGTGCCATGATGACCCCGTAGCTGAAAAACCCTGCGCGCGCCCGGCGCAGCGGCGGCCGCAGCAGCAACATCATCAGCAACGTTCGCCGCGAACGCCCGAGCTCCATCGTTCGCCCCCAAGGGGAATATCGCTTAAACGAAATTGCCGAAGCGCCGCCCAGCCGGCTCGAGCGGGTCGGTCTGATCGCCCAGCGCGCCTCGCGCACGAGGATTCGGCGCGAGTAAGGCTAACGGGGGCACGAGGAATTCGGCGAGAAGAGGGTAACGCGGGGCCGCCGCGGCGCCGGCGAGCGCAGCGCGGTTCACATGATCGATCGTTCGCCGCGAACGCCCGAGCTCCAGCGTTCGCCCCGAACCGGATTCCGCTCAAACGAAGTGGCGACGTCGGCCAGCCGCCGCCCAGGCGGCGCCAGCGGGTCGGTCTGCTGACCGACGTCGCTCCATGTCGGCGCGGCCCTCGCGCGCACGCGGGAAATGAGCGCCATAAAGGTTAACGCGACACCACCGCGCCTCACTCTGGAACAATGGAATCTTGTGGTTGAGCGGAACATAGATGCGTTCCGTCGGATCATTGAAGCGAAGTTCGGAGACGACGATTGGAAGGTCCACAACACTTTGGGCCAAAGCTACCCCAAGATCACCGTCACGCTAGAGGATATGCAGCGCAGCGGCGAGCAGTTCACAGCCGAAGTGATCAACCTTGGTGCAGGCTTTCGCAGTCGGCCTGTGTGATCCAAGCTTTCCACCTGGAAGGGGCATGGCTCGACTGCGAGCTCTGCTGGCCTCATTCCCGTGTTGCCGGGCAAAGGGGCGACGGGTGAGTCCAGAATTTTCTGAGTTCGTCGATGATGCGGCCCTGATCGGCACATCTGGCCGATGGGATGCTGTGAACACAGCAATCAAACGGCTGGCGGCAAAGCCTGGAGCGGAGCCATGGTACGTACAGTTGCTCGGTGGTTTGTGCTTCCTGATATTTTCGGAGTACCGGGTTCTGAAGGAAGCGCATGAAACGCAACAAGAAGATGGCGCTTCGCTCCTTGCTTGGCGCGCAAGAAACCTTCTAGAATTGTCGGTGTGGGCTATGTATTGCGCCAAGAGCTCGCCCGGCGCCGCGCACCATCGCCGCCGGCGCCGCGGCGGCCGCATGATCGACGCCCGAGCTCCATCGTTGCTCATGTCACCCGCCGCGCGGATCATGAGCGATGGACCTCGGAATTACTGAGGCTGAGGAACGCCACCGAGTGGCTGGAGGGGGGAGACATGAACACACTTTTGCCGACCACGCTTGTTGGAAGCTACCCGCAGCCGGACTGGTTGATCGATCGCGCCAAGCTTGCTGGCCGCCTTCCGCCGCGGGTTCGCGCCAAGGAGCTCTGGCGAGTTTCGCCTGAGTGGCTGGAGCAGGCTCAGGACGACGCGACGGTCCTCGCGATCCGAGACCAGGAGCGCGCAGGACTCGATATTATTACCGACGGCGAAATGCGTCGTGAGAGCTACTCGAACCGCTTTGCAACCGCGTTGGAGGGCGTCGATATTGACAATCCGGGCACGGCGCTGGATCGCTGCGGGCACCCGAATCCGGTGCCGCGTGTTGTCGGCAGAATCCGGAGGCGCCATCCGGTAGAGGTCCGCGACGTCGCATTCTTGCGCGCCAATACAGATCGCAGAATCAAGATCACGGTGCCCGGTGCCTTCACGATGACGCAGCAGGCGCAGAACGAGTTTTATAAGGACGAGGTAGAACTCGCCATGGACTACGCGGCAGCAGTCAACGAGGAGATCAAGGATTTGTTCGCTGCTGGTGCCGATGTGATCCAAATCGACGAGCCCTACATGCAAGCGCGGCCGGCAAAGGCAAAGCAATACGGCGTACAGGTGTTGAACCGCGCGCTCGACGGAATCACTGGAACGACCGCGGTGCATATATGCTTTGGATACGCGGCGATCATTCATGAAAAGCCGTCAGCTTACTCGTTCCTGCCCGAGCTCGAAAGCGCAGATGTGCGGCAAATCTCGATCGAAACTGCACAATCGCACCTCGACTGCAGTGTGCTCGCGACCCTACCCTCGAAGACCATCCTGCTCGGTGTTTTGGATCTCTCGGATATGACCGTGGAGACGCCGGCAATTGTGGCCGACCGCATTCGGCGCGCGCTACCGTATGTCGACGCGAACAGGATCGTCGTAGCGCCCGACTGTGGTCTTAAATATCTGCCCCGTGATATCGCGTTCGAAAAGATGCGGGCAATGGTTGAGGGCGCGCTCGTCGTTCGCAATGAATTGGGCTAAGGCAAGATGCAAGCGCGCTGCGCTCGCGAGCTTCGAGGCGCACTCCTCTCACGGCAGCACAACCTCCCGCGTCGTCTCGCGGCTCTCCTCGAAGGCCCATCCCTCGCGTGAGTCTCATTCACAGGGAGTTAGAGCACTTTCATAATTGGCGGCGATAGCCTTGGTTTGTGAGGTAGTTTTCGCACTCTTGCGGACTAACCTTGGTGAGGGCTTCGGCGATTGCTGCGATGAGGGCTTCGATGGTTCTGGCGGCGG
>JBEKWO010000156.1:0-6066 GCA_049512975.1 Xanthobacteraceae bacterium | reverse complement strand
TAGCCTGATTGCGTGCGTGCTTTCGGCCTACGTAAATGCTCGTCGAGCCGCGGCATGATCTCGACGAAGTTGCACGGCCCGTGGCGATAATCGAGCTGGTGCACCAAGATTTCGTCCCAGGCGTCCTTGCAGGCGCCGGGAGAGCCCGGCAGGCAAAAGATGTAGGTGGTGCCGGCGACGCCGGCGGTGGCGCGCGACTGGATGGCCGAGGTGCCGATCTTGGGGAAGCTCACCACCAGGAACAGCGCCGAGAAGGCGTCCATTTTCTTGTCGAACAGCGGCTCGATCGCTTCCGGCGTGACGTCGCGGCCGGTGAAACCGGTGCCGCCGGTGGTGATGATCACGTCGATCACCCGATCGGCGATCCAGGTTTTGACCCGGGCGCGGATCGCATCGATGTCATCGGGCACCATGCTGCGTTCGGCGACGTAATGGCCGGCGGCGACGATGCGCTGCACCAGAAGCGCGCCCGACTTGTCGTCCTTGAGATCGCGCGTGTCGGAGATTGTCAGCACCGCGATCTTGAGCGGCACGAACTCTTTGGTCTCGTCAAGCCCGGGCATGGCACACCTTTACGCAACCAGATCAACGGCTCGTCCCTGCGACTGCGAGGACCCGCGCTCTTCTCCTGGGCCCCGCGTACCCTGGGACGAACGCAATACTACACTAAAGCGCGCCCGCCGACATCGTATCGCAGGCCGGGACCTCACCCAGCTTGAAACCGGTCGAAAACCACCGCTTCCGCTGCTCGGAAGTGCCGTGGGTGAAGGCGTCCGGCACGACATAGCCCTGCGCCTGCCTCTGCAGACGGTCGTCGCCAATGGCGGAAGCGGTTTGCAGCGCCTGATCGACGTCGCCGGGATCGAGGAAGTCGCGCTTCTGCTGCGCCCGGTTCGCCCACACCCCGGCGTAGCAATCAGCCTGCAGCTCGACGCGCACTTGCAGCCGGTTGGCCTCGGCGCGGCTCGCCGCGGCATGCTGCATCTGCGTCACGCGCGGCAGAATGCCGAGCTCATTCTGCACGTGATGGCCGACCTCGTGCGCGATTACGTAGGCCTCGGAAAACTTGCAGGCGTTGCTGTTCGAGCAGCCGCCGAACTTGTGCTGCAGATCGTCGAAGAACGACGTATCGAGATAGATGCGCCGATCGCTCGGGCAGTAGAACGGTCCCATGGCCGACTGCGCGAAGGCGCAAGGGGTCGGCTCGGAGCGCGCGAACAAGCGCAGTTTCGGCGGATGGTAGGTGCGGCCCTCGCCGGCGAAAATCTCCGTCCAACGGTCTTCGGTGTCACCCAGCACCATGGCGACGAACTTGCCGGTCGGGTCGTGCGGCGTACCGGCGGTGACCGGAGGCGCCGGAGCGGTTTGCTCGGAGGTCGCCCCGCCGCCGGTGAGAATTTGCGCGCCGTTGAGCAGCACGTTCGGATCGATGCCGAAGTACCAGCTGATCAGTCCGATAACGATGATCGTGCCGATACCAAGGCCGCCGGCTCCGCCCGGCATGCCGCCGCGCGAGGCGCTCGCTTCGCGATCGTCTTCGACATTGTCGCTGGGACGGAAATCATCGGTGCGCATCTGTTCGCTCTCCCTTCGCAGATCCGGCTGCGCGCCATCTTGATGGGATCATTTTCGACTCAAAATGCTACCACCCGCCGCCGGTAATTAACCAAGTGTTTCCAGCATTTATTGCCTAGCACAGACGCGCCGCGATTAAGTCGATCTTTACCTTGGGCGCGCATCATCAGGTTCGTCGGTTGTAGGTCCCGCGTCGCCGACCGCATCGCCTGAGTCAGAGTTCTGAGTCATGGTTGTGTCGCGTCGCGGGGCGTCCGCAAGGGCGCCCCGCGTTAGTCTTGAGTCCGCTCCGTCGGCGCGCATCCTTATCGGCGATTGCGTTGCCGAAATGGCAAAGCTCCCGGCCGCTTCCGTCGATCTCGTCTTCGCCGACCCGCCGTATAATCTGCAGTTGCAAGGCGACCTCAAGCGTCCCGACGATTCGCGCGTCGATGCCGTCGACGACGACTGGGACAAATTTGCGAGCTTCTCCGCCTACGACGATTTCACCCGCGCCTGGCTCGTCGCCTGCCGTCGGGCCATGAAGCCCAACGGCACCCTCTGGGTCATCGGTTCCTACCACAACATCTTCCGCGTCGGCGCGCTGATGCAGGACCTCGGCTTTTGGATTCTCAACGACATCGTCTGGCGTAAATCCAATCCGATGCCGAATTTTCGCGGCCGCCGCTTCACCAATGCGCACGAGACCTTGATCTGGGCGGCGCGCGACGCCGGAAAACGGAATTATACGTTCAACTACGAGGCGCTCAAAGCCGGCAACGACGATATCCAGATGCGCTCCGATTGGCTGATCCCGCTTTGCACCGGCGAGGAACGACTCAAGGGCGGCGACGGCAAGAAGCTGCATCCGACGCAAAAGCCGGAGGCGCTCTTGGCGCGCGTCATTCTCGCCGCCTCGCGGCCCGATGATCTGGTGCTCGACCCGTTCTGCGGCACCGGCACGACCGGAGCGGTCGCCCGCCGGCTGCGCCGGCGCTTCATCGGTATCGAACGCCAGGCGGATTATGCCGCGGCCGCCGAAGCGCGCATCGCAGCGGCCGAGCCTCTGCCCGAACCGGCGCTGGCGACCTTCATGACCGCGCGCGAGGCCCCGCGGGTGCCGTTCGCGGCGCTGATCGAGCGCGGCCTGTTGGCGCCCGGCATCAAGCTCGTCGATTCCAAGCGGCGGCATCGCGCGCTCGTTCGCGCCGACGGCGCGCTCGCGCTCGGCGAAGCGGTCGGCTCGATCCATCGCATCGGCGCCTTGGCGCAAGGCCTCGAAGCCTGCAACGGCTGGACTTTTTGGCACGTCGAGACGGCGCGTGGCTTGACCGTGATCGACGCGCTGCGCGCGCAGGTGCGGGCCGAGATGGGCGCGGGCTAAACCCGCCTCCGATCATTTACCCCCGAGCGCATGCGCCACGACCTTGCGCATGACACTAGGCAACGCCTCACTGGACAGGCCTGACAGCGCCACCCAGCGCATGCCCGTCGCTGCCGACGTGCGCGCCGGAAGCTCGGCGCGATAGACGGTCAGTTCCAGCGGAAAATGCGTAAAGACGTGCCGGACCACACCCGGGATGCGACGCCAAGCGGTACGCCGCTTCGGCTGCGGTGACGGAAAACGCGGCGCGGCGGCGTGCGCAGAACTTTCATCAAAATTCGCCGCCCACTGCGTCGTCGGCACTTCGGCCATGCCGCCGAGGAGGCCCTTTGCCGGCCGCGTCCGCACCAGCAAGAAGCCATCCGTCCGGCGCGCGACAAAAGCGGCACCGCGGCGCAGCGCGCCTTCGCGTTTCGGTACCCGCCGCGGAAAGGTCTCCGCCTCGCCACGCTGGTGCGCCGCACAGCTTTCGTTCCAGGGGCAAAGGGCGCAAGCCGGTTTCTTCGGCATGCAGATCGTGGCGCCGAGATCCATCATCGCCTGGGCGAAATCGCCGGCGCGCCGCTGCGGGGCGAGTTCGCGCGCAAGCCGGCGCAGCTCGGGCTTTACGCCCGGCAGCGGTTCGGCGACGGCAAAGAGCCGCGCGATCACGCGTTCGATATTGCCGTCGACCGGGCTCGCCGGCGCATCGAACGCGATCGCGGCAACGGCGGCCGCGGTATAGGCGCCGATGCCCGGAAGCGCGCGCAATGCCGCTTCACTTGCCGGGAACTCGCCGCCATGGCGTTCGACGACGGCGCGGGCGCAGGCGTGCAGATTGCGGGCGCGCGCATAATAGCCGAGCCCCGCCCAGGCACTCAGCACCTCCTCGAGCGGCGCCGCCGCGAGCGCGCGCACGTCGCTCCAGCGCGCGAGAAAGCGGGCGTAGTACGGTGCGACGGCCTTGACCGTCGTCTGTTGCAGCATGATCTCGGAAAGCCAGACGCGGTAGGGATCGGCGTGTTTCCCCGGCGCCGCGCGCCACGGCAGCACCCGCCGATGCCGGTCATACCAAGTGAGCAAGGCGGTGGGTTGCGGGCATGAAATGGCCGCTACGGCCTTCGCGGGCTGTCGCCCCGCCGCTTTCGCTGCTACCGTCGTTGCCGGATTGGGGGCCGGGCTCATGGTCGAGGGATGACAGAGCGCTCCATGACGAACAAGCCCTCCCGCTCTTTCGCCAAGCCGCTGCGCGACCTCCTGAGCAAGGTTGTCGGCGAAACCTTCAAGCGGCGGGGTTTTGCATCGGCCGAACTGGTGACGCGCTGGACCGAGATCGTCGGCGTCGAGATTGCCGCGCACAGCGAACCGATCAAAATCCAGTGGACCCGCCCGGCTTCCTCCTCCCGTCTCGCCCCCGCAAGCGGGGGCGAGTCAGGGTGGGGGCAGGACCCCGGCACGCTCATTCTGCGCGTCGAGGGCCCGGCGGCGGTCGAGATTCAGCACCTCGCCAACGTCATCTGCGAGCGTGTCAACCGCTTCCTCGGTTGGCGCGCCGTCGAGCGCATCGCGCTGCGTCAGGCGCCGCTGCGCAACGCCTTGCGTCAGCCTGTTTCGGCGGTTGACCCGGCTACGGCCGCGCGTATCGCGGCGAGCCTGCCGGAGATCGCCGACGACGAGTTGCGACAGGCGCTCGCCCGGCTTGGGGCGGCCGTCAGACGTTAACTGACGCTGTCGGAACCGCCGTCAAGCGACCGTGACCATCGCGCCGTTCCGGGGCCTTGGCGGGACGACGCGCCGGTGCCACATTCGTGCCGCAGGATTTCCTCTTCGAACCAGGAGCCGACCTTGACGCTGTCCCGACGCCAATTGTTCACAACTGCCGCGATCGTTGCCTTCACTGGCGCCGGTAGTGCGGGTGCTATTCTTTCCGGCCTCATCGAGCCGGCCAAAGCGGATGCGCCCGAGCCCGACCAGGCGGAACTGGCCAAGGCCGGTCCGGAAGGAGATATCGTCCTCGGCTCCGACAAGGCGCCGGTGACCATCATCGAATATGCCTCGATGACCTGCCCGCACTGCGCGCATTTCTCAACCGACACTTTCCCGGAGCTGCAGAAGCGTTACATCGACACCGGCAAGGTGCGCTACATCTTCCGCGAATTCCCGCTCGACGCGCTCGCCGCCGCCGGTTTCATGCTGGCGCGCTGCGCCGGCAAGGACAAGTTCATGCCGGTCGTGGAAACCTTGTTCGCCAAACAGCCCGAATGGATGGTGCAAAAGCCGATCGAGCCGCTCAAGGCGATCGCCAAGCAGTTCGGATTTACCGAACAATCTTTCGATGCATGCCTGGCGAATCAGCATGTGCTTGATGGCATCCAGGAAGTGCGCGACCGCGCCGCCGAGAAGCTCGGGATCAATTCCGTACCGACCTTTTTCGTCAACGGCCAAAAGCTCACCGGCGATCAGTCGATTGACGCGTTGGCCAAGGTCATCGACCCCTATCTCAAGCAGGGATAAGGGTTTTTTGACTTCGCCCACGTGCGCGGGGGCACCCGGGTCGCGCCCGCGGGCCGGTGCCTCCCGGCGCAAAAATCTGGATAACGCGGCGGCGCTGTTGCGCTCGCGAGCGCGAAGATTCATTCTCCGCGCCGATGCGGCAACTTTCGACGCGCCTAAAAAGGGCCGTGAGCCTTCGGTGATTCCCTTCACCGCCGCAGCACGGAAGATGGAAGTAGAACGCGAATGAAGCTCACGCGGCTGCGCCTGATTGGCTTCAAGTCTTTCGTCGAACCCACCGACTTTGACATCGAACCCGGACTGACCGGTGTGGTCGGTCCGAATGGCTGCGGCAAGTCGAATCTGGTCGAGGCCGTGCGCTGGGTCATGGGCGAAGCCTCCTACAAGGCCATGCGCGCCTCGGAGATGGACGAAGTCATCTTCTCCGGCAACACAGAGCGTCCGGCGCGCAATCATGCCGAAGTCGCCGTCATGATCGACAACAGCGACCGCACGGCGCCCGCGGCGTTCAACGATGCCGACACGCTCGAAGTCTCGCGCCGCATCATGCGCGAGCAGGGCTCGGTCTTCCGCGTCAATGGCCGCGAGGTGCGCGCGCGCGACGTCACCGTGCTGTTTGCCGACGCCTCGACCGG
>JBEKWO010000155.1:0-6081 GCA_049512975.1 Xanthobacteraceae bacterium | reverse complement strand
CGCAGCAATTCGTGCTTATTCCCGAGGCCCTGCAAGGCCATTTCATCGTGTTCGGCATCGGCATGAGCAAATATCGCCTGCTCATTATCCTGATCTGCGGCCTGCTCACGGTGGCGCTGCAACTGATGATCGGCAAGACGCGGTTCGGCAGCCGCTTGCGCGCGGCGGTCGACGATCAGCGCGTGGCGCGCGGTCTTGGTATCAATGTCGGCGCGGTTTTCGCCATCACCTTCGCCTTCGGCTCCGGGCTGGCCGGACTTGGCGGCGCTTTGGGCGCGGAAATTCTCGGCCTCGATCCGACCTTCCCGCTCAAATACCTGATCTACTTTTTGATCGTGGTTACGGTCGGCGGCACGTCGAGCATTACCGGGCCGTTCGTTGCCTCGATCCTGCTCGGCATCGCCGATGTCGCCGGCAAGTACTACGCGCCGAAGCTCGGCGCCTTCGTCATCTATACGATCATGATCGTGGTCCTGATCTGGCGGCCGCAGGGCTTGTTCGGCCGGAGCGCGGCGCGGTGAGCGCGATGCTTCCCCCTACCCACGGCGTCGCCGCTTTCCTGGCGCGCCGCGCCCGCTGGTCACCGCTGGAAATTGCCTTTTGGGTGTTCGCGTTCGCCACCATCTGGCTGTTCCCGGGCAAGCATCTGATTCTGACGGAGACGGCGATTCTCGCGCTGTTTGCACTCTCGCTCGATCTGATCCTCGGCTACGCCGGCATCATCTCGCTGGGCCAGGCGGCCTTTTTCGGCCTCGCTGGCTATGTTTCCGGCCTCCTCGCCAAATACGGCATCGTCAACGAACCGGTCATCGCGCTCCTCTTCTCGGGGCTGGTTGCGGCGGCGCTCGGTTTTGTCACCAGCTTTCTGGTTCTACGCGGCTCGGACTTGACCCGGCTCATGGTCACGCTGGGCGTTGCGCTCATGCTCGGCGAGCTCGCCAACCGCTATTCCAATATTACCGGCGGCGCCGACGGCCTGCAGGGCATCACCATGGCGCCGATATTCGGCGTGTTCCGCTTCGATATGTTCGGCCACACCGGCTATATCTACTGCCTCATTGTGCTGTTCGTCTGCTTTCTCATCGCGCGGCGCATTGTGTATTCGCCGTTCGGCCTTTCGCTGCGCTCGCTGAAGGGCAATCCGCTGCGCGCGTCCGCGATCGGCATTCCAGTCAACCGCCGGCTGGTCGCGATCTACACGGTCTCCGCAGGCTTTGCCGGAGTCGCCGGGGCCCTGCTCACGCAAACGACAGCGTTCTGCTCGCTCGACGTGTTCTCGCTGGAGCGCTCGGCCGATCTCCTCCTCGTCCTCATCATTGGCGGCACCGGCTATCTCTATGGCGGCCTGATCGGCGCGGTGATCTACAAGTTCTTGCAAGACTGGATCGCCAGCCTGACGCCGCAATATTGGCAGTTCTGGATCGGTCTGGTGCTGGTGGCGATCGTTCTGGTCGGCCGCGAGCGGGTGGACGGATGGATTACGGCGGTGCGCGCCGCGATCGTTCGGCTCGGCGGCCGTCTGGTGGCGCGCCCGGCGGCGCTCGGCAGCTAGCGCCATGCCGATCCTCGAGACCATCGGCTTGGAAAAGCGTTTCGGCGGCGTGACGGCGGCGCATGGCGTCTCATTGGCGATCGAGAAGGGGGCGCGGCACGCCTTGATCGGACCGAACGGCGCCGGCAAGACCACCGTGATCAACCTGCTCACCGGTGTGCTCAGGCCGACCGCGGGCAGCATCATGCTCGACGGGCGTGACATTACGGCGCTGGCGCCCTACCAGCGCGTCCGGCTCGGCATGGCGCGCACCTTTCAGATCAACCAACTGTTCTCGGACCTCACGCCGCTCGAGACTATCGGGCTTGCAGTCTCCGAACGCCTTGGTTTGGGCAGCGACTGGTGGCGGCTGGTCGGCAGCAGACCCACGGTGACCGAGGAGATCGTCGAGATCGGCGAGCGTTTTCGTCTGACCGACGTCATGCACGAGCGCACCGCGATCCTGCCCTACGGCAAGCAGCGGCTGCTTGAAATCGCGCTCGCCTTCGCCTGCCGGCCGCACGTGCTCTTGCTCGACGAGCCGGCGGCCGGCGTGCCCGACGCTGAACGCCACGAGCTTCTGGCCACCATCGCCGCGCTGCCCGAAGACGTCACCGTGCTCTTGATCGAGCACGACATGGATCTGGTGTTCTCCTTCGCGGACCGCATCTCCGTCCTGGTCAACGGCGGATTGCTGGTGGAGGGCGCGCCCGAGGATGTTGCCCGCGATCCCCGGGTCAAGGCGGTCTATCTCGGCGAGGACCTCGATGCGTGAGCTCTTGAGCGTCGAACAGCTCTCGGCCGGCTACGGCGAGGCCGTGGTGCTGTCGAGCATCTCGCTGTCGCTCGCCGAAGGCCAGGCGCTGGCGCTGCTCGGCCGCAACGGTATGGGTAAGACCACGCTGATCAATACGATCATGGGTGTCACCCGCCGTTTCTCCGGCACGATCGCGCTCGCCGGTCTCGATATCACCAGGCTGCGTCCCGATCAGCGCGCCCACGTCGGCATCGGCTGGGTGCCGCAGGAACGCAATATCTTCAGGTCGCTCACCGTCCAAGAAAATCTGACCGCGGTCGCGCAGCCGGGCCGCTGGACCACGAACACGGTCTATGCGCTGTTTCCGCGGCTGAGCGAGCGCCGCCGAAACCTCGGCAACCAGCTTTCCGGCGGCGAGCAGCAGATGCTCGCGGTCGGCCGGGCGCTGGTGCTCAATCCGCGCGTCCTGCTGCTCGACGAGCCGCTCGAAGGTCTGGCGCCGATCCTGGCCGAAGAATTGCTCGGCGCGCTGCGACGGGTGATCCGGGACGAGGGCATGTCGGCTATTCTGGTCGAGCAGAACGCCAAGAAAATTCTCGGTGTCACCGACCGCGCCGTCATTCTTGAGCGCGGCGCCGTGGTTCATGCTGCCGACAGTGCGACGCTGTTGAACGACCGCGCCGCGCTCGAGACCTATCTCGGCGTCACCGACAGCGGCCCGCGCCGTTTCGGCCGGGCAAGGTAACATCGCGAGAAAACGCTGCACGAAACTTGCACAAGGCTTTATCCCGGCACACCACCTTATCACCCACCAAGTCTGGGTTGCGGTCCCGCGAGACCGGCGCTGAGCGGATGATCGCGGCAAAGGAGGCGTATATGGCGCAAACGGTCGCGGATGTCCTGATCGGGGCGCTCGAGCAGATCGGGGTCAAGCAGGTCTTTGGCCTGATCGGCGATTCACTCAATCCCGTCGGTGACGCCATCCGCCGCAGCGGCATTGAATGGGTCGGCGTTCGCCACGAGGAAGGCGCGGCGCTCGCCGCCGCCGGCCAAGCCAAGCTGACCGGCCGGCTCGGCGTCTGCGCCGGCACGACGGGGCCGGGGAGCACTCACCTGGTCGCCGGCCTCTACGAGGCGAGCTGCGATCATGCGCCGGTCCTGGCGTTGTCCGGCGACATGGCGCGCAAGCTGCAAGGCATCGATCACGTGCAGGCGACCGACCCCGACCTCTTGTTTCGCGACGTCTCGCTCTATACGCAGACCGTCTCTTCGCCGGCGCAGGCGCCCGCGGTTTTCCACCAGGCCATCGCCGCCGCTTATGCAGGACGCGGGGTCGCCCATCTGACGCTTCCGATCGATGTCATCGGCGCCAAGGCCGACGGCGACCTCGGCAGCATCGCGACTTTGAAGCCGCCGCCCGAACTCGCCGCGACCGAGGCCCAGATCGACGCCATCGCCCGCCGGATCGAGGCGGCGCAAAAGGTGTTAATCATGTGCGGCGCCGGCTGCATCGGGGCGGCGGACGAGCTTCGCGCGCTGTCTGATCGAATCAAAGCGCCGCTGATCCATTCGCTCAAGGGCAAGGACGTCATGCCCTACGACGATCCGCGTTGGATGGGCGGCATCGGCATCGTCGGCACCAAGCCGGTCTACAGCGCGATGATGCGTTGCGACCTGTTGCTGATGCTCGGCACCGACTATCCGTTCTCCGAATTCCTGCCGAAAAAAGCCGATGTCATCCAGCTCGACGTGCGGCCCGCGGTGCTGGGCCGGCGAACGCCGACTGCGCTCGGGGTCGTCGGCGCGGTCCGCCCGAGCCTGAAACTGCTGCTCGATCGGGTTGCGGTCAAAACCGACACCGGGTTCCTGGATCAAGTGACCAAGGAGCGGCGGAAGTGGGATGAGATGCTGGACCGGCAAGCCGATCCGGCGCGCAGCAAGGATCGCATCCATCCGCAGGCGGTGGCGCGTGCGGTCAGCGACAGCGCCAGCGAGGACGCCGTTTTCGTGCTCGACACCGGCCTCAACACGCTATGGTCGGCAAACTGGATCAGGCAGCACGGATCGCAACGCATCCTCGGCTCCTTCAACAACGCCGCCGTCGGAACGGCGCTCGGCCAAGCCAACGGCATTCAGGCGCTTGATCGGTCGCGCCAAGTCATTGCGCTGTGCGGCGACGGCGGCTTCAACATGCTGATGTGCGAATTTCTCACCGCCGTGCAGCACAAGCTGCCGGTGAAGGTCGTCGTCTACAACAATTCGGCATTCGGACTGATCACGCTGGAAGCCGAGCATTTGGGCCTGCCGCCGTTCCGCAAGGCGATCGAATTTCCCAATCCGGATTTTGTGGCGCTGGCACGGGCCTGCGGCGGCCACGGTTTTAAGGCCAGCCAGCCCGGCGAACTGAAGGCCGCCATCAGCGAGGCCTTCGCTGTCGACGGCCCGGCGATCGTCGACGCCGTCGTCGTGCCGAACGAGTTTCCCAATATTCCGCACCTCGATCTGGAGACGATTGGCAACTTCGCCAGGGCGAAGATGAAGGAAGTGATTATCGCGGTAACCGGCTCATGATATTTTAGCGGCTGTCTGCGCGTTAACGCCCTCCTCGCGTCGCCGGCGTTCCGGCAGTGTGAAATAACTGGCCCTCCGAGCAAGGCGTTCATGGCTGCGGGCTCTCTTGTCCCGTCGCTGCTGCCGCCGCCTGATGTGTGAGTCGAGCGGCACGGTGCCGAAACCATATGAGCCGCAGGTCGTGCACGACCGGATTCGGCGCCTGCTGGCCGCCCGCGCGCCGGACCGCAAACGCTAGGTGCTGCGTTATAGGTCCGGCTACCCCTTTGTCCCTGCTATAGAATTTTATGGCGGCCAGCAGCCGCGCAGGCTTCATGACGTTCCTGACCTCTCGATTCCCGCGTCGCCAAGCCGCGCGCGGCCCGCTACACTGCGTCGGGAGCAAATGCTGACCGAAAACTGACGGCGGGAGAGCCATGTCCACGTCCCTGATGACGACGCGACGTTTCGCGCCTCTGTTCTGGTGCCAATTCTTCTCGGCCTTTGGCGACAACTTCCTCAAGACGGCGCTCGTCTTTGTCATTCTGTTCCAGATCGCGGGCGCGGACTCGGAAGCATTGATCACGCTTGCCGGCGCGACGTTGATCGCGCCGTTCTTCTTTCTCTCGGGACTCGGCGGCGAACTCGCCGACCGCTACGACAAGGCGCTCGTGGCGCAGCGCCTGAAGTTCGCCGAGATCGGTGTTGCCGCGCTCGCCGTCGCGGGTTTCGCCTTCCATTCGCTCGTCCTGCTTTTTATTGCGGTGTTTTTGTTCGGCGTGATCGCTTCGTTGTTCGGCCCGATCAAGTACGGTATCCTGCCCGACCATCTCGCCCGCGCCGAACTGCCGTCCGGCAATGCGCTGGTCGAGGGCGGCACCTTCCTGGCCATTCTGCTCGGCACCATCGTCGCCGGGCTGGCGGCGAAGAACGGCGGCGATCCCATCCATTTCGCTTGGCTGATGATGGTGTCGGCGCTCGCCTGCTGGGTGGCGAGCCGGTTCATCCCGCCGACCGGTGAAGGCGCGCCGCACCTGACGATCAACCGCAACATCTTCGTCTCCACCGGGACCCTCGTCAAATACATACGCGGCGAGCCGCGGCTGTGGTGGGGTGCGCTGGTGGCGAGCTGGTTCTGGCTGGTCGGCGCGCTGGTGCTGTCGCTGCTGCCGCCGCTGGTGACCTTCGATATCGGCGGCACCGCGGGGGTCGTCACTCTCTTCCTCACCATCTTCTCGGTCGC
>JBEKWO010000154.1:0-6130 GCA_049512975.1 Xanthobacteraceae bacterium | reverse complement strand
CCGGATCGACCTTGCCCTGCACCACGTTCTCGCCGAGACCGTACGAGCCGGTGATGAACACCACGTCGCGGAAGCCGGACTCGGTGTCGAGGGTAAAGATCACTCCGCTCGCCGCGCGGTCGGAGCGGACCATCTTCATCACGCCCACCGACAGCGCAACCTTGAAATGATCGAAACCGTTATTGACGCGATAGACGACGGCACGGTCGGTGAACAACGAGGCGAAACAGCGCCGGCATGCCTCGACCACATCGTCGAGACCGCTGATGTTCAGGTAGCTGTCATGCTGGCCGGCGAAGCTCGCAGTGGGCAGGTCCTCAGCGGTGGCCGAGCTTCGCACCGCGACCGCCACCCCAGCGCCGCATTCGGCTTCGAGCTTCGCGTAGGCCTCGGCGATCAGCCCGCGCAGCGACGAGCTGCGAGTTGCGTCATAGACAATCGTGCGCGCCGCGTCTGCCGTGCGGGCGAGCGCGGTCACATCGGTGACATCGAGCGTGTCGAGCAAAGCATGCAGCCTAGGCCAGGCACCGGCGGCGGTTAGCGCTTCGCGGTAGAGCGAGGCGGTGAGCGCAAAACCGTTCGGGACCTGGACGCCGACGGCGCCGAGGTGGCTGGCCATCTCGCCGAGCGACGCATTTTTACCGCCGACCTCGGGGATATCGGCGATGCCGAGCGTGGCGAACCAACGGACCGGCGCGGCAGATACGGACATGGCGCCCTCCCGGTTGAAGCGGTCGCATACAAGCCGGTCCGCCGCCGGGGCGCATTGATTTAGATCAGGACCTCAATCCGATCGAGCGGGCTTTCAGCAAACTCAAGGCGCATCTACGAAAAGCAGCCGAGCGAACCATTCCGCGTCTCTCGCGCAGGATCGGTGCCCTCATGGCCGCATTCAGCCCGCAAGAATGCGCCAATTACCTCCGACATGTAGGCTATGCTACGCTTACACATGATCGGAATCCGCTCTTAATTAACAACTATCTAGAAAAATCGATGGATCGCAACACCACGGGTCGATCAGCCTGGGCCTGCTCTTCGAAGAACTTACGCGACGCTCGCTCCTCAATTACTTCGCGCAGCCGGATAAACTGATCTACGCGATGATCTGCCTTCACGTCATGCCTACCTTCAAGATCGTCCATCGCCGCGGTGCTGATCGCGCACAGAATTACCTTGCCCTGATTGAGCATCGTGAACTCCAGAACCATCCGATTGAAGTCGTAACTTCGGACCTCGCCTCGCTGCAGCGGCATTGCAAATGCTCCATGCTGGAGGGACTATGACAGCAAATCGTTGCAGGAGACGCTACTCGATCCGAGTGAACCGACGACGCCGTTGCGATTTGGCTTGTTGATCTCAGCGAACGGGCACAGTTTAGGACAGCACTCCTCCCTGGTCACTCATATCGTTGTCTTCGAGGTCGCCTTAAATTATGCCTAACAGGGAATCGACTGAGGGCGCAGAGGTAATAAAAGTGGACGCTTGGCTCCCCGCATCCGAGAATGAGTATTAGTAAGTGATCAAGAGCAACCAGAGGGATTGCACAAGCCAGCACCAGTTCCAATCGCTCGGTAAATTCATTGTCCGTCAAGAAGGCGTCCGATGGTTTCCCGAGCGTCTTTTTGAATCTCGTGCAAATGATCTTCGTTACGGAAGCTCTCGGCATAGATTTTGTAAATGTCTTCTGTGCCGGATGGCCGCGCAGCGAACCATCCGTTCTTCGCGATGATCTTGACGCCGCCAATTGGCTGGTTGTTGCCTGGCGCACGGGTTAGTTTTTCCTCTATCGGCTCGCCGGCAAGTTCCTTCGCATCGATCCGGTCAGGATCGAGATTTGCAAGGCTTTTTCTCTGCCCCGGTGAGGCCGGAGCGTCGATCCGCTGGTAGAAGGATTTGCCAAGATCCCGCGTGACGGAGTCATAGTGTTGGGCGGGATCATGACCGGTTCGTGCGACAATTTCCGCAGCAAGCAGGCCGAGAATGAGCCCATCCTTGTCCGTCGTCCAGACGGACCCATCACGTTTGAGAAACGAAGCACCGGCGCTTTCCTCGCCACCAAAGCCGAGCGACCCGTCGATGAGACCATTGCTGAACCACTTGAACCCCACCGGCACTTCAACGAGCTTGCGGCCGAGATTTGCCGCAACGCGATCGATCATCCCACTGGAGACGACGGTCTTGCCGATGCCGCTGTCACGGCGCCACCCCGGCCGTTTGACGCATAAATAGGAAATCGCAGCGACGAGATATTCGTTCGGGTTCATCAACCCCTTCGAAGGACAAACGATGCCGTGACGATCCGCGTCGGTGTCGTTGGCGAAGGCGATATCGAATTTGTCGCGGACGGCGATCAGCCGCGCCATTGCGTAGGGTGAGGAGCAATCCATCCGAATCTTTCCGTCCCAATCGGCGGTCATGAAGCGGAATGTCGGATCGACGGCGTCGTTAACGACGCTTGCCGCGATCTTGTAGCGCTCGATGATCGGTTCCCAATAATGAACCGCCGCTCCACCCAAAGGATCGATTCCGATCTTCACATTGGCCGAGCGGATGGCATCTATATCAACGACATTTTCGAGATCGTTGACATAAAGCGAGATGTAGTCATGCGCGTGAACGCAAGGGGACTTGCGCGCGCGTTCATACGGGATCCGCCGGACATCGACAAGATTCTTTTCAAGGATATTGTTCGCCGTTCTTTCGATCCATCCCGTTATATCGACATCCGCCGGTCCGCCGTTGGTGGGATTATATTTGAAACCTCCTTCGTTCGGCGGATTGTGCGACGGGCTGATGACAATGCCGTCCGCGAGTCCGGTCTTGCGGTTTCGATTACTGGTCAGAATTGCGTGAGAGATTACCGGCGTCGGCGTGTACCCGCCATGCCTGTCGATCATCGTCTCAACGCCGTTGGCGGCCAGCACTTCGAGCGTACTAACGAAGGCAGACTCTGACAGCGCGTGCGTGTCCATGCCAAGGAAAAGCGGACCGTTTATTTCAGCCTTTTTTCGATAGAGGCAAACGGCCTGGCTGATTGCCAGAATATGCCCCTCGTTGAAACTGCACGTGAATGCCGACCCGCGGTGTCCCGAAGTACCGAAAGATACGCGCTGCGACACGATCGAAGGGTCGGGCGCTTGCGCGAAATAAGAGGTCACAAGTCGCGGCACATTGACGAGCATGGCCGCCGTAATTGGCTTTCCCGCGAGCGGGCTTATGCTTTCTGCCATCTCATCCTCAAAATCTTAGAGGCAAGCTCGTCTTTCGAGTACGTTGAAATGCTTACGGCTTGATGCGTGCCCTTCGTCCGTTTCACGCGTTATCCATTGGCCGCCCGCGGATTTCAGCCTCTCGCGCAAGCCTTGCAGCGGTACCAGTTCGAGCTCTCCGATGCCATAACTCTCCCCCGTTGATTAGGGATTGCAGTCGGCCGTCATCGAGCTTGAGTTTGGCGCGGGTGTCGTCGTAGCTCGCGAAATCCAGTAAGTCTTTCAAACCAGTCCATCGCCCGGGTTCTCGGATTGCTCAAGTCGATCAATGCGACGTGCAATTGCGTTAAGCTCCTAATTCCAGCGCGCCCGTCGTAACTTGACCAAGGTAACCAACTGCCCATTAGGAGGCTATCATGAATACCAAGCTCAAGTTTGCGTTTGAGAAGGAAACCAAGGGCGCTGTCCGTTACCAGAGGTCGGCGAGGATGGGGCGTCAGCGTTCGCGCCGCAGGTCGGTGCGCTCTACGTCCGCAAGAGCGCAATGCCGAGCGGCAAGATCCCGAAAACACTTATTATTACTATCGCAAGCGAATAACTTCCGCGTTCCAATTTCTTGACCATACGAGGTCATTTTCGGCCAATCATTGTTAGCTAAAGCCGGTCAGTAGCACGTATTGTCATCACTCGCCCGCTTGCCTTCACCTTCCGAATGAATCACTGCACGAGGAAAGGAATGCCATGTTCGACCATCTGTTGACCGACGAACACCGACGCGTCCGCGACGAAGCACGCGAGTTCGTCAAGACCACGCCACGCGAACTCATTCTAGATATGGATGCAGAGCGAGTTCACTTTCCGAAGGAGTGGCTGCGCGAGGCAGCGCACCGCCGGCTGCTGGGGGTACGCCACCCGGTGCGCTGGGGCGGGCGGGGGCTCGATTGGGTGGCGGCGAGCGCGGTGTCGGAGGAAATCGGCAGCCTGAGCTACGAACTCGCCTGCGTCTTTGGCGTTGGCGCCGACCTTGTGTGCGACGCCATCCTGAGCCACGGCACCGATGTCCAGAAGGAACGCTATGTCGCGCCGCTGCTCAATGGCGAACTCTTCGCGGCCGAGTGCCTCACCGAGCCGCGCGGCGGTTCCGACTTCTTCGGCGCCACGACCCGGGCCGAGGATTGCGGCGACCATTTTTTGCTCAACGGCCAAAAGCGCTTCATCGTCGGCGCCGAGGGCGCCGATTATTTCTTGGTCTATGCGCGGACCGATCCCCGTCCCGATACTCCACCGCGCCAGACCATTACCTGCTTCATCGTCGATCGCAGCCCCGGGGTTGAAACCAAGTACCTCTATGGCCTCATGGGCTGCCGCGGTGGTGGCACCGGCCGCTTGGTGTTCCGCGACGTCAAGGTGCCGAAGGAGAACGTAGTCGGCGAGGTCAACGGCGCGTATGCGGTGTTCAACACCATGATGATCCCCGAGCGGCTGGGCACCGCCGCCATGACCCTCGGTCCGGCCCGCGCCGCGCTCGACATCGCCACACAGTATTCGTCACGGCGCAAGGCCTTCGGCCAGGTGATCAATCGCTTCCAGGGCGTGAGCTTCCAGGTCGCAGAAGGCGCGACGTTGCTCGACGCCAGCCGATCCATGGTCTACATGACCTCGAGGGCGGTCGACGACGGTGTGGAGACGGACCAAATCAGGCGCCTGATCTCGGAGACCAAGAAGTTCGTCACCGAATCCTGCCAAAAGGTCGTGCATAACGCGATGCAGGTGGTGGGCGGCATCGGCTATACCAATGTTCTGCCGCTGGAGCGCATATACCGCGACCTACGCCTCGCCTCAATCTGGACCGGCACCAACGAGGTCATGGCGATGATCATCGCCCACGAGTGGTATCAGGAGGCGGCGCAGGCCCGGGCCGCGCGTTTCGGCCGCGACTATGTCGCCGGTGCCGCTGAGGCGCACGCGGCTGACGAGATCGTCTACGAGTAGCAGAGACCTTCGCCGGCTGGTTGTTGTCCTTTCCGAAACTGTCATCCGACGCAGATTCGCGTCGTGAGATAGGTCCGCCTTGACGGCAGCCATTTGCAGGGCGCGGCGCTCGCCTGGTGATGGAAAAGGCACACTAGGCAATCGCGCCTTCGCCGACGCCTTCGCGGCCTGGGAAAAGCGAGCGGAAAAGGTCGCACGACGGCGCTATCACTTGGAGGCGTTTCGCATCTGCTGCCGTGCTGAACGCAAGATGACACGCGCTAATCTCGATCATCCGCTTCAGGTCGTGATCATCACTTTGTGCATCGAGGGGCACTGCCACCGCACCTGCCCCGATAATCGCCCAGAACGCGACGATCCACTGGGGGCTGTTGGGGGCGATGAGAGCGACGCTATCGCCACGGGAGATCCATCGCCGCGCGAGGCCACCGGCGAGGCGTGTGGAAACGTCGCCAAGCTTGGCGAAAGACTAGGTTTCTTCGGCTTCGCCGGTAAAAGCGACGACGGCGGCATTCTCGCCGTTCGCCGAGAGCTCTCGCCGTAGTTGCTGCAGAGTATCAGGACCAGGCATGCGACAACCTTTCCGAGGAAGGCTCTCACTAGGCGACGCTTACGCACGCGGCTGTCTTGCCGCGTTTGTCATAGCCGCGACATCGTTGTGCGCGTCAATAATTTGACTGCCGCTTCGATTACAGCCAAATCTGCCGCGTCGCGCGACTTGATCTTCGCGTTTTCAAGCGCTGTTTTTAAAATTTCGCGTTCTGGTTCGCTAACCAATAAAGCTGTTACGCCATCCTGTTCAACTGATACCAACTCCGGCTGATCACTTCTTTGCTCGCTGACATGGCCACCAGTGGAAGAGCGTGTTGTCGCGGATCGTGTCTGGCTGCTGGACGAGGGCAACGCAGCGGTCGCTGACCGCCTGGTCA
>JBEKWO010000153.1:0-6364 GCA_049512975.1 Xanthobacteraceae bacterium | reverse complement strand
CCGAGCGCCGCATTGAATTTCGAATCGGCGTTCATCTCGGCGATGTGGTCGAGGAGAGCGACGGCGACCTGATGGGCGACGGCGTTAATATCGCGGCGCGATTGGAAGGGATCGCCAAGCCGGGCGCCATCTGTCTTTCCGAAGATGCCTATCGGCAAGTGAAGTCGCGACTTGATCTTGCCGTCCGCGATCTGGGCGCCACCCAACTCAAGAACATTGCCGAGCCGGTCCGGGTTTATTCGCTCGAAGTTAGCAAACAGGCGTCAGCGAAATCGCCAGGGCGCGCCGCTCCGTCCGCATGGATGCAGGTGAAATCGGTGCGCTGGGCGGGCGTTCTGCTAGTTGTGCTCGTCGCGGCCGGAATTCTCGTCTGGGAGAGGATGGATCGAACTGGCGCTCCCGGCGTGGAGAGCAAAGGGCTACCTGTCAATGTTCAGACCCAGTCGAGGGGGCCTGCGCTTGCCGTTCTCCCCTTCGACAACCTTTCCGGCGATCCAAAACAGGATTTCTTTTCGGACGGAGTTAGCGAAGAAATCATCACGGTCGTCAGCCACTATGATGATCTGCGCGTGCTGGCTCGCAACACCACTTTCACCTACAAAAAGAAGGCCGTCGACATTGAGGAACTCGGTCGTCAGCTCAAAGTACAATATGTTATCGAAGGAAGTGTCCAACAGGTCGCTGACCAGCTTAGCGTCACGGCCCAACTCGTCGATGCCCGCAGCGGTACTCACGTGTGGGCGCAAACCTACGAGCGGCCGACCACATCAGCTAGCCTTCTTTCCATTAGGGATGACATCGCGCAACGGATCGGAGCAGCGGTAGGCGGTCTGAGGAGTGGTGCGATCGCAAAGGCTGAGGTTGAGCGAACGCGCAATGAGCCGGTCGCCGACCTTACGTCCTACGAATGTGTTGCCCATGCCTACCGCGCCGTTGCAACAGCGAACGTCGTAGAACCGATGCTGCGGGCACGTGCATGCCTGGAAGCTACGGTAAAGCGCGATCCCACATATGCGGATGCCTGGGCCGCGCTTGCCACGATCCTGGCCATTCAGCGCTTTTGGGGTACTGGCCTCGCATCACCCGATGCCGACGACATTGACAAGCGTGCCAATCTTATCCCTCGCGTTGTCGAGACAGCAAATCGAGCGGTACAGCTCGCGCCGGAAGGCGCGTTGGCTCATTTATCACTTTTCTACGCCTATTACCTCACCTGTCAGCCGGAGAGGATGCGCGTTGAAGCCGACCGCGTCTTGGCCATTAATCCTAATGATGCAGGCGCGCTTGGGGTAATGGGCAATGACTTAGCCTACGTCGGAGAATGGGACTATGGGCGTCAACTCGTCGAAAAAGGTCTCGCGTTAGCAGGCACGGCGGCGCCGCGCTGGTGGTGGTGGGGCATTGCAAAGGACCATTATCGGAAAGGGGAATATTCGGAAGCGCTTGATAATTTCCGGCGGGCTTACACCGAGACGAGCTGGCTAGATCATCTCCATCTCGTCTACACGCTGCCCTACCTGGGCAAAATTGACGACGCGCGCGCTGAAATTCCCAAGTTGCTGAAACTCAACCCGCAGATGAGCGTGCATGAGGCCGATCGCGTCTACAAGATGCTTTGTTTTGACGCGGATTTCAGACAGCGGATGGTCACGGCGCTCAGGCTCGCTGGCTTGCGCGAGGAGACGGTCGAGAACAGCGTTCCTTAAGTAGACGCGGGTGCATCGCACCGAGCCGCGACCGCTACGTCGAGTGCTCCGAGGCCCGGTTTGGGTCATTCTCGACTGAGATGGTCAAGGCCCACGCTCGTCCATGTCCGCTTCGCCTCCGATAACGGCCGTTTGCCATCAAAACGTGATCCGGCGCTAAGGGCCAACAACGGACTCATGCACCGCAGCAAATGACCAAACCGGGTAGGCATGCCCTCTGCAAGTTGGGGAGATGGCAATGCAAAAAAGCAAAGAGGCCGCCAACTGAGGCGGCCTCTCCGCTAAGCGACTTGGGCTCACTTCATGCTGTATGTGCCCCATTCATGATTGCAGGTCGAGATGGTGTTAGGCACCGGTGGAAAATTGGTGACCGGTATCCATTTAGAGTCCTCCGTCATTCCCGCAAACTTGCCTGTGCCGTTCACAACATGCCACGTACCTTCTGCCTTGGCTGGATCGCCCTTACGAGCATAGACGCCGAAGATCTTATCGCCAGTTGCGTTCCAAAACTCGCAACTGCCATTTTCGTTATAATCGCCATTGATCAGGGCGAATGCCCCTACGCACCGGCCTGAAAGCATATGCAGTGGGGTTCCTTCGGTGCCCCGCAGCATTCCTGTACCCTCGTAGGATCCGGCTATCATCCCATCGGCATGCTGAATGAGATGTGCCGGACCGGAATAACAGGACACCACATCGAATTTGAAGTCTGCTGCATGCGCCGATCCTGCCAGGGCCGCGATGCACGCGATCGTCATGAGTGAACGCTTCATGATACACCTCCCCGTCGTTGTCATAAGGGCCAAGTCTACTTGGTCCAATAAACACTACGCTCGTTATGTGTAATATTCTACACCCGGTACGCGAATAAGGTGCGGTTCTGCTGACGGCTGGCGCGGCAGACTGGTTAGAGGCCATGTCGCTCTCGGGTCATCAACTGCCGCACCAGCCATGGACCAAGCGCGGCAGACATGCTCGCGACAACGGACACGAACGCGGTCGGCGCGGCAGAGATGGGCCATGAGGAGACTCATGCACTGCAACATGCAAATGAAAAGACCGCGTCGCGGCGATCTCTTCGAAATTCAATCATGTGTTTTGATCAAGGGCGGCGCTTCATCGAGATTTGTCGTTCTTGCCCGCGCCGACACGCACAAAACGCACCGACTCGTTCAGGCCGCGGAGTGTGGCGCTATCTTCCGCCACGCTTCGCCCGGCCAATGCTTCGCGCGCTTCGGGATCAGCCAACACCGCATCGGAAATGATCACCTCGCCACCGCGACATTGATGCTCGAGCCGCGACGCCGTGTTCACCGCCGAGCCGAAATAATCGAGCACCTCGCCCGTGGTCACCGCGATGCACGATCCGGCATGAAGACCGAGCTTCAGCACGATGGGCGTCGCACTCTTGCCTCCGCGACGGGCGGAATTGAAGCTTGCTACATCGTCCTGGATCGCGAGAGCTGCACGAACTGCGTCATCGGGGCGGGAGAAGGCGGCCATCACCGCGTCGCCCACGGTCTTGACGACGAATCCATGATTGCGCTGCACCAGGTCTGACAGGAAAGCGAAATGGTCGCGCACGAGGTTATAGGCGGTGGCGTCGCCCAGCGCATCGTAGAGCTTCGTCGAGCCTTGCAGATCCGTGAACATGATGGCGATCCAGCCGATCTCGGCGTTGTCGCCGGGACGAAGCAACTGCTCCGGACAGAGCCGACGGAAGGCGGGCATGGCAATCACGCGCTCGCCGGTCAGCGCGTCTTGGGCCCAATTGCGATCCTCGATGACGAACACGAGCGGCCGGTCGCTCTCGTTGCGGACCGCGAGCTCATCCCTGCCGCTCGCCCCTTCAAGCAGAATGTCGGAGCCGCGCGCCACAAGCGTCGGGATGATGCCGTCGGCGCCGATTTCGCCGTCGGCTTCGGCGCCCGCCTCGACGGTCCGAAAACGGTATGGGCCCGGAGCCAAGGATAAGTCGAAGCTCTTGGCTGACCGTGCCGCGACCTCGGTCTGAAATTTGACGTGCCGCGCAGTGCCTTGGCCAAGCACGCACAGCTCCCCGTCCGGGAGCGGACGAATCCAAGGCTCCGGATGGAAGGTCAATTCGACGTTGCGGCTGAAGTTGCGTTCGTAATCGATGTTGCAGGAGGAGCAATGCGCCCCTTTCGGCAGCTCGTTGAGTCGGCTCACACGGGACTTCGCGCCGCGGCAGCGCGGGCATAACAGATCCCAGCCCATCGCCATGATGCCGTTCCGCGCCGCCGCCAAGAACAGCGCGATGGCATGGTCAGGCGGGACGGACCATAGCGTCGCGAGCGCCATCGGGCGAATGCTGCGGAGCGCGACAATCGGGGCATGCCGCAGAAGATCGATGAGGTTCGGCGCTAGACCATGCGAGGCAGGATCGCGTGCTAATTCCGCTGCAAGCGCGTCAAGCCGGTGGCGGGCCGCAGGCTCTACCAAGTCCTCTACACTTGAGCCCGGGACATGTGCGGGACCGTCGCTCTCGCGAACGAGCCGCTCGATCGCCGCCGTGACCTTGCCGAACTCGCCGTCCATGATACCCGCATGCCTCGCCACGAAACCCAGGAGGCCGGGGGTCTCGGCCATGGCGGTTATGACCAACCGACAGCCCTCACCTTCGGCAAGTAGCTCGCAGCCCCACTCCCAGCGCCGCATCGGACCGTTCCGGTACTCTCGAACTTGGAAAAAGCGGCGATTCTCCTGCCATTCGCCAAAATCTTCCTCCCAGCTCACCGGAAAGGGACCGGCCTTGCCATGGGCGAACCGGCGGACTCGACCCTGCACGTCGACCCGTTCCTCGAAACGGTAGGGCGCCATGCCAGACAACTCCACGATGCGGGCGGAGTCGGAGACGAAGGGCCATATCGCCGCCGGAGGCTTAGCGAAATGTCGTTCCTGGCGGTAGCGATACACGGATTTCATTATCGGTTCCCATGTCCACCGGGTCCAAATTGATCTGATCATCAATCTTAAGACCGCTCAAGCGCTCGGCTCAGCATCCCGCTCACGCTGCTCTCGCGCGCCGACAAGGTGATCGAGTAAGCGTCCAGCCGCTTGACGCAGCACCACAGCGAGGCCCGCTTTGGGTCATTCGCGACCGAGCCGTCTCGCTCGAAACGCAACCTATGACCGCAGTTGCCTCAAAGCGGACATCTGCTGAGCATCGACCAGGCTCGTCCTCGAAATACACATACGCGACCGCTTGCCCGGTGTTGTCGCGGACGATGAAGCAGGCGTCGTTGCGCTCGTCGAGCGTCCAAGGCGGCGGGAAGCGGCGCGGGGCAGGCTGCGATGCTCGCCCCGCGCCATCGAAACCAGCCCTGCGGTTCGGCTAATGGCCGCTATTGTTTCGGTTCTGGTTTCATCATGTGGTGGTGATGATGATGGTGGTGATGGTGGTGATGGACGCCCATCTTCTCGGCTGGCATCTCCTTCTTTTCCTCCGCAAAGGCAGGAACGGCGAGGCCAAGCGAAACGAAGGCTGCCAAGGCAATAGCAAACTTCTTCATGGAATTTCTCCTGGTAGCAGACAGTTAGTCTGAATTATCGTGGTTCAAATGAACCCACGGTGAACGCGGCACCATCAGGCCAACCCGCCGCTCGCGCTGCACCCCGTTAGTGTCTCGGGCGCTGTGCCAGCAACCCCGGCAGCTTGGCGAAGTTCGCCGCCAGACGCCGCGCCTCGTCGCGCTGCGCTATCTTTTGCTCACTTCGCAATATGGTCTAGAACGTCGGCATGCCCAAAACACCGATATTCAACACACCGCTGCCGTTTGACGAACTAGCAGAAGCCGTCAAGGGCCGCCGCTCCATCTATGGTTACATCAGCGGACTTCGGTTCGACCGCTTCGCCCCTGGCGAAGCCTGGTCGAGCCTGCCGTACCGCCCTGTCTTCGTCGGCGACACCGAGACGGGTGTTCTTCACGGCGGCGTCGTAACCGCCATGCTGGACGAGAGCTGCGGCATGGCCGTCCAGCTCGCGCTCGATGGTACGCGCGCGATCGCCACGCTCGACCTGCGCATCGACTACCAGAAGCCCGCAACTCCTGGCCTCGACATCAAGGCGCATTCGTTTTGCTACCGCGTAACCCGCTCTATCGCCTTCGTACGCTCGACGGCCTACCAGGAATCCGAGGACGATCCCGTCGCCACCGCGACGGCCTGCTTCGTGATTGGCGCGAACCGGACCAACATGCTTCAGGACCGGCCGATGGAGGATCGCGCGCTGCCGACGCTTGAAGCGCCGGAGGATCCGACCAGCCCATTCGCCCGAAGCCCCTTCGCGCGTTGTCTCGGCATCCGCATCGGCGAGGATGGCACGCTGGTTATGCCTTTCTCGCCAAAAATCATCGGCAACCCGATCCTGCCCGCCATCCACGGCGGCGTGACCGGCGCCTTCCTCGAAACGACCGCGATCGTGGGCGTGACGCGCGAACTCGGCGTGTCGCCGCCCAAACCGATCGGCCTGACGATCAATTACCTGCGCTCCGGCCGCGCCCTCGACAGCTACGCCAACGTGTCGATCGTCAAGCAGGGTCGGCGCGTCGTCGCTTTCGAGGCGCAGGCGTGGCAGGACGACCCGGCCAAGCCCATCGCCTCGGCGTTCGGACATTTCATGCTGAGGCAGACGCCGG
>JBEKWO010000152.1:0-6403 GCA_049512975.1 Xanthobacteraceae bacterium | reverse complement strand
CGCAAAATCTTCGTCGCCGCACGTCCTGATCAAATAATCGCTTTCCTCGGACAACTCCTGTCGCCAAAACTACCCATCAAACCCCTGCGTTTCTTGGCTTTCCGATAGCGAGTCGAGTACTATGCTTGCGCGCTCAAATTTTACTTTGAAGAATTCGCGCCTTCCGCTTAGTCGAAATTTCCCTAGTTGGCGATGAATTGCCTGCTCAACACGCCGTGCGTCGAGGACCTTCCAGCTTTGAAGCACAATAAGATGATCGGGCTGTCCGCTCGAAGCCGATAGATCGCTCGCCCTTTCTTCAGGATTTCTGTTCGTAAATCCAATTTTGTATATGTGACGCTCGTGCGCGGGAGATCGCATAATATAGATATATCCTACCTCTGCGCCCAATGGTTCGGGAGTGATGCAAATCGATGATGCTGGCCCTTTCGCCGCCGATATACCCTCGGCCCAAGTTAGCTCTTTGGTAACCCACGTTTTACCCTGAATCGGATTGCCGTGCTTGTCAGTACCTGTCTTGTCAAGCGGAAGCATCTTCCAAAATCCAGAGATTTCACGTCGCATCTCCATTAGGTCAAGAGAACGAGGCGTTTGGTTAGCGGCACAAAGTCGCAGAGTAAGCACGTCCCGGTAAGGCGGCCAATACTGCGGTTCAAGCGTTGATTTAATACGCTGCACGGCTCGTTTGATGTTCTTTAGGCGTGGATCAGATTGAAGTTTAATTTGTGTTGGGTGTCGTTCGACATAAAACTCGTCTTCTTTCATACGAACAAATTGCGGGAAATAGACCAGGTGATACATAAAATTGAATATGTGACTGTATTTCGAAAGTTCTTTCACGGCGTTCGTTTGATCTCGGGTATTCGCGGATCAGCGAGCGGTTCTCCGGATGAGTCATAATAAATCGACGGGTCATCCGTCACGACACGAAAAGCGCTTTTTGCCTCCCACATAAGATGTTGTACCTGAATGGCCATCTTATTCAGGTCGATCCGCGTCAGCGCCAGGACGGGATAGTAGTCGGCGTTACCAAATAGCGGTTCGGGCGCGTAGTCGATCTCGCCAACTCCGGTTCGACGAAACAATTCGCGTTTTGACGGTAGAATTGTATCGGCGTCGAAATCCTTCAAGCTTTCGGGATCATAATTCGTGCTCTTGTGACCGAACACTCCCAATATAGCCAGTTCCGTTTCTTCGCGGACTATGGCTCCGCCGCAAAATACGAATTCTCCAAATTCGGGCAATACAATCTGGGAGAATGTACCAATGCAGTTAAGCTCATAGAGCTTTAGCTCTTGGAATGTATCGGGTTGAACTTTCTCAAGGGTATTTGAGCTACCAGAGACGAAGTCCAAATAATCGGATAGATCGCACTGGTAAAAATATTCATCGAGTAATTTGAAGACGAACGCGTGATCGTCAGGCTCTACAAAGGAGCGCATGACGCTAAAAGAGGTTGGTTGTTCAGCACCAAAGCCGTGGAATAGTCTGTTGTTGTATTCTTCCAATAATTTTCGCAGATAAGCATCGGCGCACAGGCCGGGGCCATTCAGGTGATAGGCCATAAACAAGGCAACTGCACGATCTCTGTTACTTTTGAGCTTTTTCCTGTAATCCGGGGATCGGGAAAGCGTCTCGTGTAGTCTCACCGAATGAGCATAATCAGGATGGTCCTCTGTAATGCTCGCGGCTTGCATAAAAAGATTGAATTTAACTCTGCGGGCCGTGGCCTGGTGGGATAATGCCATCGGAGCATTCCGTCGCGCATGGGCGGGGCGTTCGGGAGGTGGCAGCCATGAAATCTGAACGCAACCTCATACCACGGGCGCGCAATGCAGAATAGATATAGCGGCGACATTGCAAGACAGAAGCGAGGTTCGGACGGCTAAGTGACCGACCGGTTCTTCTCCCACCATCGCGGACGGTGATAATTTTCGAGCGCCTTTGCCTCCTGCTCTTCGGCCTCTCGCTCATCCCTTTCTCGCGATGCAGCAGCCTCTTCTTGTTGCACCCTCCACCAATCGCCTGTGGAGAGCCGTGGATCACCTGACACCACAGGTGCGAAAATGGATTGGTCGAAGAATCGTGGCGGCGGCCAAGCCATCCGGGCGCTGTGAGCCAAGTCGGGGGACTGCCTTCGTGATCGACGGATTGGGGATGCTGAAGCTTTCAAGACGACGCGCAGTAAGCTCTGCATATTCCGCGCGCGATCATCACGTTGGACTCGACCTGAATGAAGCCTGCCTCGCACTGCGCGGCGTATTCCGCCCCTGCACTTCGCGCAGTCGGCGGAAAACGCCACAACATTGCGCAGTCGGTCGCCAGTAAATGAAGCGGCCCTCAGCCACAGATTATGGAAATGAGCTTTTCCACAGCAATCTCCGCTACAAAATGTATGCCACAACGATGCTACAAAACTAGATACCAACCCCTCGCTAAGCCATTGAATTATATTTGATTTTCAAATTGGTGCGGTCGAGAGGACTCGAACCTCCACGGGTTGCCCCGCTAGCACCTCAAGCTAGTGCGTCTACCAATTCCGCCACGACCGCATGTGGGGTGAACGCGCCACGAAGCGGCGCGCGACGGCGCGATGTAACAGTTCGCCCTTGCCCCGACAAGGCCCGCGCCGAACGTAGTTTGCGATGGGGATTCCGTGCAATATTCTCTCCCCCGAGGCATACGGCAAGGCATTCACACGCGCAGGGATCTGACGATTGGCCTTCTTCCCGCCGCCGGCTCGCCGCCGGTCGAGTGGCTTGTGAGCGACGCGCCGGTCGACTACCCGAGCGCGCTCGCCACCATGGCGGCGCGCGCGGCGGCAATTGTGCGGGGCGAGGCAAGCGAACTCGTCTGGCTCCTCGAACATCCGCCGCTTTATACCGCCGGGACCTCGTCGCGGCCGCAAGAGCTGATCGAGGCGCGCTTTCCGGTCCACGTCGCCGGCCGCGGCGGCCAGTTCACCTATCACGGTCCGGGCCAGCGCGTCGGCTATGTCATGCTCAATCTCAAGCGCCGGGCGCCGGACGTCCGTCGCTTCGTCGCCACGATCGAGGAATGGATCATCCGCACGCTGGCCGCCGTCGGCGTGCGCGGCGAGCGCCGCGACGACCGCATCGGCGTGTGGGTGCGGCGCCCCGAGAAGGGCGAAGACGCCGAGGATAAGATCGCGGCCATCGGCATCCGCATCCAGCACTGGGTGACGTTGCACGGCTTCGCGATCAATGTCGCGCCCGACTTGTCGCATTTCTCCGGCATCGTCCCATGCGGGATTTCCGATCCGCGCCACGGCGTCACCAGCCTCGCCGATCTCGACCGCCGGGTTTCGCTGGCGCAGCTCGACAGCGTCCTGCGCGCTGAGTTCGAACGGCAGTTCGGCGCCACGGCCGATGCTCAGCTGGTTTCGAGTATCGAGAAAAGTTCGCCGCGACGGCGCAGCGCCAGTTCTTCATCGGTGCCGTCGCGCTGATCGATTTGCACGACGCGGGCGCCGGGCGGCCCCTCGCGGCAGAGCTCGATCATGGTCAGGACGACCTCTTCCAAGCCGGCGAACAGCGCCTCGACCGAGCCGTCGCGGCAATTGCGCACCCAGCCTTCGACACCGCGTTCGAGCGCCATCAGTTCGGTCCAGGCGCGAAAGCCGACGCCGTGCACCCGGCCGCGGACAACGACACAGCGGATCACATCCATGCGAATTCTCTGAGGTTGCGCGGCCCGGCCCCAAGTGGACGCAACCAGTGGCTCAAGGACGCGACGTACGAGTTCGGCAACTCCCACTCGCGCGCTGCCGCAATTACAATCTCCATATAGCCCGAGCGCGGCCGGCCCACACCACGCGGACGGGCGATATAAACCAGCGCCATGCGGCGGCGGCCGGCGTGCTGCACCGGCAGCATCTCGGCCCGATATAATCCGGCCGCCATGTTCTCCCAGGCGTCGAGCGTCGCGCGGTCGCGCGGCGTCAGCCGCCACAGCACGCCGTGGACCGCCGCGACGCGCCGCGGCTCGACCGAGGCGTACCCGTCGGCGGTAATGACGAAGCGGTAGTTCGCCAGCGTCGCGGCACCGAGCGGCACCGCACCCGGGGCGTGCGCACGCATGACGGCGCGGCTCATGTTCGACCCATAGGCGAAATGCAGCATCACGGCGGGACCGCTCCAGGCGCCACGCTCAGCCTGCGTGGCCGCGTCGCAGCCCATAGCGATACGACGATCGCCACGATGACGGGGACGAAGGCGATCAGCAGCAAGATCGCCACCATCAGCCAGGCAAGATCGTAATGCGGCGAGCCGAGCAAAATGGCGACGATCGAAACCAACAGGATCAAGCCAAGCGCACTCGCCGTATTCGCATCCGGGGCTTCGCCGGCCAGCGCGTTGTAGAACGAAGCGGTGATGATGATCAGCAGGACGACCGAGAGTGCGTAAAGAAGGCTGACGCCAGCCGCCAGCCCGGCGGCGCGGCCGGCATCGCGCAGGCGTTTGGCATGAAGCGCAAACCAGATCCAGACGAGCAGCGCCTGGGCCGCCACGAAAGGCCACAGCCCGCCGCGCGCAATCACCTCCGGCGCCGTAAGCAGGTGCGACGCCGCGCCGGCGAGATAGACAACAACCACGGCAAGCGCGAACGCTTGCGGCGGCAACCGCCCGGACGGCGAGAACAGAAAGCGCAGTGCTTGCATGTTGTCAGCCCCAGCGGCACCGGCCTGCGCCGCGGAATGACGCTTAGGCGAATTCCATGATCACCGCGTCCACGGCGACGCTATCGCCCGGCTTGACGCGGATGTTCTTGATGGTGCCATCGCGCTCGGCGCGCAGGATATTCTCCATCTTCATGGCCTCGATTACGGCCAAGGTCTCGCCGGCCTTGACCTCCTGGCCTTCGGCGACGGCGAGCGAAACGACCAGGCCGGGCATCGGGCAGCGCACGGATTTTTCGCTGGCCGACAGCGTCTTCACCGGCATCAGCCGCGCGTAAGCGGCTTCGCGCTCGGTATAGACGAAGGCCTTCACTTCAACGCCGCGGTGCGCAAGCTCGAAGCCGTTGGGGATCATACGCACGTGCGCCGCCAAGGCAGTGCCATCGAGCGAGCCAACCCAGACCGGCATGCCGGGAATCCATTTCGAGGTCAGGACGTGACTATTGCCGTCCTCGAACAGCACCGTGATGGCTTCGCCTTCGCGCACGACATCGGCGTGAATCTCGTCCGCGCCGAGCCAAATGGCGCGCCGGCGTTCGCGGGTCACCGCGCTGTTCGATTGCCCGGAGATGCGGCGTTTGCGCTCGCCCATCACATGGTCGATGGCGGCGGCGACGCCGGCGAGTGTCCGCGCCACCGCGCCGGTCGGCCGCGGCCGCTCGAAGCCGCCGGGAAATTCCTCGGCAATGAAGGCCGTGCTCAGCTTGCCGGAGCGCCAGCGCGGCCGCTGCATGATGGCGGCGAGAAACGGAATGTTGTGACGGATGCCTTCAATGGTAAACGCATCGAGCGCATCGGCCTGGGCATCGATTGCCTGATCGCGAGTCTTGGCGTGGGTGACCAGCTTGGCGATCATCGGATCGTAATAGAGCGAGATTTCCCCGCCCTCGAAGACGCCGGTGTCGTTGCGCAGCGTCACGCCGTCATGCTTGCCTTCGGCCGGCGGCCGGTAGCGCACCAGCCGGCCGATCGAGGGTGCGAAGTTGCGGTAGGGATCCTCGGCATAGATGCGGCTCTCGACCGCCCAGCCGTCAAGCTTGATGTCGCCCTGCTTGAGCTTAAGCGGCTCGCCCGCAGCAACGCGGATCATCTGCTCGACCAGATCGATGCCGGTGACCAGCTCGGTCACCGGATGCTCGACCTGAAGCCGGGTATTCATCTCCAGAAAAAAGAAGCTCCGGTCCTGACCGGCGACGAACTCCACCGTGCCGGCGCTGTCGTAGCCGACGGCTTTCGCCAGCGCGACCGCCTGCTCGCCCATTTTTGCGCGGGTCTTGGCGTCGAGCAGCGGGCTCGGCGATTCCTCGATGACCTTCTGGTTGCGGCGCTGGATCGAGCACTCGCGCTCGCCGAGATAGATGACGTTGCCGTGCTTGTCGCCCAACACCTGGATTTCGACGTGGCGCGGATCGGTGATGTACTTTTCGATGAAGACGCGATCATCGCCAAAGCTCGATTTCGCCTCGGAGCGCGCGCGTGCGAAGTTTTCCGCCACCTCGCCTTTGGTGAAGGCAATGCGCATGCCTTTGCCGCCGCCGCCGGCGGACGCCTTGATCATCACCGGGTAACCGATCTGTTCGGCGATGACGATCGCCTGAATGTCATCCTCGATGACGCCGAGATGACCGGGGACGGTCGAGACCTTGGCGCGAGCGGCCGCCTTCTTCGACTCGATCTTATCGCCCATGGCGGCGATGGCTTTGG
>JBEKWO010000151.1:0-6475 GCA_049512975.1 Xanthobacteraceae bacterium | reverse complement strand
CTCAACTGGGCCTTGATAATCGTCATGATCGTGCCCTCTGACGAATCATGACGACGCATGCTAACCGCTTCGATTCCGCCCGTGAATCCCAGAAATCTTAGGAATCAATCAGCCGGACTCGGTATCACACCTTAGCTCAATGACCTCGCGCCAGCCGCTGCACCAGATCGTCCAGCTGCTCGAGACTGCGGTAGCGGATGGTCAGCGTGCCGTGATCGTCATGATGATCGATGCTGACGACGAGGCCGGTCGCATCAGAAACCCGCTTTTCGAAGGCCAGCATGTCGGCCGTCTTCGCCGTTGAACCGCGCGCCTTGCGACCGCTTGCGATTTTTCCGCTCTTCTGCGCGCGCTCGCGCGCCATCGCTTCGACCTGGCGGACATTGAGTTCGCGGGCGACGATTTCTTCCGCAAGCGCGTCGGCGTTCGGTTCGCCGACCAGCATGCGCGCGTGCCCGGCGGTGAGTTTGCCGCTGTGAATATACGCCTTCACCGCATCGGAGAGTTTCAACAGCCGCAGCGTGTTGGCGACGTAGCTGCGGCTCTTGCCGACGATCCTGGCGATATCTTCCTGGCTGTTGCCAAACTCATCCATCAGCGCGCGATAGCCTTCCGCCTCTTCCAGCGGATTGAGGTCGGCGCGCTGCACGTTCTCGATAATCGCGAGCTGCAACGCCTCGGCATCGGTCGCTTCGATGACGACGACGGGAACCTCGTGCAGCCCGGCGCGCTGTGCCGCGCGCCAGCGGCGTTCGCCGGCGACGATCTCGTAGCCGTCGGCAACGCCGCGCACCGCGCGCACCACGATCGGTTGGATAATGCCGCGCTCGCGCAATGAGGCGGCGAGCTCGTCGAGTTCGCTATTGGGAAATTCGCGCCGCGGGTTGCGCGCATTCGGCCGCAGCGAGCCGGTCGGCAGTCGCCGCTGCCCGCGCGGGCGGTCGACCGGACTCTCGTCGCCGACGTCGCCGATCAGGGCGGCAAGTCCGCGCCCCAACCGCGACCGCGTCCCCTCCTCCGCCATCGCGGTGTCTCCCGAGCTTTCGGTCATGCGCGCTCCGTCTTGTTGATCGTCATTCCGGGGCCGGAACATTGTTTACGCGACGCACAATTCTTTCTCTCGCTGGATGACCTCGGTGGCGAGCCGCAAATACGCTTCGCTGCCGCTGCATTTCAGATCGTAGACCAGCACCGGCTTGCCGTAGGACGGAGCTTCGGATACCCGCACGTTGCGCGGGATGATCGTGTCGTAGACCTTGCGCCCCATGAACTCGCGCACGTCGGCGACCACCTGGCCCGACAGGTTGTTGCGCGAATCGTACATCGTCAGCACGATGCCGTGGATCGTCAGTTCCGGGTTGAGCTGCTCGCGTACCGACTCGACGGTCTTGAGCAATTGCGACAGACCCTCGAGTGCGAAAAACTCGCACTGCAACGGCACCAGGATCGCATGCGCCGCCGCCATCGCGTTGACAGTCAGGAGATTGAGCGACGGCGGGCAATCGACCAGCACGTAGGTGAAATTCGTCTGGTCGGGTGCCGGGGTTTTCAGCGCCGCGAGCGCGTTGCGCAGGCGGAACGCGCGGTCGCGCGCCTGACCAACTTCAAGCTCCAATCCGGCGAGGTCGATGGTCGAAGGCGCAAGATGCAGCCGCGGCACGGCGGTCTCGACGATCGCATCGCGCAACGCCGTCTCGCCGCACAGCACGTCGTAAGTGGAGTGAACCCGGTTGCGCCGATCGATGCCGAGACCCGTCGAGGCATTGCCTTGCGGATCGAGATCGATGATCAGCACGTCCTCGCCGATGGCCGCGAGCGCGGTGCCGAGGTTGATCGCCGTCGTGGTCTTGCCGACGCCGCCCTTCTGGTTGGCGACAGCGAGTACCCGAGGCGGTCTGCCGGCTCTTGCCGGCATTTCGCGACGAAGTGCCGAAAGGGCATCCACGCCCGCGGAGGACTCCAAAGATGACGCGTCACTCATCGTAGCCTCATCGATTCCTTTACCGTTCATTTACCATGATCGGAATCAGTCCCAGTCGCGGATCGAAGCTTCGGTTCGAGGCCACGCACGATGACAACTTGAGCCTTCGGATCAGTCCGACTCGGCGACAGACTGGCCTGAATCTTCCAACATTTAGCGACTTCGGTCAATTCGCGTGCCACATCTTGCCCCTTGGGAAACAGACCCAGCGTCCCCGTTTTCAACAACGGATAGGTCAAAACAAGGAGCTTTGGCAGCGGTGCCAGCGCCCTCGCGGTGACCACATCGATTGGAACCGGGGCATTTTTGACGAAATCCTCAATGCGCCTCGCGTGCACCGTGGCCGGGACGCCAGTGGCCCGCACCGCCTCGCGCAGGAAGGAGGCTTTCTTGCTGCTGCTTTCGACCAAGTGGACGTGCGCGCCGGGGATATCGGCCAGCGCGCAGGCGATCACCACGCCCGGAAACCCGCCGCCGGAGCCGAGATCGGCCCAAATCCGGGCCTCCGGCGCCAGCGCGAGAAGCTGCAACGAATCGGCCACATGGCGCGTCCACAGCGTCGCTTCGGTCGAGGACGCGACCAGGTTCATTCGCCGCTGCCAGGCGAGGAGCGTCGCCACGAAGCGGTCCAGCCGGTGGAGTGTTTCACGTGAAACAGGGGTCAGCGCCAGGGCTTGGGCGCGATCAGCCGATAGATCTGGGGATTCAGGGGATCCAGAACGCGGGCGCGATGGCGCGCGACCCGGCTCACTAAGCGGCTTGCGGCGCCCGCCCCGGTTCATGCCGCGCCGCGACTCGCCTTGCGGTCCTGCCGGCGCATATGCGCGACCAGCAAGGTCAGGGCCGCGGGCGTGATGCCGTCGATCCGGCTGGCGTGGCCGATGGTGCGCGGCCGGTGCGCTTGCAGCTTGTGGCGGACCTCGTTGGAGAGCCCGGGCAGCGTCGCATAGTCGATATCGTCCGCTAAAACGAGGCTTTCGTCGCGGCGATAAGACTCGACGTCGGCCGCCTGCCGGCTGAGATAAACCTCGTATTTGGCATCGATCTCGACTTGCTCGGCGATTTTCGGGTCGAGTTCGGCAAGGGATGGCCAGATCCGCGCAAGGTCGCCGATCCCAATGCCCGGATAGGACAAAAGCTCGAAGGCGGAGCGGCGGTGCCCGTCCTTGCGCAATGCGAGACCGTGCCCCGCGGCCTCGTTTGGCGTCACCGTCAGGCTCTGGGCGATCGAGCGGGCCGCGTTAATCGCGGCCATTTGGGCCTGATGGGCCCCGGAGCGCTCGGATCCGACGCAGCCAAGCGCGATTCCCCGAGCGGTCAGGCGTTGATCGGCATTGTCCGCCCGCAGCGTCAGCCGGTATTCGGCGCGCGAGGTGAACATGCGATAGGGCTCGGTGACGCCCCGCGTCACCAGATCGTCGACCATGACGCCGAGGTAGCCTTCGGCGCGGTCGAACACGATCGGGGTCCCGCCCCCTGCCCGCGCGGCCGCATTCAGCCCGGCGATCAAACCTTGCGCGGCGGCTTCTTCATAGCCGGTCGTGCCGTTGATCTGGCCGGCCAGGAACAGGCCCGGCAAGCGCTTGGTCTCCAACGACGGCTGCAGCTCGCGCGGATCGACATGGTCGTATTCGATCGCGTAGCCCGGGCGCACAACGCGCGCGTGCTCCAGCCCCGGGATGGAGACGACCAGTGCGAGCTGCACGTCTTCCGGCAACGAGGTCGAGATGCCGTTCGGATAGACGGTCGTATCGTCGAGACCTTCCGGCTCGAGAAAAATCTGGTGTCCGTCGCGCTCCCCGAAGCGCACGATCTTGTCTTCGATCGAAGGGCAATAGCGCGGGCCCCGGCTCTTGATCTGGCCGGAATACATCGGCGAACGGTGGACGTTGTCGCGGATGATGGTGTGGGTCGCCGCGGTGGTGCGGGTGATCGCGCACTGGATTTGCGGGTTCGTGATGCGATCGGTCAGGGTCGAGAACGGCTCCGGCGGCTCGTCGCCCGGCTGCATCTCCAGCGCCGCCCAGTCGATTGTGGTGCCGTCGAGCCGCGGCGGCGTGCCGGTCTTCAGCCGCCCCAGCGCGAAACCGACCCGCTCCAGCGTGCGCGAAAGCCCCGTCGCCGGCGCTTCGCCGACACGTCCGGCTGGAATCTGCCGGTCGCCGATATGGATGAGACCGCGCAGGAATGTGCCCGTGGTCAGCACAACGGCGCCAGCGCCGTAGATGCGGCCGTCGGCCAGCCGCACGCCGGTGATGCGGTCGCTCGTGAGCAGATCGTCGACCTCGCCCTCGATGACCCTCAGGTTCGCCTGCCGCTGGATGGCCGCCTGCATGGCCGCGGCGTAAAGCTTGCGGTCGGCCTGGGCGCGCGGGCCGCGCACGGCCGGACCCTTGCGGCGATTAAGGAGGCGGAACTGGATGCCGGCGGCGTCGGCGACGCGGCCCATGAGGCCGTCGAGCGCGTCGACCTCGCGCACCAGGTGCCCCTTGCCGAGCCCGCCGATCGAGGGATTGCAGGACATGGCGCCGACGGTCGAAAACCGCTGGGTGACCAGCGCCGTACGCGCGCCCATGCGCGCGGCTGCGGCTGCGGCCTCACAGCCGGCATGGCCGCCCCCAACGACAATCACATCGAAGCCGGCGTCCATCGCGATTCTCCGGGAGCAGGGGCCTTTTAGCCAACGCCAGGGCCAAAATCACGCGAAATCGGCGCCGTGTTTCACGTGAAACATACGCCGCGCGGGCGTTAACCAATCATTTACCAATGCAGAAATCGCGGAAAATAACGTCGAGGATGTCTTCGACATCCACCCGGCCGGTCAGCCGGCCGAGCGTCGTTGCCGCCGCCCGCAATTCCTCGGCGATCAGCTCTTCGCGCCCGGAGCCGCGCTCAGCGAGCGCCCGATCCAGCGCCGCGACGGTGTCCTCCAGCGCCCGGCGGTGACGGGCGCGGGTCACGAGGGCGGGTTCTGTGGCCGAGAAATAATTCTGGGCGAAGGCCGTGAGCGCCGTTACGAGTGCATCCGTGCCAGCCCCGGTGGTGGCAGAAATCGAGAATGTCATCGGCGACGAAATACCGGATCCTGATTCACAACTTATGCACAGCTTATCCACAGCCAGATCAATCTTGTTTTTGATAAGCCAACCATCTGATTTAAAAGAACTTCTGTCGGCATCGTCCAGCGCCATGCCAGCGGCTGATACGTCAATGACCCACAAGACAAGATCGGCGGCAGCCGCCCCTACCCGCGCGCGGCGCACGCCCTCCTGCTCCACTGGATCAGTACTGTCGCAGATGCCGGCCGTGTCCAAGAGCGTCACCGGATAGCCGCCGAGGTCGAAGTGCACCTCGATGACGTCGCGGGTGGTGCCGGGATAGGGCGATACGATCGCCGCCTCGCGCCGCGCCAGCCGATTGAGCAGCGTCGACTTCCCGGCGTTGGGCGGCCCGGCGATGGCGACGACAAGGCCATCCCGCAGCCGCTCGCCGCGCCCACCATCCGCCAGCGCTGCCGCGATTTCGCTGCGCAATTGCTGCGCAGCATGAAGTGCAGCATCGAGCAGATTTTCGGGCACGTCGGCCTCGTCGGAGAAGTCGATTCGCGCCTCGACCAGCGCCTGCGCCTCGATCAAGGCCCGGCGCCAGGCCTCGGCGCGGTCGCCGATCAAACCCTTGAGCTGGCGGAACGCCTGCCGGCGCTGCGCCGGCGTCTCTGCCGCGATCAGGTCGGCCAGACCCTCCACGGCTGTGAGATCGAGCCGGCCGTTCTCGAAGGCGCGGCGGGTGAACTCGCCGGCTTCGGCCGGCCGGCAGCCTTCGATTCGGCCGAGTGCGTCAAGCACTCCCGCGATGACCGCATGGCCGCCGTGAAGCTGCAGCTCGGCGGTATCCTCGCCGGTCTCGCTGCGCGGCGCCGGGAACCAGAGCACCAGCGCCTCGTCAATGGCCTCGCCGGTCGCCGGATCGCGCAGGCGCGCCAGCGTCGCCTGCCGCGGCGCCGGCACGCGGCCGATGAGCTTTTCCAGCGCGGCGCCCGCGCGCGGCCCCGACACGCGCACCACCGCAATCGCCGCCGGCGGCCGGCCGGAGGAGAGAGCGAAAATGGTGGGGCGAGCATCGGCCATAAGCTTGCGGAACCAATCGGCGGGTCAGCGCTTCGCTCCACGCGGGCTACTTGCTACGGTGCATTAATGTCAACGTCACCGCACGCTTCTTCCTCGCGCCCGAACCGCCTAGCGCGCGAGACCAGTCCTTATCTGCTGCAGCACCAGCACAACCCGGTCGACTGGTGGGCCTGGGGGCCGCAGGCGTTGGCGGAAGCCAAGCGCACCAACAAGCCGATTCTTCTCTCGGTCGGCTATGCCGCCTGTCACTGGTGCCACGTGATGGCGCACGAAAGTTTCGAGGACGACGCCACCGCGCGGGTGATGAACGAGTTGTTCGTCAACATCAAGGTCGACCGCGAGGAGCGGCCCGACATCGATCAGATCT
>JBEKWO010000150.1:0-6563 GCA_049512975.1 Xanthobacteraceae bacterium | reverse complement strand
GATCGCCTCAAGCGCCACCTTGGCTTTGAACTCAGCCGAAAACCGTCTCCGCGTCCTCATGGTGGATCATCCTCTGCATCGGCGAATCCACCTTAGCCGGCTGTCTCACCAAGTGGGACCACCTCTTGTTGCTGCGTTGGCCGCACGAGCGGGTTACCCAAATTCGGATCACATTCTTAATTTGTTATTGCCTGACTATAGCGGACCCGATGCAGGCGTGATGAGAATATGTGCCAACAGTATTGTACGTCAGGCGCTTCACGATGCTTCAAAATGGAAAATGGCACTGCCGCTTCTCAGACGCGCCTACAAGATGGACGTAACCGTCGAAGAATCTCATTGGGGGCAAGACCCTCGTAAGCAGATCATTGGCAATGCAATCGCAAATGAGATTCTTCGGTTCGCTCAAGAGTACCCGCTTTGGCTAGTGAATGCGGCGCAAGATTATATGACGAAGGCTGCGGGATCGAAAGCGAAGGCGCCAGGAGATGTGGCGCTGGCGGAGCATTGGTTCAGTATTGATGATTTCGCGTGAGTCGAAAGAAAGTCCCTATCCCTAATCCCTATTTACGCATCTGCGCTTACTACGTTGTTGCTGCTTCAGTGTCGTGACTTGCCATTCGTCTCGATTTCCGACGACGTTGCCATCGTATCGCTCGGTCCAGGCCAGACCTCGATCAAGCCGCCACGCGCTCGGCCAAGCGCCGCGACGGCGTTGTCTTCACCGGCGGCAACAGCAGAGATCGGCCGGAACGTGGAAACGCGCCCGCAGCCGCTGCACCATCGCCATGTTCAGCCCCTTCTTGCCGCGCAGCACTTCGGTGACGCGGCTCGAGGCTGTTCTCGTCGGCCTCATTGGACCACTCGGAGAAGGTTGCAAATGGATCGTCCGCCTCGTTCGCCGGGGCCTTGTCGAGCAAGACGCCCTCCTCCGTCATGCAATAGCGGAGCGTATCCCCAGGCTTTAAACCGGCGCGCTGCCGCGCTTTGCGCGGAACCACGGGCTTCCTGATCGTCATGCCCGCCCTCGTGGCGGGCATCCACGTCTTTTGCAAGCGACCGGGCCGTAAAGGCGTGGATGGCCGGGACATAGGCGAGTGAAGCGACGCCATTCTTCGAATGGCTATGCCCGACCATGACGCGCTAGTGCGTCACACTTCTATTGACAAGAGTCTCGTGTTCGGTTACATTTAGCGAATCTCGCTCATCGAGGGCGTCACCGGTGACGTACCGACGGCGGAGCGGGAGCGGTTCCCGCGGGCGGGGCTCGTAACCCCGCACTCGGGCGGCTTCGGGCATCATTCACGCCGGTACTACGGCCGGTGCGGGAGGTGCAGTCCCTGGACTGGGACAGGATAAGGGCGGGTAACGCCCGCCTGGACCGCGTCCCAGGAAGCATGGCCTGGAGCTGAGCCAAGGGGTCAAAGCCTTGGCGAGTGCCGCAGTGGAGCGCCGGAAGGCGAGCGCGCCCCGACTTTTGGCGCGCTTCCGCGCCCCGCGCATTGGCAGGCGGCAACGTCTGCCGGTGTGGCGCGGACATTGGTTGGATGCGCCTCTCGGCGCTCCGCTCCCCTCTTTCTTGCGCATGATCTGGTCCGAAAACCGGACACCACTTTTCGGGATCATGCGATGAGGGAGGCGAATCATCTTCGTGGTTTGCAAGCCTCGGGCGCAGCGCGTCGCGAGAACGGATTTTTATTTCGTCATTGCGAGGAGCGAAGCGACGAAGCAATCCAGAGCCTTGTGGCTCAAAAGACTGGATTGCTTCGCTTCGCTCGCAATGACGAGGGTAAGGGGCCTGGCCGCGAGTCTGAGCCAGGCCGCAACGCCCCTCACCATAGCCGACGCTTTGCGTCGGCGTTGTTTTACTAAGTACGGCGGCCGAAGGCCGCCTATGCCCCCTCCCCCACTTGCGTGGGGGAGGATGAAAACGCCGCGCACTTGACGCGGCGGCAGATTGCACCGTACCGCAGGCCCCCATGCCGCATCACTCCGCCGTCCTCAACGTCATGATCAAGGCCGCCTATCGCGCCGGGCGCAGCCTCAAGCGCGATCTCGGCGAGGTCGAGAACCTGCAGGTGTCGCTGAAGGGGCCGCGCAATTTCGTCACCGCCGCCGACCGCCGCGCCGAAGAGATCGTGCGCGAGGAGCTCGCCAAGGCGCGGCCGGATTACGGCTTCCTCGGCGAGGAAGGCGGCGCCCGCGCCGGCACCGACACAAGTCATCGCTGGATCGTCGATCCGCTCGACGGTACCACCAATTTTCTGCACGGCATTCCGCACTTCGCCGTGTCGATCGCGCTCGAGCGAAACGGCGCCATTGTCGCGGCGCTGACTTTCAACCCGGCGAACGACGAGCTGTTCGTCGCCGAACGCGGCAAGGGCGCCTTTCTCAACGACCGGCGCATCCGCGTCGCCGCGCGGCAGCGCTTGGCCGAGGCGGTGGTGGCCTGCGGCCTGCCGCATTACGGGCGCGGCGACCTGGCGCTCGCCCGCCATGAGATCGCCGCCGCGCAGCAGCACTTCGCCGGGCTGCGCCGCTACGGCGCCGCCACGCTCGATCTGGCCTGGGTCGCCGCCGGCCGGCTCGACGCTTACTGGGAGCGCGACCTGTCGCCCTGGGACCTCGCCGCCGGCATGCTGCTCGTGCGCGAGGCCGGCGGCTTCGTCACCGATCTCGACGGCGGCGACGCCGTCCTGGCGAAAGGCCAGGTCGCCGCCGGCAACGATACGATGCACCACGAGCTGTTGCGGCTGCTCAAGGAGGCCGGCAAAGAGGCCGAAAAGGAAGCCGCCAAAGCAGCCGCCAAGCTGGCGGCAACGCCGTGAGTTGCAGGCGTTTGGCCGCGGGTTCCGCCATCACCCTGCCGCAAATCGTGCCGCAGGTCGCACCTTGCGGGAATTTCCGGTTGCGCGTGCGGCAACGGGAAATCATGCGTTTTTCTTAACGCCCCGCTATGCCATATTGCCGCGAATCTTAAGGCGCTAAGCTAAAGCCGATGGCCAGCACCACCCTCGAAGTCAAGCTCGGCTCGCCCCGCATCTTTCTGGTGCGGATGCTGGTGTTCCTGATCCTGTGCGCGCTGATCGCCTTCGTGCTGCAGCATCAGATCCTCAACGCCTTCATGGCCAATCCCTGGCTCAACGGCTTGATCCTCGGCGTTCTCGTCATCGGCATCATCCTGTCGTTCCATCGCGTCATCCGGCTGTTTCCGGAAGTCGCCTGGGTCAACAGCTTCCGCCGCGCCGATCCGGGCCTTGCGGTTGCGCGCGAGCCGACGCTGCTCGCTCCGATCGCCGCCATGCTCGGCGGCGAGCGGGTCGGCCGCGTCGCCATCTCGGCGCAAACCATGCGCGCCTTCCTCGACTCGCTGGGGACGCGGCTCGACGAGGCGCGCGATATCTCCCGCTATCTGACCGGGCTCCTGGTCTTCCTCGGGCTGCTCGGCACCTTCTGGGGCCTGATCGAGACCGTCGGCTCGGTCGGCGGCATCATCAACAACCTCAATGTCGGCGGCGACGCCGATACGGTGTTCAATACGCTGAAGGAGGGCCTCGCCGCGCCGCTCGGCGGCATGGGCATCTCGTTCTCGTCGTCGCTGTTCGGATTGGCCGGCTCGCTCATCCTCGGCTTTCTCGATCTGCAGACGAGCCAGGCGCAGAACCGCTTCTATACCAATTTCGAGGATTGGCTGGCGACCACGGTGCAGGACCTCGGCGCCGAGGGCGCCAGCGCCGCGGCGCTGCCCGCCGGCATCATGGACACGCTCGACCGGCTGCGGCTGTCGATCGACGACGCCGGGTCGGGCAAGGCGACCACGGCGGCAATGGCCAGTCTCGCCGAAGCGATCCAGGGCCTGGTGCAGCACATGCGCGCCGAGCAACAGATGATCCGCGACTGGGCCGACGCGCAGACCAGGCTCAACAACGACATCCGCCGCCTCATGGAAATCCTGTCGCGCGCATCGGTCGACTGAATGACGATGAGATAGGCGCAACTCATGGCGCTTCCCCGCAGCCGCCGCGACAGCGGCATGAATTACTGGCCGGGCTTCGTCGACGCCCTGTCGACGCTGATCCTGTCGATCATCTTTTTGCTCACCGTGTTCATGGTGGCGCAGTTCTTTCTGTCGCAGGAAGTCGCCGGCAAGGACACCGCGCTGGCGCGGCTCAACGCCCAGATCTCGCGGCTCTCCGACCTGCTGTCGCTGGAGCGGACCGGCAAAGTCAGTCTCGAGGAGGAGGTGGCGCAGTTGCGCGCCTCGCTGTCGGCGGCCGCGGGCGAACGCGACCGCCTGCGCGGGGCCGCCGAAAGCCAGAACGCCGGTCCGGGGCCCGGCCAGGTCAATGCGCTCAACACGCAGATCGATCTGCAGAAGGCGGCGACCGCGCGCGCCATCGCCCAGATCGAAAACCTCAATCAGCAGATCGGCGCGCTGCGCCGGCAGATCGCCGCGCTCGAAGACGCGCTCGGCGCCACGGAGAAAAAGGAAAAAGACGCCCAGCTGCACATCGCCGACCTCGGCCAGCGCTTGAACGTCGCGCTGGCGCAGCGGGTGCAGGAATTGTCGCGCTACCGTTCGGATTTCTTCGGCAAGCTGCGCGAAATCCTCGGCAACCGGCCCGACATCCGCGTCGTCGGCGACCGCTTCGTTTTCCAATCGGAAGTCTTCTTCGACTCGGGCGCGGCGGTGCTGCGGCCGGAAGGCCGCGCCGAGCTCGACAAGCTCGCCGCCGCCCTGCTCGAACTGGAAAAACAGATTCCCTCGGAGATCAACTGGGTGCTGCGCGTCGACGGCCACACCGACACCCGGCAGCTCTCCGCCACCTCGCCGTTCAAGACCAACTGGGAATTGTCCGCCGCCCGCGCCATCTCCGTGGTGCAATATTTGATCGGCAAGGGCGTGTCGCCGCAGCGCCTGGTCGCCGCCGGCTTCGGCGAGTTCCAGCCGATCGACCCCGGCACCACCGAGGAGGCGTTCAGCCGCAATCGCCGCATCGAGCTGAAATTGACGGAGCGCTGAGGCGTGCGGCTACGCCGCTACGAAACGCGCGACGAGGCCGCCGCCATCGCGCTCTGGCTGCGGAGCTGGCAGGCTGCCTATTCGCAGCTCGATTTTGTCGCGCGGCTTGACTGGTGGCGCGAGCGCTGGCGCAACGAACTGGTGGCATCGGCCGAGATCGTCATTGCCGAGGCCGCGGGCGAGATGATCGGCTTCGTCACCGTCGACCCGCGCACGCGCTATCTCGACCAGCTCGTGGTGGCGCCGCAGCACTGGGGATCGGGCGTCGCCACGGCGCTGATCGCCGAGACCAAGCGCCTCTCGCCGACGGGCCTCGATCTCGACGTCAACACCGACAATGCCCGCGCCATCCGCTTCTACGGCAGAGAAGGCTTTGTCGTCAGCGGCGAAGGCGTCAATCCGGTCTCCGGCAAGCCGTTGCATCGCATGACTTGGCGGCCGTAGGCCGCTTGCGCGGCCCTTGTCGGCGCCGCCGGCGATATCAGTAGTTTTACGGAGGAACACAGCCGTTAGAAGTTTGCCGATCGGCGCAATCATTTGGTGCTGAGTTCCGTCCTAAATGATCGAGGCGGCGTTGCTCGACAAAGTTCCGGCATGAAGATCACGCTCCGTTCAACAGATGGCGGACAAGACCGCAGCTCCGAGACCGCCGCCATGGCGGCGCAAGTCGTTGCCTTGCGCGCCATCGTCGACGATTTGAACTACGGCATCGTCGTGCTCGATCCGGAACGCCGGGTCCAGTTCATCAACCGCGCGTTCCGTCGCTTTTGGCGGGTGCCGGATGAGCTGGCCGAAAGTCGCCAGAGCTTCGTCAGGCTGATGTATCACGGCCGCGGCGTAGCGGCCTACGCTGTATCGCACGATCGATTGGGCGATTATGTCGCCAAGCAAATGGATTTGATCCGAACCGGCGAGGACCGGCCGCTCAACATCGAGCTTGCCAATGGCGAGGTCATCCAGTTCAGATGCAAGGCGCTACCGAACGGCGGCCGGCTCTTGACTTACGGCAACGTCAGCGAGCTCGCCCATGAGGCCGAAGCGCTCGAGCGGCTCGCTTCGGTCGATGGCATGACCGGCCTGAACAATCGACGGCATTTTCTTGTGCTTGCGGAGAGCGAATGGTCCCGCTTCCGCCGCTACGGTCGGCCGCTGGCATTGCTGATGATCGACATCGACCTGTTCAAGTCGATCAACGACAAATATGGTCACGATGTCGGCGATGACGTCATCAAGTCGGTGGCCGAGGTTCTTCAGAACAACAAACGCACGTCGGACGTCGCCGGACGGTTGGGTGGAGAAGAGTTCGCTTTGATATTGCCGGAAGCGACGCTCGACAGCGCGCTCACCGCCGCCGAACGGCTCAGGCAGCTCGTTGCCGACGGCGCTATAAATGTCGAGGGATGCCGCCTGTCGGTCACGATCAGCATCGGCGCCAGCGCCGGCGACGCTGACATGAGCGGCGTTGATGAACTCCTGAAGCAGGCCGATGTCGCGCTTTATGCGGCCAAGTGCGCGGGCCGCAACCGCGTCTGCCGGTTTG
>JBEKWO010000149.1:0-6620 GCA_049512975.1 Xanthobacteraceae bacterium | reverse complement strand
GTTGCCAAGGTCGAACGTTTGCTCAATGCCAGACCCAGAAAATCCCTCGGCTTCCGTTCACCCCAAGAGGTTTTCCACTCCCTCGCTTACTCTTAAATTTCTATGCGCTGGGAAGTTGAATCCGCGAAATAATAACACGCCACGCCACCACTTTAACTTGATGTATAGCCTCACATAACTGATTAAGCTTTTCACCTAGCCGGTCAGGCGGTACTTTTTGAGGCTGCTTTTAGCAGCCCGATACCATTGAGCTATAGGCTTGTCGGATTGTAGCTCGTCGTGCTGAACTTGGCTGACAAATCCACGGTGGCGCGAACTCCGGGCGGAACGTCACGACCAACAGCACGCGAAGGGTCGCGATCCTTTCCACCGCCCTGCCAAACAATTCCAGGCTCGTGGGATCGCTCCAGTGCGCATCCTCGAAGATCATCAGCACGGGAGTTTGGCGTGTCAGCGCCTCGGTTTGTGCAATGAGCGCTTTCATCGTTCCTTGCCGACGCTGCTCCGGGTCAAGATCGAGCGCGGGATAGCGGCCGTCGTTCGGAAGCGACAGCATTTCGGCAAAGAGCGCGGCGTCCTGGGCTGAGGTCGAGGTGTGCGCGAGCATCGCATCGAGCTTGTCGAGCCTCGCTTGCGGTTTGTCGTCGTGCGCCAGTCCGGCGGCGCGTTCCGCCTGGCCGATGATCGGATAAAACGCGCTGTCGGTGTGTTGCGGGGAGCAGAAATAGCGCAAGCGCGTGTGCGGCTCGCTGGCGAGGCGTTCCAGCAGCGCCGCCGTGAGCCGCGATTTGCCGATACCGGGCTCGCCGGAGAGCAATACCACCTGGCCTTCGCCGGTCTTTGCTCTCGACCAGCGCCGCAGCAGCAATTCGAGTTCTTCCTCCCGCCCCACCAGGGCCGTCAGCCCGGTCGCGTGCAACGCCTCAAAGCGGCCTTCCGCCGAACTCGCCCGCAGCGCGGCCCAAGCGTGCACCGGCCCGGCAATACCCTTGAGGTCCTTTGCCCCGAGGTCCTCCAGCTCGAACAGATTGCCGAGAAGTTTTCGTGTGGCCTCGGCGATGACCACCGTGTTCGGTTCCGCAATCCCTTGCAGACGCGCCGCGAGGTTCGGCGTCTCGCCCACAATCGCCTGCTCCTGGGCCGAGCCCGCGCCAATGAGGTCGCCGACCACAACGAGCCCGGTGGCTATGCCGACACGGGTTTGCAGTGAAGCGCGCGTCTTCAGACCCGCCACCGCCGCGATCAGCTCCAGCCCCGCGCGCACGGCACGCTCCGCATCATCCTCATGGGCTTGCGGATAGCCGAAGTACACGAGCACGCCATCGCCCATATATTTCGCCACGAAGCCGCTGAAGCGGCGTACGGTGCTGGCAACGCATTTCTGATAGGCGGAAATGACCTCGCGCAGGTCCTCCGGGTCCATGCGGGCGGAGAGCGCGGTCGAACCGACCAAGTCTGAGAACATCACCGTGACCTGGCGACGCTCGGCATTGTCGTTGGCGGACCTGTCGAGTATCGGAACAGGCTCGGATGGCGGCGCGTTCGCGTCAGCGCGTAGGGCGGCAATCGCGTCGAGCAGCTTACGGCGGTGCCCGAGAATGCCGACGCCTAACTCTTTCAAGTCCTCCGCCGTCAGGCTCGGCAGGACCGTGTGGTCGATTTCGTTGTCGCGGAATGCAGCCTCATATCTTTCGAGGCCAAGGCTCCGCAGCCACCCCCCGACGTCCATGGTCGTTCGCCTCAAGGTTTTGATGATCCGGCGGCGAGCACATTATAAGCCAAAATAGGACGGCGGATCCCTTTGAGCGCAAACTCACCTACTGGCTCGACGGTTACGGCATTCTCGACCGCCATGAAGACACGAGGGCTAATCAGGATTTGACCGGGCTTGGCTTCGTCGCAAAGGCGGGATGCGACATTGGATACCGTCCCAATCGCGGCATAGTCGAAGCGTCCTTCAAAGCCGATGGTACCGAGCGTAGCAAACCCGTGCGCTATGCCAATGCCGAAGCCAATATCGTGTCCCAACCGACGCCACTTCTCGGTCAGCGCTCCGATAACGTCACGCATTTCGAGCGCCATCAGCACCGCCTGAAGCGCTGGCTTCTCGACTGGCACTGGATCGTTGAACACCACCATGACGCCATCCCCGGCATAACGCTCAAGCGTGCCGCTGTACTTAATGATGGTTTCGCCGATGGCTGCGTGGTAGTCGCGCAGGAGTGCCATCACGTCTTCGGGGTCTGAACTTTCGGAGAAGCCAGTGAAGCCGCGTAGATCGCAGAATAGCGCGGTGATTTCCCGGCGATGGCTTTCAAGCTGTTTCTCCGTGCCAGAAGCGACGATCAGATCGGCCACCTGCGGAGGAAGGAAACGCCGCAGTTTGCCCATGCGTTCGATTTCGCCTACCTGATCAGCGACGCGCTGTTCCAAATTTTTATTGAGCTTCTCAACCTCGTCTGTTCTCTCACGCAGTTCTTTTAGTAGTCGGGCGTTTTCAATGGCGATGACGGCTTGCGCGGCAAAGTTCTCAAGCAGTGCAATCTGCTTGTCTGTAAATGAACGAACTTCTTGGCGTGACAAGACGAGTACACCGATCCATTCGTTTTCTTTCAGCATCGGCGCAGCCAAAACCGTGCGCACGCCGCCGAGTTCGACGGAGGCGACCGTGTCTGGTTCACGTTCGATGTAACGCTGATCCTTAGTCAAATCCGCAACGTGCACCACTTTCCTCTGGAGGATAAAATTGTCCAGAGTGCTAATTGGTCTTGCCATGCTGGGGCCAATACCGATGGGCGAGCGTTTGCGATATTCGGCAAAAGCCGTCGGCGTATTGAAGGAAGCGGCAAGGGAAAATACGCAGCCGTTCCAGCGGTAGATATTTCCAAACGAGGCATCACAGATGCGGACGGCATTCTCCAGCATGGCCGCGAACACTGGCTCAAGATCGCCGGGAGAGCCGCTGATAACTTTGAGAACCTCAGATGTGGCCGTTTGCTGCTCCAACGCTTCAGTAAGATCAGTCGTACGCTGGCGCAGTTCATTGAGCAGCCGAGCGTTCTCGATGGCAATAACAGCTTGTGCGGCAAAGCTCTGCACTAGCGCGATCTGCTTTTCGGTAAAGGGACGAACTTCTTGTCGGAACAGGCTGAGCGCACCAATCAGTTCGTTATCTTTCAGCATTGGCACAAGGAGTACCGTCCGTGCGCCTCCGAGTTCGACTGCTGCAACCGTGAAAGGAACGCGTTTGTGAATGTAGGTTTCCAACGCTGCGGCATCGTCGATGTGAATTACCGTTTTGGTCGCCAGCATACGACCCAAAGCAGTTTCCGGATCAGGACGCAAAAGTGGCGAACGCCTGCGAAACTCGGCGAAGGCAGGGGGCGTATTATGTGCCGCAACAACACGCAAGGCGTCGCCATCCCAGCGGTAGATATTTCCAAATCTGGCGTCGCAGATGCGGACGGCCTTCTCCAGCATAGCCTCGAACACCGGCTGAAGATCGCCGGGAGAGCTTGAGATGACCTGGAGTACCTCCGACGTCGCAGTTTGCTGCTCCAACGCCTCCGTGAGGTCAGTGGTTCGCTGACGCAGTTCGTTCAGCAGCCGCGTGTTCTCGATGGCGATGACGGCTTGGGCAGCGAAGTTCTTCACAAGCTCAATCTGCTTGTCCGTGAAAAGCCGGACTTCCTGGCGGAAGATGCTGATTGTTCCGAGCAGATCGTTTTCCTTGAGCATTGGAACGATGAGCAGCGTGCGGCCACCCGCAAGGTCGGAGAACACAAGATAGGCTGGGTCACGTTTGCGGTAGCCCGCTTCCGTTCTGATGTCAGCGATGTGCAGCACCTGCTTAGTTGCGGCCACGCGTCCAAGCGGATGGTATGGGCCGGGGTGGACCCTCGGTTGGCGTCGTCGTAATTCGGTGTAAGCAGGCGCCCACGGCGCGTTAAACTCTGGGCGGAAAGTTACGATGAGCAACACCGGAAGGGTTTTAATTCGGTCTACTGTCCGACCGAACACTTCCAGACTGGTCGGATCGACCCAATGCGCATCCTCGAAAATCATCAGCACCGGCTGCCGTCCGGCCAATTCAGCAAGTTGTGAGGTCAGGGCTTCCAGCGTTCTCTGTCTGCGCAGCTCCGGGGCCAGGTCGAGCGCGGGATAGCGACCGTCATTCGGGAGCGACAGCATCTCGGCAAACAGCGCGGCGTCCTGCGGAGAGGTTGTGGTCGGCGCGAGCACGGCATCGAGCTTGTCGAGCTTCGCGTGCAGGGTGTCGTCGTACGCCAGTCCGGCGGCACGTTCCATCTGCCCGATGATCGGATAGAACGCACTGTCGGTATGCTGCGACGAGCAGAAATAGCGCAAGCGCGTGTGCGGCTCGCTGGCGAGGCGTTCCAGCAGTGCGGTCGTGAGCCGCGATTTGCCGATGCCCGCCTCGCCGGAAAGGAGCACCACCTGGCCTTCGCCGGTCTTGGCCCTGGACCAGCGCCGCAGCAGCAATTCGAGTTCTTCTTCCCGCCCGACGAGGGCGGTCAGGCCGCTCGCATGCAGCGCCTCGAAACGGCCTTCCGCTGAACTCGCCCGCAGCGCCGCCCAGGCGCGCACCGGTCCGGCGATGCCCTTGAGGTCCTTTGGCCCGAGGTCCTCAAGGTCGAAGAGGTTGCCGAGAAGCCTTCTGGTGCCCTCGGCGATGACGAGCATGTTCGGCTCGGCAATACCTTGCAGACGCGCAGCGAGGTTCGGCGTCTCGCCGACGATGCCGCGCTCCTGCGCCTCCCCCGACCCGATCAGGTCGCCGACGACAACGAGCCCAGTTGCGATGCCGACACGGGTTTGCAGCGCAGCGCCCGTCTTGAGGCGGGCTACCGCCGCGACCAGCTCCAGGCCTGCCCGTACCGCCCGCTCCGCGTCGTCCTCATGGGCTTGCGGATAGCCGAAATACACCAGCACGCCGTCGCCCATGTATTTCGCCACGAACCCGCCGAACCGGCGCACGGTCTCGGCGACGCATTTCTGATACGCCGAAATAACCTCGCGCAAGTCCTCCGGGTCCATGCGGGCCGAAAGCGCCGTCGAACCGACCAGGTCCGAGAACATGACCGTGACCTGGCGGCGCTCGGCGCTGTCTTGGGTCTTCCTCTCTGTTCCCGGGGCTGGTTCAGGTGCTGCCGGAGCGGCGCCGGCAAGCTCGCCGATGGCCGTGAGCATCTTCCGTCGATGCCCTAGTGGAACGCCGATGTCCTTAAGATCTTGATCCGTCAGATGCCGGAGTACCGATACATCGATCTCGTTCTCAACGAAGCGCTGAGCGTATTGCGCGAGACCAAGCTTCTCCAGCCAGTCCGCAATCTGCTGCATCGCCGGCACGGTCATGGCGCCAACTCGTCGAGCAGCGTCTTAGCTTCTTTCAGATCCAGCGTGTCGAAGCCTTCGGTGAACCAGCCGTAAACCGGAGCAAGAAGATCGTGGGCCTCATCCCGCTTGCCCTGATCGCGCTTGAGCCGCGCTAGGCCCATCGCCGCGCGCAGTTCCCAAGACTTTGCCTGCTGCTTGCGTGCAACCGCGAGCGCTCGCTCGAAATACGCTTCCGCTTTCGCCGCATCCGGCTCTGGCGACATCAAGGCGATTTCTCCGGCTATGTGGTGGGTATAGGCTTCGAACCACCTTTCGTTAGTTGTTTCCACCGTGGTCATCGCCTCACCAATGCAGCGCCAGGCGTCATCGAATTGTCCGAGTTTTGCATAGGCGCGCGCCAAACCTGATAACCACGTGGGCACGCAAAGGGTTGCTCCCGTTGAACGCCATGTATTGAGGGCGGCGGTGAGTTTTTCGACCCCGTCCGAGGCTCTGCCAGTCAAGGCCAATATCCAACCTTGGCCCATCATTCCGATCGCCTTCCAAAACAAGGAACCTTTTTCGTCCGCCAAAGTGACAAGTTGATCGAAGGGCCCGTTTGCGGTCGCATAATTTCCGCAGAGGACATGGGTAGAACTTGTGAGACCCTGCGCATTCATGAGCGTGGCAGCGTGGCCGAGCTCGTCGGCATCCTTGAGTGCTCGGTTGGCGTCCGTGAGTGCAGCCTCGGGGAAGCCAAGCATCCACAGCGCCAACGACCGCCAGGACAAGATTATCACTCCGCTATCCAGGCCAAATCGCGCGCTGATCTTTCAATGCCGCCGGTTTGGCGATACCCCGTAGCTCCCAGCGCGCGCCCGGCGCCGCGGCGGCCGCATGATCGATCGTTCGCCGCGAACGCCCGAGCTCCAGCGTTCGCCCCCAACCCAAATACAAGGAATCGGCGACGGCGGCCAACCGCCGCCCAGGCGGCGCCGGCGGGTCGCTCTGTTTGCGGGTGGCTCTGCCGACCGACGTCGCTCAGGTCGGCGTGGCCAGCGCGGCCCTCGCACACGCGAGAATTCGGAGCGAGAAAGCCTAACGCGGGTATCAAACGCTGATCTTTCAATGCCGCCGGTTTGGCGATACCCCGTAGCTCCCAGCGCGCGCCCGGCGCCGCGGCGGCCGCATGATCGATCGTTCGCCGCGAACGCCCGAGCTCCAGCGTTCGCCCCCAACCCAAATACAAGGAATCGGCGACGGCGGCCAACCGCCGCCCAGGC
>JBEKWO010000148.1:0-6758 GCA_049512975.1 Xanthobacteraceae bacterium | reverse complement strand
GCCGCCCAGGCGGCGCCGGCGGGTCGCTCTGTTTGCGGGTGGCTCTGCCGACCGACGTCGCTCAGGTCGGCGCGGCCAGCGCGGCCCTCGCACACGCGAGAATTCGGAGCGAGAAAGCCTAACGCGGGTATCAAACGCTGATCTTTCAATGCCGCCGGTTTGGCGATACCCCGTACCTCCCAGCGCGCGCCCGGCGCCGCGGCGGCCGCATGATCGATCGTTCGCCGCGAACGCCCGAGCTCCAGCGTTCGCCCCCAACCCAAATACAAGGAATCGGCGACGGCGGCCAACCGCCGCCCAGGCGGCGCCGGCGGGTCGCTCTGTTTGCGGGTGGCTCTGCCGACCGACGTCGCTCAGGTCGGCGCGGCCAGCGCGGCCCTCGCACACGCGAGAATTCGGAGCGAGAAAGCCTAACGCGGCTCATTTCAGGGCCCCGACAAGATGCGAGTCATCGCAGTCGCTACCCCGCAGGACAGCGTGGGCACGATCCCTCTCCCTGAGGACCGGCCGTCTCAGCCGCGTTAGCCTTCGACGGAATGATTCATAGGGCCAAGGTACCTCCCCGGCAACGCGGTCTTATTGCCGCGCGCGGGTCGTGGAAGAGCCATCGGCACCCCGATGGCTCTTTTCTATCGCTCCAAGAGCTAGGCAAGCTCAATAATGTCGAGCGGACTTGGCGCGCCGTCGTGGCGCTGGCGCGGGAGGCCGTCAACGAGGGCGTGGCCTTTGAGCAATGTCTTCCACACGGTCGGGAAATCATTTCCAGTGCGCACCAGTTTTGTGCACAACCGCGCGAGATCGCGTGATCGCTCTAAATTCCATCTCCTGCAGGCATCGTCGGACGTGAAGAATCCGCGGAGAGCCCCATTCGGGCAGCCGCAGCCGCAAGATACGGCAGGAATTCCGCAGTCGGATTGCGGTGTGACAGCGCGACCGCATCGAAGCTGTCACGTATAGTCGTCATGGCTTCGGGTCGAATGTCGATCGCCTGCCCGCATATGGCGTGGAACCAACCAACGATTCCGGCGAGCTCACCCACATCGGCGTCGACCAGCACCGACGCGGCAGCCGTGACGCATCGCTCGCCGCGACCACACGGGCGCCAGTGCTGGGCCAAGCCAGCAATCTTGCGATCAGCAACGATGAGGTCGTGGCGACCGTCACAGAAGGCCCCACGCGTGTCACCGACGCGGGCCGCGATGCCGAATTCGGCCAGGGCGGAGCCGATCAGGAAACTGAGCCGATCGTAAACGCCAGCCATCGACATGCCGCGATCGGGATATCTGGCTATCATCGCCAGCTGCACGGTGCCCGGCCCGATTGGGAACGCTCCGCCGCCGGACCTACGCACCAGCACCGGCCAACCCTCCCGGGCGAGGCGTGTTGCCGCCACTTCAAATCCCGACCATTGGGCCTGGCCGCGCGCAACGATCAATGCTCGCTGTGATCGCCAGATGAAGATCGTGGCATTGCGGGTCCCGGCGCCAACCTCGCCGGCGATGTCATGCTCGCGTTTCAGACCGAGTTTCGCCGGTCCGGGCCGCTCGGCGACCACGATCTGCCAGCCGCTGCCCTCCGCGCGCGATGCCCCGGCATTATCCGCTGCCTCACACATACGCCGCTGGTCACGCACCGTCGATTCGACCGATCAACGTTCCCGGCCGCACGACCCCGTCCTTCGGAACAAGGATGTGGAGCTCTCCGGCCGCCGGAGCCGTAATATCGAACACGGTCTTTTCGACCATGAGTTCGGCAACCTTAGCTCCGGCTTCGACCATACTGCCGTCGCGATAGAACCAGTTGCCAACGATTCCCTCGGGGGTCTTGCTGGTGTCCCAGAGCCCCTCGGGCACCGCAATTTCCGACAAGGTTAGTGCCCCTTCTTGACGGTCTCGCGGACCGCCTCAGTGATTTTCTCGGCGTTGGGCAGCGCGAATTGTTCCATCGGCCGCGAATAGGGAATGGGAATATCAGGAAAGGCGAGCCGGCGCGGCTTAGCCTTGAGCACGGTCGGATCGCGCTCGACCACCGACGTGATGATTTCCGCAGTGACGCCGAAACTCGAATAGTCCTCGTCGACCACGATCAGCCGCCCGGTCTTGGCGACGGACTTGAAAACCGTGGCGCGGTCGAGCGGCACAAGCGTGCGCAGATCGACAACTTCGACGTCGATCCCGTCCTTGGCCAACTGCTCTGCGGCCTCCATTGAACGATGCACCATCATGCTCAAAGTGACGATGGTGGCGTCCTTGCCCGGACGCGCCACTTTGGCTTCGCCCAAGGGAATCGCATAGGCATCATCCGGCACCTCCGTCGCGGCCTTCTCGGGCGACGCCATCCAGGCCAATCCCTGCAGGCCCTTGTGGAACATGTAGAGTACCGGGCTGTCGTCGCGGATCGCGGAGATCATCAGCCCCTTGGCGTCATAGGCATTCGACGGCACCGCAACCTTGAGGCCCGGCATATGGGCGAAGGTTGCATGCAGCGTCTGCGAGTGCTGGCCGGCATCGCTGTAACCCCCGCCGGTCGCCGTCATGATCACGAGCGGCACTTTGCAGTTGCCGCCGGAAAAATAGATGTTTTTTGCCGCCAGGTTGTAGATGGCATCCATGCAGACGCCGAAGAAGTCGACGAACATCAGTTCGACGATCGGCCGCATGCCGGCCATCGCAGCGCCGACCCCGGCGCCGATGAAGGCCGTTTCCGAAATCGGGGTGTCGCGGATGCGCTGCTCGCCGAACTCCGCGAGCAGGCCCGTGGTCGCGCCGAAGATGCCGCCATAGGCGGCGATATCCTCGCCCATGACGAAGACCGAAGAATCGGTTCGCATTTCATTGGCGATACCCTCGGCAATGGCGTGCGACATGGTGAGAATGCGGTTGCTTTTGCTTGGCATGGCGTTTCTCCTTAATGTGACCGAACCGGACCGCTTCTGATCGATCACGGCGTGTGATGTATTGGTCGCGCAAATGCCGCGCGGCGTCAGGCAAAGACGTGTTCGAGTGCTTCGGCAGGCGCCGGATAAGGGCTCTGGCGCGCGAACGCGAAGGCTTCGTCCACCTCCTTGTGGGCTGCAGCGAGCGCCGCGTCGGCTTCGGCCGCGCTCACCCCGCCGTTGGCGATCATCTCCTTGCGCAGGCGTTCGATTGGATCCTTGGCCTTCAGTGCGGCGACCTCGCCGGCCGGCCGATAGACTTCAGGATCACCCTGGAAGTGCCCATAATAGCGATAGGTCTCGATCTCCATCAGGGTCGGACCGCCGCCCGCGCGGGCACGATCGATGGCTTCGCCCGCCGCGGCGAAGATCGCCAGCGTGTCGTTGTCGGCAATGTGTACGCCGGGAATTCCATACGCCGCAGCCCGCACGCTGTTATCGGCAACGGCCGTCGATTTTGATTTCGGGACCGAGATTGCCCAGGCGTTGTCCTCGACGACGAACAGCACCGGCAATTTCCACAGCGCGGCGAGATTGAGCGCCTCGTGGAATGCGCCCTGGTTGGCGGCGCCCTCGCCGACGTAGGAGACGGCAACCGCCTTGGTGCCCCGCATCTTCGCCGCCAGCGCGGCGCCGACGGCAGGCCCGGCGCCCTCGGCGACGATGCCGCTGCAAGCGAAGTTCACCTTCGGATCAAGCAAATGCATGTGGCCGCCGCGCCCGCCGGCCAATCCGGTCTTCTTGCCGAAAATCTCCGCCGTCATCTTCTTGAGGTCGACGCCTTTGGCGATCGCCTGATGATGCGGTCGATGGGTCGCAGTCACCGTGTCCTCGGGACGCAAATGCACGCAGACGCCGGCTGCGCACGGCTCCTGTCCGGCGCACAGGTGCATCTCGCCCGGCACCGGTCCGGCCCCAATGTCGAATTTCGGCGACTTCCCCTCCATGTAAACCGCGGCCATGGTGTCTTCGTAGTAACGTGCCTTGGCCATGGCGCTGTACATCCACAGCAACTGGTCTTTCGTCGGTTTCATGGCGATCCTCCCTTTCGATTGGCCGGCATACCCGTCGGGCGGGTCGGCCTTACGTCTGCAATCCTGCCCTGTGTCACGGCATGTAAACGCGCGGCCCTGCGTGCGCACTTTGATCTCAACGGGCATTCCCGAGATGAACTCCGGAACCGCGTAGACGATAGCAGACGACGGGGGGCTCCCGGAAGCCACTAGCAGGCTGTACAGTGTTCCCGGCGTCAGTCGCCGCAAACGACGTTTGATTCGCCGATTTTGCCATTTTGCTCGTCATTCAGACACAATCCTTGGTGCTCGGCCGTGTAGGGCGCTCTCCGCTTCAAGTTCGACGGGGGAGTCGTTCTCGCCCGGAATGAGCAGGGTTGCAATCTCGAACCAAACGTTCGTCTCATGCTTGAGGTACTCGAGCGTCTCGAGCTCGGGAGCGAGTTTGCCCGAGCAAAGATTTTTGTAAAAACCCTCGGAAAAACCTTTGAGGTCGATGTTCGCGGCATCCATGTGGCGAAAGAACTCGATCCGTGGCTCTGACGAGATCGCGTCTATGGGTACACTTGAAATACCTCAACCAGCACACAGCGATTGCCGCTCTTGCGCACGGCACCCGAAATTGTCCAGCCTACACGACAAAGTTTGATTGCCTTCTCGGGTAGCAGGATCGGCCCGTAATCCATACCGTCGTCATCGTCCTGCAACCAAATGCGGTCGGGCTCAACTTTGGTGATTGAAAATCGCCCTTCTATGTCTGAGTCATGTGGCTCATGGCGACCGACCGTCAGGTCGTAAAGAAGCGCCGAGAGCTTTTCCGCGGCTGGTAGATTGCGCGTCGCATCGGCTCCTTGCTCGATTGCCAAAGCCGTGTCATCGGTCCTGACATAGTTGTGCTCCGCGAGCCACCTCGCCAGCTTCTTCATGACTGTGCCGGATGCCCGCAATGTATCGGCGCCAGCCATGACCTTGCTGACCATGAAGTAGTTCAGAAACTCACCGACATTCTCGAGGATATGCTCGGGGCCGAAAATATCGCAGAACTCGCGATGCTGCTCCCTCTCGGCGTTGAAAAGCTTGTCGAAGCGCGCTCGCTCGAACCGGCTGAGCGAGTTCGCCGCATAGCCGTTGAGGCTTTGTGTGAACAACGCGATTACCTCCGTATATCGGGCATAGGTTTTCGGCGCCAGGCGGCCCCTCTCCGCACGGAGATATTCCGCAAGTACTTCCGAGATCGTCAGTTTGTCGCCCCTGGCCGCTTGCCCAGGCTGGAGTTCCGACTTAACCCGCATGGCACCCTCTTATCGGTCATCTCATGCCAAGGAATGATTTCTAACATGGAAGATAGCGCGACGAAACGAGATGGCTCCAACTCAAGTCGCGCGGCTGGTTGCTGCGCGTTGGAACAAGCGAGATTATTACGAGCTGAGACAAGGTCGTTTGAGTGAGGCGGTCGTGGCGCAACGAAAGTGGCAATTCAGAACGATGTTTCGAGCCAGGGCCTACGGCTGGCGCGGTTCGCGCTTGGCCATCAGCCGCCTCAAGGAAGCCGCCTCCGAAATCAAAGCGGCGGCAAAATCCGACCCGGTCGCGGTAGGTGGCGGCGCGGTGTCGCTGATGGAGTGAAAACTACATCAAGGATCGACTCAACGAAGTATCGATAAACAAGCCCTACCAAGGCATAAATCGGCTCCGCGATGGGCGTTACATTTCCGTCGTTCACCGGCCGATGGCTAATGGCGGGTGGGTGGCCACGCACGAAGACGTGACAGAGGCAAAACTCCGCGAGGAGTCATTTCGTCTGCTGTTCGACAGCAACCCGGTGCCGATGTGGGTTCACGATCATGAGAGGCTGCGTTTCCTTGCAGTCAACGAGGCCGCTGTCGCGCATTACGGATATAGCCGCGAGCAATTTCTAGCGGTGACAGTGCGCGATATCCGTCCACTGGAGGAGCGTGAGCGGTTTATCCAAGCCTTGTTTACATACGGAGGGTTCTATGATGCAGAATAGACTTGGCAACACCAGAAGTCAGATGGGACTAAAATTGACGTTGCCATCTATGCACGAATTTTGAGTTGCGAGGGGCGAACCCATTCGCCCAACGGAATGATGAGACCGCTCTCTCCCGCGTTAACCCGCTCGCGCCGAATCCTCGCGCGCGCGCGCGAGGGCGCAGCGCTGATGATGGCGCTGGCGGCGCGGCGCGAGCTAGGCGGAGGTGTGCGACAGCACCCCGGTTCAACAACTACGTTGAGGGCCCGCGTTAACCCGCTCGCGCCGAATCCTCGCGTGCGCGCGCGCGAGGGGCGCGGCGCTGGCGGCGCGAGCTATGGGGTGGTGTGCGACAGCACCCCGGTTCAAACAACTGCGTTGAGGGCCGCGTTAGGCTTTCTCTCGCCGATTCCTCGCGCGTGCGAGGGCCGCGCCGCCCCAGCGCCGTCGGTCAGCAGAGCCACCCACAAACAGAACCACCCGCTGGCGCCGCCTGGGCGGCGGTTGGCTGCCGTCCCCAGTTCGTTTTAGTTCTCCATCGGGCCTTGCCGGACCTGCAGCGCATGAAACTTTGCTACTCTGCGGCTGCGTCGTCGGCACCGAGGTCGGTATTCTCTTGGTGCGAGTAAGCCCGAGTTTTAGTTGGACCCGGGGTTCCTTGAGCACCTCAGACTGTGGCCACGGGCTGTTATCAGCTCCGGAGCACGCTTCTTAGAGTTCTTATTTACGGGGATCCCACGCCGACGACGCAACCCAGGAGGAGGAAATGGAACTGTTGCATCGACGATGTTGCGGTCTCGACGTTCACAAGGAGACG
>JBEKWO010000147.1:0-6923 GCA_049512975.1 Xanthobacteraceae bacterium | reverse complement strand
GCCGCCGTCAATATCTCCCGCCACTCGTTCCACGGCGACTGGAACTACACGATCTCGCCCTGCCAAAAGCCTCGAGGTCGCCGCCGGGTCACAAAATGATCGACTTATTTATGGACAGGCCCTAAGGGGCAAAGCCGACATCGCCGAACGGAAGCCGCCAACCTTGATCGGGGAGTACGCGCCCTAGAACTTATCAAGCTGCCGGTGCTCGGCTCTGATCCAGCGCACGGTGCCGCTGACCGAGCGCATGACCACGGTTTGCGTCTCGATAATGCCCTCGCGAAACTTGACCCCGTGCAGCATCGGGCCGTCGGTGATGCCGGTCGCCGCGAACAGGCAGTCGCCGCGCACCATGTCCTCGATCTGATACTTCTTGCGCGGGTCTTTGATGCCCATCTTGGCGGCACGCGCGCGCTTCTCTTCGGTGTCGACCACGAGGCGGCATTGCATCTGGCCGCCGATGCAGCGCAGCGCCGCCGCCGCCAGCACGCCCTCGGGCGCGCCGCCGATGCCGAGGCAAATGTCGATGCCGGTCTTCTCCGGCTCGGCGGTATGGATGACGCCGGCGACGTCGCCGTCGGTGATCAGGCTGACCGCGGCGCCGGCCTTGCGCACCGCCGCAATCAGATCGGCGTGGCGCGGGCGGTCGAGAATCATGGCGGTGATGGCCTGCGGCGGTACCCCCTTGGCCTTGGCCAGATTGAGGATGTTTTCCTCGGCCGGGGCGTCGAGATCGACCACGCCTCTCGGATAACCCGGACCGACCGCGATCTTGTCCATGTAGATGTCCGGCGCATGCAAGAGCGTGCCCGCCTCGGCTATCGCGATCGTGGCGATGGCGCCGGGCATGTTCTTGGCGCACAGCGTCGTGCCCTCCAGCGGATCGACCGCAATGTCGACTTTGAAACCGCCCTTGCCGCCTACTTTCTCGCCGATGAACAGCATCGGCGCTTCGTCCATCTCGCCTTCCCCGATCACGACCGTGCCGTCGATCGGCAGCTTGTTGAGCTCGCGCCGCATGGCATCGACCGCCGCCTGGTCGGCGGCCTTTTCGTCGCCGCGGCCGCGCAACCGCGCCGCATTGACCGCCGCGCGCTCCGTCACGCGCACGATCTCGAGCGAGAGAATGCGCTCCAGCATGAGGTTATGGGGAACCGTTATTGACGACGGCATGTTTCTTTTCCCTGCAATTCCATTGTACTAGCAGACCATGTTGAGCATGATCTTTTCCGAAAACCGGTAGCCACTTTTCGGGATCATGCTCTAATTCTTCTCAATCCGGATCACCTGCGGCCGTCCCGAGATTACACGGTCGCGGCGCACCGCGGCGAGCGCCTTGCGCACCGCGTCTTCGGTGGTCGCGTAGGTGATCAGGATGACCGGTACCGGCTCGCCCGAGCGCCCCCGCTGGCCGGCGATTTGCGGCCGGATTTCGTGGCGCTGCACGATCGATTCGAGCGAGATTTGCTGCTGCGCCAATCGCCGCGCGATGGTGGCGGCGCTGCCGGGACGGTCGCGCGCCAGCAAGCGGATGTAATAGCCGCCCTCGTGGCGCTGCATCGGCGCTTTGCGGACGGCCGTCATGCGCGCGGCCGGACGCCCGAACGGCGGCGTGCGCACCCCGCGCGCAATGTCGGCGAGATCGGATACCACCGCCGAAGCGGTCGCCATGCCGCCGGCGCCGGGACCGACCAGTGTGATCGGGGCAAGGTTTTCGGCATCGATCGTCACCGCGTTGGTCACGCCCATGACCTGGGCGATGGCGGATTCCTTCGGCACCATCGTCGGATGCACCCGCTGCTCGATGCCAGCCTCGGTGCGCACCGCGACCCCCAACAGCTTGACGCGGTAGCCAAGCTCGCCGGCGGCGTCGAGATCGGCGAGCGTGATCGAGAAGATGCCCTCCGTGTAAACCGCGTCGGGATCGACCCTGGTGCCGAAAGCCAGGCTCGCCAGGATGGCAAGCTTTTGCGCGGTGTCGTGGCCTTCGACATCGAAAGACGGATCGGCCTCGGCATAGCCGAGGCGCTGGGCCTCGCGCAGGCACTCATCGAAAGCCAGGCGGTCCTGCTCCATGCGCGAGAGGATGTAATTGCAGGTGCCGTTGAGGATGCCGTAGACGCGCATCAGTGAATCGCCGTCGAGCCCCTCGCGCAGCGTCTTCACGATCGGGATGCCGCCGGCGACCGACGCCTCGAAATTAAGCGCAACGCGGTGACGTTCCGCCAGCATGGCAAGCTCGTGACCGTGCCCGGCGAGCAGCGCCTTGTTGGCGGTCACCACCGGCTTGCCGGCGGCCAGCGCGGTTTCCACGGCAGGCTTGGCCGGGTCCCCTACCCCGCCGATCAGCTCGACCAGGACGTCGATCGCCGGATCGCAGGCCAGCGCCACCGGATCGGCGATCCAGCGGAATTTCTTCAGGTCGATAGCGCGCTTCTTCCCTCGCGACTGGGCGCTGACGGCGACGACCTCGATCGGCCGGCCGCAGCGCGCCGTGAGCTTGTCGCGGCCATGCTCCAAGAGCTGGACGACGGCCGTGCCGACAGTCCCCAATCCGGCAAGCCCGACTTTCAACGGCTCGGCCATAAACGTCGCTAACCTGGGATGAAAGAGCGTGGCGCGACTAACGTCGCGTCGCGAGGGGCACGACGTTGTGCAGCATTTCCGGCCCGGTTTCAAGAAAGCGCCGGATGTTGCGGGCGGCCTGGCGGATGCGCTGCTCGTTCTCGACCAAGGCGATGCGGACATGGCCTTCGCCGTTTTCGCCGAAGCCGGCCCCGGGCGACACCGCGACGCCGGCCTTCTCGACCAGCAGGGTTGAGAACTCAACGCTGCCGAGCGGCTGGAACGGTTCGGGGATCGGCGCCCAGGCGAACATCGAGGCCGCCGGCGGCGGCACCCGCCAGCCGGCGCGGCCGAACGAATCCACCAAGGCGTCGCGCCGGCGCCGGTAGGTCGCGCGCATCTCGTGGATGCAATCGTCGGGACCGTTGAGCGCCGCCGTGGCGGCGACCTGGATCGGCGTAAACGCGCCGTAGTCGAGATAGGATTTCACCCGCGCCAACGCCGCGATGATGCGCTCATTGCCGACGGCAAAGCCGATGCGCCAGCCGGGCATCGAATAGGTCTTCGACATCGAGGTGAATTCGACGGCAACCTCCATGGCGCCGGGAACCTGCAGCACCGAGGGCGGCGGATTGTCGTCGAAGTAGACCTCGGCATAGGCGAGATCCGACAACACCAGGAGGCTGTGCTTCTTCGCAAAGGCGATGAGCTCGCGATAGAAGTCGAGGTTCGCCACGCAAGCCGTCGGGTTCGACGGATAGCAGGTGACGACGGCGATCGGCTTCGGGATCGAATGCATCATGGCGCGTTCGAGCGCACTGAAAAAGGCGTCGTTGGCTTCGACCGCCACCGAACGGATGGCGCCGCCCGCCATCAGGAAGCCGAAGGCGTGAATCGGATAGGTCGGGTTGGGAACGATGATGAGATCGCCCGGCGCGGTGATCGCCTGCGCCACATTGGCGAAGCCTTCCTTGGAGCCGAGCGTGGTAACGACCTGCGTTTCCGGATTGAGCTTCACGCCAAAGCGGCGGGCATAATAGGCGGCCTGCGCGCGGCGCAGCCCCGGGATGCCCTTGGAGGCCGAATAGCGGTCGGTCCGTGCCTTGCCGATGGTCTCCTTGAGCTTCTCGACCACGTGTGCGGGCGCCGGCAGGTCCGGATTGCCCATGCCGAGATCGATGATGTCGGCGCCGCCATTGCGGGCCACCGCCTTGGCGCGGTTGACCTGCTCGAACACGTAAGGCGGCAGCCGGCGGATGCGATAAAATTCTTCCATGATTGCCCCGGCGCGTCGGCCTGACGACCTTCTACACTTTTATCACGGCTTGGGGTCGGCACCAGCGGTCTGCGTGGCGCCGGATGCAGCGGTGGCGGGTTGCGCCGACGGGGGCGGCTTTTGCTGCGCCGCCGCGGCGGCGCCGGCCGCCGGGCCGGGCTGACTATTGGGCTGAATCTGGGTGTTCAAATGGTCCCGCTCGGAGGCAAGCGCCTCGGTCGCCTGCTTGACCTGGTCGGGGGTGAGCGGAGTATCGGCCCGCGGCGCCGGCATGTCGTGGACCGCCGGAAAAAAGCTGGTTTCGGAACAGCCTGATACAAGAAAAGCCACCGAGGCGGCTATCGCCCACGTTCCAAGCACAAGCCTTGTCACGCTACGCTCGCCGTTCACGCTGGTCCCCGCTGTACCCCCCACAAGGCCCCTCGTCTCGGTCCGGCCGGCTCGGTTCTCGCCAGGCCGTGCCGGCGCCCCGCCCGAACCCTGGCTGAAATAGTTAGCGCCCCAATAGTTTACAAAGATCAACTGAAAGAAACACACAAGTCACGGCGATAACGCGGTAATATGGTCGAAACAAGGTCCACCGGATCGCCGCGGACCGCGCGGCTGGCGCTCTACGACGCGAACCAGCCCCGCCTTGCGCGCGCGATTTGAGCAGGCCATTTCAACCGTAAGAGCTGAATTATATCACCCTTACGGAAAGTGAGGAACGCTCGTGCGGGCTCCATCGCAAGAACCGATGCAGGTCGGAACCGTCGACGTCGAGGCGTTTTCGCGCAACCTGGCGCGCCTCGTCGAAGAGGGCGGCCGGGCGCTCGCGGCCTACCTCAAGCCGCGCGAGCAAGGCCGCAACGCCGACGGCACCGCCGCCGATGAAGTCGCCGAAGTGGTCAAGACATTGGGGCAGGTCGCGGAATACTGGCTGGCCGATCCGCAGCGCAGCCTCGAGCTGCAGACCCGGCTCGGCAAAGCCTACCTCGATCTGTGGGGAGCGGCGGTCAAGCGGCTGGCCGGCGAACCGGCACCGCCGGTCGCCGCGCCCAGCGACAAGCGCTTTGCCGACCCGGAGTGGACCTCGAACCAGTTCTTCGACTTCCTCAGGCAAGTCTATCTGCTCACCACCGACTGGGCCAACAAGCTGGTCAGCGACGCCGCCGGCCTCGATCCGCACACCAAGCAGAAAGCCGATTTCTATGTTCGGCAGATCACCAATGCCCTGTCGCCGTCGAACTTCGTGCTGACCAATCCCGAACTGCTGCGCGAAACCCTCACCAGCAACGCCGAGAACCTGGTCCGCGGCATGCATATGTTGGCCGAGGACATCGCCGCCGGCGGCGGCCACCTGAAAATCCGGCAGTCCGATGCCTCGATGTTCGAGGTCGGACGCAATCTCGCGACCACGCCCGGCAAGGTCATCTTCCAGAACGACCTGATGCAGCTCATCCAATATACGCCGTCGACCGAGAAGGTGCTCAAGCGCCCGCTGCTGATCGTGCCGCCCTGGATCAACAAGTTCTACGTGCTCGACCTGACGTCGGAAAAATCCTTCATCAAATGGTGCGTCGACCAGGGACTGACGGTTTTCTGCATCTCCTGGGTCAACCCGGATGCGCGGCTGGCGCAAAAGACCTTCGAGGATTACGTGCGCGAGGGACCGCTCGCGGCGCTCGACGTGATCAAGGAGGCGACCGGCGAGGACAAGGTGCACGCGGCCGGCTATTGCGTCGGCGGCACCATGCTCACCGTGGCGCTCGCCGCCATGGCGGCGTGGCGCGACGAGCGCATCATGTCGGCAACGCTGTTCGCCTCCCAGATAGACTTCACCAATGCCGGCGATCTCAAGGTCTTCATCGACGAGGAGCAGATCAAGGCGATCGAGCAGCGCATGGCGGAGCGCGGCTATCTCGACGGCGGGTCGATGGCCACCGTCTTCAACATGCTGCGCTCCAACGATCTGGTCTGGCCTTACTTCATCAACAATTACCTGAAGGGCAAGGCGCCATTCCCGTTCGATCTTTTGTATTGGAATTCCGACTCCACGCGACTGCCGGCCGCCAATCATTCGTTCTATATGCGCAATTGCTACCTCGACAACAAACTGGCGCGCGGCGAAATGATGCTCGGCAACACGCCGATCGATGTGCACTCGATCAAGATACCGATCTACAATCTGGCGACCCGCGAAGACCACATCGCGCCGGCCAAATCGGTCATGCTCGCCTCGAAATTCTTCGGCGGCAAAGTGCGGTTCGTGGTCACCGGCTCCGGCCATATCGCCGGCGTCGTCAACCCGCCCGACAAGAAGAAATATCAGTATTGGACCGGCTCGCGACCGCGCAGCGCCAATGTCGAGGCCTGGCTCGCCAAGGCGAAGGAGCATCCCGGCTCGTGGTGGCCGGACTGGTCCGCCTGGATCAAACAACAGGACCCGGCGGTAGTACCCGCGCGTATCCCCGGCGGCGGCAAGCTCAAGCCGATCGAGGACGCGCCGGGAAGCTACGTGAGGGTCAAGGCCTGAGGCGCTAAACGGAAATCAGCGCCAAAGTGCGGGACTGAAGGCGGACCGGGGCGCGCGCGTTGACCCGCGGATTTATGCACAGGCCTTCCCGGCACACGCAATAGCTGCAAGATTGCGGGCGCGGACAAATCCGCCGCTACGGAAACAGCGCGACCTGCTCCAACCCCATGGTCTCGGGGAAGCCGAGAATGAGGTTCATGTTCTGCACCGCCTGGCCGGACGCGCCTTTGGTCAGATTGTCGAGCGCTGACCCGATAATGGCGCGGCCGGCAATGCGGTCGGCGGCGACACCGATGAAGGTCATGTTGGAGCCGCGCACGTGGCGGGTCTGCGGCAGCGCGCCGAACGGCAGCACATGCACGAACGGCTCCTTCGCGTAAGACTTTAAAAGCAAAGCATGAAGGTCCTGCGCCGACGCCTTGCGGCCGCGGACGTAAATGGTCGAGAGGATGCCGCGGTTCATCGGCACCAGATGCGGCGTGAAAGTCACGATCACCTCGCGGCCGGCGGCCCGGGAAAATTCCTGGTCGAGCTCGGCCATGTGGCGGTGGTGGCCGACGCCGTAGG
>JBEKWO010000146.1:0-7157 GCA_049512975.1 Xanthobacteraceae bacterium | reverse complement strand
CGTCATCAAGCTTGCACAACGGCGCATCCAACCCGCGCACATCATCGCATGGTCACTCTGGCGAAGAGCTCACCAAGCCGAAGCACGCCGCGCCCATCTCAAAACAAAAATGCAACTGTAATGCTAGAAAGCGACCCTCGATGAGCGAGATGAAACCCACGTATCATAATCAGTGACGATAGTCAAGAGGCCGTCGCAGATGCGGAGACGAACATCTTCGATCAGTTGTCTCACGCGCGCCACAGGTATGCGATATATCCTTTGCTCGCCCGTCGCCCATGGGCGGGCGCCTGGAGCCTTCCCCCCAAACCAGAGGAAAAAGCCAATGAATCGATGCACCACCGTCGCGCTAGGCACGATAGCCATGCTGTCCATGACCTCGTTCGCCGCCTTGGCGCAGACCGCGCCGCCGACATATCAGGCGGACCCGTCCGTTTATAAGGTGATTTTCGAGGACCAGAACTTTCGCGTGATCGAAGCGACCTGGAAAAAAGGCGAGCACGACAAGGCCCATTCGCACCCGGTTCCATCAGTCGCCTATGCGCTGACCGACTGCGTCATCCGCATTCACCAGCCGGACGGCAAGACGCGCGACGTCACCAACAAGGCCGGAACGGCGGCGGCCATACCGACAACGGAATCGCATTCCGCCGAGAATGTCAGTCCGGGCGAATGCCGGATACTGTTAGTCGAGCGCAAATAAACACAAAGCCCAGTTTTGCCACTAGCGGCTAGCCTGCCGCGTTGCCTGACGGCGGGCCGTTGCCGATCAGCCTCGCACGCAACGCGGTGGCGACGGCCTGCGTGCGGTTGACGGCGCCGAGCTTGTGAATAGCGTTTTGGGTGTCCTGGTCGACGGTCCGCTTGGTGATGTGGAGAATTTCACCGATATTCCGGGACTAGACCGTCTTCCTCATGTGGACAACGACGCCGTCTTTGAATGCCTCTTCTCGGTCAACCCGATAGCCAAGCTTAGCGTAGAGCTGCACATTCTCCGCGAAAAGCTTGTTGGTATACAGCTTGATTTCGTCATACCCCAGCGACCCGGCGATCTGCTCGGCATGAGACAATAGCTTTCGGCCTAAGCCCCGCCCCTGCAACGCGGGCGAAACGGCCACATTCTCGATGAGGAAATAATCGGCTGCCGGGATCATCTCGATCAGAGCCGCTAGTTCGCCATCCAGATAGAGGAGGTCGATGCGATGCTTTTGCACCGCTTCCGCATAGTCGGCCAGCATCGGTTTGGGTTCGCGGCCGATGACCGGCACCCATTTGGCGTATGCCTCACGGGTCAGCGCGCGAATGGCCGACGCATCTGCCATTGTCGCCGACCGTAGCAGCAACACCTCGTCCACCTTTCGGCCCTTCCATCGTGGCAGCCAGCAAGCCGCAGAATGATGCGGATGGGCCCTGGCTGCAAACGGCTACCTCGGGCCATAGGCGGGGCGTCCGATCCGGGTTACGCTGGCCGCGGATCGGAAAGGCCGCGCAATGATGTTCACCATCGAGTTCTTTCGCATCCGCGAAAAGGACAACGCGCGCGCCACGCTCGATCGGATAACGCATATCGCCGCCGATCTGGACAGCGCCAAGGTCAAGGCCCGGTCCTTGTTCGAGACCGTGAACCTGGCGCAGAACCCCGATGGCTTGCGGATTTTGGACCAGAACGGCGAAGAAGTATTCTTTTGGACTCCGGGGGCGGCCAAGGGGAAGGCTTAACATGATCGACTGGTATCGCGAGCTGGACACCGCCGAACGGCGGACCTTCTGGGCCTGCTTTGGCGGCTGGGCGCTCGATGCGCTCGACGTGCAGATCTACAGCTTCGTCGTGCCGGCGCTGATCGCGCTATGGCACATCACCAATGCCGAGGCCGGATTACTGGCGACCAGCGCGCTGGTGATTTCCGCCTTCGGCGGCTGGCTCGCCGGTATGCTCGCCGACCGCGTCGGCCGCGCCCGGCTGTTGATGATCACGGTGGCGTGGTTCGCCTTTTTCACCTTCCTGTCGGGCTTCACCCAGAACTTCGAGCAACTCCTGGTCGTGCGCGGCTTGCAGGGCCTCGGCTTCGGCGGCGAATGGGCCGCCGGCTCGGTGCTGATCGGGGAAGTCATCCGCGCCAGCGATCGCGGCAAAGCAGTCGGCACGGTGCAGAGCGCCTGGGCCTGGGGCTGGGCCGCGGCGGCGATCCTCGCCACCATCATCTTCCAGGTCTTGCCGCAGGAGATCGCCTGGCGCGCGCTGTTCTTCGTCGGCATCCTGCCGGCGTTGTTGGTATTCTATATCCGCAGCAAGGTGCCCGAGCCGAAAGTCTTCAGGGAAGCGGTCGGTTCGGCGGCGCGGCGCGGCACCTTCGATATTTTCCGCGGCGAGCTGCTGCCGACCACCATCCTCGGCGCCGTGCTGGCCACCGGCGCGCAGGGCGGCTACTACGCCATCACCACCTTCCTGCCGACCTTCCTGCGCACCCAGCGCCATCTCACCGTGCTCGGCACCGGCGGCTACCTGGCGGTGATCATCGTCGGCTCCTGGCTCGGCTATGTCGTCAGCGCCTATCTCAGCGACGCCATCGGGCGGCGGAAGAACTTCTTCATCTTCGCCATCGGCTCTTTGTTGATCGCGATCGCTTACACCCAGACCGAGATCTCGGACTCGATGATGCTGGCGCTGGGATTCCCGCTCGGCTTCTTCGCCTCGGGCATTTTCAGCGGCATGGGGCCGGTGCTGACCGAGCTGTTCCCTACCAGCGTGCGCGGCGCCGGCCAGGGCTTCTGCTACAATTTCGGCCGCGGCATCGCCGCGTTCTTCCCGACGCTGGTCGGCATGCTGTCGGTCTCGGTGACCTTGGGGACCGCGATCGGCATCTTCGCCGCCATTGCCTATGCCATCGTCATCCTCGCCGCCCTGGTGCTGCCGGAAACGCGCGGCCGCGAATTGGTGGCGAACTGAGCCGCTCCGCCGGAGCGCCGGCACAACGCCGCCGCACCCTTGATTCAAATCAAGGCGGTCCCGGCCAAGGTGCTTATGATGCTATCCGGCTCAGCGGGGGTGTTGGCGGAGCCGAGCGGCCTTGACCGAACCGTTACCGGCTCCGGTCCTGGCCGCTTCTGGTTTTGCCCTGCCTGACATCATCGCGCGGCGCGGCGCGGCGCCGCATCGGCATCCGTGACGGTCTTGTCCGCGGACTTGTTGGCGGACTTGCGCGCAGCGCGCAGCGCGCGTTCGAGCGCGGCAAGGTCATAGGGCTTTTGCAGCACCTCGAATCCTTGCCGCACGGCGCCCTGCGCGCTCGAACTGTAGCCGGTCGTCAACAGCACCACGACATTGGGGAAGCGCCGGCGCACCGCCTTCGCCAGATCGAGGCCATTCATGCCGCCCGGCATCAATATGTCGGAGAAGATGAGATCGACATCGCCTTCGCGGGCGATGAGATCGAGGCCCGCTTGCGCGCTCGCGGCCACGGCGATGCCGTAGCCAAGCTCGGTGAAATAAGCGCGGGCAACCTCGGCCACTTCCGCATTGTCCTCGATCAGCAGCACCTTGCCGGCGGGCGGCGCCGCGCCGGCGGCGGCCGTCGCCTCGCGCTCCTTGGCCGGCGTTTCGAAGCTCCGCGGCAGCAACAGCGTGATCGCGGTGCCGCGCCGCAGCGTGCTGGCGATGGTGGCGGCGCCGCCGGATTGCCTGGCGAAGCCGTAGACCTGGGACAGCCCGAGCCCGGTGCCCTTGCCGACGTCCTTGGTGGTGAAGAACGGCTCGAACACCCGCGGCAGCACGTCGGATGCGATGCCCTCCCCTGTATCGGCGACCCTGATGGCGATGAATTCGCCGCTCAAGCCCTCCTCGCCGGCTTTGCCGCGCAGCACGACGGGCTTCGCCGTGATGGTCAGCGTGCCGCCGGAGGGCATCGCGTCGCGGGCGTTGACGGCCAGATTGAGCAACGCCAGTTCGAGCTCACTGCCATCCACCTTGACGCGGCACGGCCGCTTGGAAACCAGCACGCGGATTTCGATGTCGCCGCGCAGCGAGCGGCCGAGCATGTCCTTGAGTTCGGGCAGCCGCTCGGCCAGATCGATCACGCTCGGCTGCAGCATCTGCCGCCGCGAGAAGGCGAGCAACTGCCGGGTCAGGCTCTCGCCGCGCTGCGTCGCGTTGGTGATGGCGTCGAGCAGTTGCAACTGCTTCTGGTCGGTGACGCCGCGGCGCAACCGGTGCACGCTGCCGCTGACGATCATGAGCAGATTGTTGAAGTCGTGGGCGACGCCGCCGGTCAACTGGCCGATCGCTTCGAGCCGTTGCGCCTGCCGCAACGCGCCTTCCGCCACCTCGCGGCGATCGGCCTCCTGGTAGAGCCGCCGGGTGCGCCGCAGCGCGATCCACAGCACGGCCAGCACCAGCAGCGTCGCCGGCAGGCCGACGATCAAATACGCCCGGACGTGGGCGAGCCACTGCGCCTCGATCGCGGCGCTGGTGGTGCCAGCGAGCGCGTAGACCGGGAAGCCGGCGAGTTCGCGAAAGCCCACGCGCCGGGAGACGCCGTCGATCTCGGAGTCGACCGTGAACAGGCCGTGGTCGAGGCCGTCGGCGATGGCGGTACGCAACCCGCTCGCCGGGCTGAGCCGGCGCAAACGATCGCCCGGTACCGGATAACGCGCGAGGTAGGCACCGTCGGCGCGCACCAGCGCGAAGAAGCTGCCGGGCGTCTGGCCGATCAGCGCGTAGAAGTCTTCGAAATAGCTCGGCCGCACCGCCACCGCGATGACGCCATTGAAGGCGCCGTCGGGCGATTCCAGGCGCCGCGAGAGATCGAAGAAATCGCTGGAGATGCCGGGCAGGCGCGGCGAGCGCATATCGCTGACATAGGTCCCGGCATCGCGCTCGAGCTGGGCCTGGAAATAATCGCGATCGCTGAAGTTGACGCTGTCCGGCACGGCGGCGAGCGTGCTCGCCACCAGCGGTCGGCCGTCGCGGCCGACCAGAAGAATGGCATGCAGCTGCGGCATCGTCGCCACGATGCTGGCGAGGCGCTGATGCAGCCGCGGCTCGGCGGCGTGGATCTCCTCGTCCGACATGCCGCGCACGATTTCGTTGACTTCCGCGAAGGTGCGATCGACCGTCTCGAACACCTTCAGCGACTGCTCCTGCATGACGTCGAGCGAGCGAAGGATGCGCTCATCGGCAACCGCGCTGATGTCGCGGTAGCTGACCCAGGAGGCATAAGCGAACAGCGCCGTCGGCAACACCACCGACGCGATCATCATCAATTGCAGCAGGCGGACGGCCGATTCCCGTGCGGTGCGCATCGATGGACAAGGTCCGGCGGATATCCGGCGATTATCGGGCAATTATCCGGCGATTCAGCAGCGCATGATGCACGGCTTATCGGGCATGAAAGCGGCATGATGCCGCGGGATGCTGCGCGATCGTGGCCGTGGCGCGGCATTTGCGCCAAAGTCGCGCCAAAATCCGGCAAATCGCCCGGCGCGAAATGCCGCAGTCGGGATGACCGCTTACTCGGGTTTGAAATTCATCGCCACGCCGTTGATGCAGTAGCGCAGATGCGTCGGCGGCGGGCCGTCCTCGAAGACGTGGCCGAGATGGCTGCCGCAGCGGCTGCAATGCACCTCGGTGCGCGCCATGCCGTAGCTGCGATCGGTCGAGGTCTCGACCGCGCCGGGCACCGGATCGTTGAAGCTCGGCCAACCGGTGCCGCTCTCGAATTTCTGCTTGGCGGCGAACAACGGCTGACCGCAGCCGGCGCAGGAAAACGTCCCGGGGCGTTTCTCGTGATTGAGCGCGCAGCTTCCCGGCGGCTCGGTGCCGTGCCCGCGCATGACCCGGAACTGTTCCGGCGTCAAAAGCTTGTGCCATTCCGCCTCGGTGTGCGTCACGGGATATTGTTTGATGTCCATGGCGGCGTTCGCCCCGTTACCTATGACCTAGAGCGCGTCCAGGAAAAGTGGAAACCGGTTTTCCGTCCGGACGCGCGATACAGTAAGAACCATAAGATAGTGGCGAGGCCAGCCGATAACAGGCAAGGCGCAATCTCGTGATTGCGGGGCGGCCGAGACCGCACGCCCCGGCGCGATCACGGCAGCTTGTCAAAACCCTCGCCGAAACCCTTCAGGCTCATCGGGAAGCCGATGCCTTCCTCGGGGGTCTGGAAAATGATGAAGGTCGAGGTCTGCCCGGTGCGCATTTCGTTGATCAGCTTGTCGTCCATGACCACTTCGGCGACGCAGCCATTGGGCAGGCAGCGCACGAAGCCGGCGCGACCGACGTCGTTGTTGTCGATCTTCAACCCGAGCCCCGACGGCAGCAAGACGCCGAGCGGCGCGACCACGCGCATCAGCCGGCTCTTCTGATCGGTGGTCTTCAGGACGATGACGGTCAGTCCGACATTGGGCCGGTCTTCCGCCGTCACGCTCTGCATCAGCGCGCATTGCTCGCCCTGCGCGCCGGGCGGCGTGTCGCAGCGGATTTGCCAGTCGCCATGGACCGAGCGGACCGCCCCCTGGGCCGCCGCCTGGCCGCCGAGCGCCGCGACGGCCGCAAGCAGGATGGCGGGACCGAAGAGCGCCGAGGCCATTGGCCGCATCGGCCCGACATCGAACATCGCCATGATCGTCTTCCCCTGACCAGCCGCCCCCGCCGTCACCGCCGCCTCCCACGGTGACCGGCGCGAATCACCGAGACCGGCCGGTCGCCGCGCGAGCCTGCCTACATGGTGAGCCCACCGTGTTCAAGACGGATCAAGACCAAGCCATTGTGGCCGCGCGAAGGACGCGAAGTTCCCGCGCCGCGCGCCCGCCGCGACCGCCGCGGCCGCCGCCGAACGGTTGCGGATGGCCGCGCGCAGCGGCCCACGGATACGTTGCGGTAGCCCGCGTTTTGTGGTTTGAGGGGGCGAGCCCCCAACCCCCCGATGCGCGTCAAGGACCAGACCCGTGGCAGACAATTTCGCCGGCAACAGGCAGCGATGCGCTGTTGCCGTCGTGCCGCCATCATGTATTTAAATGGGTCGCACGGCGTGCGCCGCACCAGCCGACCTGACCAGGATTGATTTGCAACGAGGAGCCGAGAAAGAGATGCCGGTGTTCTCACGCTTGACGACATATGCGCTGACCGCTGCGGGTTTGCTCGCGAGCGCCGGGGCGGCTTT
>JBEKWO010000145.1:0-7164 GCA_049512975.1 Xanthobacteraceae bacterium | reverse complement strand
AGGCGCGTTACCGCAAGTGGCTCTTGCTGGCGGCGGCGAGCGACCTCACCGCGCTGGTCACCGTCCAGGTCCCGGAGCACGAGAACGCTTATTCGGATCGTGTCGTGCGCGCGGCGCTGGCAACGCTGGCGGTACGCCCCACCGTGCCGCAGGCGGAGGAGCTGAGCTTGTTGCCGTTCGCCGTTGGCGACCTGGCCGGATTTAAAATCGACAGCGTGCTGCCGGGCCGCGCCCTCGTCCTCAGTGACGTGCAAGGCGAAGGCCCCAATGATTCTGCCAAGGAGCCATCGGAAAGAGACCTCAATGCCCGCGTGCTGCTCGCCGCCATGCCGGGCGGGCCCAAGGAACCGGATGACCGCGCCAACTTCGCCCGGTTGTCGTTCAACGAAATCACCGGGGTCAGGAACGTCCACATCACGATGTCCGAGCCATTGCGCATCGGCGGTCAGCCCGGATATCAAACCATGGCGGAAGCCAAGGATGCGCGCAGCGGCATCGACGTGATGGTGGTGCAGTGGCTGCGCTTCGGCAGCGGCGGGTTCCTGCAAATGACCAGCGTCGCGCGAACTGATAATTGGATCGGCGTTCTCGCACGCCTGCGCGCGATCCGCGACAGCGTCGAACCGAAGTGAGCTTCAGCGCGTCTCAGGAATCTTTCGCTGCGGCGGAGGCGTTGTCGTTGGCGGTCGGCGCGGACTTCGGCCCACCCTTCGACACGCCGACCATCGCTGGCCGCAAGACCCGCTCGCCGATCATGTAACCGGGCTGCACCACCTCGACCACGCTGCCGGCCGGAACCGAGGGGTCGGGCACTTCGAACATGGCCTGATGAACATTGGGGTCGAATTTCTCGCCGCGCGGGGCGAACTGACGCACGCCGTTCTTTTCTAGCGCCTTCAAGAGTTCGCGCTCCGTCAGTTCGACACCGTCGATCAGCGCCTTGACGCCGGGCTCGGCGCTGGCGCGCAGCTCCGGCGAAACCGCATCGAGCGCCCGGCGCATATTGTCCGCCACGGCGAACATGTCGTGCGCAAACGAAGTGACGCCATAGAGACGGGCCTCGGTGACTTCGCGCGCGGTGCGCTTGCGGAGATTTTCCATCTCGGCAAGCGTGCGTAAAAGCCTGTCCTTCAGCTCGGCCGCAAGCGCCACCGCATCGGCCTCGGCCGCAGCCGGCTGATTTGTCGAGGCAGCAGCCTCCGGCGGGTCCGCCGCGTCCTCAGCACGAGCGGTCTGATCCGTCATGTCCACACCCATCATCTAGAGCATAATCCCGAAAAGCCTGCCGCCGGACTTGCTTGATCCGGCGGTGGACCCGGGTTTCGGAAAAGATCATGCTCAAATCTAGTGCCCGGCATATCAGGGTTCAGGCGGCAAAAATCAAGCGCGTGGAACCCGCCGGGGCCGGGTTGCGGCCGATTGGAGGAGCTGCGAAGGCGGGGTCGACGCCGTTCAGCCCGCCAGCAGCTTGCTCACCACCTTGGCCGTATAATCCACCATCGGGACGATGCGGGCATAATTCAGCCGGGTCGGACCGATTACGCCCAGAACGCCGACAATATGACCGGAGGCGTCGTGGTAGGGCGCCACGATGGTCGAGGAGCCGGACAGCGAGAACAGCTTGTTCTCCGAGCCGATAAAGATGCGCACGCCCTCGGCCTGCTCGGCCCGCCCCAGTAAGTCGATGACTTCGCGCCGGGTTTCCAGGTCGTCGAACAAGAGGCGCACGCGCTCGAGATCGGCGAGCGCTTTGAGGTCTTCCAGCAGATGCGCTTGGCCGCGCACGATCAGCTTGCGCTCCTCGCTTTCGCCGCCGGACCAGCTGGCGAGACCGGCAGCAATGATCTTTTGCGTGAGCTGGTCGAGTTCGGCTTGGCCTTGCTTCAGCCGCTGCTCGGTTTCGGCCCTGACCTCGGCAAGGGTGCGGCCGCGGATGCGCGCGTTGAGGAAATTGGCGGCCTCGATCAGCGCCGAGGTCGGCAGACCGACCGGGATATTGAGGACGCGGTTTTCGACTTGACCGTCCTCGGTAACGAGGACCACGAGCGCGCGCTCGGGCTCCAGCCGGACGAATTCTATGTGCTTGAGCCGCTGGTTCGACTTCGCGGTCAAGACCACGCCGGCGGCGCGGCTTAAGCCCGAGAGCAGTCCCGACGCTTCCGTGAGCACCGCTTCGAGCGACTTCGACTGGCCCGCTCCCGCGACCTGCGCCTCGATCGCCTTGCGGTCGTGTTCGGTGAGGTCGCCGATCTGCATCAGGGCGTCGACGAAAAAGCGCAAGCCGGTCTCGGTCGGCAGCCGCCCGGCGGAGGTGTGCGGCGCGTAAACGAGCCCGAGCTGCTCGAGATCCGACATGACGTTGCGCACCGAGGCCGGCGATAAGGTCATCGGCAGGATGCGGGAGAGGTTGCGCGAGCCGACCGGCTCGCCGGTCGCCAGATAGCTTTCGACAATCTGCCGAAAAATCTCGCGCGAACGCTCGTTGAGCTGCGCCAGGCTCAGTTGGGCCGCGGTAAGCGGCATGTCAGGGCTGGGCAAGGTTAACTCCCATTACTCGCGGCAGACTTGTCCACTTGGGCCCCTTCTTTCAAGCGCAACCGTATCGGCAGGACGCCGCCGGTGGCAATCGGACATCTTCGCGGCAGGTCCGGAGCGCCGGCGCCCTTGTCGGTCTCATCTCACACCCCTACAAGACTGGGCCAACCAGCGTGCGCGCTGCACGAGGAGGAATCAGCATGCGGCCGAGCCGCCGGCAACCCGACGAGTTACGCCCCATCTCGCTCGAGCGCGGCGTGGTGAAATTCGCGGAAGGCTCGTGTTTCGTGCGGTTCGGCGACACCCACGTGCTGGTCACCGCGACGCTCGAGGACCGCTTGCCGCCCTGGCTCAAGGGCCAGGCGCGGGGCTGGATCACGGCCGAATACGGCATGCTGCCGCGCGCCACGCTCGAACGCACGCGCCGCGAGGCCTCGGCAGGCAAGCAGAACGGCCGCACCGTCGAAATCCAGCGTCTGATCGGGCGCAGCCTGCGCTCGGTCGTCGATCTCAGAGCGCTCGGCGAGCGGCAGATCACCATCGACTGCGACGTCATCCAGGCCGACGGCGGCACCCGCACCGCATCGATCACCGGCGCCTGGATCGCGCTCTACGATTGTCTCGCCTGGATGAAAACGCGGCAGATGATCGAGCAGGAGGTTTTGCGCGACCATATCGCGGCGATCTCCTGCGGCGTATGTGGGGGCGTGGCGGTGCTCGACCTCGATTATGCCGAAGATTCGCAAGCTGAGACCGATGCCAATTTCGTCCTCACCGGCTCGGGCCATATCGTCGAGGTTCAGGCGACCGCGGAGAAAATCCCATTCTCGGAGGAGCAGCTCACCACGTTGTTGGCGCTGGCGCGCAAGGGAGTAGGCAAACTCATCGATTTGCAGAAGATGGCGGTGATGTGAGGAGCATGGATCATCGCCGCATCACCGGCCGCCTCGTCATCGCCACGCATAATCGCGGAAAGCTTGCGGAGATGCGCGGCCTCCTTGCACCCTACGGCATCGACGCCACATCGGCAGGTGAGCTCGGTCTCCAGGAACCGGAAGAACTCGGAATGACGTTTCGCGAAAACGCACACATCAAGGCGGAAGCGGCGGCCAAGGCGGCCGGGTTGCCCGCCTTTGCCGACGATTCGGGCCTGGTGGTCGATACGCTCGACGGCGCGCCGGGTATCCATTCGGCGCGCTGGGCCGGACCGGAGCGGGATTTTCGCCGGGCCATGCAAACGATCGAGGAAAAACTCCGCGAGCGCGGCGCCACGACGCCGGAGCGCCGCAAGGCGCATTTCGTCTCCGCGCTGTGCGTGGCCTGGCCGGATGGTCACGTCGAGGAATTCGAGGGCCGCGCCGACGGCACGCTGGTTTGGCCGCCGCGCGGCGATCAGGGTTTTGGCTACGATCCGATGTTCCTGCCCGACGGCCACACGCGCACCTTCGGGGAAATGCCGAGCGAAGAAAAACACGGACTACCACCGCGTGGACGAGGTCTTTCCCACCGCGCGCGCGCCTTCCTCAAGCTGGCGGAGGCGTGTCTTGGCCAGAGTTGAGAATCCCGCCCCGTTTGCAAGGGACGACGATCAGGCTTTCGGCGTCTATGTGCACTGGCCGTTCTGCCTGTCGAAATGCCCCTATTGCGACTTCAACAGCCACGTCCGCCACACCGGCATCGACGAGGCGCGTTTCGTGCGCGCATTCTCCGCCGAGATCGCGGCGACGGCTGCGCGCGTGCCGGGCCGTTCCGTTGCCACGATCTTCTTCGGCGGCGGCACGCCCTCGCTGATGCAGCCGGCGACGGTTGCAGCCGTGCTCGATGCGATCGCGCGGCACTGGAGCGTCGCTGCCGACGTTGAAGTCACGCTCGAAGCCAATCCGACCAGCGTCGAAGCCGAGCGCTTCCGCGGCTACCGTTTGGCCGGCGTCAACCGCGTGTCGCTCGGCGTGCAGGCGCTGGACGATCGTGCGCTCGCCGAGCTCGGGCGCCGGCATTCGGCACGCGAGGCGCTCGACGCCGTTGCCGTCGCGCGTAGCGTTTTCGACCGCTACTCGTTCGATCTGATCTATGCGCGGCCGCAGCAGACGCCTCAAGACTGGGCGAGCGAGCTTAAGCAGGCGCTCGCCGAGGCGGGCGAGCATCTGTCGCTCTATCAGCTGACCGTCGAGGCGGAGACCCCGTTCGCTGCGCTGCACGCCGCGGGCAAGCTCAAAATTCCCGACGAGGACTCCGCGCGCGCCCTTTACGACACCACGCAGGAGATTTGCGCGGCGCACGGGCTGCCGGCCTATGAAATTTCCAACCACGCGCGGCCCGGCGGCGAAAGCCGGCACAATCTCATCTACTGGCGCGCGCAGGAATATGCCGGCGTCGGACCGGGCGCCCACGGTCGACTCAACATCGGCCGGCTCGATATCGACGGCGCCCGCCATGCCGTCGCCACCGAAAAACGTCCGGAAGCGTGGCTCGCCCGCGTCGAAATGAACGGCCATGGCGTCATCGCCGATGACGTGCTCACGCGGGAGGAAATAGCGGACGAGTTCCTGCTCATGGGACTACGGCTCGCCGAAGGCATCGATCCCGCGCGTTACGCCGCGCTGGCCGGGCGAACGCTCGATCCGGCGCGGATCGCCGCGTTGCGCGAACACGGTCTCATCGAGACGACCGCTGCCGGCCGGCTGCGCGTCAGCATGCCGGGTTTTCCCGTGCTCGACGCGGTCGTGGCCGATCTGGCGGCGTGAAGCAACCCGTCACCCCGAAGCGCCGAAGCTCTTCGGCGCCGGCGAAATGACTTGCGCTCCCGACGGTGTGACCCGCATCACCGCGAGCCCGCGTTCGTTGGTCCCGTCGGGACGGAAGCGGAACAGCCCATCGATTCCGGAAAAGCCTGAAGGGTTGGTGAGCACTTCCACCGAGAATCTCTGCGCCGGCGCTTGCGTCTTCACCAACGCGGCGATCAGCGCCACCGCGTCATAGGCCAGCGTCGCGGTGCGCACCGGGTCCTGCTTGTAGCGGGCGCGGTAGCGTGCCGCGAAGGCGCGGAAGCCCGCCGGATCGGGCGCCGCATACCAGCCGCCGTCGAGAGCGGGCGTGGAAAGGATACGCGGATCGTCCCACAGCCCGGCGCCGAGAAGCTGAATCTTCTTGGTGTTGACGCCGTTCGCGGTCAGCGCCTGAACCACGTCCGGCACGGCGTCGCCGCCATCCGGGATGAAAATGGCGTCGGCGCGGGCCGCCGCCTGAGCAACGTTCTTGACCGGACCTGCCATGGCCGCTTTGTCGTGCCCATAGCGCTCGAGCGCGACAATCTGGCCGCCGCGGCGGGCGACATCCTGCTTGAATGCCGCTTCCACCACCGTGCCATAGGGATTGTCGGGAATAAGCGCCGCGTAAGAGCGCTTCCCGGCCGACGCGGCATATTGCACGATGCGCCGCACGTCCGACTCCGGCAAAAAGCTGAGCAGATAGACGCCGCGCGAGGCGACATTGGTATCGGTCGAGAAGGCAATGACCGGAATGTTGCGTGCCCGCGCCACTTGACCGACGATGCTGACGGACTGCGCGAACAGCGGCCCGAGGATGATCTCGGCTCCCTCGTCGAGCGCCTGTTGTGCGCCCTGCCGCGCGCCCTCGGCGGTGCCGCCGTCGTCTTTCACCAAGATCTGGATATTCGGCGAATTGAATTCCGCGAGCGCCATTTCCGCCGCATTGCGCATCGCCTGGCCGGCAAGGCCGGCATTGCTGCCGGCCGACAGGGGCAGAATGAGACCCGCCTTGACTTGGCCGGCACCGAGCGTTGCCCCGGGCGCCGGCTGCGCGCCCTGCGGCTGCGGCGTCGAGGAGAAATACGGCATCGAGGACAAGAAGTTCGAATTCCCCGAACAGCCTGCCAATAGCGCGCTTGCCGCGGCCATCAGGCCCGCCAGCGAACGGCGCCGGGTCGGCATGATGGCCGACCCCTGAAGCGGCAATTCCGCGGACACGGTTCTCCTCACGGCGACCTATGCGCCGTTGCCATACGGCAACGCCATTCTGGCATACTGGCGGCGAATGGTTAACCAAGCGGAAAGGATAACGAACCGGCCCCGGGCATGACGGCCAGGCCGGCGGACGCTAGGGTAGCAACGATGAGCAACGCGCAGGCGAGCCCGGCCGGCCGAGAGGATCGCGTAGAGCGGCGCTACGTCCTTGGCAGCCATCCTATCGATGTCGGCAAGCTCGCCCCTGGACTGCATATCGTAGCCACCCCGATCGGAAATCTCGGCGACATCACGTTGCGCGCGCTGGCGACGTTGGCCGGCGCCGACTTGATCGCTTGCGAGGATACGCGCGTGACCCGCAAGCTGCTGGACCGTTACGCGATTGCGACCCCGCTCACACCCTACCACGACCACAATGCGGCGACAGCACGCCCCAAGCTCTTGCGCCGGCTCGCCGCAGGCGCCGCCATCGCCCTGGTCTCGGATGCCGGCACACCACTCGTGTCCGATCCGGGATTTAAGCTGGTGCGCGCCGCCCAGGAGGCCGGCCACATGGTCACCGCGCTGCCCGGGCCCTCGGCGCTGCTCGCGGCGCTCGCCGTCGCCGGGCTGCCGACCGACCAGTTCTTCTTTGGCGGCTTCCTGC
>JBEKWO010000144.1:0-7338 GCA_049512975.1 Xanthobacteraceae bacterium | reverse complement strand
TACTGCCAGCAATGCGCGCTGCCCGTTGGGGACGTATCATCAACATCTCTTCGACCGCAGCCCACGTGGGCGGTGTCGTCGGTCCGCACTATGCCGCCTCCAAAGCGGGCCTGATTGGCCTCACCCACTTCTTCGCCTCACGGCTCGCGCGAGACGGCATAACCGTCAACGCCATCGCGCCCGCGCTGGTCAGGACCGACATGTTGATCCAAGATCTAAAGGCGAGCGCGGAGCGCATTCCGGTAGGTCGCTTCGGCACCCCCACCGAGGTTGCCAGCATAGTGCTTTCGCTCGTGCAGAACGCCTACGTCACTGGTCAGACCATTAGTGTGAATGGCGGTGTCTACATGACCTGACGCCCGCCGCATGGCGGCGAACTTCGCCAAGGTGCCGGAGCGCTGGGCCGACGACCGCTCGTACACGCGCGGCCCAGCCTTGGCCGCCGGTGGCTTCCGGGCTAAAGGGGCGCAAAGTGTTCTGTCAGGCAAGGGATGCGCCTGCGTCCGGCGCGCCGCGCCGACCTTTCGTCGGCGGTGGATGGCGGTGGTCAGTGGCAGTCCGCCGAAACGGGTGACACCAGTGCCGAAGCTCATGCAAACGTTTCTCGGCGTTACCCCGACGGCTTCAGCTTACCGAGCAACGTCTCTAAAGTTCTGTTGACCGCCCCTCGTCGCTCTACCTGTAACTGCAAGTTATGCATGACTTCAGAGACTTTAGTTCGGGCAGCTACTTCAGTACAGCCGAAATCCCGCGCCGCTTCGATGTAGCGGCGTTCCGCCGTCTCCAATGCACCCGAGCGATATTCAGCGGGAAACGCAGTGATTATTTCAGTTATTCTTGGAATCGCGGCAACTGCCACCTCCAGAAAGTTCTCCTCTTCCGAACCCAAGGTCATTGTCATCGCCGTTGCTCGCTTTCGGCTACACTGCAGGGCTCAAGCTAGTGCCAAGTTCTTAAAGCCCGGTTAGGGCGGCGATGACGCAGGGTCTCTGCGCTCCCTGTGGCGCTCAACGGCCGCTGTATTTATGCTTGCGTGGCACAAGCGCCCAGGGGCAGAAGGTGATGTCCACGATCGCGGAATGGCTGATCTCGCTCGGCATGTCCGAGTACGCTGAGCGCTTTGCTGAGAACGATATTGATACCTCCGTCCTCCGTCATTTGACCGATCAGGACCTCAAAGAGCTTGGCGTTTCGCTCGGGCACCGACGAAAACTGCTCGCAGCCATCAGTGAGCTTACCGGCGCTGCCCCGGCAATACCCAAACCTGCCGCCGCAACGGAGCCGAAGACCCAGGACGCCGCCGAGCGCCGCCAAGTCACGGTGATTTTCTCGGACCTGGTCGGCTCGACGGCACTCTCCGCCCGCATGGACCCGGAGGACCTGCGCGAGGTCATTTCGGCCTATCAGAAATGCGTCGCCGAGACGGTGCGGCGCTTCGGCGGGTTCGTGGCCAAATACATGGGCGATGGTGTCCTCGTGTATTTCGGCTATCCGCAGGCCCACGAGGACGACGCCGAGCGCGCGGTACGGGCCGGACTGGAATTGATCGCGGCGGTGGCCGCGCTCAGGACGCGCGCTCCCCTGCAAACGCGTATCGGCATTGCCACCGGACTGGTTGTGGTCGGCGACCTGATCGGATCGGGCGAAGCGCAGGAGCGCGGCATTGTCGGCGAGACGCCGAACCTTGCCGCCCGCCTGCAGGGCATCGCCGCGCCGAACACCGTCGTCATCGCCGAGGACACGCGAAAGCTGCTCGGCAATCTGTTCGACCTGCAGGCCCTCGAACCACAAGGCCTCAAAGGCATCGCCGGGCCGGTGCGGGCCTTCGCGGCGCTGCGGGCGAGTTCGGCGGAAGGCCGTTTCGAGGCGTTGCACGCAGCCGGACTGACCGCGTTGGTCGGGCGCGAAGAAGAACTCGAATTGCTGCTTCGCCGCTGGTCGAGAGCAAAGAACGGCGAAGGTCAGGTGGTGTTGCTCTCCGGCGAGGCCGGTATCGGCAAATCGCGGCTCACGGCAGCGCTGCTGGAAAAGCTCGCCGACGAGCCGCATACGCGGTTGCGCTATTTCTGCTCGCCGCAGCACACGGACAGCGCGCTTTATCCGATCATCAGCCAAATGGAACGTGCTGCCGGAATGGCGCACGACGACACCCCGCAAGCGAAGCTCGACAAGCTCGACGCGCTGCTGGCGCAGACCGCAACCTCTACGCAGGACGCCGCGCTGTTTGCCGAGATGCTGTCGTTGCCGAACGATGGACGCTATCCCGCGCTCGATCTTGCCCCGCAGCAGCGCAGACAGAAAACGCTGGAAGCCCTGTCCTCACAACTTGCTGAATTGGCCAGACGGCATCCGGCGCTGATGATTTTCGAGGATGCGCATTGGGCCGACCCCACGAGCCTGGAAGCGTTCGGCCGGACGGTGGACCGAATTAAAACCCTTCCGGTGCTGCTCATCGTGACTTTCCGCCCCGAGTTCAACGCCCCGTGGGCTGGAAGATCGCATGTGACGAGCCTGGCGCTCAACCGGCTTGGGGAACGTGAAGCGGCCGCGATCATCGCGCGCCTTGTCGGGAACAAGGAGCTACCGGCGGATGTGATGGCGGAGATTGTGGAGCGGACCGATGGCATTCCGCTGTTTGTGGAGGAGATGACGAAAGCGGTGTTGGAGGCGGAGAGCGAGGGCGAAGGGCGGCGCACGGTTGCGGCGGTTCCGTCCCCGGCCCTGGCGGTCCCGGCAAGCTTGCACGCCTCGCTGATGGCGCGGCTCGACCGGCTCGGCCCCGCCAAGGAGGTGGCGCAGATCGGCGCGGCCATCGGGCGGGAGTTTTCCCACGCCCTGCTGGCTGCGGTAGTGCGCAAACCCGAGGCGGAGATGGGATCGGCGCTCGATCGTCTCATTACGGCCGGTTTGTTGTTCCGGCAGGGCGTGCCGCCGCACGCGACCTACCTTTTCAAGCACGCGCTGGTGCAGGACGCGGCCTATGGCACGCTGCTGCGCGAGCCGCGCCGCGCGCTTCATGCCCGTATCGCCGAAATCCTGGAGACCCAATTCGCGGAGATTGCCGAGAGCCGGCCGGAGATCCTGGCGCGTCACTGCACCGAGGCCGGGCTAATCGAGAAGGCCGCGGGCCTGTGGGGCAAAGCTGGCCAGCGCTCGCTGGAGCGCTCGGCGTTGGTCGAAGCCGCCGAGCAACTCACCCGCGCTCTCGACCAAATCGCCATCTTGCCCGCGACACCAGCCGTGCGTCGCGAGCAGATCAAGCTTCAGGTCGCGCTTATTACCCCACTCATCCATATCAAAGGGTTTGCCGCTCCTGAAACCAAGGCCGCCGTTGAGCAAGCGCGTTTTCTGATCGAACAAGCTGAAGCGCTCGGAGAGCCTCCCGAAGACCCACTGCTGTTATTTTCGGTCCTCTACGGCTTCTGGGTCGCGAACTACATAGCGTTCAGCGGCGGCGTGATGCAAGAGCTTGCGATGCAGTTCCTGGCGCTCGCTGAGAAGCAAGGCACGACAGTCCCGCTCATGATCGGGCATCGCGTCATGGGCATCACTTCGCTGTGTACAGGTGACATCGCGCAGGGCCGCGCGCATTTCGAGAGCGCGATCGCGCTTTATGATCCTGCCTCGCACCGTCCTTTGGCGACGCGATTTGGGCAAGACAACAATGTGGCCGCCTTGTCCTATCGGTCGTTGGCTCTATGGTTTCTTGGTCATCCCGAAGCGGCGATCATAGACTCGCACAAAGCGCTCAAGCACGCGCGCGAGATCGGCCAAGCTGCTACATTGATGTACGCGCTATTCCATGCATCAACCACTCGCTTTCTACGCGGGGATTATGCGGCAGCGAAAGTGGAACTCGAAGAACTTGTCGCCTTGGCGGACGAAAAAGGCAGCTTGTTCTGGAAGGCGCGGGGAATGGAGAATCAAGGTTGCGTAATGGCCCTGGCCGGCCAAGCCTCCAATGCAGTTCAAACCATCATCTCCGGAACCGCCGCAGCTCGCCTAACGGGCGCTGCATCTTGGACGTCGGTCCGCTTTTTACATTTGACGAGAGCTTATGCGGAACTCGGCCAATTCGATGACGCTTGGCACTGCATTGGCGAAGCGATAACGGCGGTGGAAACAACCAAGGAAACGTGGTGGGAAGCCGATATCCATCGCATTGCCGGCCAAATCGCGCTGCTATCGCCCGAGCCCGACGCGGCGAAAGCAGAAGCGTATTTCGAGCGTGCGCTCGCGGTGGCGCGCAAGCAGCAAGCAAAGTCCTGGGAACTGCGCGCGGCAATGAGCATGGCACGGCTGTGGCGCGATCAGGGCAAGCGGCAGCAGGCCCGCGATCTGCTCGCCCCGGTCTACGGCTGGTTCACCGAAGGCTTCGACACGCTCGATCTGAAAGAGGCCAAGGCGCTGCTTGACGAGCTGGCGCGATGAGGGTGCTTGTCCTGAGATATCGAGAAGCCGCATTCAGCGAGCTAATCACCGCCGAGAAAAACGAATGAAGCAGGCAAAATTGATCGCACTTTTTGAGAGCGGAATGTTCGCCGCAGTGATTGGGGTGACGCTAATTGCGTTTCCCTCTAAATCAGCGAATGCGCAGCAGCCCCTTGGGCAGGGTGCCGTGCCGTTTCCAAGATCGAATATAACAGCGCTAAAAGGCAATATTTGTTGCATGGCAGGTTTGGCAGTTACGTAAGAACCGGCCATTTTTGGCGGCATTACTACTGGTACTGTCACTGATTGCGCTCAATGAGTTGCATGTGTGTTCAACCGCGTAAGGCTTATGCGTGGCGGCTAACCTGCGGGGGAGTCTTTCACTGCTTCGGCCAAAGCAGATTGCTCATTCAGAGGGTATCCACGCTGCTGAGCCTTTACAGGGCTGATCCCCAAAGCCTGCAATGCCTTGGCATTGAATAGGAAGCGACCAGTCTGCTCATCGCGAACAAAGAGACAGATTTCCTCGTCTGCTTTTCTCTCCATCAATCTCTCCCACACCGCACCAAAGCCTTGTCCTTAAAACGACAATTCATTTAGGGGAGGTTAAGCTTCGGTCAAGAGGCGCAAGAGGATCACGATGCTGAATGGTGTGCTTTTGTGTTAGTCTGGCTTGTGGCTGAGGGGCAGTCATGGTCGAGACCCGGAAACTCGCAGCAATATTGGCGGCGGATGTGGTCGGATACAGCCGCCTTGTTGGCGCGGACGAGGACGGCACCGTCGCCCGCATCCGCGCGCTGCGTTCCGAACTGATCGATCCCGCCATCGCAAGCAATCGGGGCCGCATCGTCAAGACGACTGGCGACGGCATTCTGATCGAGTTTGCGAGCGTGGTGGATGCAGTGCGCTGCGCCATCGAGGTGCAGAAGAGCATGGCCCAACGCAATGCCAAGCTCGGTGAAGACAGGCGGATCGACTTCCGGGTCGGCATCCATCTTGGCGACGTGATTGTTCAAGCGGACGGCGATCTGATGGGTGACGGCGTCAATATCGCGGCGCGGCTTGAGGGAATTGCCGAGCCCGGCGGGATATGCCTTTCGGAGGATGCTCATCGCCAAGTGCGCGACAAGATAGCGGCGAACTTTACCGATCTCGGCGACAAGGAGTTGAAGAACATCGCGCGGCCGATGCGGGCTTATGCCGTTCAGGGAAGTGAGACCACCAAGACGCCAACACACCAAGGCTTTGCCCCGTCACTGGGCGCATCACCGCCGCTGAGTCCCGTTTCTTCATCCCCGCGTCTCTCCATTGTAGTGCTGCCCTTTGCTAATTTAGGTGGCGACCCGGAGCAGGAGTATTTCGTTGACGGCGTGACCGAGAGCCTGACCACCGACCTCTCGCGTATCTCTGGCTCGTTCGTGATCGCCCGCAACACGGCTTTCACTTACAAAGGCAAACATGCCGACGTGAAGCAGATCGGCCGGGAACTTGGGGTGCGCTACGTACTCGAAGGCTCGGTGCAGCGCGGCGGCAATCGCATGCGCGTCAATGTCCAACTTATCGACGCCGAGACCGGCAATCATCTCTGGGCCGAGCGCTTCGACAAGCCCGTCTCTGATCTCTTCGACATGCAGGACGAGATTGTCGCGCGCCTAGCCAGTCAATTAGGCACACAGTTGATCGAGGCCGAAGCGCGGCGTGCGCAGCGGGCACCGCTTCCCGACTCGATGGACCTCTATTTTCAGGGCACGGCTAGCGCGAACAAGGGATGGACTCCCGAGAATATGGCGCAAGCGCGCGGCTATTATGAACGGGCGCTCGCGCTCGATCCGAGCAATATCGAGGCACTGGTCGGCACTGCATTTGTTGACTTTAGTTATGTCCTCAATTTTCTGGCAGACGACCGGGCGGCACATGCTGCGGCGGCCGAAGCTACCTTGACCAAGGTCTTGTCGTTGGCTCCCAATCATGCCTTGGCCCAAAACATATTGGGTGCGGTCTATATCTACACCAACCGCGCAGCGGAAGGGATCACCAAGTGCGAACATTCGCTCGCGTTGGACCGAAACCTAGCCCGTGCGCATTCCATGATCGGGATGGCCAAATTCGTCACCGGGCGAGCGGAGGAAACCGAAAGCCACGTCCTTGAAGCGCTGCGCCTTAGCCCGCGCGATATGCATGCCTATCTTTGGATGGCTACCGCCGGCTTCGCAAAGCTCCTTCTCGGCCGCGCCGAGGAAGCTGCCGTTTGGGTACTCCGGTCTATCGATGCCAATCGAAATTATCCCAATGCGCATTTCTTTCTCGCCGCCGCCCAGGCGCATCTTGGCAGGATGAGTGAGGCACAGGCCGCGGTTCAGGCGGGTCTTGCGCTCAATCCGACCTTCACCATCCGCCGCTTCCGCGCTGGTGCGGTGAGCGACAATCCGACCTATCTGACGCAACGCGAGCGCATCTACGATGGCATGCGGAGGGCCGGGGTGCCGGAGGGGTGAGCGTTCGGTGATTTTTCTCTGAAGAAGGCGATGCGTACTTCCTTGATAAACTACGTAGGTTAGCTCAGGGTCATCAACGTCATTTCGAGCACAGGCCACGCGCGTCTGCTTCCCCCCAATAGCTACCGTGGCGCTGCAATGCCGCGAACGACGCTATGTGCCACCGGACATTTGCAACCGGGGCTTACTTTCTTGCACCGACCATGCCCAAAATAATTGCTCCGCCAAGCCCGCCTGCAATCGCCCCCAAGGGCATGAACGTGAAAAATATGAGCATTCTACTGTAGGGCACCTCGAAAAATAGCCGCCTTAGCCAGTTTGTGCGAGTCTGACTGATGAGGACAAGATTCGCAGAGGTGGGGCGATGGGACAACTCGGATTTTTCGATGCGGACAAGCGGCTTGCGGCGATT
>JBEKWO010000143.1:0-7466 GCA_049512975.1 Xanthobacteraceae bacterium | reverse complement strand
ATCAGATGGCGTCAATTCCGGATTCCCCCGTCCTGATCCGGATGGCTTCTTCGACAGTCGAGACGAAGATTTTCCCATCGCCGATCCGCCCGGTTTGGGCGGCGCGACGGATCGCCTCGACAGCTTTTTCGACCATGTCGTCGCCAAGCACAATCTCGATCTTCACTTTGGGCAAAAAATCCACCACGTATTCGGCTCCACGGTAGAGTTCGGTGTGCCCCTTCTGGCGTCCGAAGCCCTTTGCTTCGGTGACGGTTATTCCTTGCAGACCCACTTCCTGCAGTGCCTCCTTCACCTCATCGAGTTTGAATGGCTTGATGATCGCCTCGATTTTCTTCATCGCGTCTCATCTCCCGGCTCCGGGTGGCCGAGCCACCGCTGGAACCGACGCATGGTTAGCAGGTCCCGTGCCAAGGTCGTAAAGATAGGAAAAGCACAGGTGGATCAATCTGGTAAGATGCAATCACCGTCCGTCTGCGAAGGCGCAGGACATGCCGTCGCTGCTAAACTGGGCACTTTGCCTATTATCGCGTCAACCATGTCAGACGACAAGCTGCATCGCCTTGCGCAATGTTCGCGCCGTGCCGCAATCGCTACGCTGGAAGCATGATGATTGAACTCCTCAGCAATGCGGAAATGGCGGAGGCCGACCGGCAGGCCATCGCCGGCGGCGTGGCCGGTATCGACCTTATGGAGCGAGCGGGCAGGGCTGTCGCCGATGCCGTGAGCGCGCGCCATCCGGCCGGGAGTCGCATCGTCGCGGTGGCGGGCCCCGGCAACAACGGAGGCGACGGATTTGTGGCGGCGCGGCTGCTCGCTGAGCGCGGTTACCGCATGGAGGTGTTGCTGGTGGGCGACGCGGCCCGGCTCAAAGGCGATGCGGCGCTGGCAGCGAAACAATGGGCGGGCCCAGTCGCCCCGGCGCTGCCGGGGGCGCTGGAAGCCCCCGTACGACCCGACGGCGCGATCGACGGAGTGATCGACGCTCTGTTCGGTGCCGGCCTCGACCGGCCGGTCGAGGGCTTGCCGCGCGCCATGATTGACAGCATGAATGCGCAAGCGGCGCCAATCGTTGCCGTGGACCTGCCGAGCGGGATCAACGGGACGTCCGGGGCGGTGATGGGAACGGCCGTGAAGGCCGCGCAGACCATCACCTTCTTTCGCAAGAAACCCGGGCATCTGCTGCTGCCGGGACGACTTCATTGCGGTGCGGTCTCCATCGCCGATATCGGTATTCCAGAGTCCGTGCTGGCGGAAATTGCCCCGAAAACTTTTGAGAACACGCCTGCGCTCTGGCGCGCGCACTTTCCGATGCCGCGCGAGGCCGGACACAAATACGACCGCGGGCACGCCGTCGTCGTGTCCGGTCCGTCGTGGTCGACCGGGGCGGCGCGGCTCGCGGCGCGCGGTGCGTTGCGCGCCGGAGCCGGTCTGGTCACCATCGCAAGCCCACGCGAGGCGCTGGCGGTCAACGCGGCGGCGAGCCTTGCCGTGATGGTGCGGCCGGTCGACGGTGCCGGCGAGCTGACGAAGTTTCTTGCCGATCGCCGATTCAACGCCTTGGCGATCGGTCCCGGAGTGGGCGTGGCGGACGCCACTTGCGACCTCGTTGTCGCGGCGCTTTCGGGCGAGCGCGCCGTCGTGCTTGACGCCGACGCCATCACCAGCTTTTCGAGCCATCCGCAGCGCCTCGCCGAGGCGTTACTGCGGCGGCGCGGCCAAGCCACAGTCCTGACACCCCACGAGGGAGAATTTCATCGCTACTTCGGAGCTTTGGACAAACAAACTCAAGCAGGGTCAAAGCTCGAAAGAGCGCTCCGCGCGGCGCGGCTCACCGGTGCTATCGTGCTCCTCAAGGGAGCCGATACGGTCGTGGCGGCCGCCGACGGACGGGCATCAATCGCCGCCAACGCGCCGCCTTACCTGGCAACGGCGGGCGCCGGCGATGTGCTGACCGGGATGGCGGCCGGCCTGCTCGCGCAAGGCATGCCCGCCTTCGAGGCGGCATCCGCGGCGGTGTGGCTCCATGGTGAAGCCGCCGTTGCCGCGGGGCCCGGCCTTATTTCCGAGGATTTGCCTGATATGCTGCGGGGTGTCTATCGTGCGCTCCTTGGGTGATCGCAGGACGCACTGGCGTGACGGCGCTGAATTTTGCAGGCCCGTGATTCAATGCCTATTTTTGTAGTGTCAGGCGTAACCTGCGTGATATAAGCCGCGCCGCCGAAACAGCCTCCCGTTGCGGGCGTGGCGGAATTGGTAGACGCGCGGGATTTAGGTTCCCGTGACGAAAGTCGTGGGGGTTCGAGCCCCTCCGCCCGCACCAGCCCGGGCGGCCTTTCCCAAAACCTGGCCGAGATTTGCTCGATCTCGGGCCGTGAAGAGTAGTGCCAATGCAAGTGACTGAAACTTCCGCCGCTGGCCTCAAGCGCGAATTTCGCGTTGTCGTCCCCGCGACCGATCTTGAGGCGCGGGTCAATGAGCGGCTCGACGACCTGAAGGGGCGCGTGCAGCTTCGGGGTTTCCGGCCCGGCAAAGTCCCGGTCGCGCATCTCAGGCGGCTCTACGGCAAGGCCGCAATGGCGGAGGTGATCGAGGCGGCGGTGCGCGAGGCCAATAGCAAGATCGTCACCGACCACGGCTTCAAGCTCGCCCTCGAGCCGAAGGTTGTGCTGCCGTCGGAGGAGGGCGCGGTCGAGGGCGTCATCGCCGGCAAATCCGATCTCGCCTACACCGTCGAGATCGAGATCCTGCCGCCGATCACGCTCGCCGATTTCAAGACCATCAAGCTCACCCGGCTCACCGCCGAGGTCACCGACGCCGAGATCGATCAAACTCTGCAAAGGATCGCCGAACAGAATCGGCCGTTCATCGCCAAGAGCGAAGGCGCGGAAAAGGGCGACCGGGTCATCCTGTCGTTTCAGGGTACGATCGAGGGTAAGCCGTTCGAGGGCGGCGCCGCCGAGGACGTTCCGATGGTCCTTGGCGCGAGCCAATTTATCCCTGGCTTCGAGGACCATCTTATGGGCCTCAAAGCTGGGGAAAGCAGGACCTTCGACGTCAAATTCCCCGACAACTACCCGGCCAAGGCGGTGGCCGGTAAGGACGCCACCTTTGCCGTGACGGCAAAGGCGGTTGAGGCGCCCGGCTCCGTTACCATCGATGACAACTTCGCCAAGACCCTCGGATTGGAGTCGCTGGCCAAGCTCCGGGACGCGATCAAGGACCGCACGCAGCACGAGCATGCGGCGGCATCGCGCCAGAAGCTCAAGCGCGCGCTGCTCGACCAACTCGATGAGCGCCATAAATTCGAGCCGCCGCCGAGCCTGGTCGAGCAGGAATTCAACAACGTCTGGGCGTCGATCGAAAAGGATCTCAAGGACCAGGGTCGCTCCTTCGCGGACGAAGGAACGACCGAGGAGAAGGCGCGCGCCGAATACCGGGCCATCGCCGAGCGGCGGGTGCGGCTTGGTCTGGTCATCGCCGAGATCGGCGAACGGAACAATATCAAGGTCACCGAGGAACAGCTGAACGCCGCCGTGGTGGAGCAGTTGCGCCGGCTGCCCGGCCGGGAGCAGGAGGTATGGGACTATTATCGCAAGAATCCGGCGGCACTTGCTGCCTTGCGGGCGCCCTTGTTCGAGGACAAAGTGGTGGACTTCCTGATCGAGCTCGCCGAGGTCACGGAAAAGCCGGTTTCACGGGACGAACTATTCAAGGAAGACGAGGCGTGAGGGCGTGAGGGCATGGGCGTGACCGGGGCCGTTGTCTACGTCTTGTCGCGGCAGCTTCCGTGCATATCTGCGATAGCCGAAGCTTTTCATGGTGCTACGGTCCGCGGCTCTTTCGACAGTCAAGCCCGACTCAGCCACACTGAGCGAGCCGGAGCGCGAGCACGACGAGCCCGAGCACGCGAGCACTTCTGACAGGGGACCCAATGCGCGACCCAAAAGACACTTACATGCAGTACCTCGTTCCCATGGTGGTCGAGCAGACCAACCGTGGGGAGCGGGCCTACGACATCTATTCCCGGCTGCTCAAGGAGCGGATCATCTTCATCACCGGGCCGATCGAGGACGGTATGGCCTCGCTGGTCATCGCCCAGCTGTTGTTCCTCGAGGCGGAGAATCCGAAGAAAGAAGTCTCGATGTATATCAACTCGCCCGGCGGGGTCGTGACCTCGGGCCTGGCGATCTACGACACGATGCAGTTCGTCCGCCCGGCGGTGTCGACGCTGTGCACCGGGCAGGCCGCGTCTATGGCCTCGCTCCTGCTTGCGGCGGGCAACAAGGATCTGCGTTTTGCCCTCCCCAACGCCCGGATCATGGTGCACCAGCCCTCCGGCGGGTTCCAAGGCCAAGCCACGGACATCATGCTCCACGCCCAGGAGATCCTGAACCTGAAGCGGCGGCTGAACGAAATCTACGTGAAGCATACCGGCCAGCCGCTGAAGAAGATCGAGGATGCGCTGGAACGCGACATGTTCCTGACCGCCGAGATGGCCAAGGATTTCGGTCTCATCGACAAGGTCATCGAGAAGCGGCCGGAGGAACCGTCGCTGAAGAGCGAGCCGGTTCTTGCTAAGGTGTGAGCGTGGCAATGGAACGAATCGGCGCCAAAGTCGGCGCTGGCCAGCGTCAAAAGGATTTCCCGGGTGTGTTCTGGAAAGCACACCCATCCAAAGTCGCGTTATCGTTAATGGATTCTTGATTGGCACGCCATTAGCATACACGCTTGTGCTAAGTGACCGGATATTGTCACGGTGATGTCGCTGACGGGGACGGGTGCTACAGTTTTTTAGCACGGCAGAGAGCAAGGTACTGAGCGTCGCGCGGCTTCCCTCGTGGCGAAGGCGGAGACAGGAATGAGCAAGGTTGGCGGCGGCGATTCCAAGAATACGCTCTACTGCTCGTTCTGCGGCAAGAGCCAGCACGAGGTGCGCAAGCTCATCGCCGGGCCGACCGTTTTCATTTGCGACGAATGCGTCGAGCTGTGCATGGACATCATCCGCGAGGAGAACAAGTCCTCGCTGGTGAAGTCGCGTGACGGCATTCCGACGCCGCGGGAAATCCGCAAGGTTCTCGACGACTACGTGATCGGTCAGGATCACGCCAAGAAAGTGCTGTCGGTCGCCGTTCACAATCACTACAAGCGGCTCAACCACCAGAGCAAGCACAACGACGTCGAGCTGGCCAAATCGAACATTCTGCTGATCGGGCCGACCGGCTCCGGCAAGACTCTGCTGGCGCAGACGCTGGCGCGCATCCTCGATGTGCCCTTCACCATGGCGGACGCGACCACGCTGACGGAAGCCGGCTATGTCGGCGAGGACGTCGAGAACATCATTTTGAAGCTGTTGCAATCGGCCGACTACAACGTCGAGCGGGCGCAGCGCGGCATCGTCTATATCGACGAAATCGACAAGATTTCGCGCAAGTCCGACAACCCTTCGATCACCCGCGACGTGTCGGGGGAGGGCGTCCAGCAGGCGCTGCTCAAGATCATGGAAGGGACGATCGCCAGCGTACCGCCGCAGGGCGGCCGCAAGCATCCGCAACAGGAATTCCTGCAGGTCGACACCACGAACATCCTGTTCGTCTGCGGCGGCGCCTTTGCCGGCCTGGAAAAGATCATTTCGGCACGCGGCCGTTCAACGTCGATCGGGTTCGGCGCCAGAGTGATGGCGCCGGAAGACCGCAAGCAGGGCGAGATCTTCCGCGACGTCGAGCCGGAGGATTTGTTGAAGTACGGGCTCATTCCGGAGTTCGTCGGGCGGCTTCCGGTGGTCGCGACATTGGAGGATCTCGACGAACCCTCGCTCAAGCGCATCCTCACCGAGCCGAAGAATGCGCTGGTGAAACAATACCAGCGGATGTTCGAGATGGAGACGGTGGACCTCACTTTGGCCGACGAGGCGCTTTCGGCGATCGCGCGCAAGGCCATCGACCGCAAGACCGGCGCGCGGGGCTTGCGCTCGATCATGGAGAGCATCCTGCTCGACACCATGTTCGACCTGCCGAGCCTCGAAGGCGTGGAGGAGGTCGTGATCTCACGCGAGGTCGTCGAAGGTGCGGCCCGGCCGCTCTACATCTATGCCGATCGGTCGGATCGCGCGGGCGACGCCGGCGGCGCGAGCGCCTGAGTGATGCCGGGGTCCGGCATTGCCCGATTCGGCGCGCGGCAGGCCGCCGCGGCTTCGCCACCCGCGCTTTGCCTGCGAAAACCGGCCTTTCTTGACACGCTCGGGCCGCAACGCCACCTATAGTGGGCGAGTGAAAAGAGCGTACGAAGATCGCGTAAACTACTCCGGGCAGGGTCTCATACCCGCCCTTTGGGTGCGGACAGGTCAGCGTCCGCGATCCCTTCCCGGCCACACGGCAGTCCGTTGCGACCGCGCACTACTGCGGGTCGGGGTGGACGTGCACAACAATAAGGAAGTGGGGCCATGACCAGTGCCGCCAAGCCAAAGCCACCGCTATTGACCGGTGAAAGCCGGGCGTATCCGGTGTTGCCACTGCGGGACATCGTTGTTTTCCCGCACATGATCGTTCCGCTGTTCGTTGGACGGGAGAAGTCGATCAAGGCTCTCGAGGAGGTAATGCGCTCGGATACGTTCATCCTGCTGGCGACGCAGAAGAATGCTTCCGACGACGATCCGGCGACCGACGCCATCTTTGGCATCGGGACGCTGGCCAGCGTGTTGCAGCTCCTCAAGCTGCCGGACGGCACCGTCAAAGTGCTGGTGGAGGGCGCCGCCCGCGCCCAGGTCAAGCAATACACCGATCGCGAGGAGTACTACGAGGCCGATGCGGTCGTCATCGGCGATTCCTCCGGCGATCAGGTCGAGGCTGAAGCGCTGGCCCGTTCGGTCGTCAATGAGTTTGAAGGCTATGTGAAGCTCAACAAGAAGGTGTCGCCCGAAGTCGTCGGCGTGGTCCAGCAGATCGACGATTACGCCAAGCTGGCCGACACCGTCGCCTCGCACCTTGCGGTCAAGATTGGCGACAAGCAGATGATCCTGGAGACGCCCGTCGTCACCGAGCGGCTGGAGAAGGTGCTTGGGCTGATGGAGAGCGAAATCTCGGTGCTGCAGGTCGAGAAGCGCATCCGCACGCGCGTCAAGCGCCAAATGGAGAAGACGCAGCGCGAGTACTACCTCAACGAGCAGATGAAGGCGATCCAGAAGGAGCTCGGCGACGAGGACGGCAAGGACGAGCTCGCCGAGATCGAGGAGAAGATCAAGCGCACCAAGCTCTCGAAGGAGGCCCGCGAGAAGGCGCAGCACGAACTGAAGAAGCTGCGGCAGATGTCGCCGATGTCGGCGGAAGCCACCGTCGTGCGAAACTATCTCGACTGGCTGCTGTCGATCCCGTGGAATAAGAAATCCAAGGTCAAGAAGGATTTGGCGCTGGCCGAGCAGATTCTCGACGCCGACCATTTCGGCCTGGAAAAGGTCAAGGAACGCATCG
>JBEKWO010000142.1:0-7475 GCA_049512975.1 Xanthobacteraceae bacterium | reverse complement strand
TGGCCGCCGTCAATATCTCCCGCCACTCGTTCCACGGCGACTGGAACTACACGATCTCGCCCTGCCAAAAGCCTCGAGGTCGCCGCCGGGTCACAAAATGATCGACTTATTTATGGACAGGCCCTTATTTCCGCTGACGGGTTTCGCCAAGCGCAAAAATTGGCACCGTCATTGCGAGGAGCGAAGCGACGAAGCAATCCAGAGTCGTCTCAGAAGACTGGATTGCTTCGTCGCTTCGCTCCTCGCAATGACGAGTTTACGCGGCGCCGTTGCGGCGGTCGCCCTCACGCCGCGCTGTTGCGCCGGTCGCCGGCTTTGCCGAGGCGCTTGTCGAGATAGGCGCTGATCGCGCTCATCAGCGGCTCGATCTTGCCGTCGAAGAAGTGGTTGGCGCCGGGAATGACCTTCTGCTCGATGACGATGCCCTTCTGCGTCTTCAGCTTCTCCACCAGCGTGGTGACGTCGCGGTGCGGCACCACCGCGTCCTTGTCGCCGTGAATGATCAGGCCGGACGACGGGCAGGGGGCGAGGAAGGAAAAGTCGTAGAGGTTCGCCGGCGGCGCGATCGAGATGAAACCCTCGATTTCCGGCCGGCGCATCAGAAGCTGCATGCCGATCCAGGCGCCGAACGAGAAGCCGGCGATCCAGCAGCTGCGCGCTTCCGGGTTGACCGTTTGCGCCCAGTCGAGCGCGGCGGCGGCGTCGGAGAGTTCGCCGATGCCGTGGTCGAAGCCGCCCTGGCTGCGCCCGACGCCGCGGAAGTTGAACCGCAGCGCGGAAAAGTTCCGGTGCACGAAGGCGTAATAGAGCTGGTACACGATCTGATGGTTCATCGTACCGCCGAATTGCGGATGCGGGTGCAGCACGATGCCGATCGGCGCGTTCTTTTGTCGCGCCGGGTGATAGCGACCCTCGATGCGGCCTCCCGGTCCGGTGAAAATGACCTCGGGCATGTTTTGTGACCTCAATCTAGCGTGCGCCGGGCCCGCTCCTTAACCGTCCCGGCGGCGCGGGACGGGGTGGGGAGGAGGGCGGCGCTTGACGGCGCCGAATGGCGAAGGTTAAGTCTCTAAAACCGTTTCAGATTTTGGAAATGGCGGTGGTCGGCGCAGCGCGCAAGGGCTGGGCCGCGACTTCTAGCACAAGGCAGGGGATAAAAAGCAAGCGCCACGATGGCTCAAGCCGCGTGGAACTTGGCTCCGCCAGCCGCTTAAGCGCAGGCGCGAGACTTTGGACACCATGCTTGGGACATCACAGGGCGTCGGCCAATGACGGAGCGCGTCTATCTCGATTGGAACGCCACGGCGCCGTTGCGGAGAGAGGCGCAGCGCGCCTTGCTGGATGCGGCCGGGTTCGTCGGCAATCCGTCCTCGGTCCATGCCGAAGGCCGCGCCGCCCGGCAGCTGATCGAGCAGGCGCGCGAGGCGGTGGCGGCGCTGGTTGGGGCGCAGCCGGTCGGCGTGATCTTCACCTCGAGCGGCACCGAAGCCAATATGCTGGCGCTGACGCCCGCGATCGAGACCGCGGACGAGAAGCAGCCGCGCGACCGGCTGTTCATGTCGGCGATCGAGCATCCTTCCGTGCGCGCCGGCGGCCGCTTCCCCCGCGAGGCGATCGAGGACATCCCCGTCGAGGCGGACGGCCGGGTCAACCTGGCGGCGCTGGCGGAAGCCCTTACCCCGGCCAAAACCTCCCGGCCGCTGGTTTCGCTCATGCTCGCCAATAACGAGACCGGGGTGGTGCAGCCGGTCGCCGAGGCCGGGACAATCGTGCATGCGGCGGGCGGCCTTTTGCATGTCGATGCCGTGCAGGCGGCGGGACGCATCCCCTGCGATATCCGGGCGCTCGGCGCCGATCTGTTGACGCTGTCGGCCCACAAGATCGGCGGCGCCAAGGGCGCCGGCGCCCTGGTGCGCGCCGGCGAGCACATTCATCTCGCCGATCCGCTGATCCGCGGCGGCGGCCAGGAGCGGGGGCTTCGCGCCGGCACGGAAAATGTCGCCGGGATCGCCGCCTTTGGCGCGGCGGCCGGGGCGGCCCGCGGACAGCTGGCCGAGGAGGCCGCGCACATGCTGGCGTTGCGGACGCTGCTGGAGGAGGGCCTGCGCACCGTCTCGCCGCAGGCGGTGATTCTCGGCGGCGCCGCCGAGCGGCTGCCGAATACCACGCTGTTGGCGCTCGAAGGCATCAAGGCCGAGACCGCCATCATTGTGCTCGACCTCGAGGGGGTCGCGGTTTCCGCCGGCGCCGCCTGCTCGTCGGGCAAGGTGCAGTCGTCCCATGTCCTTGCCGCCATGGGGGTTTCGTCCGCGCTCGGGCGCGGGGCGCTACGCGTGAGCCTGGGCTGGACGACGACGCCAGCCGACATCGAGCGGTTCCTAAATGCTTGGAGAAAGCTCGCCGGTGCATTATCTAAGGGGTCGAAGGAGCAGCGCGGCATCGCTGCCTAACTGACTGATTTTACGGCCGGTTGAATGGTTCAGGCGGCTGAATGGGATGACCAGGGATAGAACGAACCCAGGTAGGACACCGACCATAACCGACAAATCCAACCCGCGGTCCTTGAAACCGTGAGCGGAGGGACGAATGCCGGCAGTGCAAGAGACCGTCGATCAGGTCCGCCGTATTGACGTCGATCAATATAAGTACGGGTTCGAAACGCTGATCGAATCCGAGAAGGCGCCAAAAGGCCTTTCCGAAGATACCGTCCGCTTCATCTCGGCGAAGAAGAGCGAGCCCGAATGGATGCTGGCCTGGCGGCTTGACGCCTATAAGCGCTGGCTGACCATGCGCGAGCCGAAATGGGCCAAGGTCCAATACGGCCCGATCGACTATCAGGACCTCTATTATTACTCGGCGCCGAAGAAGAAGAACGGCCCGAAATCACTCGACGAGATCGATCCGGAAATCCTGCGCACCTACGAGAAGCTCGGCATTCCGCTGCGCGAGCGCGAAGTGCTGCTCGGCGTGCAAAAGCCTGCGAACGAGGACGGTGCGGAAGGCGAAGGCGGCGGCAACGGCCGGCGCGTCGCCGTCGATGCGGTGTTCGATTCGGTTTCGGTCGCGACCACGTTCAAGGCGGAGCTCGCCAAGGCCGGCGTCCTGTTCATGCCGATCTCGGAGGCGGTGCACGAGCATCCCGAGCTGGTGAAAAAGTATCTCGGCACGGTGGTGCCGATCAGCGACAATTTCTTCGCCACGCTCAATTCGGCGGTGTTCTCCGACGGCTCGTTCGTCTACGTGCCGCCGGGCGTGCGCTGTCCGATGGAGCTGTCGACCTATTTCCGCATCAATGAAAAGAATACCGGCCAATTCGAGCGCACGCTGATCATCGCCGACAAGGGCTCCTACGTGAGCTACCTCGAAGGCTGCACGGCGCCCACGCGCGATGAAAATCAACTGCACGCCGCTGTGGTCGAGTTGGTTGCGCTCGACGACGCCGAGATCAAATACTCGACCATCCAGAACTGGTATCCGGGCGACGCCAACGGCCGCGGCGGCATCTACAATTTCGTCACCAAGCGCGGCGACTGCCGCGGCAAGAACGCGAAGATTTCCTGGACGCAGGTGGAGACCGGTTCCGCCATCACCTGGAAATATCCGAGCTGCATCCTGCGCGGCGACAATTCGCGCGGCGAGTTCTACTCGATCGCCATCTCCAATGGTCGCCAGCAAGTCGATTCCGGCACCAAGATGCTGCATCTCGGCAAGAACACGACGAGCCGCATCATCTCCAAGGGCATCGCCGCCGGCCACTCCAACAACACCTATCGCGGACTTGTCACTTCGCACCGCCGCGCCAGCGGCGCGCGCAACTTCACCAATTGCGACTCGCTCTTGATCGGCGACAAGTGCGGCGCCCACACCGTGCCCTATATCGAGGCCAAGAACGCCTCGACCATCTTCGAGCACGAGGCCACCACCTCGAAGATCTCCGAGGAGATGCTGTTCTATTGCCAGCAGCGCGGTCTGTCGGCGGAGGAGGCGACGGCGCTGGTCGTCAACGGCTTCGTCAAGGACGTGCTGCAGCAGCTGCCGATGGAATTCGCGGTCGAGGCGCAGAAGCTGATCTCGGTGTCGCTGGAAGGCAGCGTCGGCTGAACGCGCGTGAGTGTCATGACCGGCTATTGGTTCAGACCCAAGCGTTACGGTTACGGCGCGACGCCGGTGACGTGGCAGGGCTGGGCGCTTACGGGCGGGGCGGTGATTGTGATTGTCGCTGCCGCGCTGTTGCTCCTGCACAATGGCGAGAAAACCACGGGGGCGTGGATCGTGTTCTTTGCAATTGAGGCCGTCGTGATCGCCATTCTCTGGATCATCAGCCGCCGCAAGACCGACGGCGACTGGCGTTGGCGCTGGGGCGGGTCGCAAAGTTCGGAAAGGTAGTTTGATGGCGTTGCTGGAAATCAAAAACCTCCACGCCGGCATCGACGGCAAGGAAATCCTCAAAGGTCTCGACCTCACGGTGAACCCGGGTGAGGTGCACGCGATCATGGGGCCGAACGGCTCCGGCAAGTCGACGCTCGCCTATGTGCTGGCCGGCAAGCAGGATTACGCGCCGACGCAAGGCGAGGTGCGGTTCGACGGCCAGAACCTGTTCGACATGCAGCCCGACGAACGGGCGGCGCGCGGCCTGTTCCTCGCCTTCCAATATCCGCTGGAAATCCCCGGCGTCGCCACCATGACTTTCCTGCGCACCGCGCTCAATGCGCAGCGCAAGAAGCGCGGCGAGGCGGAATTGTCGACGCCGGAGTTTTTGAAGAAGGTGCGCGGGCTCGCCAAGACGCTCGGCGTCGATCCGGACATGCTGCGCCGCGCGGTCAATGTCGGCTTCTCCGGCGGCGAAAAGAAGCGCAACGAGATCCTGCAAATGGCGCTGCTCGAGCCGCGGCTGGCGGTGCTCGACGAGACCGATTCCGGCCTCGACATCGACGCGCTGAAGATCGTCGCCGACGGCGTCAACCGGCTGCGCGATCCCGGCCGCTCGTTCATCGTCATCACGCACTATCAGCGGCTTTTGAACTACATCGTGCCCGACGTGGTGCACGTGCTGTCGAAGGGCCGTATCGTGAAGACCGGCGGCAAGGACTTGGCGCTCGAGCTCGAAGCGCGCGGCTATGCCGAGTATCAAGAGGAGGTGGCGGCGTGAGCCTTGAGCGGCTTACGGCGCCTGAACAGCAATGAATGCCCCGGCTGACGTGACGGTGATCAAGACCGCGGCGGAGACCGCGCTGGCGAACGCCTATACCGAGGCGCGCACGCGGCTGCCGGGCGGCGACGCGATCGCCGCGCAGCGCGCGGCCGCCTTCGATATTTTCGCCGAGCAAGGCCTGCCGCATCGCCGCGTCGAGGAGTGGAAGTACACCGACCTGCGCGCGCTGATGCGCGAGGCAAAGCCGCTGGCAAGCCCGCCCGATGCCGCAGCCAAGGCCCGCGCCAAGACCGCGGGACAAATGCTCGGCGACGTCGAAACCCGCCGCATCGTCTTTGTCGACGGCGCGTTCGTACCGGAATTGTCCGACACCGCCGCGTTGGAACGCGGTCTAACAGTCGGTTCGCTCGCCACCGCGCTCGCCGCTGGCGATCCGACGCTTACGGAAAAACTCGGCACGCTGGCGCCGGGGAGCGATGTCGCCGTCGCGCTCAACACCGCGCTGATGGGCGACGGCGCGGTCATCCGCATCGGTGCCGGCTCGACCATCGAGCGGCCGCTGCATCTGATCTTTGTCGCCTCGGAAAAGCCCGCCGCGAGCTTTGTGCGCTCGCTGGTCGTCGTCGAGCCGGGCGCGCGGGTCATGCTGATCGAGAGCCACGAAGGCCCGGCCGGCAGCGATTATCAGGTCAATGCGGCGCTGGAAATGGTCGTCGGCGACGGCGCCCACGTCGATCATGTGAAAATCATCGGCGAAGGCACCGACGCGCTGCACGTCTCGACGCTCGCCGCCGGGATCGGCGCCAAGGCGCGCTTCAACACTTTCACCTTCACCATCGGCGGCGCCGTGGTGCGCAACCAGCTGTTTCTGAATTTCAACGGCGAAGACACCGTCGCCGGCATTCGCGGCACCACCCTGATCAACGGCCACCAGCACGCCGACACCACGCTCGTCGTCAGCCACGTTGCGCGCAATTGCCAGAGCCGGGAAGTGTTCAAGTCGGTGCTCGACGGTGAGGCCCACGGCGTGTTCCAGGGCCGCATCATCGTCAACCCGGGCGCGCAGCAGACTGACGCCAAGATGATGACGCGGGCGCTGCTTCTGTCCGAGCGTGCCGAGGCCGACAACAAGCCGGAGCTCGAAATCTTTGCCGACGATGTGCAATGCGGCCATGGCGCTACCGCCGGCGCGCTCGACCGCGACCTCAAGTTCTATCTGATGGCGCGCGGCATTGCGGAGGCGGAAGCCGAAGCGCTGTTGATCCAGGCTTTTCTCGGCGAAGCGATCGAGGGCATCGAACATGCCGGCCTGCGCGAGGCGCTGATGGACTGCGTCGCCGGCTGGGTCAGGGCCCGCGCATGATCCCGAAAAAGTGGCAACCGGTTTTCGGAAAAGATCATGCGCAGGAAAAAGATTGCATAGGTAAGACATGCATCCAGCGGTGACCAACGGCGCCTACGACGTCAACCGCATCCGCGCGGATTTCCCGATCCTCGCCACGCAGGTTTATGGCAAGCCGCTCGTTTATCTCGACAACGCCGCTTCGGCGCAGAAGCCGCGGGCGGTACTCGACCGTCTGCAGCGGGCTTACACCGCGCAATACGCCAACGTGCATCGCGGTCTGCATTACCTCGCCAACGAGGCAACCGAGGCTTACGAGAACGCGCGCGAGAAAGTGGCGGCCTTCCTCAATGCCGCGCGCAAGGAAGAGATCATCTTCACCCGCAATGCCACCGAGGCCATCAATCTCGTCGCTTACACGTTCGGCCGCGAGCGCATCAAGCCGGGCGACGAGATCGTGCTTTCGATCATGGAGCATCATTCCAACATCGTGCCGTGGCATTTTTTGCGCGAGCGTCAGGGCGCGGTGATCAAATGGGCGCCGGTCGACGACGAGGGCCATTTCCTCGTCGACGAATTCGAGAAGCTGATCGGCCCGCGCACCAAGATGGTGGCGATCACCCACATGTCGAACATGCTCGGCACGCTGGTGCCGGTGAAAGAAGTGACGCGGATCGCGCATGCCCACGGCGTTCCGGTATTGATCGACGGCGCGCAGGCGGCGGTGCATGTCGATGTCGACGTCAAGGACATCGACTGCGACTTCTACGCCTTCACCGGCCACAAGCTTTACGGGCCGACCGGGATCGGCGTGCTGTACGGCAAGTACGCGCACCTTGCCGCCATGCCGCCGTTCAACGGCGGCGGCGAGATGATCCGCGAAGTGTTCGAGGACCGCATCAGCTACGGCGATCCGCCGTATAAGTTCGAAGCCGGCACGCCGGCGATCGTGCAGGCGATCGGGCTCGGCGCCGCGCTGGA
>JBEKWO010000141.1:0-7587 GCA_049512975.1 Xanthobacteraceae bacterium | reverse complement strand
GAAGGCCGGTGTGTGGTTTCGGCGCGGTCGTCTGCTCATTGTCTCTCCTGATTCGCTGGGCACAGCGTGCCCGCTGTCAGGCAGAAACTCCACTTATCGGCCTGTGCAGATTTCCGCAGCCGGCTCTAGGCGCTTGCCCTCGATACCCTTAAGAGCTTTCGCCGTCCGTTCCCCGTCGCTAAATCCGAGGCCGACGCGATGATTGTGCCTAAACTGAAATTCACTCAAATACCGGGCTAAATGCTGTTCGCTGCAAAACCGATAAGTACCCTTCATTGAACGCTTGAAATTGCCGAAGAAATTTTCGACCGCATTCGTCGTCTGACCATCGGGACCGACATAAATGCCGCGTTGGTTCCAACCGTGCCTGACGGTCTTATGCCCCGCAAACTCCTTGCCTACCTTGTCGTATAGCTGTGACTCGTCCGTATGCAGTTCTGACTTGCGGCTCGCGTTCCTAATCAGAATTTCGCGCACGCTTTCGCTGGTCGCCCTCTTGACGTGAAACGCGCGGACTTTTCCCTTAGGCTCGACCAAAGCCAAAATGCTTTGCTTGTGCCGCAGGCCCTTACGATAGCTCGTGTTTCCATAATAGGTTTCGTCTGCTTGAACGGACTGGCCCTTGCCGCCCATAGGAGCGGTGTTTAATTCGTTCATGGCCTCGCGCAAGCGATGCATCATGAACCAAGCCGTTTTGTAGGTGACCTTAAGCGTTCGGTGGATTTCGTGGGCCGACACGCCGTTCTTGCCAGAATTGAACATGTGGGCGGCCATGAGCCATTTGGTCAAAGGTATCTTTGACCGTTCCAGCACGGTCCCGACCGTGACGGTGAACTGACCTTTGCATTCGTGGCAATAGTAGAGGCCGGGACGATGGCTCTTGCCCTGCACCTTGGCAATCTTCTCAGGGTCGCTGTTGCCGCAATGACGGCAGACAGGGCCATCGGGCCACAGCTCGGCCTCTAGGGCTTCGCGGGCGCGATCCTCGTCATGGAACATGGGGTCTTGGAAGGTTGCCTGTTTACTCATGGGAATCGAGTCCTTTAAACTGGCCTCAATTATAGGGTTATTGCGTTACTTTTGTCAAGTATATAAGTGCGCAATAATTCCTATCATTGCAATCTATGTGCGCATGATCTTGTCCGAAAACCGGTACTCACTTTTCGGGATCATGCGCTGACGGGGCACCGATGCTCACCCACGCGCAGGTCTGGTCGGCCATCGATCGCCTGGCGGCGCGCGCCGGCCTGTCGGCGTCGGGACTGGCGCGGCGCGCGGGGCTCGATCCGACCACCTTCAACAAATCGAAGCGCATCACCCCGCAGGGCCGCGCCCGCTGGCCGTCGACTGAGTCGATCGCCAAGGCGCTGGGCGCCACCGGCACGCCGATGGACGTTTTCGTCGAGCTGATCAACGCCGGCGGCGGTCCGGCGACCCGGGCGGTGCCGCTCCTCGGCTTCGCCGAGGCCGGCGCCGGCGGCTATTTCGACGACGGCGGCTTTCCGGTCGGCGAAGGCTGGGACGAGATCGCGTTCCCTGCCGTCAGCGACGATCACGCCTACGCGCTCGAAGTGTCCGGGGCGTCGATGGAGCCGGCCTACCGCGACGGCGACGTCATCATCGTTTCGCCGGCAGCCGCGATCCGCCGCGGCGATCGCGTCGTGGTGCGAACCAAGGGCGGCGAGGTGATGGTCAAGGAGCTCAAGCGCCGGACCGCGAAATCGATCGAGCTGCGCTCGCTCAATGCCGCGCATGCCGACCGCACCATCGCGGCCGCCGACGTGCTCTGGATCGCGCGCATTCTTTGGGCGAGTCAGTAGCGTTGCATCATCCGCCCCCACGGAGCGTCAGCGCAGTGGGGAAGGACGTGTTCACGCCGACCGCGCCAGCGCGCCGTCGATCATGTCGATGGTGTTCTGGATGCCGTAGGCGGCGACGAAGGAGCCGAAGCGCGGGCCTTTCTCCTGGCCGAGCAGCACCTGATAGAGCATGTTGAACCATTCGAGCGACACGCCGGGCTTGCCGTCCTTAGCTTTTTTCTTGTGATCGAGAAACGGCTCGCGGCGGCCGACCTCGTAGATCACGTCCTGGACGGCTTCCGCCGTCGCATCCGCCGGCAGTTGCGACAGCGCATCGCGCAGGTCGATCAAAGCGGCGCGCTCGGCCGCGTTCGGCTCGCGGAATTTTTTCGCCGGCAGCACGAAGTCGCGGAAGTAATGGATGGCGTAGTCGACGAGCGCCGCAAGGTGCGGATGCGTTTCGCGCGTCACGCCCGGCCGGTAGCGGCCGATGAAGTCCCACAGCGTCTCGGCGTTCTCCGCGTTCGACGCGGTGACGAGCGAGAGCAGCATGGCGAAGCTCACCCGATTGTCGGCCTTTGGCGGCGCGCCGCCGTGAATGTGCCAGACCGGATTCGACAATCGCTCCCTGGGGCCCTGCCGCTGATAGGCGTCCAGCAATTGCTGGTACTCGTCGACGTGACGCGGGATGACGTCGAAATAGAGCCGCTTCGCCGCCTTCGGCTCGCGATACATGAACAGCGACAAGCTCTCCGGGCTGGCGTAGCGCAGCCATTCCTCGATGGTGAGGCCGTTGCCTTTCGATTTCGAAATCTTCTGGCCGTTCTCGTCGAGAAAGAGCTCGTAATTAAATCCTTCTGGCGGTAAGCCGCCGAGCGCGCGGCAGATTTCCCCGGACAACTTCACCGAATCGATCAAATCCTTGCCGGCCATTTCGTAATCGACGCCGAGCGCGATCCAGCGCATCGCCCAGTCCGGCTTCCACTGCAGCTTGCAGCGGCCGGCGGTGACCAGCGTCGTCACGCGCTCGCCGGTCTCGGTATCCTCGTAGGTGATGGTTCCGGCCTTGGCATCGTGCGCAACCACCGGCACTTGAAGAACGGCACCGGTGTTTGGATCGATCGGGAGAAATGGCGAATAGGTCTGCGCCCGTTCCTCACGCAGCGACGGCAGCATGATGGCCATCACTTCGTCGAAGCGCTGCAAAACCTTTAAGAGAGCGGCGTCGAAGCGCCCCGACGCATAGCAGGCGGTCGACGACAAGAATTCGTAGTCGAAGCCGAACTGATCGAGAAAGGCGCGCAGCCGCGCGTTGTTGTGCTCGGCGAAGCTTGCATGCGTGCCGAACGGATCGGGCACCTTGGTCAGTGGCTTGCCCAGATGCTGCGCCAGCATCTCCTTGTGCGGGACGTTGTCGGGCACCTTGCGCAGCGCGTCCATGTCGTCGGAGAACGCGATCAGGCGGGTCTTGATCTTGTTGCCGGTGAGCACGCGGAAGGCATGGCGCACCATCGTGGTGCGCGCCACCTCGCCGAAGGTGCCGATATGCGGCAGGCCGGACGGGCCATAGCCGGTCTCGAAAATCACTTCGTCCTTCGGCCGGCGCTTGAGCCGCACGACAATCTTGCGCGCCTCCTCGAACGGCCAGGCGTGCGAGTGCCCGGCGAGTTCGCGCAGCGAAGTGGTTGGAGCTTCTGCCGTCATTCCTTATGCTTTCGGGCGCGGACAGTAGGAAGCGCGCGATATCCCGTCAAACGTTCCGGCTCAAAACGGGCTGATCGGGAAATAGCGCAGCCACAGATCGGTATAGCTGCCGTTCTCCCACAGCCGGAACAGCGCCCAGTTCAAGCTCTGGCGCATGAGATCGTTGCCGCGCTTGACTGCGATGCCGATGCCTTCGCCGAAATAGCGGCTCTCGAGAAACGGCCCGCCGCGGAAGGCGCAGCAGCCGCCCGAATCGGTGCCGTTGAGCCAGAACGCCAGCGCGATGCCGTCGCCGAACAGGAGGTCGACGTCCTTGCGCCGCAAGGCGTCACGCGCCGCCTCGGCGCTGGGATAGGGCCGGATTTCGACCTCGGTGAACATCGCCTTGAGGAACGCCTCGTGCGCCGTGCCGGCGATCACCGCGACTTTCACTCCCTCCAGCCGTTCCGGCAGCACGTCGCCGAGCGCGCTGTCGGCGCGCGCCACGAAGCGCGCCGGCGTGCGGTAGTAGGGATCGCTGAAATCGGCGCGCCGCCGCGTCTCCGCGGTGGGAGCGATCGAGGCGATCACGGCGTCGCCGCGATTCTCGTTGAGCGCATCGAGCAGCGTGTTGAACGGGCGCGCCTGGATCGTGCAACTGACCTTGATCTCGTCGCAGATCAGCCGCGCGAGATCGACATTGAAGCCGGCCGGGTTGCCGTCCTGTCCGGCATAGTCGAACGGCGGATAATCGAGATCGGTCAGGAACCGGATGGTCTGGATGCGCGACAGGTCCGGCCGTTCCGGCCGCCGGCGCGGGTCCCAAAAACCCGGCACCACAACGCTTCGCGACGGCGCAACGCCCTCCGCCGCCACCGCCGGCCGCTCGCCGGTCACCGCCGACAAGAGCACACAGACAACGCAAGCGATCAGCCAGAGCGCCCGCAGGGGCGGTTTGCCGTGGTGGGCTGCGGTCATTACACCTTGCATCGTCGCTGTACCGGTCTCGCCCCCGGCCTTAGCGAGGTCATCGGAAAAAGTCGAGGCGAAGGCAGCGTGGTTTAGCATTTGACGGAACAAATTCCCCGAGTATGTAATTTTCTTCTCGGTTGAAGCGCGAGAGGACCTTGCTCATGGCTCGCACGGCGGCGCGGCCAAAGACCCCGCGGCGAAAAACGAGCGGCCAAAAGCCGGCCCGCCGCCCGACTCGCTACTGGTCCAATCGCGTGACGAAAGAGAGCAACGCGCTCGATCTCGACGCCGGCGTCTTTACCTGGAACGACCCGAAACGCATCGCCGCATCGCTGACGCGATCGGCAGAGCAGAGCCACCGGCGCAAGGCGGAGCCCTACCGCTCGGCGCTGTCGATGCTGGTGTTCTACATCAATCGCGCCGGCAAGAACTTGCCCGCCAGCCGGCGGCGGACGCTGCAGCAGGCGAAGACTGAATTGCGCAAGCAGTTCGGACGGGAATAGGCAGCCCGGCCACGCAGATTTGTCGATCCCGCGCGAAACGTTCCGCCGCGAAGGCGCCGCTGTTCCATCCCGCCTGACGCGTCGTCAGCCATTCGCTGGAAGCCCTTGCGGCGAATAGCTGCGTGGCTATGCTGATGCCCGCGCGGGCGTAGTTCAGTGGTAGAACGACAGCTTCCCAATCAAATTTTGCTAACCCTGTTTCCGAAGAAATCCAGCATTTTCAGCAGAGCCCCTTGTAAAACGCCTGAAAACAAAAGACGTACAAAGGCGATATTGCGCAGCTAAATCGCAGGTCGTTTTGTTCATGCGTACCAAGCACTGGCCTCACCCTTTCCTTGAGGACGGCCCCGGTGTCGCGCCGGAAGAGGTCGGGCCAATCGGTCCTATTCCGCCGGAGAAGTTCAGGCTCAAGCCCAAGCGCGTGGATTTGAATATCGCCAAGATAGGAAGCAGTGGCGCCGCGCTCGATGCTTTCCTTGACGCCCAACTCTCGTTCGACGACCGCGACCGGGTGTGGGTTCTCCGCGACCCCACTACGGACGGCCTCCAAATCCGTTTAGGACGCCACAGAGCGACGTGGCTGTTTTATTGGGATGACCGACGCCATCGCCGCCGCAGGATCACCAGCAAGCGCCTTGGCTTCTTTCCGGCGATGCGTACAGATGAAGCTCGCGACGCCGCGCGGACCGAGCGTGGCAAGGTCGCGGCTGGAGAACTCTCGCCGGGCAAGCGCGAGGCCATCAAGGTCGAGGTCTCGGTGACCGAGTACATCGCTCACCTGGAGCGCCGCTCCGCCACCAAGAACAAGCCGCCTCGGTGGGCCAAGAACGTCCGGCAACTCGCCAAGAAGCACATTCTGCCGCGTTGGGGCCAATGGAGCTTGAATGACATCGCCGTGCATCCCGGCGCAGTCGCCGATTGGCACCGTGACATTACCGAGGCCAACGGGCCGGTAGTCGCTAATCAGTGCTGCCGGGTCCTGCGCGCAGCGTACAAGCGAAGCGCCAAGCGCGACGTAAGCCTACCGCAACGTGACCCGTGCTCGGCTGTCGATTACAATCCTGAGACTCCCGCGCAGACGGCCATGGCCTTCCGGGATTACCCGAAGTGGCTCCAGGCTTGGCAGGCCATCGAGGTCGGGCCGAAGGCACCGGCGCGCAAGGAATACCATTTGCTGGCGCTCTTTACCGGTGCGCGCGGCGGAGAGATTGCGCGCATCCGCTGGCGCGACGTGCATCCGCGTGAGCGCGTCGTTGAGATACCCGGCGCCAAGAAGGACAACACGATCCGCCTCATCATGTCGGCGCCAATCGCACGGATATTGAAGCGCGCCCGCGACGTAGGGAAGCCGAAGGATCGGGATGCGTTTGTGTTCGCTCATTGCGGCCAAGTTGCGCAGCGTGAAAATCTACCGGCGCGGGGTCACGACCTCAGACACAGCTACAGAACGGTTTGCGCCGACCTCCATATCGAGGATCATATGGTCCGCGTACTGCAAGGGTGGGCGCCGCAGAGCGTCAGTGAGGGTTACCTGACGCGGCTAGTGCTGGCGGCCGGGCAGGGCATCCGTGCCTATCAGCGGAAAGTATCGAAGCGGATCATTGAATTGCTCGGCGCCGATCCGACCCGTTAAGCCGTCAATGCGCGGATAAGCGCCCAGATCGCCTCGGTGCGCCGCGCGCTGATGTCCCCCATAACCGCGACGAACTCGGAAGCCGCCGGTCTCATGAATGATCTTGCGGCTGAGTATGGCATACTGGTAGACTGAGCTGCGTCTAAAGCCGCTAAGAGGTTGTCACAAAGCGGCCTGAAATCGAGCACCAACCGATAGGACGTCGCAAGGCGATTCGCGATGCATACGGTCGAAAAGATGTCAAGCGGGCGCTAGACTAACTTCATATTTGCGTTCTCCGACGCCATGGGTTAAGGGTGCCGCACGCCGCCTCCGAAGACGATAAATCCCGAAAGAACTTCCAGAGCTTCCTGAAGTCACTCTGTAGTGCACGCGATAGCTATTCGATGGAAGCTAGATCTGATCCTTTTGAATCCGCCAAATCACACTTCTTCGATACGAGCAGCTGGGGTGCATTTTGCGACGTCACCCTTACCTTGAAACAAGCTCGTCAGCCCGACAGCGGCGGTTGGCTAAAGATCGACGACCATCGGTGCAGACAAGCCTTTCGGCATTTCATGAACCTCCTCAACAGAACAGTATATGGAGCGGCATTTCGTCGATACGGCAAAAGCCTTCGTGTATTACCCGTACTTGAAAAAGGCGAAGTCCGCGCCCGCGCATTACGTTCATGGGACCGTGGCACGTCAGGTCGATGGCATATTCATTGCGCAATTGAATTGCCCTCGCACTTCGACGGTATTGCCCTTGAAAACCGAGTGGGGTTATGGCCGAATTCTTGTCCGCGACGGTGCAAACGCGGGTTGGATCAACTACATGTTGAAAGACCGCCAGAAATCAGAGTTCGACGGTTTCGTTGACTGCATAATCATAGAGTCTTTGCACAATCGTGTGCTGCAGAGGCAGCAAGAAAGGAGGAAGGATACGAGCCGTAAAGCTACGTGAAAGATGAGGGCGGGCCCCTCGGGATCGGCTATCAGGAGCAGGTCCCAAACCA
>JBEKWO010000140.1:0-7636 GCA_049512975.1 Xanthobacteraceae bacterium | reverse complement strand
CGGCCACAACCAGTTGCCGAAAGTCATCATCGGTGTAAAGTTCAACGACGGAATCGAGGTCGTCAAATCGCAAGCTCAAGCCGCTGCCGCCTGACCCCGGTCGTCACCAAGATTCAGCGATAGCTCCGCGACGCAAGCGTAGCCCGCATAAGCCAACGGGTCCTGCCCCAAGTGGCCGGCCCGATGACAGGCTCCGCGACTGTCCGGGACCAACCTCATGTTACCCCGCATATCGCTTCGCATGCGGGCTACGTGCTGTCACCCCTACCCGAACAACCCCGAATGCTCGCGCCGCAGTTCGCGTTTGAGCAATTTGCCGCTCGGGTTCTTCGGCAAGGCCTCGGCGAACACGATGTCCTTCGGCACCTTGAAATGCGCCAGATGCTCGGCGCAATGGGCGTGCACGGCGTCCTTCGACAGCGACTGCCCGGACTTGACCACGATCACCGCGACCACCGCCTCGACCCAGCGCGGATGCGGCACGCCGACCACCGCAACCTCGGAGACCTGCGGCAGCTTGTAGATCATTTCCTCGACCTCGCGGCTCGCCACGTTCTCGCCGCCGGTCTTGATCATGTCCTTCTTGCGGTCGACGACATAGATGTAGCCGTCGGCGTCGACGGTGGCGAGATCGCCGGAATGAAACCAGCCGCCCTCGAACGCGGCCTTGGTGCGCTCGTCGTCGTGGAAATAGCCGAGCATCAGGTGCGGCGAACGGTGCACGATCTCGCCGACCTCGCCCGGCGCCACGTCGCGCAGCTGATCGTCGACGACGCGCGTCTCCACATTGAGCACGGCGCGGCCGCAGGAGCCGAGCTTGCGCAGCTGGTCTTCCGGCCCGCACATGGTGGCGAGCGGCGCGATTTCGGTCTGGCCGTAGAGATTCCACAGCCGCACCTTGGGCAGGCGCCGCGCCATTTCCCGCAACACCTCGACCGGCATGATCGAGGCGCCGTAATAGCCCTTCTTGAGGCTCGACAGGTCGGTGGTGTCGAACAGCGGCGAGCGCAACAGCGAGATCCACACCGTCGGCGGCGCGAAGAACGAGGTGATGCGGTGCCGCTCGATCAGCGGCAGCAGGTTGTCCGGCGTCGGCTTGGCGGTGATGACGTTGGTGCCGCCGACGTAGATCGACGGGCCGAGAAAGGCGTCGAGCTGCGCGCAGTGATAGAGCGGCAAGGCGTGCAAAGCCAGATCGTCGGTTGAAATGCTGGCGTCGACCACGCAGCTCACATACTGCCAGATCAGCGCGTCGTGGGTGAGCATGGCGCCCTTCGGCAGCGATTCGGTGCCGCTGGTGTAGACGAACTGCGCCAGATCGCTGCCCGAGAGCTCCACCGGCGGCGGCTCGGCCGCATTGGACAAAAGCTCGTCGAAGGCGATCATGCCGGGCACCGGCGCGGTCTTCTCCTCCGACGGCAGCCAGACGAACTCGCGCACCTTGGTGCCGAGCGCGGCGGCGGCGCGCGCGGTCTCGGCGAGGCCGGTGTCGGTCGCCAGCATTTCGGCGCCGGCGTGTTTGAGGATGAAGGCGGCCTCCTCCGGCTTGAGCATGAAGTTGATCGGCACCAGCAGGGCGCCGAGCCGCGCCAGCGCAAACCGCAGCGCCGCGAAGGCGTGGCTGTTGCGCGAAAGGATGGCGACCCGCGCGCCTTTGCCGATGCCGCGCGCGGCAAGACCGGCCGCCAGGCGATCACACAGCGTAGCGAATTCCGCATAGCTCCAGGCGGTGTCGCCGCAGATGATCGCGGTCTTGTTGGGAAAGCGCTTGGCGCTGCGATGCAGCAGATCCGCCAGCGTCTGGCGGCGAAGCGCGGCGTCCATGTGATTTCTCCCCAGTGTTTTTATGCCGTGGATTATGCCCAAGTGATTATGCCAAGTGCCGGCCGATTGCCATGCCCGCGCATAGCCGTTCGAAGAACGGCGTCGCTTTGCTCGCCTATGTCGCGGGCATCCACGTCTTAGCACCCTCGGGCAGATAAAGACGTGGATGGCCGGGACTTGAGGCGCCAAGAGGGCACTTCGCGCCCTTTGCCCGGCCATGACGGCTTTTAGGGCAGTCACATTTCTATTGACAAAAGTCTCCTGTTCAGTTACATCATTGCGAATCTCGCTCATTTCGAGGGACGCCTTTCCGGAAGGCATGCCTGAAGGGTGGAGCGGGAGCGGTCCCCGCGGGCGAATTGCCAATCGCACCCGGGCGGCTCTGGGGCACCACTCGGCCGGCAAAAGGACCGGTCGGCGGGGAGCCCGCTGGACTGGACAAGCGTGAGGCAGGCAAAACACCTGCTTCTGCCCCGTCCCAGGAAACGTGGTTCTGGAGCTGAGTCAGCCGGCTACGGCCGGATTGGCGAGTGCCGCGGTAGAGCGCCGGAAGGCGAGCGCATCCCGCTGGATGCGCTTCCGCGCCCGTGCACTTTCGGATGGCGACATCTGATTGTGTGGCGCGGACAGTGGACGGCATGCGCCTTTCGGCGCTCCGCCTCCCTCTTTGTTGCGCATCATCTTGCGCGGTGAGGGAAGCGAATCAAAAGGGCTTTGGTGTTGTGGTGGTAGGCAAACCTCGGGCGCGCAGGCGCGTCGCGAGAACGAGATTATATTTCGTCATTGCGAGCCAACGGGCCCGGCCCGAAGTCGGGGCACCCCATCGCGCTCGCGCGATGGGGACCCCGGGCCGGCCCGATGACAGGCTCCGCGAAGCAATCCAGGCGGCTTGCCAGGAATTCTGGATTGCTTCGTCGCTATCGCTCCTCGCAATGACGAGGGTGCGCATGGATCAGAAATTGGCAACGCGGCTACGATCCCAGCGACGGCTTGCTGTGACGGCGCTCGCCGCCGCGGCACTCCACCCGCCGAAGGCGTCGAACGCTTCCGCGAGCCGGCGCAGCACGAGCGCGGGATCGGTGGCGGTGAGCACGCGGCCTCGCTGCGCCTTGCGCAGATGCTCCGGTGCGCCCGCGGTCGCGGCAGCGGCGTCAAGCGCCCAGCCGAGATGCTTGCGCGCGTGGCGGAGCCCGATGTCGCGGCCGTAATGCGCGAGCATTTCGCCGTAGAGCGCGCTGACCAGCGCCAGCTGCTCGCCGAGCGGCGGCGGCGACTCGCGGCGGCCGGTGTTGAGATAACGCGCGAGCTGGCCGGGAAACCACGGCCGACCCTGGGCGCCGCGGCCGACCATCACGGCGTCGGCCCGCGAGGCCTTAAGCGCCGCGTCGGCGGCGTCAAAACTTTCGATGTCGCCGTTGACGACGACGGGAATCGACACCGCCTCCTTGACGGCGCGCACCGCCGCCCAGTCGGCGCGCCCTTTGTAGAACTGGCAGCGGGTGCGGCCGTGCACGGTGACGAGCCGCACCCCGGCCTGTTCGGCGCGCCGCGCCAGCGCCGGCGCATTGCGGCTGCGGTCGTCCCAGCCGAGCCGCATTTTCAGCGTCACCGGCACGTCGACGGCCTGCACCACCGCCTCGATCAAAGCCAGCGCATGATCGAGGTCGCGCATCAGCGCCGAGCCGGATTCGCCGTTGGTGACGTGCTTGGCCGGGCAGCCCATGTTGATGTCGACGATGGCGGCGCCGGCGCCCTCGGCGATGCGCGCGCCTTCGGCCATCCAGCGCGCTTCGCAGCCGGCCAGCTGCACGACATGCAGGCCGCCGCCGTGGCCTTCGGCCCGCCGGCGCGCGATGCGTTTACCTTCCGCGAGCGCGGCGCAGGCAGTCATTTCCGAAATGACGAGCCCCGCCCCCTGCCCCGCGGCCAGGCGCCGGAACGGCGCGTCGGTGACGCCGGACATCGGCGCCAAAAAGACCGGATTGGGCAGCTTGATCGGGCCGATGGCGATATTTTGCATTTGCACGGGCATCCTCTATGTGGTGCGCGCGCGTTCGTCGAGTCGTCCGGCCCTGGTCAAGCATCCGCAATTCAACGACCTGTTGGCGTAGCAGGTCATAGCCGTATGACCGGCCGCTTGTCCTTGCCAGCCTTTTCGCTCGGCACCTTCACCAGCGCCTCGCCGTCCAAGACCACCTCGCCGTCGACCTCGCAGAGGCAGGACAGCCGGGCGCGGGATTTCTCCGGCATCAGCTCGGCCACGGTGACGGTGACGACGACCGTATCGCCGATCTTGACTGGGGCGCGGAAATTCAGGGTCTGCGAGATATAGACCGCGCCGGGGCCGGGCAGCCGCGTGCCGAGCACCGCCGAGATCAGGCTCGCGGTGTAGAGCCCATGTGCGATACGGGTGCGGAACGAGGTCTTGGCCGCAAAATGCTCCGACAGGTGGATCGGATTGCGGTCGCCGGTCAGCTGAGCGAAGCCGACCACGTCGGACGAGGACACGGTTTTTTTCAAGCGCTCGGTCATTCCGACCGAGAGGTCCTCGAAGAACAGCGTGCGCAGCGGCGGCAGGTTCATGGGCGCATTGGACCCGGCGCGGCCGCCCCTGGCAAGCTGGACATTAGACTAGGTCCAGGATTGGTCAAGGAGCGCGTCTCAAACGCAGGCCGGAGCATATCTCGGAGCAGCCATGGTCGATCTCACCCGCGTCACCGCCGGTCTCACCGGTTCCGCCCAGCTTGTTGTCGGGCCCGAACACACGGCGCCTTTTGTCGGCTCCGGGCGCATCGCCGTGCTGGCGACGCCGGTGATGATCAATGTCATCGAGGCGGCCGCGCTCGAGGCGATCGAGCACCTGCTGCCTCCCGGCCATCAGAGCCTCGGCATCGACCTCGATGTCAGCCATGTCGCGGCAACGCCGGTCGGCTTGCAGATCACGGCGACCGCGGAGGTTTTACGCGTGCAAGGCCGCACCATCACCTTCCGCGTCGATGCCCGCGACCCGTTCGAGGCGATCGGCGGCGGCACCCACCAGCGCGTCGTCGTCAGCGTCGCCCGCTTCGACGAACGCGTGCAACGCAAGGTGCGTGGCTATGGGTGAGTTCTTGCTGAATAGCGAACGTTATCGCCGCGAGCGACCGAGAAACCAGCCGATCAGGAACAGGACGATGGCAACGACGGCGGCGATGGCGGCCCGCTTGATGTGAATGTGATCCGAGCCGGGCATGTAACCGGGCATGAATGTCGGCAACGAACCGGCCGGCATGGCGAAATACATCACGGCAGCGATGAGGCAAAGAATGGCGAGAAGAAAGGCAAGCATTCTCATGGAACGTTTTCCTTAATGGTCCCCATTGTCATTGCTTCGGCGGCGGCGGGGCGGCGGCTCCGGGTCCGCGGGGATCGTCTTTGTTCGACATGCATTTTTTCATGAACGCACTGCGTGCCGGCCCCTGCAGCTTCTGGTCATCAGCGCCGAACTTACAGGTCGCCATTTTGTCCTTCGCGGTAACCGCAAAGGACGGCGCGCTCGGCAGCACCACGGCGAGCAGCGTGACAATTACCGCGTATCGAAGCATGGCAACACCCCCTCATGCAAGGCAGCCATCCTAGCATCGATCGGTTTCCGCCGGGAGGCCATTCGCTCCCGTCACTGCGGGCAACGATAGAGCACCGAGCGGTAGTTCTGGTCGCGGTCGAGGAATTTGATGGTGTTGTCGGCCTGGATCGTGAAAGTCACGTCGCCCATCAGCGGCCCGGCGGGAAACTTGCATTCGACATGCGCATTAATGCTTTTGCCGTTGCGCTTGGTGTCGAGGAACGTGCAGACGCCGACCTTGGAATCGATCTCCTGGGCGGAGATTTTCACCTGCAGCTCGGCAGGGTCGCTGCCGTCGCCCTTGCACGGGACATTCTGCGTGTAATTTCCAGAGAGCGGAAAATCGTCTCCCGCCGGAGCTGCAGCAGCGCTCGCGGTCAGGGCAAGACCGATGCAGCAGATAAGTGGATGGATGACCCTCACTTTGATCCCCTGATCCTTTTGCCGCGTGACCCCCGCGCCGACTCTAGCCAAACTCACGCAGCGAGCCAATCCGGGCGACTGAATTTTCCCCGCACTGTGTCCGGCCGGTCACTGGACCGTCGGGCCGGCGGTCGCCCGCAGACAGTTCCCCGATCCAATCGGGGTCGCGGCTCGGGCGACCTAAGCGCGCACGAAAAAGCGGCGCCGGATTGCGGCGCCGCTCTGTCGTCTGATATCGCGCTGCGCTCAGTGCGCGGTGAGCCCAGAGGACTCCTCCTCCACAACCGCCTCGGGAACATCGACGGGCTTCGCCGCGGTTTCCTCCCAGGTGATCGGCTCCGGCTGGCGCACCAAAGCGCGTGCCAGCACTTCGTCCATGCGCGAGACCGGGATGATATCGAGCCCGCTCTTGATGCTGTCGTTGATCTCGACCAGATCCTTGGCGTTCTCCTCCGGAATGAGCACGGTCTTGATGCCGCCGCGATGGGCCGCGAGCAACTTCTCCTTGAGGCCGCCGATCGGCAACACGCGGCCGCGCAAGGTGATCTCGCCGGTCATGGCGACGTCGCGATACACCGGAATGCCGGTCATCACCGAAACGATCGCGGTGACCATGGCGACGCCCGCGGACGGACCATCCTTCGGCGTGGCGCCTTCCGGCACGTGGACGTGGATGTCGCGCTTGTCGAAAGACGGCGGCTCGATGCCGAACGCGATCGCCCGCATGCGCACATAGGACGCCGCGGCGGAGATCGATTCCTTCATCACGTCGCGCAGGTTACCGGTGACGGTCATCTTGCCCTTGCCGGGCATCATGGCCGCCTCGATGGTGAGCAACTCGCCGCCGACGTCGGTCCAGGCGAGACCGGTGACGACGCCGACCTGATCGATGTCCTCGACTTCGCCGTAGCGGAATTTCGGCACGCCGAGATAGTCGGCCAGCACCGCGTCGGTGACCTGCACCGATTGCTTCTTCGAGATCGTGAGCTCCTTGATCGCCTTGCGGATCAGCGTCGAGAGCTCGCGCTCGAGATTGCGCACGCCCGCTTCACGGGTATAGCGGCGAATCATCGTGAGCAGCGCACCGTCGTCGATCGACCACTCCTTGGCATCGAGGCCGTGTTTGACCATGGCGTGCGGGATCAGGTGCTTGCGCGCGATCTCCACCTTCTCGTCCTCGGTGTAGCCGGCGATGCGGATGATCTCCATGCGGTCCATCAAGGGCGGCGGAATATTGAGGGTATTCGCCGTGGTGATGAACATCACGTGGGACAGATCGTAGTCGACCTCCAGATAATGGTCGTTGAAGGCGTGGTTCTGCTCGGGGTCGAGCACTTCGAGCAGCGCCGATGACGGGTCGCCGCGGAAATCGGCGCCCATCTTGTCGACCTCGTCGAGCAGGAACAACGGATTGGAGGTCTTGGCCTTGCGCATCGACTGGATGACCTTGCCGGGCATCGAACCGATATAAGTCCGCCGGTGGCCGCGAATCTCCGCTTCGTCGCGCACGCCGCCGAGCGAGACGCGCACGAACTCGCGTCCCGTCGCCCGCGCAATCGACTTGCCGAGTGAGGTCTTGCCGACGCCGGGCGGTCCGACTAAGCAAAGGATCGGTCCGGTCAGCTTGTTGGCGCGTTGTTGCACCGCCAGGTATTCGACGATGCGTTCCTTGACCTTTTCCAGGCCGAAATGGTCGGCGTCGAGAATCTGCTCGGCCAGCGCCAAATCCTTCTTGACCTTGGATTTCTTATTCCACGGGATCGACAGCAGCCAGTCGAGATAGTT
>JBEKWO010000139.1:0-7731 GCA_049512975.1 Xanthobacteraceae bacterium | reverse complement strand
TGCTGGCCGCGGCGCTGGTCGGCGTGATGATCCTGTTGTTCCTCGGCAGCTGGCGTTCGACGGTGATCATCCTGATCGAGATCCCGCTGGCCATTCTGTTCTCGTTGACGTTGTTGTCCTGGCTCGGCGAAACCGTCAACGTCATGACGCTGGGCGGGCTGGCGCTCGCCGTCGGCATTCTGGTCGACGACGGGACCGTCACCATCGAAAACATCAACTACCATCTCGAACAGGACAAGCAGATCGAGCCGGCGATCCTCGACGGCTCGCAGCAGATCGTAATCCCCGCCTTCGTCACGCTGCTTTGTCTGTGCATCGTCTTCGTGCCGATGTTCCAGCTCGGCGGCGTCGCCGGCTACCTGTTCCGGCCGCTGGCCGAGGCGGTCGTGTTTGCGCTCATCGGCTCCTTTATCCTGTCGCGCACGCTGGTCCCGACCATGGCCAATTATCTGATGCGCGGACAACACGGACACGAATCGCAGCATGACGCCGCGCAGCCACCGGTGCGGTCGCGCAACCCGCTCAAGCGCTTGCAAGTGGGATTCGAGGATATCTTTGGTCGAGTACGCACGCGCTACCGCTCGCTGCTGTTGCTCGCGCTCGGCCGCCCGAAGACTTTCAGCGCCGGATTCCTTGCCTGTGTAGTGCTTTCGTTCGGCCTCTGGCCGTTCCTGGGCGAGAACTTCTTTCCGTCGGTCGATTCCGGGCAAATCCTGATGCACGTTCGCGCCCAGCCCGGCACCCGCATCGAGGAGACCGCGCGGCTGTTCGACCTCATCGAACAGACCGTGCGCAGCACCATCCCGCCGGATCGGCTCGACAACATCGTCGACAATATCGGCCTGCCGTTTTCCGGCATCAACATGGCCTACCAGAACACGGGAACGATCGGCCCCGAGGACGGCGACGCCCTGATCAGCCTTAAGGAGGATCACGCGCCGACTGAGTCCTTCATCAAGAAGCTGCGCACCATCTTGCCGCAAAAATTCCCGGGCACGACGTTCTCGTTCCTGCCGGCCGACATCGTGTCGCAAATCCTCAATTTCGGCCTGCCGGCGCCGATCGACGTGCAGGTCATCGGCAACAACCAGAAAGCCAACTACGCCTACGCCACGGACCTGCTCAAGCGCATCCGCACCGTCTCCGGCATCGCCGATTTGCGCATCCAGCAGGTGTTCAACTATCCGCAGATCAATGTCGACGTCGACCGCACGCTCGCCGGCGAGGTCGGACTGACCCAGCGCGATGTCGCCAACAGCCTCCTGGTCACACTGTCGGGCAGCGGCCAGGTGAAGCCGAATTTCTGGTTGAACACCGAGAACGGCGTCTCCTACCCGATTGTCGCGCAGATGCCGCAATACCGCATCGACACGATGTCTGACCTCGTCAACGTGCCGATCACGTCGCCGCAGATGCAGACGCCGCAATATCTGGGCGGGCTGGCGCAAATCACGCCGGGGCCGAGTCCGGGCGTGGTTTCGCATTACAACGTGCAGCCAGTGATCGACATCTACGGCGCGGTGCAGGAGCGCGATCTCGGCGCCGTCGCCGCCGACATCGACCGCATCCTGGAGGCGACCCGCAAGGACGTGCCGCGCGGCTCCTATGTCGTGCTGCGTGGCCAGGTTCACACCATGACCGACGCCTATAGCCAGCTCTATTTCGGGCTCGCCGGCGCCATTGTGCTCATTTATCTGGTGATCGTGGTCAATTTCCAGTCGTGGCTCGATCCCTTCATCATCATCACCGCGCTGCCGGGCGCGCTTGCCGGCATCGTCTGGATGCTGTTCATGACCGGGACGACGCTGTCGGTGCCGGCGCTGACCGGCGCCATCATGTGCATGGGCATCGCCACAGCGAACAGCATCCTGCTGGTGAGCTTCGCGCGCGAAGGCCTGGCGCAAGGCCTCGATGCTGCTGCGGCGGCGCTCGAAGCTGGCTTCACGCGTTTCCGCCCGGTGCTGATGACCGCGCTTGCCATGATCATCGGCATGCTACCGATGGCGTTCGCGCTCGGCGAAGGCGGCGAGCAGAACGCCCCGCTCGGCCGCGCCGTTATCGGCGGTCTCCTGGTTGCGACCGTCGCGACGCTGTTCTTCGTCCCCATCGTTTTCAGCGTATTGCATGCCCGGCACGACCGGCGGCCGGATGCCGCGTCGGAAGCGCCTCAACTCGAACCAACCGCCTGACCGGAGAACCCATGGCCGCGGAAGAGAACAGGCCCCAGGACCAGACGCCGTCGCCACCGCCGCGGCCACCGCGAAACCTGCGTCTGATCGCGCTCGTCGCCGTTGCCGTCGCGATCGTCATCGCGGCGTTCGGGATTCTGCAACGCCGCGGCCATGAGTCCGAAGTCACGCAGTGGACGCAGAGCCAGGCAATTCCGACCGTCGCCGTCATCACGCCGCGGCAGGGCGCCGCGGCCGAGCGCCTGGCTCTGCCCGGCACTGTTCAGGCGTGGTACGAGGCGCCGATCTACGCGCGGGTCAATGGCTATCTGAAGGACTGGTATTTCGATTACGGCGCCCACGTGAAGAAGGGCGATCTATTGGCCGAGATCGACGCCCCGGATCTCGACGCGCAACTGGCCGCAACACAAGCCAAGCTCAATTCGGCGCGCGCGGAAGTCAAAGTGAGGGAAGCGGAAAAGCAATTCGCCGAGACCACGTACGAACGTTGGCGGGATTCGCCCAAGGGCGTCGTCTCGGTGCAGGAACAGGAGGGCAAGCAGGCCGACTACAATAGCGCCGTGGCGCGCGTCAACGCCGCGACGGCGGAGGTCGCCGCCGACCAGGGCGAGGTCGACCGGCTCAAGGCGCTAGAGGAATTCAAGAGGATCACCGCGCCCTTCGACGGCATCGTCACCGCGCGCGAAACCGATATCGGCGCCCTCATCAATGCCGGCAGCGGGCGCAACGGCCCGGAGCTGTTCCGCGTGGCAGATATTCACAAGATGCGGATTTACGTGCAAGTGCCGCAACAATTGTCTGCCGGGATTGGACAGGGCCTCGTCGCCGAGCTGCATCTGCCGCAGTATCCGAACAAGACCTTCCAGGCGACCGTCGCCACCACCTCGAACGCCATCAATCTGAGCGCCCGCACCTTGCTGGTGGAACTTCATGCCGACAATCCGGACGGCCTGCTGCAACCGGGCGCTTACGCCGGCGTCGACTTCGAGCTGCCGAGCACTCCCGACGTCGTCCGCATCCCGACGAGCGCCCTCATATTCCGCGAGCATGGCATGGAAGTGGCCACCATCGGTCCGGGCGACAAAATAGAGCTCAAGCCGATCACGCTTGGGCGCAATCTCGGCACTGAGGTCGAAGTTATCAAAGGACTGACGCTCGCCGACCGGGTGGTGAACAGTCCTCCGGACTCGCTCGAAGCCGGCGACAAAGTGCACATCGCCGGTCAGCAGTCCGACGCCAGTAGCGGCAATGTCGGGCAGGTGGTCAATCCGGCCAGCGAGGACGTGGCAGCAGCGCCGGAATCGAAACAGCATTGACGGGCGGACCCCAGGAGACGCAATGCGAAGAGACGCATGCGAGACATCCGATGGCGCTGAAGGACTTCCTGGTTTACGTCGATCAAACGGAAGACTCGCTCGTCCGCTTGCGCTTGGCCGTCGATCTCGCCTTGGGCGGCGTGACTTATGACCTCCTGGCGCGCATGAGCTTGCCAATTTTCATGTCACACTGAAAAACCGCCGCGGCCGACGCGTGCAGTTAGATACCCTGTCCGCCGTCTGGTTTGTTGGAGACATCGACCCGGAAGTGCTGCAGCCGCTTGCGCCTCCAGCAAAGGCGATTTCCAGATCGAATTCGTCGGCGCCGTTGAAGTCCCCCGCGGCGCGATAGAAGGCGACGAAGGCCGGCACTTCGATGCCCAGGCACTGTTTAAGGTTGGTCGCCTTGAGCGTACCGCGCTTGACGCTCACGGCGCCGTGCGCCGGCGCGGTCACCAGCCGGATCGCCGGCAGCGGACCCGAGGTACAGTCCGGCCGAATATTGGTGTAGATGCCGACGCGCACATCGTGGCCTGCCGCCGCCTTGACCTCGCGCTCAAGCCGATCGGTCTGCGCGTCGGCGACAACGCCGGACAGGCACAAGATTGCGACGGCAGCGAGCCAGTATTGGCTCATGGCAAGTATCTCATGCCACGTTTGGTGGCGCATCGGCGGGTCTCCCCGTGAATAACCTACTCCCGACCCGCGCTCGCTCGCAAAAACCCAGCCGAATCCGATTGAGATAGCGTCGGCGTTGAATTTATCCGAAAATGCGCCATAGCTGGCGACCGGTCGGGGGGCCTATGCAGTGATGTCACATCTGATCCGCGGGTTGAATCGGAAATTCTACTTCGCGGCACGCAGGCGACGTGACACTCTAACCTCGTTGACGACGCTTGTGGGACGGCTTGAATTGGATCAAGGTTGAGTGGGGCGTGGGCCGACATCCTTGCTCCGTCTTCACAGCAGCAGCAGCACGCCAAAACCGCCTATGAAGCGAAGTGTTTGGCCAAGGGAGCGGGAGATGCATGACAAGCTTCAGCAGTCCAACATCCACAACAGCCACGCGCGGACGCGCTTTGCCCATTTCCTCGGCGTCAAATGGCAGGCCCCGGTACTGATTGGCATCGGCGCCATCCTTGCGACAGTATTGGCCACACAACCGCACGCACAAAACAGCCCAATCAAGATAGCCCTTATTGCTGACAAGACGGGGATTCTTGAGGCTTACGCCAAGCAAACGTCGGCCGGATTCGCCATGGGATTGGACTATGCGACGCACGGCACGATGATGGTGGCCGGCCGCAAGCTGGTGGTGATCGAGAAGGACAGCCAGACCAAGCCGGATGTCGGCCGCAACGTACTGAACGAGGCCTATAACGATGATGGCGCCGACATTGCGGTCGGCGGCACGTATTCGGCCGTAGCGCTGGCCATGTTGCCGGTTGCTCAGGACAACAAGAAGATGCTGATCGTCGAGCCTGCAGTGGCCGATTCGATCACCGGCGACAAATGGAACCGCTACATCTTCCGTACGGCACGTAACTCGACGCAGGACGCGATATCAAACGCGCTGGCCATCGGTAAACCCGGCACGGTGGTGGCGACGCTGGCGCAGGACTACGCCTTCGGCCGCGACTTCGTTACCGCCTTCAAGCAGGCGCTCATCCCAACAGGCGCCAAGCTGGTCTTCGAGGAGTATGCACCGCCGGCTACGACCGATTTTACCGCGTCCTATCAGCGCATCTTCGATGCGCTGGCCAAGTACCAGGGCCGCAAGATCATCTTCTTGAACTGGGCCGGCGGCGGCAATCCAATGTCGGCGCTCAAGGCGTTGGATCCCAGCCGACTGGGAATCTCGGTGGCGACCGGAGGCAACATCCTGCCGGCGTTGGTCGCCTATAAGGATTTTCCGGGATTGGAAGGATCGGCTTATTACTACTACGAGATCCCCAAGAATCCGGTGAACGACTGGCTGGTCGCCGAGAACAAGAAGCGGTTCAACGGAGCGCCGCCGGATTTCTTCACCTGTGGGGGCTTCATCGCCGCTCAGGCGGTGGTCGAGGCGTTGAAAAAGACCGGCGGTTCGACCGATACGGAGAAGCTGATCGCCACGATGGAGGGCATGTCGTTCGACTCGCCAAAGGGAACGGTGGTTTTCCGCAAGGAAGATCATCAGCTTATGCAGCCGATGTATGCCTTCAAAATCAAGGTCGACCCGACAGTGGCCTGGGCGATTCCGGAACTCACACGGGTCATCCCGATCGACGAGATGAAGGTACCCATCACCAACGTCCGCCAGTAGGTCGAGCATAGCGCCGGACAGGAGTTTCGGTCGTGGACGGGGTGGCGGAATGATCGACGACGTTCCTGCCCTGTCGACTCGCGATCTGACGATCAGCTTCGGCGGGCAAGTCGCGGTGAATTCCGTGACCTGCGCCTTTCGTCATGGCACCTTGACGGCGATCGTCGGCCCCAACGGCGCCGGCAAGACCACCTACTTCAATCTGATCTCGGGACAGTTGCGGCCGACCAAAGGCAGCGTCAGCCTGTTCGGCAAGGACATCACCGGCCTCGGTGCGCCGCGCCGCGCGCGGCTGGGGCTCGGCCGCTCGTTCCAGCTTACGAACCTTTACCCCAACCTCACGGTTTTCGAGAACGTGCGTCTCGCGGTGCAATCCGTCGCCAAAATCCGATTTGATGTTCTCAGCATCGCGGCACGCAATCCGCAATTGCGGGAGGAGGCGCTTCATTGCCTTGACCGCGTCAAGCTCGCATCGCGGGCTGAACTGCCGGCGGCGGCGTTGGCGCACGGCGACCAGCGCAAACTGGAGGTCGCGATCCTGCTCGCGCTCAAACCGCGGGTGTTCATGCTTGACGAACCCACCTCCGGAATGAGTCTCGACGAGATACCGGTGATCCTCGACCTCATCGAGGAGATAAAGTCGGAAGCCGACAAGACGGTGCTTCTGGTCGAGCACCGGATGGATGTCATTAAACGACTCGCCGATCGGATCATTGTGCTGCAGAACGGCGCCGTGATCGCCGACGGCAACCCGGCGGAGGTGGTGGCCCTGCCGGCCGTGCAGCAAGCCTATCTCGGCGTGCATGGTGCCGCCGAGTTGCGGCGCGAGACAAGCGGCGCGAGATAGCCATGGCCGAAGCCGACGACGTGCTGTTGCGTCTCGACGATGTCCATACCGACATCGGCCGCTATAAAATTCTCCATGGCGTCAGCCTCACGGCGCGACGCGGCCGGGTGAGCATGCTGCTGGGACGCAACGGTGCCGGCAAGACGACGACGCTGCGTACCATCATGGGTTTGTGGAAAGCGCGCGCCGGCCAAATAACCTTCGACGGCCAACCGATTGGCGCCATGGACACTCCCGATATCGCCCAGTTGGGCATCGCCTATGTGCCAGAATATATGGGCATATTCGGCAAGTTGACGGTGCGCGAGAACATGCTGCTGGCCACCGGCGCCCAGGGCTTCGCCAAGGACAGCCTGGACCGGGTGCTCGCCTGGTTTCCGGCGCTCAAATTGAAATGGGACTCTACGGCAGGCTCATTATCCGGCGGGCAAAAGCAAATGTTGGCGATTGCGCGCGCCATCGTCGAGCAACGCCGGCTATTGCTGGTGGACGAACCGACCAAGGGTTTGTCGCCAGTCGTGGTTGATCAGCTCGTCGAAGCGTTATTGGGCCTCAAAAACGAGCAGACCACCATTCTGCTGGTCGAACAGAATTTTCGCGTGGCGCTGGCCATAGGCGACGATGTCGCGGTGATGGACCAGGGCCGCATTGTCCATAGCGGCGACATGGCGGCGCTTGGCGCCGACGAAGAGCTGCAACAGCGTCTGCTCGGGCTGAGTATGGCGGTGGACACATGAGCAAGGAATGGCTCGACCGGTTGCAGCAATGGGCGCCCTATGCGGTGACGCCGCTCATTGTTTTGGCGGCCTTGCCGGCGATGGGGCTGACGGCCTGGGTAACGCTGACGATAGCCGGGCTTACCATGGGAATGATGCTTTTCCTGGTGGCGTCGGGGCTCACTCTTATCTTCGGCCTGATGGAGGTGCTCAATTTCGCGCACGCGGCTTTCGTCACGGTCGGGGCCTTCGTCACGGTCTCGGTGCTGGGGCCGCTTGTCGGGTGGACCACCGCACCCTCGCTGACGCTCAATCTCCTCGCTTTGCTGATGGCGCTCTTAGCGGCGGCGGCGGCGAG
>JBEKWO010000138.1:0-7782 GCA_049512975.1 Xanthobacteraceae bacterium | reverse complement strand
TCCCATTATGGAAGGGCCTTGGTGCCGATTCCGAAGAGAAGCACGAGCCCGTGAGCGACATCGACACCGCAGTGGTGGATAGTCTGAAAGCGCTTGACCCCGAATGGCCGATTAGAGAAGCGGACATCGATCAAAACGCACGAATCAAGTTCGATTTATGAGTAACCCGCTCTAATCTCCCTCGCGCACGCGCGCGATGGCGGCGTTGAGTTCGCCGCCATAGATGAAAATCCAGGCGCTGTAATAGAGAAACACCAGCGCCACCATCGCCGAGGCGAGCCCGCCGTAATAGGTGACGTAGGTGTAGGCGAAATCGGCGAGGTAGCGGCCGAAGGCGAAGCCGCAGGCAAGCCATAGCATCAGCGTCGCGGCAATGCCCGGAGCGACGGTGCCGAGCCGGCGCCGCCCGGCCGGCAACCACATATGCAGAATGACCAGCGCGATGGCGATGACGCCGCCGCCGATGCCGAAACGCGCGACATTGTAGTGGGCTTGCAGCGGCTCGATCCACGGCGCATAGGCGGCGGCCGCCCGAAACACCAGCGGCCCCAGCACTACGAGAAAGGAAAGCGCCAACAGCGCGATGGCGCTGATCAGCACGTAGCCGATCGATTCCAGCCGCAGCAGCCACCAGCTTCGCTCCTCGACGAGCCCGTAAGCGCGGTTGAGCCCGATGCGCAGGCTTTCGACCCCGCTCGAAGCGAAATAGACCGAGAGCACGGCGCTGATGGTCAAGACGCCGCCGCGCGCCGTGGTCAGCACGTGGTGAATCTCGCCGGCGATCGGGCCGGCGACCTGCTGCGGCCAGGTCCCGACGATCAGGCGGGCGACTTCGTCGGCGAGATTGGCGGAGCTGATGAAGCCGGCAAGCGACGTCACCACGATGAGAAATGGGAACAACGCCATCAGCACCGACAGCGCGATGTGGCTGGCGATCGCCCAGCCGTCATCGCGGTTGAAGCGATAGAAGGCTTCTATGGCGACGCGGTAGCTCAGGCGGAAGGTGTTCAACGCGGGCGGCCTCTGCGGCGGGAAAGTTATACGGGAGATACGTCATTTCGCGGCACCTGCGAAGCCGGCCCGCGTTCGATCATTGCTGCACCGACGCCGTCAGGCCGTCACGGCCGGAGTTGGCATGGCCCGCCGCCGGCGGATGCCGATGTACCGCATCGTGGTATATTGGATGAGGAACAGGCCGAGCTTGCTGACGATGCCGTAAATCGACATGAACGACGCCCAGGTCACGACGCTGAAATTGAGCGCGACGATCAGGTTGAGCGCGGCGGAAAAAAACATCAATCCCGACCAGACAAATCCGAAGATGAAGCCGATGTCCGGCACCAGCTCCTTGGCGACGGGCGGCAGATAGCGGTTCATCCATCCCGGCTTGAGCATCACCACGCCGACGACGAGGTAGATCAGGCTCGGCTTGACCATCACAAAGCGCGGATCGTTGGTAATGAGCGTGGCCGTGCCGGCGCCCACCACCAGGAACAGGCTCAACCACTGCATGGTGTCGATCGGCCGCTTGCGGACGAACTCCCAGCCAATCTGGGCGCCGCCCAGCGCAACGCCGAGCACGACCGCCAAGGGGATATTTTTGGTCAGCAGAAAAACCACAAGAAAAAACACCGTCGACGCCATGTCGAGGAGCAGGAGTTTCGCCGCAGCGAATAAATCCCTCATAGGACGCTCATTTCTCCGTCGGCCACGATAGCCCTGTCGCGAGGAGTTCGCATCCGTTGGCGGCAGGCGGACGAGGTCATGGGGCGCAATTTGCGGATGAATCTTGGCTTTTGTGCAGTGCACGCGTAATGTTTAAGTTTCGTCCGGGGGTCGTCCACCGGGCTCATCGGAGCTATTTATGCCGCTTGCTGCTTCCCCCAAGCCCGCCGGCCACGAGCTGATCGCGACACTCGGCCAAGTGGTTGCGGCCGTGGACGCCTTGTTCGCGGATGCGCGCCGGGCGGTCGCCGAGCGGGTGATGCAGGACGGCCGCGCGGTTTCGCGGGCGCTGGACCGCGAACAGCGCGCCACCCACGGTCTCGCTTGGCTCGCGACCTATGTCGAGGCGCTGCGCCAGCTCGCGGCCTATGCCGAGCGGCTGGCGGCGAGCGGCAATTTCGGTGAGATCGAGGAGCTTTTGGTGCGCGTCGGCGCCGGCGAATATCTGGCGCAGATCTTCGGCGGCATTGCCATGAGCCAGGGCGAGATCGTGCGTCTCGCCGACCTCGGGCTTCCTCCCGCGGCTGCGGCGGCGCGCGTGACGCCGGCGGTCGAGCACCTGATCGCGTTCGGCAACACCGCGCCGCGCCGCGCCCGGCTGGTCGAGCTGATCCGGCTGCAGCACGAGGCGACCATCGGCGCCTGCGGCCTCGACGACACGCTCGATTCGATCCGCGAAGAAATGCGCAAGTTCGCCGACGACGAGGTGGTGCCGCATGCGCACCAATGGCATCTGCGCAACGAGTACATTCCGCTCGATATCATCGGGCAGATGTCCGAGCTCGGCGTGTTCTCACTCACCATCCCTGAGGACTACGGCGGCATGGGGCTCGGCAAGGAATCGATGTGCGTGGTCTCCGAGGAGCTGTCGCGCGGCTATATCGGCGTCGGCAGCCTCGGCACCCGTTCCGAGATCGCCGCCGAGCTCATTCTCGGCAGCGGCACCGAGGAGCAGAAGCGCAAGTGGTTGCCGAAGATCGCCTCGGGCGAGGTGCTGCCGACCGCGGTGTTCACCGAGCCGAATACCGGTTCCGATCTCGCCGCGCTGAAGACCCGCGCCGTGCGCGAGGGCGATGTCTACAAGGTCTACGGCAACAAGACCTGGATCACGCATCCGGTGCGCGCCGACCTGATGACGCTTTTGGTGCGCACCAATCCGGCGGAGAAGGGCTACCGCGGCCTGTCCATGCTGCTGGCGGAAAAGCCGCGCGGCAGCGACCGGGATCCGTTTCCGGCCGCCGGCATGACGGGCACCGAGATCGAGGTGCTCGGCTATCGCGGCATGAAGGAATACGAGATCGCGTTCGACGGTTTTGTCGTGAAGGCCGAGAATCTCCTGGGCGGCGTCGAAGGGCTTGGCTTCAAGCAGCTCATGGCGACTTTCGAATCCGCGCGCATTCAAACCGCGGCGCGCGCCATCGGCGTGGCGCAATCGGCGCTCGAAGACGCGCTCGGCTATGCGCTCGAGCGCGTGCAGTTCGGCGAGCCGATCGCCAATTTCCCGCGTGTCGCCGACAAGATCGCCATGATGGCGGTCGAGATCATGATCGCGCGCCAGCTCACCTATTATGCGGCGCGGCAAAAGGATTCCGGACGGCGCTGCGACCTCGAGGCCGGCATGGCGAAGCTCTTGGCGGCGCGCGTCGCCTGGGCCGCCGCCGACAACGCCGTGCAGGTCCACGGCGGCAACGGCTTTGCGCTCGAATTCCCGGTGTCGCGGATTCTCTGCGACGCCCGCATCCTCAACATTTTCGAGGGCGCCGCGGAAATCCAGGCACAGGTCATCGCCCGGCGGCTGCTCGATGGGTCGAATTAAAATGTAGCTTGGGTTGAGCGCAGCGAAACCCGGTGGGCGCGGCGATTACCGTCGCGCTACGGATTGCGGCGGAAAGTCGTCTCCATGCCATCCATCGCGCACCTCATTCACGTCTACGGCCTGTTCGGCGTCGCCGTTGCCATCGGCCTGGAAAGCGTCGGCATTCCGTTCCCCGGAGAGACGGCGCTCATCATTGCTTCGATCGATGCTGGAACCAAGCACGATCTCAACATCGCTTCGGTCATACTGACGGCGGCGGGCGCGTCAATCATCGGTCGCATGATCGGCTATGTCATCGGTCGTAAATTCGGTTACTGGGTGTTGCTGCGCTATGGCGGCTATTTGCGGATCACCGAAAGCAGGATCAAACTCGGCCAGTATCTGTTCCTGCGGCATGGCGGCAAGATCGTCCTCATCGCTCAGTTCTTGCCAGTCTTGCGCTCTATCGCCGGGATCCTTGCCGGAGCCAATCGCATGCCCTGGCCGCATTTCATGCTGACCAATATCATCGGCGCATTTCTCTGGGCGACGTTCTATGGGTTTGCCGCGTATTCGCTGGGTTGGCAGGCCGAACAGTTGGGCGGGCGGATGATGTTCGTGCTCGGTCTGGGCCTCCTGGTCTTTATTGTTGTTGCCGCCGTCTTCGTGGGACGGCATGAGGCGCAGCTTACGGCGGAAGCCGAACAAGCGCTGCCGGGACCCCTTAAGTCGCCTTAACCAAGCTTGTCGAGCAGGGCATATCTGGAACATCAAACGCGTGCCCAAGGGAAGCTTGTTCCAGGTCGCCTGCGCCCGACTTGTGGTTGAAAGCAATGAAGAAAATATCTTCAATTTCGTCGAAAGCCTGCTTATTGGTGGCGAGTGTCCTCTGCTCTATACGGGCATTCCCCGTCTTTGCCGATCCCTGCAACGCTTCCAAGGAACTTGATGAGCAGATCCTGAAGTGCGGTGATAACGCCTTAGCACCAAAGTTCGGTCGGGAGTGCCTGGCAATAATTAAAAAGGAGAGCGAAGTAGCCCTTGCGACCTTGCAAAAGGCACAGGCTTCGCGTGACCGCCGCAAACTCGAAGAGGCGATCAACAACATGTTCGAACAAATTAAGACGATGCAGAGCCGAACAGCAAATGTCGCTGACTATGCGGGATTGATGATTGATTTTCCCGATAGCTATCGCAAGGAGACGAGTGCTGAGTGTTTCAATACGAACTTTGACGAGCTGCAGAAAATCGTCAACGACATGGACGACGAGATCATTCGGGCTAAACGGGCTTACCAGGCATCGAAAAAACTTCGCAATCGCTAGGCAGGTGCGATGCTATTTTTTTATGATGTCTGCTGTGGGTCGTGCGCCCCGGAGGCGCGAATCATCAGTGGAGGAAGATTCCACCCAGAAAGTTGTCGATTGATCTGGAAGCTGACGAGCGGCTCGGCTGGGTAACCGGCAGGGCTGGAGCCTCGTGACAAAGGTCGCCTTGGGCGACTGAGCGATCCGGCGCGCGGTAACGTGAGTGAACCTGAGAAGGCCTCGAAAGTGACCATCGGCCGCAATCACGATGACATTGAAAGAGACCTGAAACCACCAGAATTCGGACCGCGGTGCGCGCCCTAGCTAAGGGTATTTTCGCTGACGTCCGGCGGCGACATGCACTCGAAGAGCTCAACGTTCGGCGGTCGCATCACAATAATAAGGAGAGCGCCAGCAATGGCGCCACCGATATGGGCCCAATAGGCGATGCCGTCGTCCGCGTAGCTGCCCACATTCAGAACCTGAAGCGCGATCCAAATGCCAATAACCCAATAAGCACGGACAGCTACCGGCCAAACGGCAGCCAGGACCTCGATCTTTGCGCAAGGCCGGATCATCAGGTACGCGGCCATCACGCCGGCGATCGCTCCCGAGGCACCTACCATAGGCGTGGTGAGATGGGGTGCGCTGAGAACAAACACGGCCGATGCGCTAAGGCCGCACAGAATATAGAATACCAAGAACCGCAGGTGACCGAGCGCATCCTCGATGTTGTCGCCGAATATCCAAAGGAACCACATGTTGCTGACGAGATGCAACCAGCTGACGTGTAGGAACATCGCGCTGAACAGGGCCAAATCGCGCGGAAACAGACCCAAGCGCGGGAGTTCGCGCGTTTCAATCGCAGGGACCAGGCCGATAACGTTAAGCAGGGTCTTGTAGGTGTCCGCGAAAGGCTGAAGACCGCGATCCCGACGATGACATTGATCGCTATCAACCCGTAGGTGACAAAGGGCGTCGTCTTGCCTTCGAGCGGATCAACGTCATATAGCGGCAACAAAACCATTGGTGCACCCTGCCCACATGACAGAACTGAACTTCAGTCTCGCAGATGCGGCTACCTGTTTCGGACGACGGCAATATTTCTTATCTCCGCGCATTCGCCGGAATCTTTGCAGTTATCTACGTGCCCGATGATTCGGCAAAATTTTTCAAGCGCGCAGACGGCTAATACCTTGTTCTCTTCAGCCTTATTGATAAGGCATATGCCTTCGTCCTCGCCAACACCGCCACCAATGCGAAGCCCATAGCGATCTTTATGGAGAACGCCCGCGCATTCGCTCGGCTGGCGCTGGGTAAGATGACCATGATGCAAAAACTAAAGCAAAAATTATTGTCGCCGCGATGATGTTCCGCTTCATGCTTACCTGCAAATTTCCTTTTTTACTTTTGCGAGTTGAAAGGCTCGTGGAGGAAACTATCACTTCCCACCGCGGAAAAACTCAGGGATCGTGAAACGCGCAGCACCGCTATGGGCAGCGGCGATAGGCCAGCACGAACCCCGACGCCGGCTCGATGCGCAGCAAGAGCTCGTCGTTGACCTTCGATTTTTTCAGCAGCGCCAGGATGGTCTCCGTGCGCTCGACCTCCCCCTCGCCCCTGCAGGTCAACCGCAATCGGTACGATCCCTCGCCGAGGCGGTGCATGGAGCCGATGGCGCAGCTGTTCTCGTAGAAGATCAATCGTCCGGGCGTGATCTGCAGCGCAACATTGTCGATGTCATAAGATCTAGCGCAGGTTTCCGGCCCATCCCACTGCCAACGCCCGACGAATGGGTTGGCGTCGGCCGCGACGGCAATGCCGTTGCCCAAGGCTGCGATCGACAAGGTGATGAGCCCAATGGCTCGGGTCCAGGAACGCATGATGCCCCCGTGCAAATTTCCCTGCATGTCAGACGGTCATGAAATGCAGGGAGTCCCGGCGTTGTCCAGACCCGGGGCCGCGAGAAACCAGCTTTTTTGGCGCGGTCCGCGCGGGCGTGGCAATACTGGACGGCTTGCGCGAGCTTTGCTCCCAAGAGCAGACTTCTTTGGGTGATTGCGGACGGTCGCCACGTGTCCTAATTTGGCCGAGATGAACTCCTAAAGTTGCTACTCGACTTGGGATGGGGGTCTGCATGCACTCTCGCATTGTGTGTCTCATCGCTTTGCTCGTCGCAGTGCTTACGTTGAGCACCTGTGCGCCATATCCTTGCCCGCCGGGATGGCATCCAGGGGGGCCGTGGGGCCGAAGATGCTTCCCGAATGGGCCTTACCCTCCGCCGCCGCCCTACTACATGCCCCCGCCGGGTGCGCCGATGTATCCGCCTCCGCCTGGGTATCCGCCTCCGCCTGGGTATCCGCCTCCGCCCGGGTATGCACCACCGCCCGGGTATGCACCTCCGCCCGGGTATGCACCGCCGCCTGGCCCGCCTCCGCCTCCGCCACCGTCCTCGGCACCGCCTTCGTGAGCTTGGCTCGGCGTGGGCAAGGCCACCTCACTTGGCGGCCTTACTTGGCGGCCTTGGCTTTTCCCATTTCGCGGCTGAGAAGCCGCACGGTCGTTGCGGTCAAGCAGCCCGCAAAATCCTACTGTGCCATGCGCAGCTCATCGCCCGACGGTTGCTCAACGGGTCGAATTAAAATGTAGCCTGGGTTGAGCGCAGCGAGACCCGGTGGGCGCGGCGATTACGACATTCCGAATAATCTGGTTGGACCCGTTGTCCACAGTCGAGCAATGTCTGCGTTGCTCCAAGAGCAGACTCCGGACGGCATCGTTGCATGTAAGCGTCGGGCCAGTATCTGCGACGCCGTAGGCGTAGCAGCAGCGTCTAATACCAAATCTCATTGATCAAAACCCGTGAGCCCACGACCGCAATCCAATGGACATGATGCGCCAGGGTTGATCAACGAGCTTATTCCAGGCAGCGCAACAATGATCGACGAGATCATCATA
>JBEKWO010000137.1:0-7988 GCA_049512975.1 Xanthobacteraceae bacterium | reverse complement strand
GAACATGGAAACTCCCCGGCCGGCTCAACCGCCGTTCCGCGTCAACCGCCGGCCGAACGTCCGGCGGGACCAGCCGCAAGGGACATCAGGACAGTGTGCCCCCGACCTTGCTCTCGGTCTCGGCGCGTCGCTTGACCTCGCCGGCCGGCTGGTGGTCGATCGACTTGACCGGCGCTTCGGGCTTCGCAGCGTCGGCGATTTCCTCTTCGGACATGCCCTTCTTGAAGGCTTTAATGCCCTTGGCGACATCGCCCATCATGTCCGAAATCTTGCCGCGCCCGCCAAAGACCAGCAGCAGGACGGCGCCGACGATGAGCCAGTGCCAGATGCTCAGAGAGCCCATGAAATCCTCCGTGCGGTGGCGCGCCCGCGTTAAGGCGTGAATTTAGCCAGAAGCTAGGCTTGGGGGGCGGCAAAAACAAGCACAACACGACGTGCCGCCGAGCCGCTGGCCCGCCGGCTATTCCTCGGTGCGTTCGGCCGGCGGCGCCAGCCCGAAATCGAGATCGCGGGGTTCCAGCGGGTCTTCGTCGTCCCTCAGCGCCGGATCGTCGGACGGCACCGGCACGGTAAAACCGGCCGGCAGGGATTTATCCATGAGGCCGGCACCCTTGAGTTCGTCCAGGCCGGGCAGATCGGTGAGCGCATCAAGCCCAAAATGGGACATGAACGCCTCGGTAGTTCCGTATGTCACCGGCCGGCCGGGCGCCTTGCGGCGCCCGCGCAGGCGGATCCAGCCGGTCTCCAAAAGCACGTCGAGCGTACCCTTTGACGTGGTCACGCCGCGAATATCCTCGATTTCCGCGCGTGTCACCGGCTGATGGTAGGCGACGATGGCCAGCGTCTCGATGGCGGCGCGCGACAGCTTCTTGGTGACCACCGTCTCGCGCGTCAGCAGCCAGGCGAGATCGCTCGCCGTGCGCAGCGACCATTTGCCGCCGACCCGCACGAGATTGACGCCGCGCGGCGCATATTCCTTTTGCAACTGGACGAGCAGCCCATGCAGGTCGCTTCCGGCCGGCAGCCGTGCCGCGAGCGTCTTCTCGTCGAGCGGCTCCTCGGCCGCAAACAGCAGCGCTTCAAGAATGCGTAACTCCTCGGCGCGCTCCCTGGAATCTTTATCGCCGATGATCACACGCATTTCCGCGACATTGGAGATCATGTCGGCCTCCCCCTCATCCATTCCCCGGTTCCACCACAACCCCGCCTTCGTCCCGACCCCGCCGCTGGCGGACGTAGAGCGGAGCAAATGCCGCGTGCTGATGCATTTCTAGGCGACCCTCGCGCACCAATTCGAGTGCTGCGGCAAAACTCGAAGCACGAACTGTCGCGGCGTGCGAGGGCTCGACCATGTAGGCGATGAGATAGTCATCGAGCACGCACCAGTCGGTGGCGCGTCCGATCAGCCGTTCCAGCGCCTCACGCGCTTCGGCGAGCGACCAGACCGTGCGCTTGGGCACGCGCACGAATGCTCTGGCCTGCTTCTGCCGCTGCCCCGCATAGGCCGAAAGCAGATCGTAGAGGGTTGCCGACCATTGCGGCCGTTTGATCTCGGCGATCGGCTCCGGCCGCCCACGCGGAAACACCTCACGGCCGAGCTGCGGCCGGTTGAGCAATTGTTCGGTCACCTGCCGGATCGCCTCGAGCCGCCGCAGGCGCTGCGCGAGAGCGGTCGCCATGTCCTCGGCGCTGATGCCGTCGGGTTCGGTCTGCTCGGGCAGCAGCAAGCGCGATTTGAGATACGCGAGCCACGCGGCCATCACCAGGTAATCGGCGGCAAGCTCCAGCCGCAGCTTGCGCGCCTCTTCGATGAAGGCAAGGTACTGGTCGGCAAGCGCCAGGATCGAGATTTTGGCCAAGTCCACCTTCTGCTGGCGGGCAAGCGTCAGCAGCAGATCGAGCGGACCCTCAAAGCCCTCGACGTCGATCACCAGCGCGGGCTCGTCTGCGGCCCGCTCCGGGAGCTCGGTGACGAACTGCAGGTCCTCGGCGATCATGCATATCCCCGTGCCGGCTGCCAGGCGCCCGCCATGAGCTTCAAAAACTCCGAGCGGGCGGCGGGCAGATCGATCGGCGCCGCCGGCTTCTTCGCCGCCAGAGCAGCCGCGGCGCGGCGCGCCGCCTCGTCGGCCAGCAAGGGCGCTGCGGCGGCCACCGCAAGCATTTCCGGCATCTCGCCGTTGCAATGAAGCACCAGATCGCAACCGGCCGCGATCGCCGCGCGGGTGCGTTCGCCGACCGAGCCCGACAGGGCGCCCATGGAAATATCGTCGCTCATCAGCAGACCTTGGAAGCCGATCGAATCACGAATCACGTCATGCACTATAGTTGGCGAAATGGTCGCTGGCGCGATGGGGTCGATCGCTGTGAATACAACATGCGCGGTCATGGCGAGCGGCAGCGCCGCGAGCGGACGGAAAACGGCGAAGTCGGTCGCCTCGAGCACAGGGCGGTCGGCGTTGACCACAGGTAGCTTCATGTGGCTGTCCGCGGTCGCCCGGCCGTGGCCGGGGATGTGCTTGACGACCGGCAGCACGCCGCCCTCGGTCAATCCTTGCGCGATCGCACCGGCAATAGCTGCCACCTTGGCGGGCTCGCTCCCATAAGCGCGGTCCCCGACCACCGGATCGGCACCGGCCACCCGCAGGTCCGCGATCGGCATGCAATCGACATCGATCCCAAGGGGCACAAGATCGGCGGCGATCAACCGGGCGCCGAGCCGCGCCGCCGCCAAACCTGTTTCGCGATTGCGGTCGTAAACCACGCCATAGGCGGCGCCCGGTGGATAAGCCAGCCACTGTGGCGGACCGAGGCGTTGCACGCGGCCGCCCTCCTGGTCGATCAGCACCGGCACCGCGCGTCCGAGTGTCGTCCTCACCTCATCGATGAGACGGTGCAGCGCGTCGGGAGCGGCGACGTTGCGTTTAAAGAGGATAAGACCCCATGGCTGCGCCTCGCGCAGGAATGCTCGTTCTTCGTCCTCGAGGGCAGGTCCGGAAACGCCGGTAATGAAAGCCCGCATGGCGGCCGCTTAGCTCGCGTGCCGCGCCAGGGTCAAGCGCTCGTGCGGCGGATTGAAGTGCCTACGGTCCAGGTCGGGGCACTCGCCGTTAATTTCTCTGAACGTTGCAATCTCCGCCAGCAGTCTTGAGGCTGCTGCACATTCGAGCGGCCTCTTCCTGCGAAGCAAAGGGGCCGACAAGGGCACGGTAGTAGACCCCCTTGGCGCCGAGATCGGCGCGGCGGAGGATCGGCTCGCGGCCGCCGAGCTGGTCGGGGTATTTGGCCTGCAACGAGCGGAAAGCGGCCTGGGCAGCGGCCTCGCTGCGTTGCGAGGTGAGTTGCACCGCGTAGCCGCCTGCGGATGAAGTGGCCGCGACTGCCGTGCCAGATGTTGTGCTTGCCAGTGCCATTGGCGCGCCCGAGGCGGGCGCAACAGCGGCACGCGCGCGGGCGGGCGCCGCAGCTGGAGTGTCACCCTCGGCACCCGGAATGATTGAGAGCGGTGCGCCACCGGCCGGCGCACTTGCTGTCGTGCTCGGCTTCGGCGCTGGAGCCGCGGGTCGTGCCGCGCTGCGGGCGGTCGACCCGGGTTGAACCGGCGCAGAACCCAAGCTGTTCGGCTGATCGGCGCGGATCGTCACCGTGTGGATTTTCTTCGGCTCTGACGAAATGGATGCCGGCGCCGGAGCTGCCGGCGGCGGGGGAGCCGCCGTAGATGCCGGCGGAGGGCCTCCGGGCGAAGCAGCCGCCGGTAAGCCAGCGACCGCCGCAGGCGCCGCCGGAGCCGCGCTTTGCCCGGGCGAAATCGGAATGGTGGAGACAACACGAGGGGCTTTCGGCGGTTCCATTTTGACCGGCTGCTCTTCATGCGAGACGAGATTCTCGGTCGAGCCCGCGCTCGCTACCCCGGGCTGGTTGTTCGCTTGCGCGTCGCCGTAGCTTGGCACGATCTTGTTCGGCCCATTGCTCGCCTTGATGATCGGCGGCAGCGTAGGCAACACCGAACTGCCGAACATGGCGCGATAGCCGAATGCGCCGGCAGTCCCGATCACTGCCAGGCCCAGCACCGCCATGACAACGACCAGACCGCCCCGGCGCGGTATTGGCGCCTCGTCGTTATAATCGTCCGCTCCGTAAGCTTGATCCCCGTGGTGCTCCTGTTCGTCAACCCCATAGCCGTGCTCAGACGGCGCGGCCACGAAGGGCGGCACTGGCTCGTTTCCGTACTGAGCATCGTCGACCGGCACATAGTCGCTGCCGTCCTGGCGGAATCCGCCGAACTTCGCCGCTGGTCCGGAGAAATATCGACTGCTGGCCGCCGGCTCGTTCTCATAACCGCTGGGTTGCGGCGCGCGTGAGGGATAGGGATCGGCGGGCAAAGGCGGCGGTTGGACGTAGCGGTCTTGCACTCGATTGTACTGATCGGCGTAGTCGTCGGCCGGCCAATCGCGACCGGGGGCGGCATCTTCATATCGGCCACGCTCACCTTGCGGGTCGGTCTGACCGATGAGTCGAGCCAACTCCGCGAGCGGATCGGCGGCCCCTTCGCGTGCCGGCGAATTGACATCGTCAGGGGCCAGCGAATCGCGGCCGCGATAAGAGCGAAAATTGTTGTCAGCCATCGAACTCGCCCCGATTGTTGAAACAATCTTGGTCAGCTATTCCCTCGCCTGCTCTGCCGCTCGTCCCAAACGGCGCAGAGGGAAATTAGCGCATCTCGTTTGGCGCCTCGACGCCGAGCAACGCGAGCCCCGACGCGAGTACCGTGATGACGCCTTGTACGAGCACCAGGCGCGCCACTGTCATTTGTCGATCATTCTGGATAATGAAGCGTAAATGTGGCGCGCTATTGCCAAGCGTCCAAAGCGCGTGAAATTCGCTGGCTAAATCATACAAATAAAAGGCAATACGGTGTGGTTCATGGGCAACGGAAGCGGCCTCGACCACGCGCGGATAGAGCGCAATCCGCCGCATCAGCGCGAGTTCCGCCGGGTCTGAAAGGCGCTCCACATCCGCGGTCGCCAGGACCGCCGGATCGCTCAGGTCCGCTGGCAGGTCGGGAAACGCCTCGCGGGCGTTGCGAAATACCGACTGGCCGCGGGCATGGCCGTACTGGACGTAAAAGACTGGGTTGTCGCGCGATTGCTCGATTGCCTTGGCGAGGTCGAAGTCGAGCGCGGCGTCGTTCTTGCGAAACAACATCATGAAGCGGACAGCATCCCGCCCGACTTCATCCACAACTTCACGAAGCGTGATGAACTCCCCTGCCCGCTTAGACATTTTGACAGGCTCGCCAGCCCGCAACAACCTCACAAGTTGGATGAGCTTGACGTCAAGTTCGGCCTTGCTATCGCTCAACGCTTTAACCGCCGCGCGCATGCGCTTGATGTAGCCGCCGTGGTCGGCACCCCAGACATCGATCAAGCTGCGAAAGCCGCGGCCGATCTTGTCGGCGTGATAGGCGATGTCGGAGGCGAAATACGTGTACGAGCCGTCGGACTTTTTCAGTGGCCGGTCGACGTCGTCGCCGAATTGGGTAGAGCGAAACAAGGTCTGCTCGCGATCCTCCCAATCCTCGACCGGCGCGCCCTTTGGCGGCGGCAGCCGACCCTCGTAGACCAGCCCTCGTGCGCGCAGCCAATCGATCGTCGCCGCCACCCGATCGACCTCGCCCTCCACAAGCGATCGCTCGGAATAGAAGACCTCGTGGGTGATGTTGAGAGCGGCAAGATCGTCACGCACCGCCGCCATCATCATGGCGATTGCCTTGGCGCGCACGATCGACAGCCATGCCTTTTCGGGCTCCTTGGTCAGCGCGTCGCCATATTCCTTGGCGAGCGCCTCGCCGACCGGCTTGAGGTACTCGCCGGGATAAAGCCCCTCCGGGATCGCGCCGATGTCCTCGCTCAGCGCCTCGCGGTAGCGCAGATAGGCAGAGCGGGCGAGCACATCGACCTGGGCGCCGGCGTCGTTGACGTAGTACTCGCGCGCGACCTTGTAGCCGGCAAACTCGAGCAGGTTGGCCAGCGCGTCGCCGAACACGGCGCCGCGGCAATGACCGATGTGCATGGGTCCGGTGGGATTCGCCGAGACATATTCGACATTGACCACCGCACCGCCGCCGATGTCGCTCTTGCCGTAATGCGGACCCCGCTCGACCGCATTGCGCAACGCAGCGATCCAGGCGGCAGGCTTAAGCGTGAGATTGATGAAGCCTGGTCCCGCGACCTCGACCTTGCCGACCAGATCGTCGGCACGAAGCTTTTCCGCAATCGCTTCCGCGAGTTCGCGCGGGTTTTTGCCGGCATCCTTGGCGAGCACCATGGCGACATTGGTCGCCATGTCGCCATGCGCCGCATCGCGAGGTGGCTCGACCGTCACGCGCGACTGATCGATGCCGGCCGGCAACACGCCGGCGGCAATCAAATCATCGTTCGCGCGCCGAACGCGATCGAGCATTTCGGCGAAGATGTTATCAACGACCATGAGAAAATCGACGTTGCGGCGCCATGTTGGAGCGCCGGGCGCCTAACGCAATTCCGGGGTCGAGTCAAAAAGCCGGGTGTGCTCTGCCAGCGCATAGCGGTCGGTCATGCCGGCGACGAAATCGGCAATGCGGCGGGCGCGGGCCGCCTCGTCGGCGCCAGCGAGTCCTTCTCGCCATTCCGCCGGCAGATCATCGGGATGGGCGCTATAGCGCGCAAAGAGGTCGCGGATCACATGGGCCGCCTCGCCCATGACGCGCTGGACTCGCGCGTGACGGTACATGCGCGTTTCGAGAAATGCCTTGATGGCACCCTCGGCCTTCGCGATCGCCGCCGAGAATCCTGCGACTCCCGACGGCGCTTGCCGCACCTCGTCGGCCGAGCGTGGCGCCAGCGCGGCAAGCCGGCGCCCGGTCTCGGCGACAACATCCTCAATCAGCAGGCCGATCAGCCGACGAATGAACTCATGGACGAGGCGCCCCGCATCGAGGCCCGGATAGGCCGCACATATCTCAGCGACGATTTCGCCCGGCAGCGCGACGGCGGCAATCTCTTCGAGGCTGAACAGTTCGGCGCGCAGCCCGTCATCGATGTCGTGGGCGTCGTAGGCGATGTCATCGGCAACGGCGGCGACCTGCGCCTCAACGCTGGGGAAGCTCCACAATTGGAGATCTTGTACGCGGACATATTGCCGGATCGTCTCCGGCACGCCGTGGGCGCGATAGCGGCCGAGCGGCTTGCCGTCCCGGTCGGTCAGCGGGCCGTTGTGCTTGACCAGGCCTTCCAGCGTTTCCCAGGTCAGGTTGAGCCCGTCGAAGGTCGGGTAGCGGCGCTCCAGCGCGGTCACGACCCGCAAGGTCTGCGCGTTATGGTCGAAGCCGCCGAAAGCACCGAGGCACTCGTCGAGCGCGCGCTCGCCGGCATGGCCGAAGGGCGGATGACCGAGGTCGTGGGCCAGCGCCAGCGCCTCGGCAAGGTCCTCGTTGAGGCCGAGCGCACGGGCGAGCGCACGGGCGACTTGCGCAACTTCGAGCGTGTGAGTGAGCCGCGTGCGATAGTGGTCGCCCTCGTCGAACACGAACACCTGGGTTTTGTGCTTGAGGCGGCGGAAGGCGGTCGAGTGGATGATGCGGTCGCAGTCTCGCCGAAAGGGGCTACGGCCTTTACTGGGGGGCTCGGGATGGAGCCGACCGCGACTCTCTGCCGGGTCGCACGCGTAAGGCGCGCGGTTGGTTGCGGCATCACTTGCCATCGGTCGGCGCGGCTCCAATTGACTTAGCATTTGCCGCACTTAACTATCTTGGTGATGCCGCGGCAATCGTGCGATGTCCCCGGCTGGAGAAGACTAATGGCGGCCAATATCACCGTGAGCGAACGGGCGGCCCGCAGGATCGGCGAAATCCTTCGCCAAGAGCCTGCCGGCACCATGCTGCGCGTCAGCGTCGCGGGCGGCGGCTGCTCCGGGTTCCAATACAAATTCGACACCGAGCGCGCCAAGGC
>JBEKWO010000136.1:0-8332 GCA_049512975.1 Xanthobacteraceae bacterium | reverse complement strand
ACAGTCGATGTCGTGCTAACTATCTTCATGGCGTTGCTTTCCTTTCGTGGAATCAGCACCCCAAGCCTAACGGCTTAAGGCGAGCAACGCTGCTCCTCCTATTTCAACATTCCCCGGGGCGATCCCCCATCCATGCTTTGTTGTGAGATAGATTCCAACCCAATGAACAATTGTTTACATCCGCTCTTTGCGGCCCATTCCAAGAACTCTGCATCTTTACCCGCTTGAATACTTACCTGGCTGCTCCACCATTTCCGGTATGGCGCAATCGACCGGAACAACGCCTTCGCGTATTCGCGATCGCTAGCCAGATTATCGTCCCAGAAGATGATCACTTTGCCGGGAAACGAGGCATATTCTGAGGCCACTGCCGCCACTGGCCGCGTTCGAACTTTGCGCTGGTACATCACCGCCACGGTGCAAAAATCGCAACCATACGGGCAGCCACGCGTTGCGAATAACCTGCCGCCGGTAAGATCGCGCCGATGGTATAATTCCTTGCGTGCCATTGGCGCGGTGTTCAAAGCGGGTGGGATGGTCGAGCAATATCGCCGTGTATGCCTTCCGATTTCGAAATCTTTCAAGAACTGAGGCCAGTGCGATTCAGCTTCTCCCACGAAAATCACGTCTGCATGGGCTTGGGCTTCATCCGGTATCAAGGTGACATGCGGGCCGCCTAATGCCACTGGAATTCCTCGCTTGCGAAATTGCGCAGCGAGATCGTAGGCGTGGAACGCACTTGGCGTATGAAAAGTGATTCCGACAAGATCCGCTGCAATTGTCAGGTCAACCGGCGACACCTCTTCATCAATATGAACCACTGTCCAATCGGGTGACACGAATGCGGCCAAATAGGGCATGGTGATCTGCTGAAAATTCAGCACGCGCGAACGGCGCACCCGTCGAATGGCCGGGGACGATGCCGTAATGAGTAATAGCGTTCGCCGAGCGGACATAAGACAACATCCCTTTAGAGCAAATGCATCCTACCAAATATAGCGCGTCTTGGAGTACCGCGACTTGCCTGTTATTGGCGACGCTATTTTCTGCGGTGCATCGATCGCTATTGGCACCAATCGACTGTTGCCGCAATGCAGCGATTCGGTCGCTATCAAATGAATAGCGGACTAGATCTGGACACTGTGAATCTGTCGAAGTTGACCCAACGCGGAAGCCGAGTGTGCGTTGCAGCGATCGGGACGATGTCGATTTTTGCAGGGGCGCGAGGAGCAATCCTGATCTAAATATTGGTGACTTGAATGACGGCAAATCACCGGCTCGGCGAGCGCGCATGTCATCGCCTGCGCAATTGATTTTCCTTGGCGGTCGCAGTCATTTCCTTTTTTGTGCCAAATATTCTCGTAATCCTTTCTCTCCACGTGGCGTCGCACGCCGCAAAAATCGCAAGGTCGAACAGTCTCATATCATGACGTCGCGACAAAGTCGGTTGCAGTTGTCGAGTCGATGGCGCGGCTACTTCGCGGCGCCTTGCCTCACGCCGCCGGTCTGATGTTCTGATTCACGCGGAAGAGGTTCGCCGGATCATATTTCTTCTTGATCGCGGCGAGCCGCTCATAATGCTCGCCGTAGCTTGCCTTGACTCGTGCCTCGCCCTCGTCGGCGTCCATGAAATTGACGTAGCCTCCGCCCGGATTGAACTTGTGGACCGCATTCCAATACGCGCGTCCCCAGCTTTTCAATTTCTCGGCCTGCGACGGGCGTGGGTCGACGGCAGCAATGGCCATCGAAAAGGTGGCGTTCCTGCCACCCCATGGCGTCTCACCCTTGGCGACGCGCATGGCGGCACCGTCGATCGGGTAGAGATGCATGAGCGAGATTTCACTCGGCGCCTTCGCGGCTTCGGCGATGTGGACGTCGATCGCCTCATCTGACAGGTCCTTCACGAAGTCGCCCTTCCAATACCACTGCAGCCCTTTCGGGAATAAGGGATCGAACATGCTCTGTATGGCTGGGAACGGCATGACGCCCATCCAGTCGAAGAAGGGCGAAGGAAGCTTGTCGAGCAGCGGCGCCAGCGTCTTCTTACCGTCGGTCTCCGATCCGTTAAAGGAGGAGATCAGCGCGCAGGCGCGCTTGCCCCACGCTTCGCGCGGGAACGGCTCCATCGACGGAACAGTCTTGAGGCCGACGAAGATACCAAGCTCCTCGGGCGCTTTCGGGAGAAAATCGCGATACGCGCGCATGATCTCCCTGGCGTGCGCGGCGTCCCAGAAGATCGGCCCCGCATAGACCATCTTCACCGGATGCGCGCGAAACAGGAAACTCGTTACCACACCAAAATTCCCCCCGCCGCCGCGAAGCGCCCAGAACAGGTCCGGATGGTCGTTCTCGCTCGCAGTGACGAAACTGCCGTCGGCGAGTACGACGTCGGCCTCGAGCAAATTGTCGATCGTCAGTCCGTGCTTGCGCGTGAGATATCCGGTCCCGCCGCCGAGCGTCAGGCCGGCGACTCCGGTGCTCGCCACGATGCCGAAAGGCACCGCAAGACCGAAAACGTGGGTTGCGTGGTCCACGTCGCCAGACGTGCAGCCCGGCTCGACGCGGACAATGGCGCGCGCGGGGTCGACGCGCACACCCTTCATCATCGACAGGTCGATGACTAACCCGTCGTCGCAGCTTGCAAGGCCAGGGCCGTTGTGCCCGCCGCCGCGGATGGCTATGAGGAGGTGGTGCTCGCGCCCAAAATTCACCGCAGCAATAATGTCCGCGGTGTCAACACACTTGGCGATCAATAGTGGCCGCTTGTCGATCATGGCATTATAGAGAGAGCGCGCCTCGTCGTAGTCGGAGTCGCTTCGCGTGATCAGTCGGCCGCGAAGGTTTTGCCGGAATTGACCGATATCTTCGTCGCGCATGACTTTCTCCATGGTGACGTGCGATCGAAGTAAAGGGCGAAGAGTTTCATTTCGCCGCAGATGGCTCATTACCTCCCGAAGCAGCGGCGAGAGAGCTTGATCGGGACCTGATACCCTGTAGCTTTTCGATTTTAGTCTGAATAGATAAGATAGCACATCTTGGGTTCTGGCGGAAGTGAGAACGAGAAAGCGGACCGCGCATGTCGTCGATTGAAGATTGGCTGAACGGTCTCGGTCTGGGCAAATATTCCGAAACCTTTGCTGCCAACGACGTCGACCTTCGCGCGCTGCCGCACTTGAACAGCGCCGACCTGGAGGAACTGGGTGTCTCGCTCGGTCACCGCAAGATCATGCTCGCGGCCATCGCCGAGTTGCGTGAGGCCGCGCCTGAGGAAACCGAGGTCAAGACAAAGCAGGAGCGGCCCACTCCCGTCGTCGACCCGCAATCAGGGCCGAGCGGGGCCGAGGCGGCGGGCGAGCCCGGTCCCGACCTCAGGCTGCTCAGCGTCCTCTTCTGCGACATGGTCGATTCAACGAGCCTATCTGCTCAGTTCAATGCGGAGGAGATGCACGACCTCATTAGCGCCTACCATGATGCGGTCGCGAGTGCGGTCACGCGGTTCGGGGGTTATGTGGCAAAGTTTCTTGGCGACGGCGTGCTCGCCTATTTCGGCTGGCCGATGGCCTATGAGGATCACGCCGAGCGCGCGATTCGCGCCGGGCTTGCAGCGATTGCCGGGGTCGAGAACCTCAAGACCCCTGCCGGCGCGCCGCTTCAATCGCGGGTCGGGATCGCGAGTGGCCGCGTCGTTGTGGGCGATCTTGCCGGAGGCGGGGTGCTTGACCGAGGCCAAGTGGCGGGCGAGACGCCCAATCTCGCAGCGCGCCTTCAGGGCGTTGCGGAGCCAGGCCAGATCGTGATCGCGGACAATACCCGCCGCCTTGCCGGCCACGCTTTCGAGCTCGAGGATCTCGGGACCCACGAGCTCAAGGGCTTTCAGGACCGAGTGCCGGTGTTCCGCGTCGCGAGCGAACGCGACGTGGAAAGCCGCTTCGATGCGACGCACGGCGAGGCCCTCTCGCAATTTGTCGGCCGCAACAGCGAAATCGGTACCCTCCTCGATCGCTGGGAGTTGGCCAAGAGCGGCCAGGGCCAAGCGGTATTCGTGAGCGGCGAGGCGGGAATTGGAAAATCCCGATTGCTGGAAGCGCTGGTTGAACGCCTGCAAGATCAGCCGCACGAGCCCATCCGCCTGCAATGCTCCCCCTACCATGCGACATCCGCGCTCTATCCGGTCATCCAGCGGCTGACCCGCGTGGCGGGCTTCGCTGCCGGAGACGACGCAGCGGCGCGTGCCGAGAAGCTTGCGCGCTTGCTTGCGCAATATGGAGAAAACCCGGCCGATGTCGGGCCGATCTATGCCGAGCTCCTATCGCTCGATCTAGGCGACCGCTTCAAACTGGCCGATCTCCCCGCCCAACAACGCAAGGAACTTACTGTACGCACGCTCACAAATCGCGCCTTCCTCGCGGCGAAGCGGGCCCCTGTGCTGCTCGTCGTCGAGGACGCACACTGGATCGACCCATCGACCAGCGAGCTGCTGGGAGAGGTCATTTCCCGCATCCATGCGGCGCCGATCTATGTCGTGGTGACCCACCGACCGGAATGGTCGGCGGATTGGGCGCAGGGCCATTCACACATCACGAACGTGGCGGTCGGCCGCCTGACCAAGCAGCAGATGCGCCTGCTGATCGAATCCTTGCTCGGTTCCGTTTCTGATCAGCTTGTCGACCGGATCGCCGACCGCACTGACGGCGTGCCCCTTTTTGTCGAAGAGCTGACCCGATCGATCCTCGAGAGCGGAACGGACGCGTACGAAAACGTCGAGATTCCCGACAGCCTGCAGGGCTCGCTGATGGCCCGGCTCGACCGCTTGCCGGCTCCCTCGAAGGAGGTCGCGCAGATCGCCTCGGTCATCGGTCGGGAATTCGACCGTAGTTTGCTGGCGGAGGTCGTCGCATTCGGCGGGCCGGTGCTCGACGGCGCGCTGCGCCAACTTCTAGCGGCCCAGCTCGTGGTGATGGGCGGCATGTCGCACCGAGCCCTCCTCTTCCGCCATGCCCTGATCCAAGATACCGCCTACCAATCGCTGCTCAGCCGCAAGCGGCGCCAATACCACCAGGCGATCGCCGACGTGATCGTCAAATCGCATCCGAACATCGTCACCACGCAGCCGGAGCTGGTTGCGCGCCACTATACCGAAGCTCAGCGGACCGACCTCGCGTTGCCTTATTGGAAGAAGGCCGGAGAAAGGGCGCTCGAGCGCTCCGCAAACTACGAGGCGGTCGATCACTTTTCGAATGCCCTCGCCATCGCCGAGAAGCTGCCGGAGGGACCAGAGCGGAGCGTCGAAACGCTCGCCGCGCGGCTGCGCCTTGCCGAGGCGCTCACGGAAGCGGGCCGTTTCAAGGACGCGACAACGCATTACCATATGGCTGCCGAGCAAGCGCGGCAGGCGAACGACACAGACAGCCTCGTGCGAGTTGCGCTCGGTTACGACATGCATGCCCAGTTCCTTGGCTTGCCGCTCGAACAGTCCGTCGCATTTCTCACGGAGGCGGAGGCGAAGATCGCCCCTGACGACGATAAGCGACGCTGCCCGATTCTGGCTCGGCTCGCGCGCGTACACCTGCTTCTCGGCGATGCCGAGAAGAGCGAGAGCTACGACAGGAAGGGAACCGAGCTGGCACGGCGGTTGGGTGACCGCCAATCCCTGTTCAACCTCCTCTTCAATCGGTTCCTGGTCCCGCGGCAGGTGGCATCGTCAAGCGATGTGCAAAGCCGGCTGTCCGAGTTGAACGAGCTGATCGAAGTTTCGCAAAGCATCAATGATGACGAGATGAAGGGGCGGGCACTTTCGCTGGATGTCTATGTCTCGGCGGAGCTTGGCCAGCGCGCCCGCCTGGACCGATCGCTTGCTGCGCTGACCGACCTGGGCAAGGTCCGCCAGCGTCTTCATGTACAGTGGGCTGCGCGCCACGGCGCCGCGATGCTGGCGATCCTCAACGGGGATTTCGCGGCTGCCGAAACCCTTGCCGGGGACGCCCTGGAACTTGGGCGCCTGACTCACGGCAGCCAGGTCGAGGGCGTCTACGGCATCCAGATGTTCTCGATCCGCCGCGAGCAGGGCCGGCTCGCCGAAGTGACGCCGGTTATGAAACGTTTCATCGACGAGAACCCAGACGAGACAACGTGGCTGCCGGGATTTGCGCTGATCGCCGCCGACCTCGGCTTTGAGGAGCCGGCGCGGCGGCGCTTGCGCGAATTGGCCGAGACCGGCTTTGATATGCCGTTTGACGCAAAACGCAGCGCGTCGCTATCATACGTCGCCGAGGTCGCCGCCCTCCTCGGCGACGCCGAAACTGCCGCGCGCCTCTACGAATTGATGTCAGTCTACCAGCACATGACGATCACGGCCGGAATCGTCACGGTGTGCTACGGCGCAGCCAGCCGCTATCTCGGCATGCTGGCGGCGACGCTTGGCGAGTTCGACAAGGCGGAAGCGCATTTCGAGCATGCGCTAGAGATGAACACCGCCATCGGTGCGCGGCCGTGGCTTGCCCACACGAAGGCGGAGTACGCGCTGCTTCTCAGGCGGCGCGGAGGCAAAGGCGTCAGCGAACGCGCGGAGGCACTGGCAAATGAGGCTTGGGAAATCGCTGCGGAGCTTGATATGGTTCGGCTGAAACGGCGACTACAGCCGAAGGTTCATTGAGCTTGGACAGGACTCGCGCAGTTCGCAACTTCTCGGTAGGGAGACAACAGGATGCCGCGTTATCTCATCGAACGGAACTTTGCAGAGCAAATCGGTTTGACCAAGGAAGCGGTCGAAAGCGTCAACCGGATCAACGGAGAGGAGGGCGTGGCATGGATCTTTTCCTTCCTCAGCGCCGACAAGAGGAAGACCTATTGCCTTTATGAAGCACCGAATCCAGAGGCGATCCGCGCCGCGGCCCGCCGCAACAACTTACCGGCCGACGTCATCATTGAGGTCGGCGGTGAACTCCGCCCTACCATGTTCGACTAGCCAACAATGAACACTTCTTCTATTCCAAGATCGCTGCTCCGGACGAGTTGATCATCGCCCGGAAATTTTCTCGTCTTAAGGGTGAACCTGTCATGTGAGTCTGCGCTCAAAATGATGCGATTGACTGGGAACAGACGTCGACGAGTATGTCCGGAGGCTCAAGTTCGCGGGTTTGACTGCCGTCTCAGATAACAGGCCGACTGGGCCAGATATTCTCGAGTTCGTCTCGTTACGGACGTATCGCCGACAAGGTCAGCTCTTTACAGTCCGAGCGTTACCTCGGCCCACCGGATTACGGTATCGCCGTTCAGGAATTCGAGTACGACAGGTTCCAGCTCGGCAGGACGATTATGGCCGGTAACGACAGTCGCGACAATCACGTCGCAGTGGTCGTTGAATGCTATCGTAAGCGTGGACTTTCCTTGCCCAGATGCGCTCGAGAACAAGTAGGCACGGCTGCGGCCTTTCATCCATCGGACAGTGATTGGATGCCCTTGAGCAACGGGCGCGCGCTGATCTCCAAACAGATCGAAATCGGCCACTCGTTCCAGTTCAGGATCATCGGCAACGCCAGTCGTGCAATTGCAGAAGCCGATCTTGGCGCGCAGAAAGACATCGACATCAGTTCCGCAATCGCTCGCCCTGCAGTGGAACGCTTTTCCGATGCCCCATTGGTCGATCGGGAAGCGCCACTTGACCTCCGTCCAAACCGGATGAACCTCTGCCGTCACCGAAGCGGGCGATTTCAGTGTCAGACACTCCGCAGCGACGAGCGCACTGAGGCCGAGCGCCGCCAGCACAACGGTCGATCTTCTTCGCATCAGCGCTCGAGCCTAGTTCTTCGCCAAAAACGCTTTCGCCGCGGCCAGCGCAGGACGATCATCATCTGCAGCGCTCGCCAGCGCGACCAGCTTTTCATAAAGGGCCTTCGCTTTCGTGGTATCGCCGAGCGCAACCGCCGCCTGAGCTGCGCCTGCAAAACCGTTGAAGCGGCCTGGCTGCTTGGCCAATGTCGCCTCGAAGGCGGCGAGGGCGCCGCTGATCATGCCGTTGTCGAGTAGCATAAAGCCATATAGCTCGCGTGCCGGTGCTAGCGGACCGGGCGTCACTGGGTGCTTGTCGGTCTTTTCCTCGGCGTCTGCGGCGGCGCGCATCGCGTTGAGTGCTTCGTCATATTTGCCTTCGGCATAGAGCTGCCACGCGGTTGCGACCTGGCGCTGGATATCGACAATCTGGGACCAATAATACCAAATCTCATTGATCAAAACCCGTGAGCCCACGACCGCAATCCAATGGACATGATGCGCCAGGGTTGATCAACGAGCTTATTCCAGGCAGCGCAACAATGATCGACGAGATCATCATAGG
>JBEKWO010000135.1:0-8458 GCA_049512975.1 Xanthobacteraceae bacterium | reverse complement strand
TCATGTGCGTCGGTGCCAAGCCGCCGTTCGATCACCCGCACGTGTTCTGCGACATGGGCGAGGACAGCGAGTACATCTGCCCCTATTGCTCGACGCTCTACCGCTACGACCCGACGCTGGCGCCGGGTGCCGCGCGGCCGGCGGAATGCGCTTTGCACGACGTTCCCGCCTGAGCCGCGAGCGGGAGCTTCTGCCCTGACGTCCCCGCGTAGCGTTATCGTTGTCGGCGCCGGCATCGGCGGGCTGACCGCTGCGCTCGCGCTCGCGCGCAACGGCTTTCGCGTCACCGTGCTTGAGCAGGCCGAGCGGCTCGAGGAGACCGGCGCCGGTATCCAGCTCTCGCCCAATGCCGCGCGCACGCTGATCGACCTCGGGCTGGAGAGCCGGCTGCGGCCAGAGGCCGTCGTGCCCACGGCGCTGCGCGTTCTTGGCGCCACGAGCGGACGCGAAATCGTGCGCATACCGCTCGGCGAAGCCGCCGAACAGCGCTACGGCGCGCCGTATTGGGTGATTCATCGCGGCGATTTACAGGCGGCGCTTGTTGCCGCCGTGTCCGAGCATCCCGCCATTACGGTCAAGCTTGGCACGCGCGTGGAAGGTTTCGCCGTAGATGCAAACGAGGTCACCGTCCGGGCGCATGGACATGCCGGCCTGACCAAGGAGCACGGCCTCGCCCTTCTGGCGGCCGACGGGCTGTGGTCGGTTCTGCGCGAACGCCTCGGCGATGACGAGCCGCCGAGGTTTGCCGGGCGAACCGCGTGGCGAGGCTTGATCCCGGCGGATGCGGTGGCGCCCGAATTCCGCGAGCCCTTAGTCCATCTCTGGCTCGGGCACGATGCACACCTGGTGCATTATCCGGTCAGAGCCGGCCGCCTCATCAACGTCGTCGCCATCACGACGGATAACTGGAACGCGCCGGGCTGGAGCAAGCCGGCGAACCCTGCCGACCTCATCCCGCGCCTGACCGGCGAGGGCTGGACGCCATCGGCGCTGGCGCTGGTCGGCCTGCCGGAGGCATGGCTGAAGTGGGCGCTTTACGACCGGCCGCCGCTGCGACGCTGGTCGCAGGGCCCGGTGGCACTTCTTGGCGACGCCGCGCATCCGATGCTGCCGTTTCTGGCGCAAGGCGCCGCCATGGCAATCGAGGATGCCGCCGTTGCCGCACAATGCCTGACGCGGCAGCAAGACGACGCGGCCGGCGCGCTGCGCACCTATTGCGCGATGCGCCGCGCCCGCACGCGGCGCGTGCAACGCTTGGCGGCCCGCAATGGCGCGCGCTATCACCTCGCGGGCGCACGGGCTCGGCTGCGCGATGCCGCGATGCGGATGCTCGGCGGCAAGCGCCTGCTGCAGCACTACGATTGGCTTTACGGTTGGCAGCCGCCCGCAGCCATTTCGATCACCTGAAGTAAAGTGTGTGGGCGTTCGTCGTTTTCGTGGACTGGCGCGCTCGGAGGGATTCGAACCCCCGACCCCCAGATTCGAAGTCTGGTGCTCTATCCAGCTGAGCTACGAGCGCGAATTGGCCTGCGACGTTGGCGCACAATAGCCGCTTCGTCGCAAAAGTCACTTTGCCATACAACTCTGTCACGCTCGCGCGGCGGATTACCTCTCGAATGCCGGATCGATCGGCACGCGATAGCCGTTGGCCAGACGGTTGGTCTCGTTTGCCATGCCGACCACGGCCATGAGCTCCCCGAACATCGCCTCGCTCATGCCGGCCTTGCGCGCCGCGGCGCCATGGCTGGCGATGCAATAGCCGCAGCCGTTGGTCACGCTCACCGCCAGGTAGATCATCTCCTTGGTCACCGCATCGAGCGCGCCCGGCGCCATGATCTCTTTGACGCTGTCCCAGGTGCGTTTGAGCGTCGCCGGGTCCTGCGCCAGGTATTTCCAGAAATTGTTAACGTCCTCGACCTGCCGCGTGCGCTTGATGTCGTCGAACACTGCGCGCACGTCCGCTGCGGCGTCGCGATACTCGATCGGTCCGTGGGCGCTCATGACGTCTGCTCCTTGGGAATACATGCGGTGCGGCAAGCGACGTTACCGCGGCTTACGCCGCCGCACCACCGGGGCGCCAGTTGACCAGAAAGACCCCAGCGACACAGATCGCCATGCCGACGAGGGCGAGCGGCGCCAAGTGCTCGTCGAACAACGCCCACGCCATCAGCGCCGTGAGCGGCGGCGTCAGATAGAACAGGCTCGCCACGCGCGTCGCCGCCGTGCGGCGGATGAGGAAATAGAACAGCCAGATGGCGCCGAACGACAGCACGAACACCAGCCAGGCGAGCGCGAACGCGAATTCGGCGGTCCAATGCACGACGCGGGTTTCGAAGACGAGCGCGCCGAGCGCGAACAGAAGTCCCGCGGCCGCGTATTGCAGGCACAAAGCCGGCCGCCAATCGATGCCGCCGCCGAAACGCTTCTGGTAAGGCGTGCCGACGGTGATGCCGACGAGCGCCGCCACGATCGCCGCCCACGCCAACGGCGCGGTGGCGCCGCCGGCGGTGTTCTCCCGCACCACCAGATAGACGCCGAGGAGGCCGAGCAGCAAGCCAAGCCATTGGCGCGGCAGCACGCGTTCGCCGAGCCAGCGGTTGGCAAGCGTCGAGGTCAACACCGGCTGCAGGCTCACCACCAGCGCGGCTAAGCCGGCGGCAAGGCCGTTTTCGATCGCGACGAAGACGCCGCCAAGATAGAAGCCGTGCACCAGGACGCCGGTCACCGCGCTGTGCACCATGCCGGCGGCGCTCGGCCACTTTGGCCGCGTGACCAGGACGATGACAACCAAAAGCCCCACCACCGCGATCATGCGCACCGCCAGGAATGTCAGCGGCTCGGCGTAACGCAGGCCGAGCTTCGCGCCGATGAAGCCCGACGCCCAGAGCAGGACAAAAACACCCGGCGCCGCGAAGACGGTGAATTTTTCAAGCGTACGCGGCATCGGTCTGGCGACCCGTTATGAAGATGCAAGGGAGCGAACGGAGATGGAGAGCGACGCGACTTCGCGGCTTGCCCGGCCGTTGCCGTCAGCCGTCAGCCGCCATGCACGAGGCTTGTGACGATACCGATGAGCGCGCCGACGAGCAGCACCCCGCAGACGGCCCCTTGGATGGCAAAACCCGGGCCGCGCTTAGCGGCATCCTTGGTATAGGTCACCATGTAGAGGATGCGCGCGGCGATCCAAATGAGACCGAGCGCCGCCGCGCCGATGTCGCTGATGTAATAGGCGAACAGCCAGAGCAGCGGCAGGAAGATCGGCATCCATTCCAGCGTGTTCAGCTGCACGCGGAAAATGCGGTCGAATTCGGGTTGGCCGCTCATCATCACCGGCGCCTTCAGGCCGAATTTCTGCCTGGCGCGCGGCACGCGTGCTCCCGTGTACAAATAAAACAGTATGGCGAGCACCGTGACCAGTGCGGTGTAGTGCGGCATGGCGAGCCGTCCTTCTCTTTGCGGGCGGTACTGTAACGCCGGCGAGCGCCTTGTGGGAGTCCTGGCGCCCGATTGTGACCGCCCCGCGAAGCGGGCACAATCGGCGCCCCGGACGGGATAACAACAATCATGGCAAAGACACCGGACTATTTCGCCGCCAAGACCATCGTCATCACCGGCGCCGCCAGCGGCATCGGCCGCGCCACGGCGCTGATCTTCGCCCGCGAAGGCGCCAACGTCGTCTGCGCCGACCTCAACGAGGCCGGCGCACGCCAGACGGCCGCGGCGGTCAACGCCAAGGGCGGCCAGGCGCTGGCGATAAAAGTCGACGTCACCTCGCGCGCCGAAGTCAACACCATGATCGAGCGCGCCATCGCCGCGTTCGGCAGTGTGCAGTTCCTGTTCAACTCGGCCGGCGCCGCCATCCGCCGCGCCAAATTCCTCGACATCGACGATGCGCTGCTGGAGAAAACCTTCGCGCTCAACGTCAACGGCACGTTCTATGCCATGCAGGCGGTGCTGCCGCATTTCTTGGCCAACAAGCACGGCGTCATTGTCAACATGGCGAGCATGGCGCACCGCCGCGGCGGCCCCGGCTCGTCGATCCACTACGCCGCCGCCAAGGGCGCGGTGGTGACCATGACCATGGGTGTGGCGCGCGAGTTCGCCACGCAAGGCATCCGTGCGGTCTCGATCTCGCCGGGGCCGATCAGGACGCCGTTCCAGGACGCGGCGCAATCGTCGCCCGAACTGGTCAAGCAATTCCTCGAGGACGTGCCGATGAAGCGGTTCGGCGAACCGGAAGAGATCGGCGAACTCGTGCTGTTCCTCTGCTCCGACGCCTGCCCGTTCATGACGGCGGACACGGTCTATGTGAACGGCGGCGGCGGCTGGCGGTAACCGTAGGGCACGAGAGGCCCTTGCCCGCGCCTCACCGAAAACACTACCATGACGTGCACCGTCGCTGTCGCAAGCGCGCAACATGTTTCACTTAAGGTCGGAACCGGACATGCAGATCACCCGAAAATACTTGAGCGTAATCGCGGCAGTCGCGTTCGGCCTGCTCGCGGCCGGTCCGGCTTGGGCGCAAGTGCCCGAGGGCTGCCCCGCCCCCGCGCCGCAGGCCATCGACTTCTCGCAGCCGCTCAACCTCGATTTCATCAAGAACCGGCTCGTCTCTTACCGCTGCACGCAATACGACGCCGACGTCGCCAAGGCGCTCGCCGAAGCGCGCGACTGGGTCGCGACCCGCGCCCCGCAAGTGAACAAGCCGGCCATCGTCCTCGACATCGACGAAACCTCGCTGTCGAACTGGACCAGGATCTACAAGAACCATTTCGCGTTTTTCTGGCACGGCTCCTGCGACCTCGCCGACAAGCTTGCAGCCTGCGGCGACCAGGCCTGGGAAGAAAGCGCGCAAGCGCCGGCGCTCAAGCCCACGCTCGATCTTTTCAATTTCGCCAAGTGCAAAGACCAGCCGCCCCACCCCAACTGCACCAACGTCGCGGTATTCTTCATCACCGGACGGATTCAAATCGCCACGATCAAAGAGGCGACCGAAAAGGATCTCGATCAGGCCGGCTATCACGATTGCGACGGCCTTTATTTGCGCGACCCGAACACGCTCGGCCAGCCGGTCGCCGATTTTAAGACGACCGCGCGCGGCGATATCGACGGCCGTCTCGGCTACACCATTATCGCCAATATCGGCGATCAGGACAGCGATCTCAGAGGTGGCCACGCCGAACGCACATTCAAAGTACCGAATCCGTTTTATTACATTCCGTAGCTCCCTCGCCCCGCGTGCGGCGCATCGGTACCCTCGTCATTGCGAGGAGCAGAGCGACGAAGCAATCCAGACCTTTGCGGCTCAAAAAGCTGGATTGCTTCGCTTCGCTCGCAATGACGTCATCCTCGCGACGCGCTCAGCGCCCGAGGTTTGCCTACGACCACAACAACAAACTCTTTTAGGTTCGCCCCCAGCTCATAAAGAGGGGAGCGGAGCGCCGAGAGGCGCATCCAACCAATGTCCGCGCCACACAATCAGATGTCGCCACCTGACTGTGCGCGGGGCGCGGAAGCGCGCCAAAAGTCGGGGCGCGCTCGCCTTCCGGCGCTCCACTGCGGCACTCGCCAAGGCTTTGACCCCTTGGCTCAGCTTCGGGCCGCGCTTCCTGGAATTACCGGGTGCAAACGGGAGGACCCTCCCCGGCGCCAGTGCAGCGAGCACCTCGCGGACCGGTCGTAATGCCGGACGGTCGATGCCCGAAGCCGCCCGGGTGCGGGGTTACGAGCCCCGCCCGCGGGAACCGCTCCCGCTCCGCCGTCGGTACGTCACCGGTGACGCCCTCGATGAGCGAGATTCGCTTGATGTAGCCGAAACGGGGACGCATGTCAAGGGCTGCGTCGCAACCTCGGTGACGAAATTTTATGAAGCGCCCCGCTCCTCGACCTGGCTCAAAACATCGCGCGTGCGGGTAACGCCGGACGGCCACGCGCGGTCGAAGTCGGCGACCAGCGCCTTGAAGGACTCCGCGTTCAGCGCCGCGTCGGCGGCCGCCAAGTCGGCGAAGCGATAGACCGCGTAATGCACGCCCGGCTCGCGCGCGCTCCAGAACCGCCAGCATTTCTCCGATTTGAAGGCGGCGTGCGCGCTCGGCATGTGGTCGGTCGCATACCAATGATCGAATCTTTCGCGCAGCGGCTCGGCAACCACGGCGCGGACGACGAAGAAAGCTTTGGGCATCTGCTCCTCGGCGAACGGGGTTCGACGCAATCTTAGCCGGACAACGCCGGCTGCAGCGCGCCCTTGGACAGGTAACCGCGCTGTCCGTAAGGAAACCCCGTCAGCTCGCAATCGCGGCTTTCCTCGTGCTGATAGTAGGCGCGAATTTCCACAATGCGGCCCGCCTTGAGGAGGTTCCAGTCAATGCCGCGAAACATCATGCGGTCGGGTTTGCCTCGCGGCAGGTAGGCGCAACTCCATTCGACGACCACCTCGTCGCCGTTCGCAAGGGCGTGGTCGATGCGCCAGACCGGCTTATAGACGAGGTGAAATGTGCGCCAATAGCGGGCGAGCTCTCTCCCTCCCCTGATCGGCTTGTGTGTTTCCGGCAGGAAGTAGTGCACCACGTCGGCATCGAGCGTGCTGATCAGCGCGTCAAGATCGCCGGAGTTGCAGGCATCGAAGTACTTGTGCACGGTTTGCACGTTCGCTTCAGGGCTCATGGCGGGTCACCCCTGCATGCTGGTCGCTACGCCGGCAGATTATCGTGCTTTCGTGCCGGAATCTCCACCGTCTTCCCCTGTCGCAAAGCGGCGGATTACGCTGCGCTAATCCGCCCTACGCGCTATTCGCTGAATGACCGCCACTTCAGCGCAATGTACACGGCAAAGACGGCAACGATCGTCGTGCCGGCAATGATAGCCAAAGTATTTTCTGCCGACTCGGTTGGATAAAGCCCGCTTCCTACCAGAACGATGCGCCCAACGATAACTATGGCGAGCAGCAAAAGGGCGATTGCCGCTGGGCGTCTCTTCATGGTCAGGACCAGGACCCCGGCCGCGGCATACAAGGCGCCGATCAGCGCCGACAGGTAGCTCGCTGCGTTGAGCGCCGAGGTTTTGATCCCGAAGAAATCATGCGTGAACGCCGTGGTCACTTCCGCCAGCCCAAAAAGAACCATCAACAATCCGACGATGGTGATGCCGAGCGGACGCGACCGGAAAAATTTCATGATCGGAAGGGGTCGGTTTGCAGGGTGCGTTAGGCGTAGCACGTAGCCCGCATGAGCGAAGCGATATGCGGGATATTGTTGGAGAGGCAAACCTCGGATATCGCGTCGCTCATTCACGCTACGCTCTACGTTACACGCCTATCGTTGGCGGTGTCGTTGGTGGTCCGCCGCTCGAAGAAACATACTGCCCCAGCCAATGAAGTATTTCCGAGATGTGAGGCTGTAGATTTTTGCCTGCCTGCCTCCAGCCCTCAATCGTTTTGTGAATTTTCTCTCCTTGGAGAAACGCTCGCCAGATGCCATTGGCTACACCGGCGAACGTAAACTCGGAACTCGACTTTGGATCGAGATCTCCCAACGGATCCTTCGGTGGCACAGGTAAGGACGAACTAACATCGCCTATCTGCTGACCGCGAGAGATGGGGAGGGACTGCTCAGCATCGTCTGCACTGCCTTCAATCGTCGCAGCGACTGACGGATCAAAAATTGCCGGTGTGTTTTCTTGAACCCCGCGAACAAAGCCTTCGACCGCATCAAGAGGCAGCGATCGTTCCAATTTGCCGGTCTGCACATCTCGATAAAACTTCGCGATGTCAGGATAAAATACCCGAAGACCTATATGTTGCTCTAGAAAGGTCTTCAGTTTCGACGAAAATGCGACGGATAAGAATTCCGATTCCGCCGCAAAGAGATTCCTTAATGTTCGCGCCTCGGCATCTGCTAAAAGGATGTTTCCGCCACCCGGCTTGTCAGGCAGACGCTCCAAATATCTCTCCAAACCATCCTTATATTCCTCGCGAGCTTGGTAACGGTTTGATTGCAAGTCAGACACTAAGTCTGTTCCTAAGGCGCGACAGGCATCGAGACGATTTGTGTGATCACTCGCGCTCGACAAATTCGGAAAAACGGGCCAGTTCGCTGGACTGACTGAGAGAATTATAGTGCCGGTGGGCGAAAGACCGAATGCAAAGGGCGACGGTACATTATCCAGTGCTGGTATTTCAGCTTCATGACTAGCATTTACCTTACCATCGTTCCTTAAGTCCTCTTTAAACGGCTCAAGCCCTTCGCGACGCCTCAAGTAATTAATTACGCCGAAAGCTTTCTCCGCATTCGATCCTGTGAGTTTGTCAATTTCCCTGATTTCAGGATCCGCAATTAGAGGTGGTCCCGCCTTACGGGACAGAATGGCGGTTTGGCTAAGGTGGATTCTGGGTTCGATTACGCCGCCAATTTCTCCTCGTTTGCCTGCGTAGCATAGACCTCGTCGGGCGTCCTGCCGCCGA
>JBEKWO010000134.1:0-8466 GCA_049512975.1 Xanthobacteraceae bacterium | reverse complement strand
GCCAGCCGGGCCGGCTTGCGCGCGAGCGCAAGAGCAGTGCCGGCGAAGCGTTGACGTGCGAGGCGATCGAGCGATTGCCCGAGGTGCTGAATGAGAAAAATCTGGCGTTCTCGGTCCTTCCGACGATCAACTTTGCGGTAAGCGTTACCATAGGCGGCGGCATCGATCGCGTTGATCCGTTGCCCCAGGGCTTCCACCATAGCGGCGTCGAGATCCTCCGAGAGGGCATCCAGTTCGATCGCATCGACGATCGTCTCCAGGCCCGAAACGGGCAGAACCTTGCTCATAAGCGGCACGACTCGATCAAGCGCCTGATCGCGCCCGCCGACGTCCTTGGCGCTGTAGATGTCGGTCAGGAAAAAGGCTGCCGCAGGCCCGAAACGCGCGCTGGCAAGCAAATCCGCGTGGGTGCGCGCGAGGCGATCAGCCTGCCAGGTGCGCAACGACTGGCGACGGTCGGCGGATTGCGCTTCAGCCTTTGCCAAGGAACGCAAATGGGCCGCAAGGTTCAGCTGGGTTGTAAGGCGCTGAACGATTTCAGCCTTGTCGTCCATGATCGCCAATTCGAGCTCGGATTTTGCCGAAGAAGCCCCAGCTGCACACGGGCAACGTGCCCGCAGACCTTATCACCGCGAGGATTCAGGAGCGAGCGCATGATGCGTTGCGCATGACCCGAGTTCGGCGGCGTCCGGCATTGATCTTTCGGGCTGGCTGGGTGATGTTGTTCCATTCGGTAAGGGAGGGCACCATGGCCAAGAAAAGACGTGCGCCGACCGGCGGTGTGCCGGCGTCGATCCTGGGTTCCGCGAACAAAATCGTTCTGGCCGGCCTCGGCGCCTTTTCCATGGCGCAGGAAGAGGGGACCCAGCTCTTCGACACGTTGGTGCAAGAGGGCACCAAGGTCTTCAACGGGCTCGTTGAAGGCGCCGGAGCGGTTGGCGGGCGCGCCGTGGGAATGGCGGATGAGACGATGGCCGAAATAAAGGCCGCGGCCGCCGGCACGTGGAACGCGCTGGAACGGATTGTCGAGGACCGCGTAGCCGGCGTGCTTCAAACGTTGAACGTGGTGACCGGGAGGGACATCACCCCAGCGCGCCGGGTTGCCCGATCGGGAGGCCAAGCAAAAAAGAGGAAATTACGCGCCAAGTCGCGGCCCAGCCGCAGGAGCCGAAAGTCGCGCGCCAGCAAGCGCAAATAGCCGTGGTTCGACAGTCCGCGCTCGACAGCGAGTCGGAGGAAGCGATCCGCGAAGCATTGGGCCGGCTGATGCGCGGGCGCACCGTGATCGCCATCGCGCACCGGCTGTCGACGGTCAGGAGTCTCGACCGCATCGTCGTGCTGCAGCTCGCCCAAGTCGTGCAAGACGGCCCGCCCGATCTGCTGATACGCCGGGACGGCCCCTATCGGCGGCTGGTGGAGCGCGAGATGGACCGCCTCGCCACCCGAGCGGCGGCGTAGGCCATAATTTCGCTCGCCTGGAAGCCGGGCTTTGTTGCATTATTCGCCAACTCTCAGCACCAGGACCGACCGTGAACGATCATCGCGCTTCGTCGTCTGCCTTCGCCGTGGCCGAGCCCGAAGAGGCCGGGCTATCCGCTGCCGGCCTTGCCAGGCTCACCGCCGTAATGCAGCGCCAAGTCGATGCCCGGCACGTGCCGGGTGTCTCGATGTTGATCGCTCGCGGCGGCAAAGTCGGCTACCGGCGCGACCTCGGCGCGCTCCGCGCCGACGGGCCGCCACTGCCCGGCGACACCATCTTCCGCATTTATTCGATGACCAAGCCGATCGTCTCGGTTGCGCTGATGATGCTGGTCGAGGAGGGACGGCTGTTCATCAGCGACCCGCTGGCGAAGTTCGTGCCCGAATTTGCCAACGCCAAAGTCGGCGTCGAAAAGGATGGCAAGCTCGAACTGGTCGCGGCCGAGCGGCCGATCACCGTCCAGGACCTGCTGCGCCACACCTCGGGACTGACTTACGCATTCACGGGTGTATCAGCCGTGCAACGCCTCTACGCCAAGGCGAGGCTGGGAGCCCCTGATCTGACCAACGCCCAACTTGTTGCCGCGCTAGCAAAGCTGCCGCTGATCGACCAGCCGGGCACATCGTGGGATTACGGCCATTCCACCGACGTCGTCGGCCGCATCATCGAAATCGTTTCCGGGCAGAGCTTGGGCGCCTTTCTGCAAGAGCGAATTCTCACGCCGCTCGGCATGAGCGATACCGCCTTCTTCGTACCGCCAGACAAACAGGATCGTGTCGCCAAGCCCTTCGCCAAAGACCCCGATACCGGCGAATCGGTAACGCTCACTGAAACGAATTTCGAATCGGGCGGCGGCGGTTTGTGGTCGACGATGGACGATTACGAGCGGTTTGTGCAGATGCTCTATCTCGGTGGCGCGCTCGGCGACACGCGGCTCCTAGGCCGCAAGACGCTTGAGTTCATGACCGCCGACCACCTCGGGCCGCATGTCCGCATCGGAACCACCTTCCTGCTGGCGCCGGGACATGGCTTCGGGCTCGGCTTCGCAGTGCGGCGCGAGGTCGGACTCGCGCCGACGCCTGGGACGCCGGGTGAATTCTTCTGGGGCGGCATCGCCGGTACGGCGTTTTGGATCGCGCCCAAGGAAGAGCTGATCGCGATGATGATGATCCAGGCGCCGGGGCAACGGGATTATTACCGCCAGCTGTTCCGCAGTCTCGTCCACGCCGCGCTCGCTTAGCGCGGGGCTTCGCCGATCGACCTAGACGCCTTCGAGGTGGCCGCCAGGATCGCGGCGGCGATGATATTTGCCGCAACGCTCGCCAGGATCGGCAGCATATAGCTGTGAGTTAAATCGAAGGCGTAGCCGGCGGCGCCGGGCCCGATCAGCGTGCCGATCGCCACGCTGGTATAGAGAATGCCGATGATGCTGCCGGCGTTACGGCCGCCGAAATAGTCGGTGATCACCGCCGGCGCGAGCGCGACAAACCCGCCGTAGAACAAGCCGAAGATGCAAGCAAACGCGGCCAGCGCCCAGAGTTCGGTCGAAAAAGCCCAAATGACGAAGGCGAGCGCCATGCCGACGAACATGGCCATGAAGGACAGCGGGCGTCCCAGCCGATCGGCCACGCCGCCGAGGATAAAACGTCCGGCGGTGCTGCCGAGACCGATCATGGCGAGCAGAATCACCGCGGACGATTGCGGCAGGCCGTGATCGAGCGCGTACGGCACGAGATGCACGAACGGCACGAACAGGCCGAACGCGCAAATGAAACAGGCGGCGTAAAGGCCGATGAACCGCCGCGATCGGATCGCCTCGCTGACCGGGACGCCGGTCGCGCGCGTCGGTTCCCCATTCGATTCAATCGGCGCGCCGTCGGGATTGAGGCCGCGATGGTGCGGATCGTCCTCGATCAGCAGCGCCATCCCGCCGCCGACAAGCGCGGAAAGAATGCCGAGGATCAGATAGGTCTCGCGCCACCCCAGTGCCGCGATCAGGAACGCAGCGAGCGGCGGCACCAAGAGCGTGCCGACGCCGATGCCGCTGACAGCGATGCCGGAGGCAAGGCCGCGGCGCCTGATGAACCAGCGCTGCACCGCGCCCACAGCCGGAACGTAAGAACAGCCGACGCCCAATCCGACGCCGAGCCCGTACGCCGCGTAGACTTGCGGCAGGCTGCGGGCGACGCTCGCGACCACGAGCCCCAGTCCGGTGAGAACCATGCCGATGACGGCAAGACGCCTTGCGCCCCAGTAGTCGGCCAGCGGGCCGCTGACGACCCCGAGGCCGAAATAAAAGAATCCGGCCAGAGAGAAGACGACGGAGACCGATCCGCGCGAGGCGGCAAAATCCTGCTGCAAAGAAACGACAAAGGCGCTGAAACTATAGGCGCAGCCAAAACCGACAAAGGTGACGGAAAAGGTGCCGGCAACGACGAACCACCCATAGAAGATGCGCGGTTTGGCCGGCGTCGAGCGCGTGACCACAATTCCTCCCAAGACGGTCTCGCAGCCTGTCGGCGGCTCCGCCGTGATGCAAGTGCGAAGATGGTCGTAACAGGCGAGCAAATCGGGGCGTGCGAGGCCACCCGTTTCCGGAGCGGAGATCGCGGCCGGACGACCAAGGTTGCGGCGCACGCGGCGCAATGCGTGGTGCGGCGATGGGCGTTAAAGGGAAATCGCGTCAGTCGTCGTAGGTCTCGTGAGCAATTGATATTGCTTCACAAATTGGTTGCGGGGGTAGGATTTGAACCTACGACCTTCAGGTTATGAGCCTGACGAGCTACCGGGCTGCTCCACCCCGCGCCAATGTGTCCGGGCCCGGCTTAGACCGGGGCCGCCGTGGTGAAAGGCATGTAGCAAGCGACCCCCGATAAGGGAAGTGCGGCGAGCCCGATTTTTCGTCATACTGTCATCCGAGAACCCATCGGACTGTCATGCACGCCTTCATAGAAGCGGATATGGGCGCCAAGCCCGCTTTGCAGCCCCGAGCGGCGATCGGACCGGCGGTGCGTGCGATCGCGGCTAGTATCATCGACACTGCGCGCGTCACGATCACCGATCCGGAACGCTCGAACCAGGATGCCGTGCACGATTTCCGCCGCGCCATGAAGCAGTGGCGCGCGCTGATGCGGCTGCTCGAGCCCTTCATCCCGGACGCGGTGCACTTGCGCCAGGAAGCGCGCGACCACGCCCGCTCGCTCGCGCGCGCGCGTGATGGCCAGTCGGCGCTCAATGCCTTCGATGACCTCGTGGACAAAGGCATGGCGCTGTCGGCGCGCTCGATCGCGACCGTCCGCGGCCGCCTGGAAGCGATCCGCGGCAGCGAGGAACAGGAAGTGCTGACGCCGGAACTGCGGCAAGCGATCATCGCCTGGCTTGATTCAACGACCGCCGCGATCGAGCTGTGGCCGCTCGATCCGTTCGAATTCAGCGCCATCGCCGCGCGCCTGACCGCCGGCTATCGCGCCGCGCGGCGCTGTATCCCGGCCGACTGGGCGAACGCCAGTGCCGAAGACCTGCATCATCTGCGTCAGCGCGTCGTCGATCACCGCTACCAGATGGATTTGATCGAGCCGTTGTGGCCGCGCCACGGCCGCATGTGGACCGAGGAAGCCGAGCGGCTGCGCGACCGGCTCGGCCGCTGCCAGGACCTGGAGATCCTCAAGCACCTCACCGGGCCGCATCAGCCGCTGGCGCATTGGCGCTCGCGGCTGACGCCGGCCTGCGCCGAACGCACCACGGAGCTCGCGCACCGCGCCGCCCGCATCGCCCACCGCCTGTTTGCCGAACGGCCCAAGGCGTTCCGCCATCGGCTGGAAACGCTGTGGGAGCACGGGCGGTAGATAAGTTACGCTCACACTCATTGTTCTGATCATTGCGAACAGCTAGATGGTGTTTCGGTTCGAGCGCTGCCGTTTGCGCAGAACTCCGATCAGCCGCACCTAATCAGGCGGCTAGCGCAGGTTACGCCAAGGAATTACGTGGAAATAGCCATGCGCGCCAGCCAGCCAGAGCGAGAACAGCCTGTAAGTTATTACGCGCGGCACGGCCCTATGAGCAATCCCGGTCGTCATAGGATACTCTTCGATCCATTGCCTAAGGATGTAGAATCGTTGGCGTGCATCGTCGCCAATCTGGGCATCTATGATGTGGTCGCAAAAGATTTTTATCAGTGCGATTTGAGCCCGCTGCGCAGAAGCGAGATTCACATCCGGGCCTTCGAGAAGCGGCTGGATCGAACTCGGGAACTTGACGACCGGCCGTTGAGCGAGTCACGAGCGCCCGAAAAACGCATGGTCGGTCGCTGTAACTCGTTCGCCTTAGCGTTGGTTGGCATACTCAGAGACCGAGGCGTTCCGGCACGGTCACGCTGCGGTTTCGGCGCCTACTTCAACCCACCAAATTTCGAGGACCATTGGGTATGCGAGTACTGGAATGCTGAAAAACGTCGCTGGGTCCTGGTGGACGCGCAGCTAGATGCGGTGTGGCGACAGAAGCTTCGGCTCTCTTTCGACCCTTGCGATATTCCACGTGACCAGTTCTTGACCGCCGCGGAAGCTTGGCAACGGTACCGGCGTGGCGCGGCGGATCCGGAAAAGTTCGGCATTTCGTTTGCCGGATTATTTGGCCGTTGGTTCATGGCCGGCAGTGTGATCCGAGATGTCGCCGCACTCAACAAGCTCGAGACGCTTCCGTGGGACATCTGGGGAGCGCAGCCGCGGCCGGACGCAACATTCGATAACACCCGGCTTGCTTACTTCGACCAGCTCGCCGCGCTGGCATCGGACCCCGACGCCAATCTGGATGTGCTGCGCCATCGCTACGAATGCGATGAGGGGGTGCGGGTCCCGTCGACCGTATTCAATGCTTTGTTGCAAAAGCCAGAGGCACCGTAAGATCGGCAAAGCTAAAGCTCGGGCCGTCGCCCCGCAGCCAATTTCCCGATCTTCTTCCCGATCTTCGCTGCAGCAAATTGAGGACTCACGCCAGCGCGTCGGCCACCGCTTGGCCGCAGGCTTTGGTGTCAGCCGAGCCGGCGAGGTCGCGGGTGCGCAGCTTAGGCTCGGCCAGCACTTGCTCGATCGCCTTGACGATGGCAGCGGCCGCTTCGGCCTCGCCGAGATGCTCGAGCATCATCGCCCCCGACCAGATCTGACCGATCGGATTGGCGATGCCCTGGCCGGCAATATCCGGCGCCGAGCCGTGCACCGGCTCGAACATAGAAGGAAATTTGCGCTCGGGATTAATGTTGCCCGACGGCGCGATGCCGATGGTGCCGGTGCAGGCCGGGCCGAGATCGGAGAGAATGTCGCCGAACAAGTTCGACCCCACCACCACGTTGAAGCGGTCGGGCTTGAGCACGAACAGCGCCGCCAGAATGTCGATGTGGTACTTGTCCCATTTGATGTCGGGATAGTTTTTCGCCATCGCCTCGACCCGCTCGTCCCAGTACGGCATGGTGATGGCGATGCCGTTCGACTTGGTCGCCGAAGTCAGATGCTTCTTCGGCGTCTTGCGGGCGAGCTCGAAGGCGAACTTCAAGATGCGGTCGACGCCGACGCGCGTGAGCACCGTCTCCTGCACGACGAATTCGCGCTCGGTGCCGCCGAACATGCGGCCGCCGATGGCGGAATACTCGCCTTCGGTGTTCTCGCGCACCACCCAGAAATCGATGTCGCCGGGCTTGCGATTGGCGAGCGGCGACGGCACGCCGGGCATCAGCCGCACCGGCCGCAGATTGACGTATTGGTCGAACTCGCGGCGGAACTGAATGAGCGAGCCCCACAGCGAGACGTGATCAGGAATTTTCACCGGCCAGCCGACGGCGCCGAAAAAGATCGCGTCGTGGCGGCCGATTTTGTCCTTCCAGTCTTCCGGCATCATGCGCGCGTGCTTGGCGTAATAGTCGTAGGACGCGAAGTCGAAATGATCGTTGTGCAGTTCGAAGCCGAACTTTTTTGCCGCGGCCTCGAGGACGCGCAGGCCCTCCGGCACCACCTCCTTGCCGATGCCGTCGCCGGGGATGACAGCGATCCGATAGACGCGATTGGTGGGCATGCGGGGACGCACTCCTAACTGAGCCTTATAGCGCCATGCTAGCGCGAATAGCTGGTTGGCGGAAAGCTGACACGGCGCGGAATGAACTGAAAAACAAAAAACCCCGCGGAAAACCGCGAACCCTCATCGTCATGGCCGGACTTGTTCCGGCCATCCACGCCTTTCCTCCGCCTCGGCTGCTAAAAACGTGGATGCCCGCGACAAGCGCGGGCATGACGGCAAAGGCGTCATTGCGAGGAGCAAAGCGACGAAGCAATCCAGGACAACCTCGCCGAAGCTGGGTTGCTTCGCTGCGCTCGCAATGACGGTTCACCTAACAAAAAAGCCTCGCGGGAAACCGCGGGGCTTTTGATTCTGAATATCGTGAAAGAGGATGTTCCGTCCTTGGCAGGCCTGGCAGCGACCTACTAGGCTTTCCATCACGCTCTTCTTGGATAAGATACACGCTGTGCGCGAGCATTGCTCGGCTACAACGTGTCCGGATGAGCCGGAACTCATAAGGGTGTATCCATGAGTTGGGACATTTTTGTAATGGACCTGCCACAGGGCATAACTTCCATCGCCCAGATTCCGAAGGACTTTGTGGGTTGCCCTCTGGGACAACGCTCGGAAATCATCGCAAAACTATTGGCACTCTATCCTGAAGCCAATTTTGCTAACCCGTCGTGGGGTACCGTCCAGCTTCCCGAATGCTGGATCGAGTTCAGCCTTGGGTCGAAAGAGGAAGTCCAACACTTCGCGATGCACGTCCGTGGCGGCGACCAAGCACCGGATATTGTCGCGCATATTCTCGCCGAACGTTTCCCTCCGCCGCGGGCCGCCTTCCAGAGGCTCTTCATTTCGCTGAGTCTGATGTGATTCTTGGCGTTGTGAGGGGAAGAAGTGTCCACAAAACCGGTTATGGGCACAAGCGAGCCTGGGCGGCG
>JBEKWO010000133.1:0-8593 GCA_049512975.1 Xanthobacteraceae bacterium | reverse complement strand
GCGTAAGTCACGCTCGCGGTCAAAGATACGAGGGCGGCCGCGGCCAAACCCGTGATCACAGTCTTGGGTAACATGATTTTCTCCTTACGATCCTTTGTGATCCTTCGGTCTGGCGACGTTGCACGCGTCTTTCACGTCACTCCCGACCGTCTTCGAGCTCTTGACCCTAACGCGACCTTAACGCGCCTCTTTCCGCTCGTGCGCGGATCGCGATTCTAAGCGAATGTATGCACGGAAAATCCGACATCAAGCAGCGGGGAAGCCTAGCCATGTCCAAGACCATCGAGCACATCCATTGGCCGGACGCGCCGGACCTGTGGATGCCGTATGCGCCGGCGATCAAGGTCAGGGGCGGCGCCACGGTCTATGTCGCCGGCGTCACCGCCGCACCTGTGTACCATCATCACCCGCATCGCCCGGAGGAGTTCGACGCCATGCCGCGCGACATGGCAGGGCAGGCGCGCGCGGCGCTGGAAAACCTCGAGCGTGGGCTGAAAGCGGCGGGCGCGACCTTCGCCGACGTGGTCACGGCCGCTCGCTTCGTCACCGACCTTGCCGACCAGGATGCGCTCAACCGCGTTTGGGGCGAGTATTTTCGCGATGCCAAGCCGGCGACGACGACGGTCCAAGTGGTGCGGCTCGCCACCGATCCGCGCTGCCTCGTCGAGATCAACGCGGTCGCCGTCGTCGATTGACGAAAGCTCGCCCGTAGCGCGATCCCGTTAGCGGTTGTCATCAAAAGGGGTGGGGAGCGTCCGGTCCGCGATCAAGAACATTTCGCTGACGCTTGACGTGGGCGCGCCGCAGCGCGCTCATGGTCCGCTTTTTGCCGAGCATTGAGCCGATGGTGGAGGTTGCATGACCGAACTCTCCTATCGAACCGCGCTGATTGTTGGGTCCGGGGCCGGGCTTTCCGCCTCGCTGGCGCGGACTTTCACTAGAGCCGGTATGACCGTCGCGCTGGCTGCGCGCCGGGCCGCGGAACTTGCGCAACTGGCCAAGGAAATCGGCGGCAAGGCCTTTGCCTGCGATGCGACAAAGCGCGTGGAGGTGATAAAACTCTTCGCCGACGTCGAAGCGACGTTCGGCGCGCCCGATGTTGTCGTCTACAACGCGAGCTACCGGACCCGCGGGCCGTTTGTCGAGCTCGATCCCGCCGACGTGGAGAAGGCGCTGGCGGTCACCGCCTTTGGCGGCTTCCTGGTGGCCCAGGAGGCGGCCAAACGCATGCTGCCGCGGTCCCACGGGACGATCCTGTTCACTGGTGCGTCGGCGAGCGTCAAGGGTTATGCGCAGTCGGCGCCGTTCGCCATGGGCAAGTTCGCACTGCGCGGGCTGGCGCAAAGCCTGGCGCGCGAACTTGCGCCGCAGGGTATTCATGTCGGCCATGTCGTGGTCGACGGCGGCATTCGCAGCGCGGAATGGCCCGATCAGCCAGGAAAACCCGACAGCCTGCTCGATCCCGATGCCATTGCGCAGAGCTATTTGCATTTGCTGCGGCAGCACCGCAGCGCCTGGGCCTGGGAGATCGAGCTGCGGCCCTGGGTTGAGAGATTTTGAGTCCGGCTCCGCGGCTCGGCTATAATCGCGCCATGCCGGGGATGATCGCAAAGGCGATACTGTTCACATTCGCCATCATGATTGCCACAACGGGTGCCCACGCGCAGACTGGGATGCGTCACAAGCGCGAGCATCGCGCAGTCGAGCCGCCGGTCCCCCCGGTGTCGATCGATAAGCGCGACAGCGTTGTCGCAATGCCCGGCGCCTTTGCCGGCCGGCCGTACTGGCTGGCGCTCGCCCAATGCGGCGGTATCTATTTCAAGCTGAATGTCCTTTATACCGACGCCGCGGTGCGCGCCCGCGTCGTCAAGCCCGACCCCGGGGCCAATGCCGAGTTCACCAAGAAACTCAACGAGGCGATCAGAACTGCGACCACCTATTTCGACGGAGCCGAACATTTTCTGATGAACGATCGCGGACTCGAACGCGCCGACGCAGTCCTCACTTATGACGGGCAATCGCGCGCGGCGGGCGAGCGGCTCAAAACCATCGAGGCGGCGCTCACGGCGGCCAAGGCCTGCCCAGCGCTTTATCAGGCTTGCCGGCAGGCCTATTCCAAGCAGTGCTACGAACCACCCCCGGCCGCGAATTGAACGGTGACCAAGCGCCGCCACGGTTTTCGGCGGTGCCACAAACTTGGCCAGCTAGGCGCCCGGAAGGAGGAGCCATGAAGCCGATTTATGCCGTCTTGATGGCGGTAGCGGTGCTCGCAACGCTCCAAGCGAGCGCGCAAGAGGCATCGACACCGCACGCCGCAAAGCCGGGCCCGGCAAGCGAGCCCTACCAGCCCGGACTCGGGGAGATCATGGCGCTCCAGCAGATGCGCCACATCAAACTTTGGTTCGCCGGTCGCGCCGGCAATTGGCCTCTGGCTGATTACGAGATCGACGAGCTGAAAGAAGGGTTCGACGAGGTTAACCAGCGGCTCGGCGGCGACACGGTGAAGAAGGCCGTCGGGGCCCGGATCGCTGCTCTCGAGAAGGCGGTCGAAGCCAAGGACCGCGCGGCCTTCGCAAACGCCTTCGACCAGCTCACCGCAGGCTGCAACAGCTGCCATCAGGGGCTGGATCATGCCTTCATCGTCATCCAGCGTCCGACGTCGCTGCCCTACAGCGATCAGTCCTTTGCGGCGCCCAAATAACGCCTCGCCCGCGTCAACGCGCCGCGCGTCGCGACATATGCGCGGCACATTTTGAACTAATATCTTAGCCCTGGGACGGTCTTTAACTTGCAGAAGGAGTCCGAGGATGGCCTATCGCGTTTATTCCGGCCCGCGTGGCTCGCAGTCCATCTCGCCGCTGGAGAAGGATCATCACCTGTACAAGGAGTTCAGCCTCCTCGACGAGGCCATGAGTTGGGCGCGGCATATCAATGACAGCGGCCGCGTCGCCTTGCTGGTCGAAGGCGATGACGGCACACGGCTGACCAAGCAGCAGATCGTGACGGCCCTCAAGAATCCCGAGACGACCGAGCCGCACAATCACGCGGCGTAAGCTCCTTGGGCCGCAGGCGGCCTCTTAGCGGTCGACGCTCGGCAACGCCGCGAGGTCGGGAATTTCGCGCAGCGGTGCAAGATCCGCATACTCATCCGGCATGCGCGCCCGGTTGACCCAGAACGCGTTGAAGCCGAACGACACGGCGCCCATCACATCCCACCGGTTCGATGACACGAACGCGGCGTCGGAGGCGCCGACCGCCAAGGCGTCGCTGACCAGCGCATAGACCTCCGGCCGCGGCTTGTAGCGGCGCACGGCATCCACCGAAAGAACGGCGTCAAAAAGCCCGGCGAAGCCGACCGCTTCGACGGCTGCGGCAAGCATGCGCGGCGAGCCGTTGGAGAGGATAGCCAAGCGCGCGCCGCGCGCCTTGAGGGCGCTGAGAACGGTGCGGGCGTCGGCAAACGTGTCGAGCTTGAGATAGGCGTCGAGCAGCAGCGGTCGCAGCGCGCGGTCGACCGATGGGACGCGCGCGAACGCGTAGTCCAACGCGCGCTCGGTCAGCGTCCAGAAATCGACATAGCGGCCGGCAAGCGTCAGCGTCCAGGTATATTCGAGCTGCTTCGACCGCCAAATCTCCGAAAATCGCTCCGCCTCGGGGCCGGCTGCGGCGCGATGGCGCGCAATCGCGGCATGGACGTCGAACAGCGTGCCATAGGCATCGAAGACGTAAGCGTTAAACATGCCCAAACTCCTTCGCTGCAAGAATGGTGACAAAGGTCGTACCGTCGAGACAATAGGCCGAGGAAGGATGATTCGATGCGCCGGCCCGTGACCTGGACCAGGACGGTTACGTTTTTCGAGGACGACTGGCACGAGGGCAACGTGCCGATCATGGGCCCGCGCACCCATGCGGCATGGCTGTGCACCTCAGTGTTCGACGGCGCGCGCGCCTTCGAGGGCGTCGCTCCCGATCTCGATCTGCACTGCGCGCGCGTCAACGAATCCGCCAAGGCGATGGCGCTCAAGCCGCTGGTCCCGACGGAGACGTGGGTCGCACTGGTCCGCGAGGGACTGAGGCGTTTCGATCGCGACGCCGAGCTTTACATTCGGCCGATGTACTGGGCGGAGGAAGCGGCGGTTGGCGCCGTGCGCCACGATCCCGACTCGACCCGCTGGTGCCTCACGCTCTACATCGCGCCGTTTCCGAAGCGCGCGGGCACCGCCATCACGCTGTCGCCTTATCGGCGGCCGACGCGCGAGTGCGCCGTAGTCGAAGCCAAAGCCGGCTGTCTCTATCCGAACAATGCACGCGCGCTCATCGAAGCGAGCTCGCGCGGCTTCGACAATTGTCTGGTGTGCGACATGCTGGGTAACATTGCCGAGCTTGGCACCGCCAACATCTTCATGGCAAAGGACGGCGTTGTGTTTACGCCGGCCCCGAACGGTACGTTTCTCGCCGGCATCACGCGGGCGCGGGTCATTGCTCTGTTGCGCGCGACCGGCGCCACCGTGGTCGAGACGACGCTGGGCTATTCCGATTTTCAGTCGGCGGATGAGATTTTTTCCACCGGCAACTACACCAAAGTGTCGCCGATCGCGCGGATCGACGAGCGGGATTTGCAGCCGGGTCCGTTCTACCTGAAGGCGCGCGAGCTGTACTGGGACTTCGCCCATGCAACGGCCTGACGGCGTTTAATCGGCATCGGGGCCGCGCACGGTCAGCAGCGTCGGAATCGAGCGGCCGCGAATATCATAGACCCGTGCATAAACGACGCCTTCGCGCACGATGTCGAAAAGGATCGGGGCATCGAGCTTGGCGCAATAGAACTCGCCGAGCATCATGGCGAAGTCGGCGCCTTTCGGCTTCCAGATTGCCGAAAATTGCTCGCCCAACACCACTTGGGCCGCCGGATGCGGTCCGCAGACTGCGATCTTCCAGTTTCCGTCGCGCGGCCGCTCGCCGCGCGCCGCAAGCAGCCGGCGCAGTTCCAGCGAGGCCTGCCGCGTCGACAGGCCCCAATAGTCGACCATGTAAAGCGGTCGCGCTCCCGCCACGCCGCCGGCAATATGGTTGAAGTCCGTGTACTCGTAAGGATGCAGGCGCACCATGTCGACGACCGGGGAGGCGAGGCCCGCGATCAGCACCGCAGCGCCCGCTGCTATGGCGGCCCGGCCATAGGGCCGCAGCCGCTCAACGATCCAGGCCGCGGCGATGCCGCCGAGTACGGCAAATGGCGGGGTCAAGAACACAAAATGCCGGATGCCGTTATACATGGCCGGCCGCGTGGCGACCGCCACCACGACCGGAAACACAGCGGCAAGAACAACGGCCAACAGGGCGGCACGGCGTCCGGCGGGGATGTCCGCGCGTCCCGCTTCGCCGCGCACTATTGCCACTATCGTGCCGACCGCTCCGCAGAAACCCAGCGCCAGCATCAATTCGGGCAGTGTCAGCGCGGCGAGCGTCGGCACGTAACGGCGCGGCATGTCGGGAACCAGGATCAGTTGACCGTCGAACAGCTCGCGCCACGGCTTTTCGAAAAAGTTGGAAAAGTATTCGACGGCGCGAAACGGGTTGAGCGGCGACACGACGGCCCACGGCCAAACCAGGCCCATAATCAGATAGGCGAGGATGGCGCCCGGAAAGAACGGCACGAGGAATGAGCCCCATTCGCCGAGAGCGGGTTTCAGTCCGCTCGCGCGCGATCTGAGAGCGAGGATGAACAGGATCGGCAGCAGCGCATTGATCAGCGCAAAGCCGCCCATGACGCGCGATCCGATCGCCAGGCCGATACCGATGCCGCACAGTGCGACGGTCGCCGGCGTCGCGCGCGGATATTCGTCGAGCGCGCGCACGATGCCGAGCAGCGCCATCACCATGGCCACCGCGAAGGGCGTGTCCTTCGCGTTCATGAACATGTGACCGTAATAGAGCGGGCAAGCGGCGAGCAGTAGAAGCGCGATCAAACCGGCGAGCGGGCCGCCGAGACGGCGCCCCAGCCGCCAAGTGACGAAAAGGCCGACGAGGCCGACCGCCGCGCCGACCAACCGGCGCGTCTCGAACAGGCCGAAGGGCAGAATTTTTGCCGAGAGCGTGGCCAGAAGATCAAACCCGCCGCCATACATGTAGAGATTGACGAACGACAGCGCGCGCTTGTCGGCAAAGCCGGACTTGTAGAGCGAGACCAGCAGGCTGCCGTATTGCGAATGGGTGTAATCGTCCCAGCCGAGACCATAGTCGCGAAAGGTGAACGCGGCGATCACGGCAACAACAACCAGCGTGGCGATCGCAAGCGCATCGAGCCGCCGCGCGACGGCAAAGGTGTTCGCAGGCGCGCTGCCGGACTTTGCGGCAGCCAGCGACGTCATCGGAGGAATGGCGGATGAACGTTTCGTGGTGACGTTCAGCACAAGAATCTCATTGCATCCCGGGCAATGCTCATGGTGCCGTTCGATGCGGCGTTTTCGCGGCGCTCCGGCAAAAAGCGGGACCGAAGGTCCCGCTCATTCACGTGCATTGCGCCAGTGGGCACTATTTCATCGCCGCCTCATACATCTCGGCCACGTGGTCCCAATTGACGAGATGATCGAGGAACGCTTTCAGGTAGTCCGGCCGCCGGTTGCGATAGTCAATATAGTAGGAATGCTCCCACACGTCGCAGCCGAGAATAGGCGTGGCGCCGTGCACGAGAGGGTTCTCGCCGTTCGGCGTCTTCATCACCGTGATCTTGCCGTCCTTCACCGCGAGCCAACACCAGCCCGAGCCGAACTGAGTGACGCCGGCTTGGACGAAATCCTCTTTCATCTTGGCGATAGGGCCGATGTCGCTGGTGATCTGCTTTTCGAGCTTGCCGGGCAGCTTGTCGCCGCCGCCGCCTTTTTTCATCCATTTCCAAAAGTGGATGTGGTTGTAGTGTTGGCCGGCATTGTTGAAGAGGGCTTGGTTCTTGCCGAAGGTACCCTTCACCACTTCCTCGACCGGCTTGTTCTCCCACTCTGTTCCTTTGGCCAGGTTATTCCCGGCCGTCACGTAAGCCTGGTGGTGCTTGTCGTGGTGGTATTCGAGGGTCTCGCGGGACATATGTGGAGTGAGGGCGTCATAGCTATAAGGAAGGTCGGGGAGGGTGAAAGCCATGGGGGTCTACTCCTGAAGGTGAAACCGGACCGGGCCGCGGGGCGTGACCGTAAAACTGCCAAGGGAAGGCAAGATTTCACCCTTTAAATAAGCCGAACCGGCGGGTTTGGGCAATGTCCGACGTGGCAAAGCTGCGGGCTATCGCGGGTCGACGCCGGCCACGGCCCGGGTGGCGCTTGGTAACAGCTCAGGAATAAGTTCTTGCACCGTGGCGAGATGGCGGCCAAAATACGTTTTTTATGTCGCCGGCGTCTAAAGAGGGGGTGGAAGACGGCGTCATGTCAGTGTTCTTGTTGCTTCTGGGTGTTGTGACGACGGCCGCCGGCTTGGCCCTCGTGGCGTCGGGCGCGACCACCGACGCCGATATCATTACGCCGGGAACGATCGCGGCCGTCGGCGGACTCCTTCTGGTGGGGATTGGACTGGTCGTTCGCGAGTTGCAGCGGATCGAGCGGACGCTACGTCCCGCACACCCGGGTGAAGCGCCCGCCGTCGCCGCGGCCGAACCGCCGGCGCGCATTCCCTTTCCGCCCAAGCCAAAGACGAATTCGCAGCCGGAGCCGCTTGTCGCCGACACAACTCCGTCATCGCCTGCGGCTCAACCGGTGCCCGCCGACCCGCCGTCGCCTCCGGCCGCCCTATCGCCAGCCGCGCCTCCTGCGCCGGCGGCGGCCGAGGATGGTGCGTTTGAACGCTTGCGAGCAAAGTTCCCGACTCTGGCCCGGCTTGAAAATGGCGCGGTCGTTGATAGGCCCGAGGTTCCGGTGGTCACGCAGCCGCCGGCTCCTGCGGAAGGAAACGTGGGCGAGGTGAAAAAAGCGGCCGCCGTCGCTCGAGGGCGAACGAACGGCGCCGCGCCCGCTCGCGTGGCGCCGCGGCTCGACACGAAAACTCGCCCGGCGGCGCCCGATAGAGCGAAAACTTCGGTTTTCAACGCCTTTTGGCCCGCAGCTCCGCGACGGGATGCGCCGACGGCGCCGACCCACGTTGCCGCGCCCGCGCCGCCGCCTCCGAGCGAGCCGGCTGCCGTCCGTGGAACGGTCCACGATTCCAGCCCCGCGGCCGGCGACGCTGCCGCCCCGGTCTCTGCCCTGAAATCCGGGGTGGTCGAGGGGATGGCCTATACCCTTTACTCGGACGGATCGATCGAGGCGCAACTGCCACAAGGCAAGTTGCGTTTCGGGTCGATCACTGCACTGCGCAATCACATCGAGCGTGGCGCGTAGCCTCCCGGCCACGACTTGCAGGCGAGGCCGTGAGCTTTTTCATCGCCCGCGGCCTGCTTCCTGGCTCGCTGCTGCTTGAGAAATTCAATCTGCGAAATTCTGTATAATACCAAGCCGCTGAGTGGCTGACTCTCGCGGGGATTCACAAATCGCCGGCAAAGTGATTCAAGGTGGCAAACGGAGGGACGTTTGCCATGGGCTGGGCGATTGCGGTGCGGACGGACTTTACTGCC
>JBEKWO010000132.1:0-8651 GCA_049512975.1 Xanthobacteraceae bacterium | reverse complement strand
GGTCCAACTAAAACTCGGGCTTAATCGCACCAAGAGAATACCGACCTCGGTGCCGACGACGCAGCCGCAGAGTAGCAAAGTTTCATGCGCTGCAGGTCCGGCAAGGCCCGATGGAGAACTAAAACGACACGACACCGTCGTCATGGACAACCTTCCCGCACACAAGGCAGCGGGCGTGCGCGAAGCAATTGAGGTGTGTGGCGCCACCCTTCGCTATCTCCCACAATACTCACCGGATCTCAATCCGATAGAGATGCCATTCAGCAAACTCAAAGCGTATCTGCGCAAGGCGGCGGAGCGAACAATTCCGCGCCTGCGCCGCAGAATCGGAACGTTCGCGCGCAATCTCACCGCCCGCGAAGCCCGTAATTATTTCAGGCACGCGGGCTATGCGTGAAATTGAACGGAATCTGCTCTAGTCGAGCCCCCTTTATGTCGCGGCCCATGCAAGTTTCATAGGGTTGAGCGGCGCGCTATGGCAAGGATTCGATCCTGGGCCAGTTTGAGCGGGCGCTGCAGAATGATGCGGCGACTGAGCGGGAAGCCGCGCTCAGCAAAACCTTTCGGGTTGCTGCGCCGGCTCAAACATGCCCTGCTCCCGCATCCAAAATCGACGCGTTACGAGCCAACTCGGCGCCTCCGCAGCCCGTAGGCTTTTTTTGAAGCTGATCTGGTGTTCGGTTGAAGAACCACCAGACTGCGCTGCCCGCTGCCCCTATCCTTTGCTTGCGCATCGCCACAACGACCTCGTCCAATGTCAAGTCCGGCTGCTCAGAATAAGAGCCAGCAGCCATTCCGCGTGCTCTTCTAGTAGGGACGAAGTGTTGCCACCGCTCAGGTTTGCCGCGAAGCTTCCGGTCTCTTCCCGGCGCTGCCTCCACAGCACCGCCGCGCCGGCGCCCGCAGTACTGGACGTTGAGCGAAGCGCAGTCGTCGCGTTCAGCGAGCTTCCCGGAGCGACCTTACCGCAAAGTCGGCCAAGCTCGTCGGTTCGCGGTTCAGCAACCACCGCAACACGTTTGAATTTCCCGTCAGGCCGAAATTCCCACAATAGCGAAACATCTTGACGAGTATATTGCACTGATAGTCGCCTATTCCGTCCGCCCGAGCGAGTAGCTCCCATGCATCGAGCGATTGCGCCTCGGCGCACACCGGCCTCCCCAATGTTCGGCTCAGAACCTGGGCGATTTCGACCTGGCTCAATGGTGCCGTGCCCACCAGCTCATAGGTCGCACCGACGTGCCCGGGCTCGCTGAGCACAAGAGCGGCGACTTCCGCCACGTCTTCCAAATCCACCAAGCTCAGCCGGGTCTCTACGGGATAGGGGATCCGATAGACGCCTTCCTGCATAATGCTCTGCCATCCACCGAGGATGTTCTGCATATAAGAGGTCGGTTGAAGAATCGTCACATCCAAGCCAGATTGAAGCAGTAGTTCTTCAACCCGCAGCTTGTCCCAGTGATGCGGCATGGCTTCAATCTGCGGATGCAAGACAGAATGAAAGGTCACTCGCTTGACACCGCAAGCGAGAGCGGCGGTAATGACGGCCTTGCTATAGGACACTTCGGCCGAGCTGACATTGGGGCAAATATGATAGATCCCCTGCACTTCTGCAGCCGCTCGGATAAGAGCGGCGACGTCCGCCAATGACCCGACGCTGACCTCTTTTGCACCGAGAGCTCTAGCTGCCGATACCTGGTGGTCGCGGTGAACGAACGCATGGACACATTCACCCTTCGCCACCAAGGCCTTGATGACGGCTCTTCCAGTTTTGCCGCTCGCCCCCGTCAAGAGAATCATCGTGGCCGGTGAATGACGCGACGAGCCGTGTCTTCCTTCGTGGACGAGATCAGCTCCCAGAGCCGGTTTGGGCTCAAGGGAATTTCCCGCAACTCGACGCGCCTTCCCGGCGAATCGAGCGCGTTCTCGATCGCCTGGGCGAATAGCGCGCCGACCGGGATCGCGCCCGCCTCGCCTGCTCCCTTGATGCCAAGCGGATTAAGCGGCGACGGCGTGACGGTGTGATGAAGCTCCATGCGCGGCACATCGAGCGCGGTCGGAAGCAGATAGTCGGCCAGCGAGGCGTTGAGCACCTGCCCCTGCTCGTCGAACAGCAAGTGCTCGTAGAAGGCATTGCCGACACCATAGGCGACGCCACCATGAATCTGCCCGGCAAGAACGAGCGGGTTGACGATCGTCCCGCAGTCATGCACGACGACGTATTTTAGGATCTTGAGCATGAACGTCTCGGGATCGACCTCGACTATCATTGCGTGGGTACCGCTCGCCGTGGCGCCGTATGGCGGACCGAAATAGCTTGTCGCCTCGAGCCCGGGCTCGGTGCCGGGCTGCACCGCGCCCCGCATCGGATTGGCCTTTTGCGCAAGCTCGCCGAAACCGACGGACTGGTCCGTAACGCCGACCACCGAAACCTTGCCATTGGCAATGACCAGATCGTCCTCGGCACACTCGAAATGCTCCGAGGCGAAACGCAAAATCTTCTTGCGTACTGCCAACGCTGCCTCATTGATGGCATTGCCGGTGACGACGGCGCCGCGACTCGCAAAGGTTCCGGCGCCCCAATAAAACTGATCGGTGTCACCGAGCGTCACATCGACGTCGCCTAAATCGACCCCAACCTGGTCGGCGGCGATCTGCGCGAAAGTCGTGAGATGCCCTTGGCCCTGCGAACTCATTCCCGTGACCACACTGATCTTGCCGTTCGATTGCACCAGGACCTTAGCGCCTTCGTACGGACCGATCCCGGTGCCTTCGACGTAGCACGCAACGCCGATGCCGACATTGCGGCCCTCGCGGCGCAACCGCGGCTGCTCCTCGTTGACGAAATGCTCGTAGCCGATAGCCTCGAGCGCCTTATCGAGGATCGGTTCGTAGTTGCCGCTGTCGTACACGAGCGGCGCGAAGTCCTGGTAGATGATGTAGTTGTGATAAGGAAACGCATCTGGCGAGATGAAATTCCGCCGCCGTATTTCGGCCCGGTCGATGCCAAGCTCGCGTGCTGCGATATCGAGGAGCCGCTCGACCACGAAAACGCCCTGCTGTCGTCCGGCGCCCCGCGCCGGCGCGACGATCGGCTTGTTGGTGAATACCGCGATGAAGGTGCTGTCGTAGCTTGGAACGACGTAGGGTCCGAGGAGCGTACACTGTGTGTTGATCGGTCCGGTCAGACCGTAGGGATCGTAGGCGCCGGCATCGTGCAGAAATTCGTCCTTGATGCCGAGGATGCGGCCGTCCGCGCTGAGCGCGATCTCGGCATCGTGGATCTGGGCGCGCGCTTGCGTTGTTGCGACGAAGTGCTCGAGGCGATCCTCGATCCACTTGATTGGCCGGCCGAGCTTCATTGCCGCCCAGGGAACCAGCAGTTCCTCCGGATAAAACAGCATCTTCGGGCCGAAGCCGCCGCCGACGAACGGAGCGATGATGCGCACTTGTCGCTCACTCAATGCGAGGCTCGCGGCGACGCTATTGCGGACGAAGACAGGCCCCTGCGTGGTGTCCCATATCGTGAGCTGGTTGGCTCGCCCGTCCCATTGCGCGACCACTCCGCGGGTTTCGATTGGCGAGGAAACACCCTGATCGTAGATCAGGCGGCGCCGGATGATGCGCTCCGCGCGGGCGCGGGCGGCGCCGTAGTCTCCGTTGGTCTGGCGAACCTTCGCGGCGATGTTGCCCGGCAGATCGTCATGCACGATCGGTGCCCCGACGATCAGCGCCTTCTCCATATCCACGGCGGCCGGTAATGGCTCATATTTGACGGTGATATCCGCGACCGCATCCTCGGCCAGATACCGGCTTTCGGCGATCACCATAGCCACGGACTCGCCGACACAGCGTACCTTCCCTTTGGCCAAGGGGGCCTGCGTCCGCGAGTTGAAAATGATTCCCTCAATCGGCGGCGCTGGCACCATTTGCGGCCCAGGCCGCCAAAAATCGCCGAGATCGTCGGCTGTCACGACGGCAAACACGCCTTCTCGCCGACGTGCCGCCGACGCATCGATCCCGACAATTCGGGCATGGGCGTGCGGGCTGCGAAGAAAAGCCGCGTGCGCCATACCGAGCAACTCGAGGTCATCGATGAACAACGCCTTGCTTCGCAGCAGCCGTTCGTCTTCGCTGCGAACGATGGGTGCGCCAAAGTAGCGGGTCGACATGTCGAACTTCCTTTGGGAATTTAGTCCCGGCTCACCGCGTCTTGCCTTCCGTTCATCCGCGCAGCAGCGAGCTTAACGCCATCAACGATGTGCTGATAGCCGGTACACCGGCATAGATTGCCTGACAACGCTTCGCGAATTTCGAGCTCGCTTGGTGCGGGATTTTCGTCTAGGAAGGCCTTCATCGTGATCAGGATGCCGGCAGTGCAGTAGCCGCATTGCAATCCATGCGTCTCGTGCAATGCTTGTTGCAGAGGGTGAAGCCGGTTGTCATCGAGCGCTATTCCCTCGACAGTCGTGAGTTCATGGCCATCACCCTGCACGGCAAACATGAGACAAGACCGAGCTGGCACGCCGTCATAAAGCACCGTGCAGGCGCCGCAGACGCCGTGTTCACAGCCGACATGAGTTCCGCTCAACTGCAACTCGTGGCGGATGAAATCGCTTAGCAGCATGCGCGCGGAAACCTGCCGCGCGTAGGCCGTGCCGTTGACTGTGACGCGGATGCTGTGTCGCTGGTCTGCCATCGTTGAAAAGCCGTTATTAGACGCCCGGAGCATTGACGGCGCGAGCCCGCTCCAGCGCGGTCTGGAGGGCGCGGCGCGTCAGCACATCGGCAAGATGACGCTGAAAGTCTTTGCTTGCATGCAGGTTGCCGGCCGGATCAATCGCGCGCTGCGCAAGCGCTGCGGCGTCGCCGATGCCGGACTCGGTGACCCTGTGGCCGACCAGGGATCGCGCCGCGCCGGCCGCATTGACCGGCCGATCGCCAGCGCAGCAATACGCCAAGCCTGCCGCCACGCAGGTTCCGCCCTCACCCAGCGTGATCGTTGCGGCCACACCCATTAGCGCGAAGTCGCCGCGCCGCCTTGCGACCTCCATGAAGCATGACCCAGTGCCCGGCGGCGACGCGGGAAGCTCGATTTCGACCAACATTTCTTCGGGTCGCAGGTCGGTGATGAGAGCGCCGCGAAAGAAGTCGTCCGCGCCGATCCAACGCTCACCACACGTAGATCTCGCCCGCATGCGGCCACCGAGCGCTACAACAATGGCGGGCAATTCCGAGGCGGGATCCGCGTGGGCCAGATTGCCGCCGAGCGTCCCGCGACTGCGGATTTGTGGATGCGCGATGTGCGGCATGGCCTCGTGCAATAAGGGATAGTGTTGCGCCATCTCCTGACTCCGCTCCATCGTACGATGACGGGTCAGCGCACCAATCCGCAGAGCCTCACCATCGCGGCAAATCGAGTCGAGCTCGGTCAGCCTGTTGATGTCGATGAGTATCGAAGGCTGAGCCAGGCGGAAGTTCATCATGGGAACGAGGCTCTGTCCACCGGCCAGAAAATGCGCGTCGTCACCGTGTTCGGCTTTCAACGCGAGTGCCTCATCGAGAGACCGGGCCGCGTTGTAGATGAAAGGCGCGGGCTTCACCGGGCGAGCCCGTTGTGTTGAAATCGTGCCAGCACGATCGCCTCGCCACAAAGCCGCCACGTGCCGACGCGCGGACACATGACGTTGTTATTTCGAAGATGTTGCCGTTTTTCCGAAGCAAATGCAAGCAGCTTTACGGATGCAGCGGTTCCTTGAAAGTGGCCGATGTCGCGACAACAAGCGACGCTTGCGCGAAACCCTATTGCTGATAATGATTGTGGGGCTGGCTGCCAATGGATTATGGCGACGTGTCGACGCTTGGCGGATTGAACCACCTCACCGCGATCGAGATTGCGGGCCTCATTCGTGCCCGCGACGTGAGCCCGGTCGAAGTCTTGCAGGCGCATCTCGATGCGATTACGCGGCTCAATCCGACGGTCAATGCGATCTGCACGCTCGCCACTGAGAGGGCGATGACTTCGGCGCGCGAGGCCGAAGCAGCAGTGATGCGCGGCGAGCCGCTCGGGCCGCTTCATGGGCTTCCGATCGGCATCAAGGACGTAACCCTGACGGCCGGCATCCGCACGACCTACGGCTCGCCGCTTTATGCAGACTATGTCCCCAACGAAGACGCGGCAGTGGTCGCGCGGTTGGTGCAGGCTGGCGCCATCGTGCTTGCCAAAACGAACACCCCCGAATTTGCCGCCGGCGGCAACACCGTGAATAAGCTGTTCGGCGCGACCCGTAATCCTTGGAATCTAAGCTCGACGGTCGGCGGATCGACTGGAGGTGGTGCCGCGGCGCTGGCTTGCGGCATGATCGCGCTCGCGGAAGGGACGGATTTCGGCGGATCGCTGCGCGTGCCTGCAACCTTTTGTGGCGTGGTCGGGCTACGGCCGACGGCCGGGTTGGTCCCGAGCTATCCCGTGACTTTGCCGTGGGATATCGGGCGCGTTCACGGCCCGATGGCACGCTCCGTCGAGGACGTGGCACTGATGCTCGATGCCATGATCGGCCTCAGCGACCTCTCGCCGATATCGCTGCTGCCGCCCTGGACAAGCGCAGCAGAACGATTTGCATCGCACCGCCGGGGCAAGGCGCTCCGCCTTGCTTACGCTCCGGACATCGCCGACGTCGGAGTGGATGCCGAGATCGAGCAGATATGTGGCACTGCCGCTCGCGACCTGGCAAATTCGGAGATCAAAGTCGATGAGAGCCGCTTTTCGCTCGCTGATGGTCGCGACCCTTATCTTGTCCTTCGCGGCCAGTGGATGGTCAGTCAATATTTCGATTATCTCCACAAGCTCGATCAATTGGGCGCCAATCTAAAAGTCAATATCGAATACGGCCTGAAATTGACCACCAAGGACCTCGCAGCCGCGGAACACGTCCGCGCGCAACTCTGGAACCGTTGCCGCGCCCTCTTCCACGACTTCGACCTCTTGCTCACGCCGACGGTCCCAATACCGCCGTTTCCCATAGAGCAGAATTATCCGCAGATGATTGCTGGCCGGCAGGTGGCAACTTATATCGATTGGGTTGCGCCGACGTTTCTCATTACCCTTTGCGGCCTTCCAGCGGCGTCCGTGCCATGCGGCCTCACAGGGACCGGGCTGCCGGTTGGGTTGCAAGTCGTCGGTCCGCGCTACGCGGAGCCGCAAATTCTCTCTCTCGCCAAACTGATACAGGACATGCGTCCAATCGGCCGGCCGCCGATCACCCGCACATAATGTTACGCCGATTGCAGCGCTTCGCCTCCACATGCAGGATCCTTTTAACGCCTTCTCAGATGTGAGCGTCCGCATCGAGGGCGCTGCGAACGGGCCGCTAGCGGGTCTTCGCTTCGCGGCGAAGGATTTGTTCGATGTCGCTGGACATGTGACCGGAGGCGGCAACCCGGACTGGCTCGCCTCGCATCCTCCAGCGGCTCGAACCGCGCCCGTTATCCAGGCGCTCGTCGATGCGGGTGCCACGTTGATCGGAAAGACTCATACAGATGAGCTTTCGCGCGGAATCTTCGGGGAGAACGCGCATTACGGCACGCCGGTCAATCCGAGAGCGCCCAATCGCGTCCCGGGCGGATCGTCGAGCGGGTCGGCGGTCGCTGTCGCGGCCTCGCTCGTCGATTTCGCCCTCGGCACCGACACTGGTGGATCGGTGCGAGTCCCGGCAAGCTTTTGCGGCCTTTACGGCATCCGGCCGACGCACGGTCGGCTGAAGTTTGACGCCGTCATGGCTCAGGCACCGAGTTTTGACACTATCGGCTGGTTTTCACGCGACGCTGAACTCTTGATCCAGGTTGCGCAGGTTCTCTTAGGCATGAAACTCGAGCGCCCGATTCTGCCGCGCCGTCTCATCGTCGCAAGCGACGCCTTCGCGGTTGCTGATCCAGCGACGGCCAAGGCACTCGCTCCAGCTGTCGCGCGGCTTGGTGACCTTATCGGCAACGTAGCGCATCGCGCCCTTTCGCTGGCGGCACTCGATGACTGGCGTCGGCACCAAGTCGCGCTGCAAGGTCGCGAAGCCTGGGAGACATTCAGCCAGTGGATCGATCAGCGAAATCCACGCTTTGGTTTCGAGGTCGCCGAAATTTTTATGCGCGGAGCGAGCTTCAATGAGGCGGAACTTGATCTAGCGGCGAAATTCCGCGATCAACGCCGAGCGGAGCTTGCCACTTTGCTCGACGATGGCACCGTCGTCTGTCTGCCGACAACGCCTTTTCCAGCTCCGCTAAGAGGCCTCACTCGATCAGTCATGCGCGGGCAGCGGAATTCCCTGCTCACCCTTACCTGCATCGCCGGACTGCTTGGTCTGCCTCAGTTGAGTATGCCGCTCGCAGAGCTTGACGGATTGCCGCTGGGATTGTCGATCCTCGCAGAAGCGGGTGCGGACAAGATGCTGCTCGGCCTAGCATTGGCCGAAGCTACCGCAAGGTGACAGTACGATCTCATCTAGTCTTACTGAGTCAGAAAGTCGCGGGTGATTGCCATTGGGAATCGGTTATTGAGGGAGATTCGCAGTTCAGCATATGAGGGCTGAGATGGATCTCCGAACAGCAAACGGCAGTGAATCGCGGTTTTCGGGATATGTTGAGGGGCTTGTGAGCGT
>JBEKWO010000131.1:0-8670 GCA_049512975.1 Xanthobacteraceae bacterium | reverse complement strand
CGTTGCCGGCGGTCCGCCACGCCATCGTCGACCTCATCATGCGATCAAGTCCTCAGCGATGTCCGTACTGCCGATCCTGGATCAGCGAGGAAAAGCAGCGTGAGTAAATCTGCCAAAGTAGTGCTAGAGCCAAGCGCTTCAGATTGAATTGATTGGCACTCCAATATCTTAGTGGAGCATGGTCTTTTCGGAAAACCGGCCTCCACTTTTCCGGATCATGCCCTACCGCGGCAGCAGCGACGAGCCCATCAAAAACTTGTCGACGGCGTGCGCCGCTTGCCGGCCCTCGCGGATCGCCCACACCACCAGCGACTGGCCGCGGCGCATGTCGCCGGCGGTAAAGACCTTGTCGATCGAGGTGCGGTAATCGCGGGTGTTGGCGCTGACATTGCCGCGCTGATCGAGCGCCAGTCCGAGGTTCTTGATCATGCCCTCGTGCACCGGATGCACGAAGCCCATCGCCAGCAGCACCAGCTCGGCGGCGACCTCGAATTCGCTGCCGGGAACGGCCTTCATCTTGTCGTCGATGTGCACGCAGTGCAGCGTCTGCACGAAGCCGTTGGCGCCCGAGAAGCGCGCGGTCATCACCGCGAAATCGCGCTCGGCGCCCTCTTCGTGGCTCGACGAGGTGCGCAGCTTGAGCGGCCAGTTCGGCCAGGTCAGCAGCTTGTTCTCGTGCAGCGGCGGAGCGGGGAGGATTTCGAAATTGGTGACCGACAGCGCGCCCTGGCGGATCGACGTGCCGATGCAGTCCGAACCGGTATCGCCGCCGCCGATGACGACGACGTGCTTGCCGGTGGCAAGGATCGGTTCGGCGCCGTCGTCCGCCTCGCCGCTGACGCGGCGGTTTTGCTGCGGCAGGTAATCCATGGCGAAGTGAATGCCCTTGAGCTCGCGGCCGGGAACCGGCAGGTCGCGCGGCTTCTCGGCGCCGCCCGTCAGCACCACGGCATCGTATTCGGCGAGCAGCTTGTCGGCTGCGACATTGACGCCGACATGGGCGCCGTAATGGAACACCACGCCTTCGCCTTGCATCTGCGCGACGCGGCGCTCGACGTGATGCTTTTCCATCTTGAAGTCGGGAATGCCGTAAGTGAGAAGGCCGCCTGCCTTGGCGTACTTCTCGTAGACATGAACGGAATGCCCGGCGCGCGCCAGCTGTTGCGCGCAAGCAAGCCCCGCCGGCCCTGAGCCGATGACCGCGACTTTCTTGCCGGTGAGCGCGGTGGGCGGTTCGGGCTTGAGCCCCTGCGCGATCGCGCGATCGGCGATCGCGCATTCGATCGATTTGATGGTGACCGGGTTCTCATCGATGTTGAGCGTGCAGGAGGCTTCGCACGGCGCCGGACAGATCCGGCCGGTGACTTCGGGAAAGTTGTTGGTCGAATGCAGGTTGCGCGCCGCCTCTTCCCAATTGCCGGCATAGACCAGGTCGTTCCAATCGGGGATCTGGTTGTTGACCGGGCAGCCCGGCGTGCCGGGCATCAGCGAACCGGTGCCCTGGCAATAGGGCACGCCGCAATTCATGCAGCGCGCGGCCTGCGTGCGGTAATCCGCCTCCGGCAGCGGCTGGATGAATTCGCGCCAATGGCGAATCCGCTCTTTGACCGGCTCGTAGTCGCGGTCTTCGCGTTCGTATTCGAGAAAGCCGGTGACCTTACCCACTTCGCTCTCTATTCCACGCACTATTCCGCCGCCTGCATGGCAGCGGCCTGCGCCTTGAGTTCGTTGAGAGCGCGGCGGTACTCGACCGGCATGATCTTGCGGAACTTCGGGTACCAGATCGGCCACTCGGCGAGGATCTTGGCGGCAACCGCCGAACCGGTAAAGCGGGCGTGGCGCGCGATCAAGTGGTGCAGCCGGCCCGCGTCATGGCGGCTCATATCGGCCATGATGTCAATGAGGCCGTGGCTTTCGAGATCGTGCACGTGGTGGAAGACGCGGGCGTTGAGGTCTTCCTCTTGCGGCATCGGCTCGAGCTCGACCATGGCGAGATTGCAGCGCGAGGCGAAGGTGCCGTCGTCGTCGAGCACATAGGCGATGCCGCCCGACATGCCGGCGGCGAAATTGCGCCCGGTGCGGCCGAGCACCACGACGACACCGCCGGTCATGTATTCGCAGCAATGGTCGCCGGCGCCCTCGATCACGGCGATGGCGCCGGAATTGCGCACGGCGAAGCGTTCGCCAGCGACGCCGTGGATATAGCACTCGCCTTCGATGGCGCCGTACAGCACGGTATTGCCGATGATGATCGATTGCTCGGGAACGATTGCGGATTCCGCTGGCGGCCGCACCACCAGCCGTCCGCCGGACAGGCCCTTGCCGACATAATCGTTGGCGTCGCCGTCGAGTTCGAAGGTGACGCCGCGGGCGAGAAAGGCGCCGAAGCTTTGCCCGGCGGTGCCCTTGAAGCGCACCACGATGGTGTCGGGCGGCAAGCCGGCGTGGCCGTAGCGCTTGGCGATCGCGCCGGACAGCATGGCGCCGGTGGTGCGGTCGGTGTTCTTGATCGGCAGGCTCAATCGCACCGGTGCGCCGCGGTCGAGCGCGGCTTGCGACTGCGCGATCAGCGTGCGGTCGATGATGTCGTGGATCTTGTGATCCTGCTTCTCGCAATTGTAGAGCGCGACGCTCGCCGGCACGTCCGGCTTGGTGAACAGCCGGGAGAAGTCGAGCCCGCGCGCCTTCCAATGATCGACCAGTTGCCGCTCGTCGAGCATCTGCATTTGGCCGATCATCTCGGCGAAGGTGCGGTAGCCCATCGCCGCCATCAGCTCGCGCACCTCTTCGGCGACGAAGAAGAAATAATTGATGACGTGCTCGGGCTGGCCGCGGAAGCGCTTGCGCAGCACCGGGTCCTGGGTGGCGACGCCGACCGGACAGGTGTTGAGATGGCACTTGCGCATCATGATGCAGCCGGCGGCGATCAAGGGCGCGGTGGCGAAGCCGAACTCGTCGGCGCCAAGGAGCGCGCCGACGACGACGTCGCGGCCGGTGCGAATGCCGCCGTCCACCTGAACCGCGATGCGTCCGCGCAGGCGGTTGGCGACCAGCGTCTGGTGGGTCTCGGCGAGCCCGATCTCCCACGGCGAGCCGGCGTGCTTGATCGAGGTCAGCGGCGAGGCGCCGGTGCCGCCTTCGAAACCGGCGATGGTGACGTGGTCGGCGCGCGCCTTCGACACACCGGCGGCGACGGTGCCGACGCCGACTTCGGAGACGAGCTTGACCGAGACGTCGCCGTCCGGGTTGACGTTTTTCAGGTCGAAGATCAGCTGCGCCAGATCTTCGATCGAATAGATGTCATGGTGCGGCGGCGGCGAAATCAGACCGACGCCCGGCGTCGAGTGGCGCACCTTGGCGATGGTCTTGTCGACCTTGTGGCCGGGCAACTGGCCGCCTTCGCCGGGCTTGGCGCCCTGCGCGATCTTGATCTGCATCATGTCGGCATTGACCAGATATTCGGCGGTGACGCCGAACCGGCCCGACGCCACCTGCTTGATCGCCGAGCGCATGGAATCGCCGTTCGGCAGCGGCTTGAAGCGGTCGGCTTCCTCGCCGCCCTCGCCGGTATTCGACTTACCGCCGATGCGGTTCATGGCGATGGCGAGCGTGGTGTGGGCCTCGCGCGAGATCGAGCCGAACGACATGGCGCCGGTCGAGAACCGCTTGACGATGGTCTTCGCCGGCTCGACCTCCTCGATCGGTATCGGCGCGCGGCCGTCTTCCGCGGCCGCCTTGAGGCGGAACAGGCCGCGGATGGTGGTGAGATGCTCCGACTGCTCGTTGATGATCGCCGCGTATTGCCGGTACTTCTCGTAGGAATTGCCGCGCACCGCGTGCTGCAAGGCGGCGACCGTCGCCGCGTTCCAGACGTGATCCTCGCCGCGCACGCGCACCGCGTAGTCGCCGCCGACGTCGAGCATGCTGCGGTAGATCGGCGCGTCGGAGAAGGCGTCGCGATGCCGCCGTACCGCCTCTTCGGCGATCTCGGTCAGGCCGACGCCCTCGATGCGGGTGGCGGTGCCGGTAAAATATTTGGCGACGAAATCCGACTTCAAGCCGACCGCGTCGAAAATCTGCGCGCCGCAATAGGACTGATAGGTGGAGATACCCATCTTCGACATCACCTTGAGCAGTCCCTTGTCGATCGACTTGATGTAGCGCTTGATGACTTCCTTTTCGTCGAGCTTTTGCGGCAACTCGCCCTTCATCGCGACGAGCGTTTCAAACGCGAGATACGGATTGATCGCTTCGGCGCCGTAGCCGGCGAGGCAGGCGAAATGATGCACCTCGCGCGGCTCGCCGGATTCCACCACCAGGCCGACCGAGGTGCGCAAGCCCTCGCGGATCAGGTGATGGTGCACCGCCGCGCAGGCGAGCAGCGACGGGATCTGGATGCGGTCGGCGCCGGCGCGGCGATCGGACAGGATGATGATGTTGATGCCCTCGCGCACTGCGGCCTCGGCCTGACGGCAGAGCGCGTCGACCGCAACCGCCATGCCGGCGGCGCCGGCTTCGGCCGGCCAGGTGGCGTCGAGCGTCAGCGACTTGAAATGCGATTCGGCGATCTCGGAGATCGAACGGATCTTTTCCAGATTGGCGTTGGTGAGGATCGGCTGATGCACCTCCAGGCGCTTGGTGTTCGACAGGCCCTCGAGGTCGAACAGGTTCGGCCGCGGCCCGATGATCGAGACCAGACTCATGACCAGCTCCTCGCGGATCGGGTCGATCGGCGGGTTGGTAACCTGGGCGAAGTTCTGCTTGAAATAGGTGAACAAGAGCTTCGGCTTCTCCGACAGCGCCGAAATCGGCGTGTCGTTGCCCATCGAGCCGATCGCCTCTTCGCCGGTGGTCGCCATCGGCGTCATCAGGATCTTGAGGTCTTCCTGGGTGTAGCCGAAGGCCTGCTGGCGATCGAGCAGCGACAGGTTCGAGATCGGCGCTGCTTCGGAAGCCGACGGCAGATCCTCGAGCACGATCTGCGTGCGCTCCAGCCATTCGCCGTAGGGGTGGCTCTGGGCCAGCGTCGCCTTGAGTTCCTCGTCGGGAATGAGCCGGCCTTCCTCGAGATCGACCAAGAGCATCTTGCCCGGCTGCAGCCGCCACTTGGTGACGATGTCCTCCTCCGGGATCGGCAGCACGCCGACTTCCGAGGCCATGATGATGCGGTCGTCGCGGGTGACGATATAGCGCGCCGGCCGCAGCCCGTTGCGGTCGAGCGTGGCGCCGATCTGCCGGCCGTTGGTGAAGGCGATTGCCGCGGGGCCGTCCCACGGCTCCATCAGCGCCGCATTGTATTCGTAGAACTTGCGGCGTTCCTCGTTCATCAGCTGATTGCCGGCCCACGCCTCCGGAATCATCATCATCACCGCGTGAGCGAGCGGATAGCCGCCCATGGTGAGAAATTCGAGCGCGTTGTCGAAGCAGGCGGTGTCGGACTGGCCTTCGTAGGAGATCGGCCACAGCTTCTTGATGTCGGCGCCGAACTTCGGCGACGAGACCGAGGCCTGGCGCGCCGCCATCCAGTTGTTGTTGCCGCGCAGCGTATTGATCTCGCCGTTATGCGCGATCATGCGGTACGGATGCGCCAGCGACCAGGTCGGGAATGTGTTGGTGGAAAAGCGCTGATGCACCAGCGCCAGCGCGCTCTCGAAGTCCGGATCGTGCAGATCGGGATAATAGGTGCCGAGCTGGTCGGCCAGGAACATGCCCTTGTAGATCACGGTGCGGCACGAGATCGACACCGGGTAATAGCCCGAGGTGCGCCGCTCGCGCTTGCCGTACATCGTCGAGGAGATGATCTTGCGCAGGATATAGAGCCGGCGCTCGAACTCGTCCTCCGACCGCGTCTTCGGATTGCGCGCGAGAAAAACCTGCTTGTGCACCGGCTCGGTCGGCTTGACCGATTCGCCGAGCGTCGAATTGTCGGTTGGCACGTCGCGCCAGCCGATGAGCTTCATGCCCTCCTGCGCCGCCACCGCCGCGTAGGTGTCCATGACCTCGGCCCGCCAGGCATCCTCGTGCGGCAGAAACAGCACGCCGACGGCGTAGTGGCCGGGCGGCGGCAATTCGAAGCCGAGCTCGGCCGCCTTCTTGGCGAAGAATTTGTGCGGCGTCTGCACCAGGATGCCGGCGCCGTCGCCGGCGCGCGGATCGGCGCCGACGGCGCCGCGATGCTCGAGATTGAGCAGGATCGTCAGCGCGTCTTTGACGATCTTGTGCGACTTGCGGCCCTTGATGTCGGCAATAAATCCGACCCCGCAGGAATCTTTTTCCAGCGCCGGATCGAAGAGGCCAAACGGTTGCGCGCTCATCGTCATCCTCGCGCTCCCTGGCGGCGCCGGCATGGCGCGCACCAAGGTGTCGCAGATTTTCCTCGCGCCGGTCGTCGTCCAGCGCCCGAGGGCGAGCCGTTCATTCTGGAGGCAACCTTCGTGCCGCTGCCGGCCTTGGCTGCTTTTATGCCGCCGTCCGACGCGCCCTCGCCTTCGGCGGCTGGCCCCCGCGCATCTTTGCCGGGGTCATCCCGGCCGCGCGCGCTACTGGCCACCAATTGGGACAGCAATGCTGTCCTATGCGGAACATGGCAAACTCCGAGCGCCAGCACAAGTCCGCCGCTGCCGGCGGGCGATGAAAAGCTGCGGCCCTGCGCCTTTCGGCTCGGATTCGGCAGTGTCCTGCCCGCCAAGTGGACCACGGGTCGGGCGCAAGCGCAAGGAGCGGGTGCGGTGCGATCGCCGCCGATGCAATATTTCGGTCAGCAGTTGTGCAGAAGTGTCGGATCGCGCAAAATTTGAGCGACTGCGCACCCCTGCCAGGGAGGCCGCCGTGAAGCTCGAGCGTCAGGATCAGATCGGCATCCTCTACGTCGATACCGCCCGCAACAATGCGATCAACGCCGATTTCATCCGCGAAGCCCATGAGCTGATGGATGAGGCCGAGAACGACAGCGCCGTGCGGGCACTCGTCGTGACCTCGACGCACAAGACGATCTTCTGTCCGGGCGTCGATCTGCCATCCTTGATGGGCCGTTCCGGCCCGGAGATGCGCTCGTTCTATGAAGCGCTGACCGGCATCGTGCGCCGCAAGGTCGTTTACCCCAAGCCCGAGGTCTACGCGCTCAACGGCCACACCATCGCCGCCGGCTGCATGATGGCGCTGGCCGGGGATTACCGGGTGATGGCGAAGGGACGCACCGTGTTCGGTCTCATGGAGATCGACGTTGGGCTCGCCGCGCCGATCGGGGTCGCCGAGATGATGCGGCACTTTTTTGGCGGCCGCCTCAGCGAGCGCGTGCTGTTCTCCGGCGAGCGCCTCGCGCCGGAGCAGGCCTTGGCGCTCGGGTTGGTGGACGAGATCGTCGAGCCGGACCGACTGATAGAGCGGGCGCTCGCACAGGCGCGCCTGCTGGCGAGCAAGCCCGCCGGTGGCTATCGGCGGCTCAAACGATACTCGCGGCAGGCATTGGCAGCGCGGATGCACGCGCTCGACGATGCGCATCTCGACGAACTGGTCGATCAATGGTTCTCCGAAGAGACCCAGCGTCTCGTCACCGCGGCGGTGCAGCGCATGAGTAAACTCGCGACGGCTCCCGCCGCGTGAGAATTCCGGCGGAAATTTTAATCCGGCGCCCAAGCGCCGCCCTAATTGCAGGTGACGTTGTCGGCGTGCGGATATGACGCCGCGCGCTCGGGGGTAGGGGTGCGTTCGTGAGGGTAGGGGTCTTAGCGGCCACGGCGTTTTCTCTGTGTGTCGCGTTTTTGGCCGCTGCGCCAGGCCAGGCGCAGACGCCGCCACCGACACCGGCGCCACAAGCGCCGCCGCCGCCGCTGCCGGGCTTCATGCCGGCATTTGAGATCACCAGGATCGTGCGCGCGTCCGGCTTCGATCCGCTGGCGCCGCCTCTGCGTGAAGGCACCACCTACGTGGTGCGTGCCACCGACTTCCGCGGAATCCTCATGCGCGTCGTGGTCGATGCGCGAAGCGGCGCTATCCGCGCCGTCAATCGGATCGTCCCCGGTCCAGGTCACTATGGTCAGTTTGGAATGGTCATGCCGCCCTATGGCGTGGCGCCGGCCTATCCGCCGCCGGACATCGCGGCCCCGGACGTGATGCCCGATGAGGAGACCACGGCCGCGCCGGCGCTGCGATCGCCGCCAGCGGCTTTGGCGCCGCCGCTACCGGTGGCCGTTCTTAGTCCCGGCGCGCATCCGCTATCCGGTCCGCCATTGCCGCGACCGCGTCCGGCGGAGCTTGCATCGCGCAAAGCCGCCAACGATGCCAAATCTGACGCCCAGCCCGATGCCAAGCCTGACGCGAAGTCCGATGCCATGCCGGGCCTGACGCCTGCCAGCAGACCGGACGTAAAATCCGGCACCGCCGTCAGCGGGTCTGCTGTGGCGCCGGCAGCGCCGAACAAATCACTGCCGGCGCCGGCCCCGATCAACGATTGATTCGTTAGAGCATGATCCGGAAAAAGCCTGCCCTCGGACTTGATCCGAGGGTGGAAGCCGGTTTTCCGAAAAGATCATGCTCCACTCAGATATTAGCATTACAGTTGCATTTTTGTTTTGAGATGGGCGCGGCGTGCTTCGGCTTGGTGAGCTCTTCGCCAGAGTGACCATGCGATGATGTGCGCGGGTTGGATGCGCCGTTGTGCAAGCTTGATGA
>JBEKWO010000130.1:0-8810 GCA_049512975.1 Xanthobacteraceae bacterium | reverse complement strand
CGCGGTTCGCCGGCCTCAAGCAGGATCTTCAGTTGCAGAAGCCCTTGGTTGGCGGCGTCGATGCGCCGCGCGAGCACGATCGTCACATAAAGCAGCGCCGCCGGGTCTTGCAGCAATGTCGCGGCGTCGGCGACATGAAACTCCGACGCTTCCAGTGTGCGAATATCCGCGCTATGCGGCGCATCAAGCAGCGCCGAGAGCTCGCCGAACACCGCGCCGGGTTCGGTCACCTGGGCGAATTCGATATCCCCCTTGAAAATGCCGACCGCGCCGCTTTTCAGAATCAAAAGCCGCCCGGTTTTCGTGCCCGCGGCAAGCACGGTCTCGCCGGCGCCATAGCTTGCGAGCGGCAGCGCGGCAAGCTTGCTTTGCCAAGCCTCCGGATCGTGGATCAGAGCCATTTTCGAGCGCCCTCTAGTTGTGACATCGACCGATGCCCTTCGCAGGCCATCTGAAAAAATACTATGCACATGAGCGAGCACGCAATGTCTTGCTTTTGGACTTTTGGCCAGTCAGGTAAACCACATTCGCGACGCAATTTCCCCTCACCACGTCACGCTCGACTTCAAGGAGAAGAGAGAATGCGAGTTTTTCCGCGCGCCGGCGCCAAGACCGGTATTGCCGTCGCTGTCGCCTTCACCACCGCCATCGCCAGCGTTGCCCTCACGTTAACAGCGGCCAGCTTCGCGCCGGCCGCTGCGCAAACCGCTGGAACCCCCATGACCACGCCGTCCGGACTGAAGATTATCGACACCAAAATCGGCACCGGTGCCTCGCCCAAACCCGGCCAGATTTGCGTCATGCACTACACCGGCTGGCTTTACGAGCACGGCGCCAAGCTCCAGAAATTCGACTCATCCGTCGATCGCGGCCAGCCGTTCGAGTTTCCGATCGGCCAGCACCGGGTCATCGCCGGCTGGGACGAAGGCGTCGCCACCATGAAAGTCGGCGGCAAACGCACGCTGATCATTCCGCCCGAACTCGGCTACGGCACCCGCGGCGCCGGCATGGTCATTCCGCCGAACGCGACGCTGATGTTCGATGTCGAGTTGCTCGATATCAAAGGTTAGGCTTCGCCGTTAATTCAGCACTCTCGCACCGCGACGTGCCCCTGCGCGCCGTAATCCAACAGCGCGCGGTCGCGCGTCATCAGCGTCGCGCCAAGCTCGCGCGCGGTCGCCGCGATGATGCGGTGGGTCGGATCTTTCGGCGGCTTCCCGGGCAGCACAAACACATCGAGCCTTGCGAAATCCGTCAATCGGTTTTGCGCATCAATGATGCGTTTCGCCCCCGCTTCCGCTCACCCTTACAACAAATAGTTGTATTATGGCCTGCGGCGCGAGCCGGGGATCGGCCCGTGCAAATCGATCGCCGCCGACCGCCGCACGACGCGCGACACCTGCTGGGGAATGGAGGTCAGCAATGCCCGGACTCCGCGACATGACACTTGTTCGGCAATGGCACTTCGCCGCGCGTGTTGCCCATAAAGCCCACATCAAGTCGGCGGCGCGAGCCGAAAGCATGAATACGCCTCTCGGCGTCCCGGCCTGGATCCTTTCGGCAATCGTCGGCACGGCAATTTTTGCCTCACTTTCGCAGACGAACCCCGAGGGATGGCAGAAGATCATATTTGGCCTCTTGAGTATGCTGGCCACCGTCCTCACGGCGTTACAAACGCATCTAGGTTTCAGCCAGCTGGCGGAGCTGCATCGCAAGTCCGCCGGCCGTTACGGCACCGTTCGCCGTCAGTTGGAGGAGCTTCTCGGAAGGTACTCCGACGCGCACCCCTGCGATGATTCACAGATCGACCCGATTGGTAAGGCGTGGTCTGACATCGAAGCAGCAGCGCCGAGCCTTTCCCAGCGCCTCTATGCCAAGCTGGAACGCGAGATCCGCGAGGATGAACAGCGGGACGAAGGCAAGAAAAGGGAGCAGATGGCCCGGGAAGAAAATGAGCGCCCAGTTCGCGGAGAAGAGCGATTGGAGGGTTCGCGAAGAAATACGGTGGACGACTAGCGAAGAAGAACATTAGGCGCGGCAAGCAGGCCCGCGCAGCATGGATTGCCGGGTCAAGCCCGGCACTGACGAGCTACGGAAATCCGCTCACGCGCTCTCGTCGGACGGCGGCGGGATGCGCGTTTCGTGGAAGCCGTCAGCGAGCATTTCATAGACCTCGCGCACCAGGATGTGGGTCGCGACCTCATTCTCGGTGCGGCCGAGCTTTCCTAGCGTCGCCAGCAGCGCCAGGTAATTGAAGGTCTCGACCGGTAGCGTCAGGCTCAAGGCCCGCGCCTCCGAGCGGTTTTCGGGTCGCGCCATGAATCCGGTGCCTCAGGTTATAACTTGGTTATAATATCGTTAAAACACTTGCGAGGCGACTCGAATCATGCCAGTTTCGCTTCGGGCGGCGGTTTTCGCTCAACAAGCTTAAAGCGGCCCCCGTAAGGGGTTCTGGCGTAAAAAACGTCGGGCTGGCAGACGCTTAGGCGCGGATGCGGCTCGGTGATCGCGGCGCCATGCACGCCGTCGCGCACCGAATTCGCGCTCTAAGGTTGCGCTAGCCTCTCGGGACGCTTGTTGCGCGCGGCCTCCGCCCTATCCGCGGCCCAGAACCTGGCCGCGGCGCTGACGAGGCCGTGTCATGACGGGCGCAACCTGGAATCCGGAGCGCATCGAGCAGCTGCGAAACTTTGTCGTCGCGGGCCTGACGTGCAGTCAGATCGCCGCCGAGATCGGGGTCACCCGAAACGCCGTCATCGGCAAAATTCATCGCCTTGGCCTGGGGTCGGGGCGTCCTGAGCGAGCGCCGGCGCGGGCCTGCCCTCCACGCAGCCGGCGCTCGCCTTTTTCTCCGCAACGCCAGCTGCTGCGCCTGCTGCACGCCGACGCGGCAGGCACCGCCGACGCAGTCACCGCCGAGGCCATACCAATCGACAGCGCGCAACGTTGCTCGTTGCTCGAGCTGGCGCAGGGGAAATGCCGCTGGCCAATCAGCGATCCCGGCGCCGCGGATTTCGCATTTTGCGGAAACGAGGCGGCCGCGGGCTTCTCCTACTGCGCGGGCCACGCCCGCATGGCCTATCGGCCCCCGGCGCGGCGACGCGCATAAAAGCCGCGTTGCGCTAGATTCCCCACTTTCGCGACCACAGCGCATCGAGGCTCCACGGCCCCGGGCCGGCGAAAACCAGATAGAGAAAGACAAAGCAGTACAGGATTGCCGGGTCGCCGCCATTGCGGGCGGGAAAGAACGAGCGCGGCGCGTGGAACAGCAAATAGCCGACCGCCATTTCGCCCGACATGATGAACGCCGCCGGCCGCGTGAACAGGCCGAGCGTCAGCAGCACGCCGCCGGCAAACTCGATCACGCCGGAGAACCACTCCATCGTCCAGAGCGGCGGCGTCATCGGCGAGGGGAATCCGAAAAGTTTCGACAGGCCGTGTTCCAGAAACAGCAGCGCGACGATGATGCGCAGAATGCTCAGCACGTAAGGCGCCAGGCGATCGATCGTTGCTGGCCGTGATGGGACGAAAGACCGGGTAGGCAGCGCCGTGCGCTGATCCATTTGCAACCTCTCACGCAACCCCAGTGTGTGATGTAATGACGGTCGTGGTCGCGCGCACTTCACAACATTCTGATGTAGCAGCGCGCGCCGCTCGCAGGAGCTTGAGCAAGCACTACTGGCCCATGCAGCGCTTCGTGCGAGCCGGTGCTATAGTGCGGCCTGCAAGGCCAATGTGCTCAACAAGCAGGCTCCGCCATGAATGATTTTCAGATCGAGCCGCCGCTTGTGGTGAAGGACACTCCCAAGCCGCGACGGCTGACGACGCTGGCGCAGGCGCGCGCCTATGTCGGCGACGCGATGCGGCTTGGGCGGCCGGCGCCGTGGCGCGAACTGTGGCATCGGCTGAAATCGATCCGTACCGAAGAAGAGGCCATCGAAGCGATCGGCGACATGCGCGAACTGCTGGCGGAGGAAGATTTGCTGATCCCGCCCGGCAGGCCATCGTGACAGGGGATTTTGGTCAGGCGCGACCCTATTCCTCGGGCTCGGTCGTGAAGAACAGCGGATAGCCCTTGCTCTTGCCCAACTCGGTCGCTTCCTTGGCCTTGGTCTCGGCGATGTCCCTGACATAGACCGCGATGACACAGGCGCCCTTCTGATGCGCCGTCATCATCACGCGATAGGCCTGGTCGGCGTTCATGCGGAACACCGCCTTGAGCACGAGGACGACGAATTCGCGCGGCGTGTAGTCGTCGTTGAGAAGGATCACCTTGTAGAGCGGCGGCCGCTGGGTCTTCGTCCGCACCGCGGTGCGCGGCTTGACCAGGGTTTTGCTCATGGCAGATGCTCCGCGCCCGCTGCGTGGCGCGCGCGTCAATATAATCCTAGCTGCGGCTCTGTCCCAGCAGGTCGCAACTGCAGGCGCGTGGCCGAACCGCTGTGGCCCGACAACAAATTCCCTCTTGGAACCGCGCTAGATGTGTGGCGTTAATTGCCAACTCGCAGGGAGATCGTCATGCACATTCTTTGGGTCATCATCATCGGCTTTGTCGCCGGTATCATCGCCCGCATGCTGGCGCCGGGCCCCAACAACCCGGCGGGTTTCATTCTCACCACGCTGCTCGGCATTGCCGGGGCATTCGTCGCGACCTGGATCGGGCAGGCGATCGGCTGGTACGGCACGAACCAGGGCGCGGGCCTGCTCGGCGCAGTGGTCGGCGCGCTGATCGTTCTCTTTGTCTGGCACCGGCTGGTAGTGCACCGCGCCATTCCCGACCCCGGCCGACGTTGGCTTTAGGGTCGCCGCCCGGCCCCGGTCTTAGCGGCCGATCGACCGCCGCTGGACCACGGCGTAGCGCGGCGTGCGCCGCTCGACGACGACCGCGCGCGGGGCGCCGACACGGCTGGTGACGGTCACTTGGTTCGCGCCCTTACGCTGGCCCATTCGCAAAACGGCCCCGCGAGCTTCGTCGAACGAAATCTCCATCAGCGAGGCCACGATCTCGACTTGGCCTTTGAAATCGTCGGTCAGGCCTTGCGCCGCGACCACAGCCTCCTCAAGGGTTGGCGGATCCCGCCGGACCCGCCGGCGGCCGTCCTTCGTTTCCCATACCTCGCTCATCATCGGCACCTGCTTCTTGCTTCTTGGAGAGCATTATCGGCTCTCTACCGCATCGCAGCAAGGAAATTTGTGCAATGCACCTATGGGAAATTTGCAGCTCGCCATGCGGTTCCTGGAGATTTCCGACCCCGCGAGCGCGGTACTAGGCTACCGACAGCACGCCGCCCTTAGCCTTCGCCGTTTTCGGCAGCTCTCCTTGCCAGACAGTAACCGATTCTCGCGGCGCGCCGACATATCACGACGGCCCGCGTGACGCCCTCAACGGGTCCCGCTTCCGCTCACGCGTCCGTCTCCCGTGTGGTAAGCGACGATTCCGGCTAGATGCTCTGCAATGAAAAATCCCACTGTAGGTGACAACCAGGCGTCGGCCGCACGTGGGCTTGCCTGAATATCGGGTTCCGTACTATCGAACCATGTGGGTTGGTCTCTAGGGAGCTGAACAATGAAGAAATTGGCTTTTGTAATCGGCGCATTGGCGCTCGGTTTCGCCGCCTCGACCGCGGCTCGCGCTGATTTTGCAGTCATCAAATTCAAGGACACCGGCGCTTGCCGGGCCTGGCACAGCGACGCCTCCAAGCCATGGGGCCACACTCAGGTTCTCTGGGTGCGGACGCCGTCTTGGGAGGTCGCCCAGGCGAAGGGCGCCTACGCCATGAAGCACCATTGGTGCAAGGCCTGGTACAAGTAAAGTTCGCTCGATTTCTCAATGACCGCCCGCCACTCCTTGGCGGGCGGTTCGTTTTAGCGCTGACGCCGCAGCACGCAGCGGCAGGCCGCCCTAGCCGACGCGCGCGCCTAGGGGACCTGCCGCTAGCAGATCGCGCCGAAAAACTCGCGCGCCATTCGACGTGGCACGGCGCGGCTTTCCCGACATAAGGCGCGCCGACGACGAAGACAGAAGGCACGACCGCGAAGCGTCGTTAAGAAGTGCTGACCAGTCGGCTCGCAGAAGGTGTGCTGGCACCGCCGAGGCGATCGCCGAGCGACGCGATCCAGTTTGGAATCCCCCCGATTGCGGAAACAGCATGCAGCGTCGCGTGGACGACGCTGTCTTTGATGGTCAGGGTCTTAGCGAGCAGCGAGTCGGGTTGCCGTGCGGCATCCACCGCCGGGACTCCGGGCGCGCCGGCAGCAGTTTGCTCGACCTGCACAATGACGCGCGGCGCGTGCACCGCCGGCGCCGGGGTCGCAGCGACGGCGGAGACCTTGATGCGCGACACCGCGGGCGCGGACGCCGCCAAGGGCCGGCGCGTAACCGGTGCGGCAGCGGGCTTGGCCTCCGCCACGGCGCGCGCGTCTTCCTTGTCCTCGGCAGCATTGCGGCTCTTCTCAGCCGCGGTCTGCGCCTTGATATAGTCGAACATCATGGCGTGCTCGTCGCGGACAAGCTGCAACATTTCGGCCGAGGCCGGGGCGGCCTGCTCGGCCGGCGGCTGCGGAGCGAGCCTGTAACCGGCCTGATACTGGGTGAAGAGAAAGCCGCCGATCAGGCTTGCCAGCGCTGTCGGCAGGACGTCGACGAGCTTGGCGATAAAACGCCCGAGCAACGGCGCTCCGCGCCGCCTGACACCACCCTGCCCGATGACCGCGATCCGTTGCATGGCCTCAATCCTCCGTTCGACTCATTTTCAAACGGTCGGTTGAATTTCAAACATATGTTCCAGGCAGTCAAGGGCCCGGAATAAGGAATTTTCGCGGCGTTCCCCGGGCTTTCCTGGGCAAAAACGCCTCAAAAGGTCGCGCCGAGACCCCCGATCGCCCAGCGGCTGATCATCATGCCGATGAATTCAATCGCGGATTCGTCGAGCGAGAGACTGACCGGCGGACCCGAAAGCTGCTCGCGGTTGCGCATGAAGACGTTGCACTGGCCGATCAGCCAGATCGCGGCGACGACAAGGGTGCGCTGATCCGCATCGGGCAGAAAGCGGCGCACCAGGTCGACCGCCACGCCCATGAACGGCGCCGCCTCCTCGCTGAGGAGCTTGCGGAAGACGGCGGTCGGACGCACGGCCTCCCAGTTGAAGATCCGCAAGTGCCGGCTGAGTTCGTCGCGGCCGATCAGCGGCTGCAGTTGATGGCGGACGAACTCGACCAGCGCCTGCTCGCGCGACATCGCCTTCATTTCTTCCACGTGGGCAAGCTGGTGTTCGGTCAACGCGCGAAAGGCCGCGCGCAGCACTTCGCGGTACAGTCCATCCTTGCCGGCGAAGTGGTAATTGATGGCCGCCTGGTTGACGCGCGCCTTGGCGACAATGGCGCGGATGCTCGTGGCCTCGTAGCCGCGTTCGGCGAACAGGCGCTCGGCCGCCTTGAGGATCCGCTCGCGGGTGATTTCAGACGGTCGCGTCATGGTCGGCCCGTTTTCGAACTATCGTTCGAAATCCGAATACGTGTTCGGCGCGGACAATGCAAATCCCTTGCGCCGCGCGGGGTGCCCACGGCCCGCTCAATGCTGCTTTCCGGTGGCAAATGACTTGCCGCGCCGACCCGGATATTGTTTTCGCCTATGATCGGGCCGCACCGCGTCGAAGGTTACGCCATCGTCTCCGCCGACGGCATGATCGCCGACGGTAACGGCGTCATGCCGCAGAGCATCCGCCACGACGCCGACCAGAGATTTCTGCAATCAGAGCTCGACCGGGCGGCCGTCATTGTGCATGGCCGCCGTTCGAACGAAGGCGGACAACGTGCCGCGGGCCGCAAGCGCCTGATCCTGACCCACGCGATCCCGAGCATCGCGCCCGATCAGTCGCATCCCAACGCGCTCCTTTGGAATCCGGCAGGCGCCACGCCTGAAGAGGCCATCGCGATACTCGGTGCCGGCGCCGGCACCATCGCGGTCATCGGCGGCACCGACGTGTTCGGCCTATTTTTGCCGCTTTATGACGCCTTCCATCTCACGCGCGCCGCCCATGCCAAGATTCCCGGCGGACGGCCGGTGTTTCCGCAGGTCGGCCCGCAGGCGACGCCGGAGGACGTGCTCGCCCGCTACGGCCTGCATCCCACCCCGCGGCGTAATATCGACGTCAACGCCGGCATCACGCTGACGACGTGGCAGCGATAACGCGCGTGGGAACTTGGCGTACAAACCGACGGTTTCTTATGTCCGCGACATGACGCTGCTGCCACCTTGGTTCTCTCGTTCACGCAAGTCGCGCGAGGGTGCCCTCGATTACGAAATCGTGCAGGAGCAAGCGGCGGCGCTCGGCCGGCTGGGCCGCGCGCTCGAAGCGGCGCTCGCTGCGCTGTCAAACTACGACCGCGCCCAGGCCGAGCCCGGCGACGACGCCGCGCGCGCCCGTTCTGGCGCCTCGGCGCGGGCCAGGCTGGTGCAGGATGCAAGCGACGCGCTGTGGTGCTTCATCATCCAGCGCGAGGCCTGCGGGCTGCGCGACTGGCGGCTGATCGTGCGCGAATATGGCGTGCCTGCCGAGGTGCAAAACCGGATGGGTGTTTTTGACGGCGGAAGGCCCCGGAACTCCTCACGAAAGTAGCTGCACGGCCGCGCCAAGCCGAAGCGGCAGTGTTCCGCAGGATGTCGCGTCATTCAGCCATGAGTTCTTATACCAAATCTCATTGATCAAAACCCGTGAGCCCACGACCGCAATCCAATGGACATGATGCGCCAGGGTTGATCAACGAGCTTATTCCAGGCAGCGCAACAATGATCGACGAGATCATCATAG
>JBEKWO010000129.1:0-9011 GCA_049512975.1 Xanthobacteraceae bacterium | reverse complement strand
CCTGCGAATAGGGCCTCGGCATCATCCTCTCCCCCGAATCAGTCGGAAGAGACTCGCCGATCAATAAGGCTTTGAGAATCCCAACCAATCGACTTCCGATTCAAATCGACCGGATTATGCTCTAGCCGCCCGCCGGTGGTCAGGCTTCTTCTTATCGTTCAGGTGCCGGCCGCGAGCGACAACAGGGGTGGCCCTGACTTTTGGCCTAATCGAGTGCTGCGATTACTGGACGAATCGAATTGAATGATGTCCCCGCAGGGGCGACTTTAACTGTTCATTAAGCATAACAAAGGCACGATGTGACCGTGCCCAGGGGCCTGAAAACCGTCCGGCTGTTTTCTGTTGCTCTGATCGCCACGATGCTGGCGGCCTGCGCGCGGTCCTCTGTTATTCCCCACAAGTACGGATCGCTTGCCGTGCACCGGCAGGCGTTGCTGAAACCCTCCGAGCCGTTCAAGTCCAAATATGGACTCGCCAGCTTTTACTCGGAGGGGTCAGCGACGGCGAGCGGCGAAAAGTTTGACCGACGCCAACGGACCGGCGCGCACCGCACACTGCCATTCGGCACGCGGCTGCGCGTTACCAATCTTTATAATGGGCGCTCGGTCACGGTTCGTATTAACGACCGCGGTCCGTTTGTTCGCGGAAGAGATGTCGACGTATCCTATTCCGCGGCACAGACGTTGGGAATTACTGAACAAGGCGTTGCCAAGGTCAAATTGGAAGTCGTTCGGTAGCCGAAGCGTACCCGATTGCGCTATCTCTTCATGCTGTACAACAGAGATATTACCGCCTCTCGTTCGAGCGGCGCCGGCCGTCGTGCGGCGGTTGCTGGAGGGCAGCAACTGAAGGCTAGCCGCCTTGTTGTCTACTCGTCGATCTCCGGAGCAATAGCTTCATCGGCATGGTTCCGAAGCTTACGGCCTTGAAGTTCTCAAATATAATGTTGCGGTTGGCTGATTCGGGCAACAGGATCACGCCTAGACGTCGCTGCTAGGGCTTGATCGTTTGTTCCGGATGCGAGCGAACGAGGAAATGCACGTTTCGCGGGATTGTACCGACGAACAAAAGTCACCGTCCGGCGCGTGTCCAAACGATGCGGCGGGGTCCTGTAGTCCTCAAAGCCAGTTTCTTTTTTCGGCTCGTAACTCAGGAACACAATGACCGCTAATTGCGGTCAGCGGAGCACCAGCCATATTCTTCAACACTCGAATCGGGTGATTTCGATGGCTCAGAACAACATTCGCTCTCCCAGCGGTAACGAGTTCGCCGCAAGCGACAAAGTTCGCGTTGTCAGCTCTCGCGCCCTCGAGCGCACGCTTACCGAGCTAGCACGACTGATGGGTCAAACCGATCGGTCGGCCGGCGGTTCCGCCGATTTCCATGAGTGGCCAGATCATAGTGTCACACCGCCGTCTCCATTGCCGCATCCGTTTCCTGCGCCGCAACAGCGTGACCAGGATAATAAATCAGCGGTTACCAATCGATATCTTGCCGAGGACGACGTTGACAAGGCGGCAGTAGATCTTGCGTGGTTGGATCGCGAGCAAACGCCAGCCTCTCTCGGTCGGCAGTTGCCGGCCTTCTTGGTCTCTCTGTCTGAGCAGGGTCACAAGACGAACGCACAGCAGCATTATGGTTCTCGAACGTTGTTTTCGGTCATGATGCCCTGGCAAGTTTTAAGCGCCCTGCCTTGGTCATCGTCGCCGGTCGCCCAGCCGTAAACCGCGCCGTGCGACAGCCCACCAGCCGGAAGTCCAACTGCCAGCGCCCCTTCTGCCCGTGCAGCATGGGCTCCGAAGATCGTTGCCGCCGATAACACCGCGAAAAGTACGATTGCCCGCTGCATCAAACTCCCCCATCTCATTGCGGAATATGAGCCGTCCCGAATGGCTCAACAAAAAGTTATAGGATGGGCTCCCCTGCGGCGCAAGCGCGCGACCGGATTCATGACCGACAGATGCGACGGTCTGTCTGGGGGACGGCAGCTTCAGGCCGTTCGCGTCTTTTGCCAGCCGACGGGCCAAGGCGCGCGCTTCGGACAAAATATATGGGTTGATATCGATCGCAACGGGGGACCGGCCGCCGCTCAACTGCGGCGGCGGCGGAGCAAAATCGACGACAGCCAACCTCGGTTCCCGGCGACCCAATTGTATATCGGATGTCCGAGGAGACGGCTGAACACCGGCACGTAAAACAACGGAATCTGCCACCACAATCCCGGCACGCGCAACACGGCGTATCGATAAGCCTCGAAGCCCGGCAGCGCCCGCCCGTCGGGCAGCACCAGATAGAGCGCCTTCTCCATTTGCGCGTCGCTGACGACCGGCGAGGGATTTTTACGGAAATCGCGCACTCTGATCTGCTGCAGGCCGTCGAAGGCGAGAAACCAGACCATCGAGCGGACGCAGAAGCCGCATTTGCCGTCATAGATCATTTCCATGTCGCCGATCGCTCGCTTCCACGCCGCGCCAAGACGGCGCAGCCACTCGATGCGCACGAAGCTCAGATGCCCCATGGTCATGACAAATGAGAAGTAGAACAAACCCATGAACACGGCGAACTGGACATGGAGCAGGATGGCAGCCGCCAACAGATACGGTCGCGTGGCGCGCTGCCAGATCAGGAACGGATAGGCCAGCTCGATCAGCACCGTGCCATAAGTCGCAATGTTGACCAGCCAGTAGGCCCGCGCGAACAGGTCGAGCAGCAGGCCGTTGTAGTACTCCTCCGAGCTGAAGACCAACCAGAGCGCGTCACCGTTCCACCATTCCTGCCCTTGCAGCTTGGTGGTACCGCTGTAGAAGAACAGCACCGCCATCTGGATTTGCATGAGTCGCGTGCAGGCACCGGCCCAACGGCCGCTGTAGCGCGGCAGCACGGCATCGAGCCGCGCGCGCTTGGCGCGCCGCACGGCGCGCACCCGATCGAGGCTGATGGCGCGCCCGACCGGTGCGAGACACAGGATCAACAGCAGGGCCGCCAGAATCTTGTCGACGCCATAGATGAGAAAATCATTGCGGTAGGCAAAGGAGACCTGGCCAATAAGGACGATCCATTTGACCCAGTCTGTGCGCCAGCCGACGGTGAAGGCCGCGCAGCAGAACAAAAACAGCGCATCAAAGGCGATCCATTGCCATGGCGCCGTGAAATAGAAGAAAACGGATTGCATCCACGGGTCCAAATGCCGAAGCGCGAGCGCGCGCGGCAGCAGGCCGCCGTCACCCCAGAATTCGAGCAGATAAGAACTGGCGCTGAGGTAGTGGAGCAGCAGCGCCGCGCCGATGCCGATCCGCACCAGCTCCAATGGCGTCGTCGGCCGCTCCTGAAACCAAAGGCGCGACCAAGCCTGTTCCGCGGCGGCAAACGCCTTCCGGCCGGCGCGCGCGGAAATGTCTAGGGCGGACATGGGAAGCTTTTTACCGTTGTCACTTTGACGAATTCGGCATCCAGCGGCTGCTTGCCGCGCAGGCGATCGAGCGGACCGTAGTCCTTTTGTTCGGCCGCGTAGAGCGTGATGGTGACCGGATGCAATGCGGCGTGCTCGCGGCAGAACAACGCGGCGAACTGCACGCCAAAGTCGTCCGGGCTGTCGAGCAGGGCGAGATACCACGCGCGGAACCAAATCGAGCTCGGGTGCCACCAGTTCAGACCGGCGCCCGGATCGAACCGATGCAATGTGGCGGCGTCATCCTCGATCACATAGCGCAGGACTATGCCGAGGGGGTCGCGGCCTTCTTCGCCGACGTCCGGCGCAAAGAAATTCCACTGATTGTCCAGCCTGAGGAAATGCAGGTAGGGATCCAGCACCGTGCGCAGCCCCTTGGCCAGGTCGCTGCTGCCGGGCGCCGGCGCCACGACCATGGCAAGGGTCTGCCAGACGACAAAAACGGACATCGCCAGATAGGTCAGGCGCTGACGCCAAAGCTTTGCCATCATGGCTCCCCCCCGCAAACCTCGCGGCGCAAGGATAGGCCGGGTTTTGCAGCCGGTACAGCGGACCGCCGCGGCGCGTTCCGCCCTACTTCAGCCTCTTTACCGCCACGGACCTACCGCGAAGTTCGCGGCTGTTGTGGCCTTTCGGGCACGGTAATCCGGCGCATGAATTGCTAGATTGGCCGCTAAGCGCAGCAGTAACTGTTGCGTAAGGCTGATCGGCAGAAACGCTTGCGTAACGCTAACAGACGGACAACAATGGCGTTTGCGCGCGTGATGGATGGGATGGGAGTTTAGCATGAAACGGATTTTGCTTGCTGCAGCGCTTGCGCTCGCAGCCGGGGGACAAGCACTCGCGGCCGATCTTCCGCAGCCGGCACCGCCGCGGGCGCCGGCCACCTACGTTCCGGTCCCGGTCCCGGTGTTCAGCTGGACCGGCATCTATGTCGGCGTCAACGGCGGTTATGCTTTCGGCGACAGCAGTTGGACCACCCCCGGTTTGGCACCGACCGGCAACTTCAGCACGAGCGGCTGGCTCGGCGGCGGCACGCTCGGTGGCAACTACCAGTGGGGCCAGTTCGTGCTCGGCATCGAGGGCGATGGCGATTGGACAAACCTCAACGGCACGACCTTCGTCACCGGTGGCACTGGGTGCGGCGCGGGTTGCGAAACCAAGAGCGATTGGCTCGCGACGGTGCGCGGCCGCGCCGGCTATGCGTTTGACCGCATCCTGATCTATGGGACGGGCGGCGGCGCTTTCGGCAATGTCCAAGCTGCTTACAGCACCCTGCCCTTTAGCAGCTCGACGCAGATGGGCTGGACCGCCGGTGGCGGCGTCGAATTCGCCTTCACGCCGAACTTGACCGGCAAGGTCGAGTACCTCTACGTCGATCTCGGCAATCAGTCTTGCGCGGTGGGGAATTGTTCGCTCCCCGGCAGCAGTGCGACGACCGTCACATTCACGGAAAACATCGTCCGCGCCGGCATCAACTATAAATTCTGGTAACAGGTTCAGGTTCTGAGCCTGCGATCAGACAAAGCGACAAGAGGGCCATCCAGGCCCTCTTGTGGGCGCTCAAGCCGCCGGCCAATTTGCGCGGCTCTATTCCCCTTTCTTATGTGACCATCTTTTTGATGGTCGCCCTCGATGAGGGTAAGAGCGTCAGGGGTGTCGATGAACGACATCAAGCGAACGCCGCACTCTGCAGCAACCGGCAAATTCTACCCGCTCGTTCTCTGTTTTTTTGTCGGCAGTGGCTTGGCCGCACTCATCTATGAGATCGTCTGGTTCCAGCTCCTCGCATTCGTCATTGGTTCGACGGCAGTCTCACTCGCGGTGCTATTGGGAACTTTTATGGGCGGGATGTGCCTCGGCAGCCTCGCCTTCGCTCGCATCATTGCCGCCTCCCTGCATCCGCTTCGGGTCTATGCGGCCATGGAGTTTGGCATCGGCCTGCTCGCAATTGCGATCTTGTATCTTCTTCCCCCGGCAGCGGACCTTTACGCGAGCGTCGGCGGTCACGGCTTCAATGGTATGCTGTTCCGAGCGCTGCTGTGTGCGGCATTCCTGCTGGCGCCGACGGTACTGATGGGCGCGACCCTGCCGTGCGCGGCCCGCTGGGTCGAAAACACGTCCTACGGCGTGTCCTGGCTCGGCATTCTCTATACCGGCAACCTGGGCGGCGCTGTATTTGGCTGCCTGCTCGCCGGGTTCTACCTGCTGCGGTTATATGACATGGCGACCGCAACCTTCGTCGCCGCCGCAGTCAACGCGCTTTGCGCCGCGCTCGCGTTTTCGCTGGCGGCAGTTGCTGCGCATCACGCGCCGGCCGCGCCGGCTGCCGCCGATCGCGCACCGCCGCGATTGGAAGCCGCCGCCGTTTACCTGACGATCGCGCTGTCGGGATTGACCGCGCTCGGCGCACAGGTTGTCTGGACGCGGCTGTTGTCGCTGCTCCTCGGCGCGTCGGTCTATACCTTTTCGATTATTCTGGCGGTGTTTCTGCTCGGGCTCGGACTCGGGAGCAGTGCCGGATCGCTGCTTGCGCGCGGCGGAAGAAATTCGCTTGTCATGCTTGGCTGGTGCCAATTTTTCCTGGTCGCCGCCATCGCCTGGGCCGCATTCAGCGTCGACGCCTGGCTGCCTTACTGGCCGGTCGATCCCCGGTTCAGCATCAATCCGTGGCTGACGTTCCAGCTCGATCTGGCGCGCTGCCTATGGGCCGTGCTGCCGGCGGCCTGCCTCTGGGGGGCGAGCTTCCCGCTTGCGCTCGCGGCTGCGGCTCCGCAGCACAAAGATTCGGGACGCATGGTCGGCGCCGTTTATGCGGCGAATACGGTTGGCGCAATCGTCGGCGCGGTAACCTTCAGCATCATCGTGATCCCGGCCGTCGGCACGTTATGGGCGCAGCGCATCTTGATTGCCGTTGCAGCGGTTGCCGCAATGCTGATCTTGCTGACGAGGCTGCGTAGCGGCATCCCGGCGGCCGGCCGGCGTCTGCCGCTCTCTGCGGTCCTCGGCGCCATCGTTGCCGTCCCGGTCGTGGCCGCGGCGCTTGCCTACGGCGCGCCGCCCGTCCCCGGCGAGCTCTACGCTTTCGGCCGCACGATCATGAACCAGGACTACGAGCCGAACATGCTTTACATCGGCGAGGGCATGAATGCCTCGGTCGCGGTGTCAGAGGACCAGAACGGGATTCGCTATTTTCATGTCAGCGGTAAAACCGAAGCAGGAACCCATCCGATCGACATGCGCCTGCAGCGCATGCTCGGCCACCTGGCGGCGCTGCTAAATGCAAAACCGCGGTCCGTGCTCGTTGTCGGCTTCGGCGCTGGGGTCACGGCCGGCACCTTCGTCACCTATCCCGAGATTGAACGCATCGTGATCTGCGAAATTGAACCGCTTATCCCGCGGATGGTCTCGGGCTATTTCAGCAAGGAGAACTACAACGTGGTGAAAGACCCGCGGGTCGAGATCGTTTACGACGACGCCCGCAGCTTCATCCTGTCTTCCAGGGAGAAGTTCGACATCATCACCAGCGACCCGATTCACCCCTGGGTCAAGGGCGCGGCCACGCTCTATACGCGCGAGTATTTCGAACTGGTGAAGCGCCATCTCAAGCCGGGCGGAGTGGTCACGCAGTGGGTTCCGCTGTACGAGAGCACGAGTGAGGCGGTCAAGAGCGAGATGGCAACCTTCTTCGCCGTCTTTCCGGATGGCATCGTTTGGATCAATGACCGAGAAGGCGGCGGCGACGTGGTGCTGTTGGGCCAGATCGATCCCGTGCCGATCAATGTCGACGAGGTGGTGGAGCGATTTAATCGCGCCGACAACACACGTGCGGCCAAGTCCCTGCGCGATATCGGCTTCGTATCGGCGGTCGATTTGCTGTCAAGTTATGCCGGGCGCGGTCCCGATCTTGCGACGTGGCTAAAGGGCGCCGCCATCAACACAGATCGCGACCTGCGCCTGCAATACCTGGCCGGCATGGGTCTCAACGTGGATGCCCAGGATCAGATATATTCGGAACTAATGGAGGCGCGGCGGATTCCTCCTGGTCTCTTCGTCGCCTCCGCGGAGACCCTCGCCAAGCTAAGCATCCATCCTGTGGTGGCACGGCGGCCGCGGCAATATCGCTAACCCTTCCCAGTCCTGTGGAGATTTGAGTGGGGTGCGTGAGTTCGCGAGCAACCAAGGCCCCGGGCAAAACCCGGGGCTTTTTCTTTGCCGGTGCGAGGGGATCGCTCCACCCGCGCCGTGCCATCGTTGCGCCATCGTTTCCGCATCGTCGCGCCATCGTCCGCGCGTATAAGACTCTAAGGGGAAAGAGCCGGAACGGATTCGGATAACCGCTCTTTTGTACTTGGTGGGCGGCCCATCGCGGTCGCGGGTAACGAAGGGGATTAGTTCCATGAAGCGTTTGTTGATGGCCGGCGGGTTCGCCCTCGCCGCCGGCGGACAAGCACTCGCCGCCGATCTGCCGCAGCCGGGACCGCCGCGGGCGCCGGCCGCTTACGTTCCGGTCCCCGCACCGGTGTTCACCTGGACCGGCATCTATGTCGGCCTCAACGGCGGTTATGCCTTCGGCAGCAGCAATTTCAACGAACCAGGCTTTATCCCAGGACCGACCGGCAACTTCAGCACCAACGGCTTTCTCGCCGGCGGCACGCTCGGCGCCAATTACCAGTGGGGCCAGTTCGTGTTCGGCATCGAAGGCGATGGCGACTGGACGAACCTGAGCGGCACCACCTACACCAACTGTGGGTTCGGTTGCACAACCCAGAGCGACTGGCTCGCCACGGCGCGCGGCCGCGCCGGCTATGCGTTCGATCGCATCCTGTTCTACGGCACCGCCGGTGGCGCGTTCGGCAATCTGCAAGCCAATTCCGGCGCCCTGCCCTTTAACAGCACGACGCAAGTCGGCTGGACCGCCGGCGCCGGTATCGAAGCCGCCATTGCCCCGAACTGGACGGCCAAGATCGAGTACCTCTACGTCAACCTCGGCAGTCAGTCTTGCCCGGTAGGGAGTTGCTCGACGAGCGGTAATCCCACCAGCGTTTCTCTCACCGAGAACATCGTCCGCGCCGGCATCAACTACAAATTCAGCTGGTGACGAACCGGCCGCCAAGCGGGCCGCCGCGGACTCATGAGGGGTGCACTCATAAAACGTGGCAGGTAATGGCTGCTTTCGGGGGAGGAGCAGACATCACAAATTGCAGCTGTCTCGTCCGCTTTTCACCCAACTCGGAAGTGGCGTGTGCATTGCAGCAGTGCACGCGATTGGCCCCTTTTGACGTTACCGCGCCACAGCATTTTGGCAGCCATCAGAGCAAAAGCGGAACTGGCTGGAGCGCGCCTAACCGACGCACATGCATTGATCAGGCGAGGCCGCCATCCGCCATGTCACGGAGTACGAAACGATTAGGACCACAACCGCCAAGCGTGACGTGGTAGTGTCCAGAATCTTTCGCACATTTGATCAGGCGACGGCTTCGGTTTGCATGACCTGCGGCTGATAGAGAGGTCGCATGTTCATGTAGCATTTGGCGGACCATGCGGTGCCGGCGATGTAGCG
>JBEKWO010000128.1:0-9081 GCA_049512975.1 Xanthobacteraceae bacterium | reverse complement strand
GCCGCCTGTGAAGGCGCTCTTCCGCCATTGAATACCCAACCCCTCGTGATTGCGGCCCGAGTTTATGGTTGAGGGTGAGGCTTTTGCAATGCGGCAACGGATGGCGCCGGAACGGCGCTTTGGGTCATCAACTGCCGCCCCGAGCGTTGAGCCGCGCGGCAGCTAGACTCCCAATAACGGACACGGAGGCGCGAGGTCGGCGCGGCAGAGATGGGCCATTAGGCGACATTGCCACCCACCCGAGATACCGTTTTACTAGCAGCATTTTGTTCGTCCTTGATGTAGAAAGTTGCATTTCCTCGCTGAGTTATCCCATGCCTCATCCTCCGACCGGAACCGTCTCCTTTGTGTTCACCGATATCGAGGGAAGCGTGACTCTTTGGGAACGGTACCCCGAAGCCATGAGGCTAGCGCTGGCACGTCACAATGCTGTGCTTCGCGAGGTCATCGGCGCGCATTCCGGTTTCATATTCAAGACGGTCGGAGACGCCTTCTGTGCGGCCTTCGCGACAGCGTCAGACGCGCTGGCGGCGGCGACGGCCGCGCAGCGCATCATGCAGGCTAAAGATTGGCGCGACACACCCATCAAAGTCCGGATTGGTCTGCATACCGGGGCCGCCGAAGAGCGCGATGGCGATTATTTTGGCACCACGGTCAACCGCGTCGCGCGCGTCATGTCCGCCGCATATGGCCAACAGATCTTGTTGTCGACGGCCACTGCGGAACTCTTGCGCGATCAACTTCCGAGCGGATTGACGCTGCGCGAGATGGGCGAGCATCGCCTCAAGGGCCTGATCAATCCTGAGCGCCTCTGGCAAGTCGTTGCACCGGGTCTGCGGCAAGACTTTCCGGCCCTGCAATCGCTGAACGCAATCCCCAACAATCTGCCTTTGCGCAGCACAAGCTTCCTCGGCCGGGACCAGGATGTGTCGCAGGTCAGGGATCTTTTGGAGACAACGAACCTGCTGACGTTGGTTGGCTCCGGCGGCATTGGCAAGACCAGTCTTTCGCTGCAAGTTGCTGCCAGCGTTCTAGACAGGTTCAAGGATGGCGCTTGGTTTGTCGAACTTGCGCCCCTGGCTAACGCTGCGCTTGTGCCGAGCGCCGTTGCTACTGCCTTGGGTCTGCGGGAGGAGCCAGACAAGCCACTGCTTACGACGTTGCTCGACTTCCTGTGCCAGAGGCAGTTGCTGATCATCCTCGACAATTGTGAGCATTTGGTCGAGGCCTGTGCCCACTTCGCTGACTCGGTGCTGCGAACTAGCCATGAGACGCGCATTCTCGCGAGCAGCCGCGAACCCCTTACAATTGGTGGAGAACTCGCATGGCGAGTGTCGCCGCTACCAACGCCTGATCCCAAGGCGCAGACATCCATCTTGCAACTGACACAATTTGCCGCCGTGCGACTGTTCATCGAGCGCGCAAGGTTTGCCAACGCCTCGTTCCAGGTCACAAACGACAATGCGCCCTCGGTCTCTCAAATTTGCTGGTGTCTCGATGGAGTCCCACTTGCCATCGAACTAGCGGCCTCCCGGGTCAAGGCCATGCGGGTCGAACAGATTGCCGAGCGTCTCGGTGATCGCTTCCGTCTGCTGACCGGCGGGAGCCGTACCGCACTGCCGCGCCAGCAAACACTGCGGTCGACCATCGATTGGAGCCACAGTCTGTTGCCGGAGGTTGAACGCGTAATGCTACGTCGTCTGTCGGTATTTTCCGGCGGCTGGACGTTGGAAGCGGCAGAGGCGGTATGCGCGGGTGATGGAGTTGATTCAGCGGAGGTGCTTGATACGCTCACACGCCTTGTCGACAAATCGCTCGTCATCCTGGACGACCTCGCAGTCGAGCCGCGCTACCGCATGCTCGAGACGATGAGACAATACAGCCGTGAAAAGCTGGTTGACGCGAATGAGGTCGAACAGATCGGCAACAGGCATCTCACGTTTTTCACCAGACAGGCCGAGTGGTTGGAGCCGCGTTTCTTAGGCCCCGACCAGGTTCGCTGGTACGCTAAAGCCGAGGTCGAGCTGGACAACCTGCGCGCGGCCCTTGAGCATTCGCTCTCGCCAACGCGAGTGCGTGACGGAATGCGTATGGGCAAATCGTTGCACCGCTATTGGGTAGCCCGCGTCTATTGGCGTGAGGCGAATGGCTGGTTGAAACGCCTCCTCGCAGTATCGGGCACTGAAGACGGCACCCCACTTCGCGCACGTACGTTGTTCGTTATCGGACACATCACAAATTATTATGATCCGACGCAGGCCCGGAGTTTTGCAGAGGATAGCCTGCGCCTCGCCCGATCACTCGACTACAAGGAAGGAATAATCGATGCCCTGTGGCTCATAGGCTGGTTGAACTATCCGAAGTTGGACGGCACCGCCGCTTCGTATTTCGAGGAGAGCATAGAACTCGCCCGCGCGATCGACCACGTGTATGGCGCCGTGCATGCCTATGCTTGGTACGGCGTGTACAAAATCGGCGTCGGTGATTACGAAGGGGCAAAATTGGCGCTACGTGAAGGCATGGCGCAAGCCGAACGGGTTGGTGATTACCTCGCAACAAAATTGGCGCTACGTGAAGGTATGTCACAAGCCGAGCGGATTGGCGGCGATGCTACGCTGCTCGGGCGGTGCGCCGGGAATCTAGGTTTGGCGGCGATATTGCAAGGTGACTTTGTTGCAGCCAAGTCCTACCTCGACCAGAGTCTGGCTCTGGTGAGAGGCGCCGACAACCGCAACAGCATTGCAGAAACTCTCTGGCTCCAAGGCAGGCTCGCCCTGCGTCAGAACGATTTTGATCCGGCGCTTGACCATTTCAAAGAGAGCCTTGCACTGTATCGGACATTTACAACCTCGGTGTGGGTTATGAGGGACCTCGTCTATATTGCGATTTTGCATGTTGCGCGAGACCAATTCACGATCGCTGCGCAGTTGGTCGGCGCACTCGACGCGCGCGACAAAGCATTTGGTTCGATCAATGCACACCTTGATTCACGCGCTTCGATCGCTGAATACCAAAGCGCAGTCGAGAACCTCCGCGCTAGAATGCCAGCAGCAGCCTTCGACGCCGAGTGGAAAGCGGGGCACGGATTGACCGTAGAACAATCGATTGAGCTTGCCTTGTCGTAGATGCGAGAGTTGGACGCATCCTTCTGCGCCGAAGGAAGCAAGTTCCGGCGACGGGATGGCGCGATGTCCGTTTCGGGTCATTCACGTCATTTCAAACGTGCGGGGAGGACTTCCGGTTTACACCACGCCTGAGTTTCAAAATGCCGGATAAACCGCTGTCTAACGCACCCAAAAAGCCCCCTCCTTGCCGGGATCACATTGCAAAAAAAGAGTATGCTAGGCCCTCTTAGGAGGAGGCTTGCTCCTATGAAACGGCGGATGGCGGCGATATTGGTCGCTGATGTAGTCGGCTATTCGGGCTTGATGGAGGCCGATGAGGACGGGACCGCTCAGCGGCTCGCCAACTGCCGCAATTTAATCGACGCCGAGATTGCCAAATGCGATGGCCGGCTGTTCAAGGCGATGGGTGACTCGGTGCTCGTCGAATTTGCGAGTCCGATCAACGCAGTGCGAAGCGCCGTGGGCATTCGGGCTGGGCTGCTGCTGGCCGGGCAAGGCGATGAGCGGCCATTGCGCATGCGCTTTGGTTTGCATCTTGCCGACGTGCTAGTAGAAAACGACGATCTCGTGGGCGATGGCGTCAACCTGGCCGCCCGCATTCAGCAGGCGGCCGACCCGGACGCCATTGACGTTAGCGCCACGCTTTTCGAGCAGATACGCCGCAACTCGCCCTTCGCCTTCGACGACCGCGGCGAGCAGAGCTTCCGCAATATTGTTCAACCGGTCCGCATTTACCGCCTGCGCGGCGAGATAACCCGCCACGTCTACCAGATAGCCCCGACTCAGCCGACGCCAATGCAGGCGAAGCGACCTCATTCGCTGGCCGTCATGCCCATCGAGGTTGCGTCCGCTGACGAGGATCAGAGGTACTTGGCGGAGGGCGTCACCGAGGAGCTGATTTTCGAACTCGGTCGATTCAAGAAGCTATTCGTTACTTCGCGCTCGGCGACCCGGGTCCTCGCCGCCACCTCGTGTGATCCGCAATCCGTGGGCAATCGGTTCGGCGTGCGCTACGTGCTCACCGGCACGATTCGCCAACTCGCGTCGCAGATCCGCTTGAGCCTATCGCTCTCAGAGACCGAGACCGGCGGAATGGTTTGGAGCGATCGGCTCAATGAGAGCCTTGAAAGCCTGGTCGGCCGACTCGACGAGTTGGTCTCGCGCATTGCTTCGACGGTGCTGGGCCGCATTGAGGAAAGTGATATTGTGGCCGCGCGCCGGATCAAGCCCGAGTCGATGACCGCCTATGAGTTTTACTTACGCGGGCTCGAATATCATCGCCTCGGCGGGGTGGTCGACGAGAACTTGCGCCAGGCGATCCACTGGTTCGAGCGCTCCATCGAAGCAGACGCGAACTTCGCCCGTCCGCGCGCTATGTGGGTCTGTGCTCGTTCCGGTTTGCCGGAATTCGATTGGGAGGACGGCGAGCGGCGCACCCAGCGTGCGCTCGAACTCGACCCCAACGATCCGGAAGCCAATCGGGTGATGGGCTCGATCCTCACGCACCGCGGTGCCTTTGAGGCCTCGCGGAAATACCACGAGAAAGCAATGGCGCTAAGCCCGTCGGACGCCTACGTCAAAGGCCGCTCGGCGGCGTTCTACAACTTCTCGGGTGAGCCAGAGCGTGCGCTGCAACTGCTCAACGAGGCTGCCGAACTAGACCCGTTTCTGCATGTGTGGTGCGTCGAGGAGCGCGTCGCGGTGCTCTACAATCTCGGGCAGTTTCGGGAATCGATCGAGGCAGCGCTCCACCTGACTTTTCAGACTCGCCGATCGCGCTTATACGGCGCGGCCGCGCATGCGGCGCTGGGCGAGACTGCCCGAGCGCGCGAGATCGTCGCTGAAGCAATTGCCAACGCCCCCGACCTGACAACTGATTATGTCGAATTTCACGAATTCTACCTCGACCCCATGACTAAGCGGAAGCTGATCGAACTCCTTGTCTCTGCCGGCCTACCCGAGTGTGCCGCGGGACAATCAGCAGCTTGAACCTAACAGAAGCAGCCTTATTTATGTTCGAAGCGCGGTAGACGTGTTTCGGGTGCGACGTCTGCTCTGGGTCAACAGCGACCGAACGAAGCCATCGATTTCGAGTCTGCTTTGACCTCAACTCCGGACATATCGCTGCGTCGCAGCAAGTGACGTGAAGGGCGAATAGCGACCAACGCACCGCAGCAAATTTGACGAGTTTCAACGGAAGCAAATCTGGTCTAGTCTGGGAACGTAGGCGTTTATAGGCGGTTTTAAAATTGGTTGTCAGGCGTGCAGGTCGTTGAGCAAGGCCTTGGCCTCTTTCAGATCGAGCGTGTCGAAGCCTTCGGTGAACCAGCCATAGACCGGAGCGAGAAGATCGCGGGCCTCATCGCGCTTGCCCTGATCGCGCCAGAGCCGGGCCATGCTCATCGCCGCGCGCAGCTCCCATGACTTCGCTTGCTGCGCACGCGCAACCGCGAGCGTCCGCTCGAAATACGCTTCCGCTTTCGAAGTATCTGGCTGCGGCGACTTGAGCGCGATTTCCCCGGCCATGCGATTGATATCGGCCTCGAACCACGTTTCCTTGGTTGTTTCGATCGCCGTCATCGCTTCGCCAATGCTGCGCCAAGCGTCATCGAATAGGCCAAGGTCCGCATGGGCGCGTGCCAAGTGCGCCAAATAGATTGGCAGCAGCCGTGTTGCTCCGGTTGAGCGTATGGCGGCGATTCCGGAGGCTATCATTTGAACTGCGTCGGAGGCTTTGCCGGTCAGTGCCAAAAGCGAACCTTGCAACAACATTCCGCGGGCCTTCCAGAACAAGGCGCCTTTTTCGTCCGCCAAAGCGGCAAGTTCATCGACGACCGCCATTGCTTTCGCGTAGTTTCCGCAGTCGAAATAGGTGAACGGTGCGTGGCCCAGCGCGTACATCAAAGTAGCAGCTTGGCCGATCTCGCGCGCATCACTGATCGCCTGGTCCGAGTCTGCGAGCGCGGCCTCTGGATAGCCAAGCATCCACAGGGCCGCCGACCGATAGCCCAAGATTCCCACCCGGACGTCTTGGCCAAATCGCGTCGCCAGCGGACGATGCGCGGCAGGATCGTAAAGCGCGATGGCCTGATCAAAGTGCGCCCGGCCTGCCGCGATGTCGCCCGTACACAGCAAGGACATGCCCGTGACGCGATGCCCTACCATGAGCGGAACTGTCGCGCCTTGCTTCTCTGCGAGCGCCAGGAATTGCGTCGCAAGGTTGCTCATCACGTCGCCGTTGAACGCCACGAAGCTCGCGACCCAGAAGCCGTAGAGGACGGAAAACAGCAGCAGCGGGTCTTCGGGAGGCTCGCCGAGCGCTTCGGCTTGTTCGATCAGGAGACGCGCACGCTCCGCAGCCGCCTTGGTTTCAGGAGCGGCATACCCTTTGAGATGGGTGATTGGGTTTATGAGCGCGACCTGCAGCTTGATTTGCTCGCGGCGCAGCGCCGGAGTGGCGGGCAAGGCGGCAATCTGACCGAGGGCCCGCCTGAGCTGCTCTACGCCTTCGATCAGCGCCGAGCGCGCCAGCGACCGCTGTCCGGCCTTGCCCCATAGGCCCGCAGCCTTCTCGATGAGGCCGGCCACAGTGCAGTGACGCGCCAGCAGCTCCGGCTGATTTTCGGCGATTTCCGCGAATTGGCTCTCCAAGGTTTCGGCGATGCGGGCGTGAAGCGCGCGTCGCGGCTCGCGCAGCAGCGTGCCGTAGGCCGCGTCCTGCACCAGGGCATGCTTGAGCAGATAAGTCGTATACGGCGGCACGCCCTGCCGGGACAGCAAACCGGCCCCAATCAGACGCTCCAGCGCCGCGCTCAGCTCAGCTTCGGGCTTGCGTGCCACTGCAGCCAGCAGGGCATGGGAGAACCCCCGCCCGATCGCCGCCCCGATCTGCGCTACCTCCTTGGCGGGGCCAAGCCGGTCCAGCCGCGCCATCAGCGAGGCGTGCAGACTTGCGGGCACTGCCAGGGCCGGGGACGGAACCGCCGCAACTGTGCGCCGCGCTTCGCCCTCGCCCTCCGCCTCCAGCACCGCCTTCGTCATCTCCTCCACGAACAGGGGAATGCCGTCGGTGCGCTCCACGATCTCCGCCATCACGTCCGCCGGTAGCTCCTTGTTGCCGACAAGGCGCGCAATGATGGCCGCTGCTTCACGCTCTCCAAGCCGGTTGAGCGTCACGCTCGTTACACGCGACTGTCCCACCCACGGCGGGTTGAATTCGGGGCGGAAAGTTACGATGAGCAGCACCGGTAGGGTTCTAATTCGGTCCACGGTCCGGCCAAGCACCTCCAGGCTCGTGGGGTCGATCCACTGGACGTCCTCGAAGATCATCAGCACCGGTTGCTGGCTTGCCAATCCCGCGAGTTGCGACGTCAGCGCTTCCAGCGTTCTTTGCCTGCGCTGTTCCGGGGTCAACGCGAGCGCGGGATAGCGTCCATCATTCGGTAGCGACAGCATCTCGGCAAAGAGCGCCGCGTCCTGGACGGAGGTCGAGGTCTGTGCCAGCACCGCATCGAGCTTGTCGAGCTTCGCTTGCGGTTTGTCGTCGTACCCCAGTCCAGCGGCGCGTTCCATCTGGCCGATGATCGGATAAAGCGCGCTGTCGGTGTGCTGCGGCGAGCAGAAATAGCGCAACCGCGTGTGCGGTTTGGTGGCGAGGTGTTCCAGCAGCGCGGCTGTGAGCCGCGATTTGCCGATACCTCCCTCGCCGGAGAGCAGCACCACCTGACCTTCGCCGGACTTTGCTCTCGACCAGCGCCGCAGTAGCAATTCGAGTTCTTCTTCCCGCCCGACCAAGGCAGTCAGACCGGTCGTGTGCAGCGCCTCGAAGCGACTTTCCGCCGAGCTCGCCCGCAGCGCCGCCCAGGCCCGCACCGGCCCAGCGATGCCCTTGAGCTCCCTCGGCCCGAGGTCCTCGAATTCAAAGAGATTGCCGAGAAGTTTTCGCGTGTCCTCGGCGATGACCACCGTGTTCGGCTCGGCGATCCCTTGCAGGCGCGCGGCGAGGTTCGGCGTCTCGCCGACGATGCCGCGCTCCTGCGCGTCCCCCGCTCCGATCAGGTCGCCGACGACAACGAGCCCGGTCGCAATGCCGACACGGGTCTGCAGCGCAGCGCGCGTCTTGAGCCCTGCCACCGCCGCGACCAGCTCCAGCCCCGCCCGTACCGCCCGCTCGGCTTCGTCCTCATAGGCCTGCGGATAGCCGAAATAAACCAGCACGCCGTCGCCCATGTATTTCGCGACGAAACCGCCGAAGCGCTGCACCGTCTCGGCGACGCATTTCTGATAGGCCGAAATGACCTCGCGCAAATCCTCGGGGTCCATGCGTGCGGAGAGTGCCGTCGAACCGACAAGGTCGGAGAACATCACCGTGACTTGGCGGCGCTCAGCGGTATCCCCGACAGACCCGCCGGTTGTCGCAACTGCGTCGGGGGGTGGCGATGCTCTTGCGTCCGCATCAGCGCGCAGTGCAACAATGGCGTCGAGCAGCTTACGACGATGCCCGAGAATGCCGACGCCTAACTCCTTCAAGTCCTCCGCCGTCAAGCTCGGCAGGATCGTGTCGTCAATCTCGTTTTTGCGGAATGCTTCCTCGTACCTTTCCAGGCCGAGCCTCCGCAGCCAATCCCCGAGGTCCATTGTGGTCCCCTAACGCCGCTTGGCGTGCATGATCGTTCAGGTGCGCTTGGCAGGGAGCGAAATCATGACACGCCGATTGCGAGGCATCGGTGCGGTCTCGCTGAAGGCGCCGAGGGCTCGCGACATTCCCGCGAGGACTCTCGAATGCTCGCTAGAAAGAAGATCGACCCTAAAGACCAGAGGTTGTTTGATCTAGAGCACTTTCATAATTGGCGGCGATAGCCTTGGTTTGTGAGGTAGTTTTCGCACTCTTGCGGACTAACCTTGGTGAGGGCTTCGGCGATTGCTGCGATGAGGGCTTCGATGGTTCTGGCGGCGG
>JBEKWO010000127.1:0-9209 GCA_049512975.1 Xanthobacteraceae bacterium | reverse complement strand
CAGCTTGATGATATTATCCTGGGTCACGGCGTATCACTCCTTCAGTGGAGAAGTGGAGGCCTCGAACACCCCCACGATACGCCGCCTTACCCCTTCACGCCGTCACCAACTTCCGCGCATAGCTCAGCCGTCTATGCTGACGCGCAATCTTCTTCTTGTTCCGGCGGGTGCTCTCATTGGTGCGTGCGTATTTGTATATGCCGGATACGTCGCCTTTGATCTTAGAGCGGCAAAAGCTCAGCCCACCGGAGATCAACTCAATCCAGTGGAGACTATTATCGTGGCACAAGGTGGTCCAACCATAAATACATGGAATCAAAGCGGGGGAAACAACACGATCAATGTTGGTCCGATCAGATTAGCTTTTGATCCGGCAATTGGCGAAGAACTTGCCAGCAAGATTCCGACAGGAAAGCCAATTACATTGCAGTCTATCGGTTCTCAGAGTGATCAGACAGTTGCCGATCAATACCAGAAATTCTTACAGAGCCGCGGGTTCAACATCGCACGGCGCAACACAATCGGTATGATGGCTCCCCCTCCCGATCACAAAATATCTATTTTGGATACTGGGCCAACGGTAGTCATCACGATAGCTCCAAGCGCCAATTAGTTTGCAATCCGGCGCCGCTTTTCCGAAAGCCAAGCCACTGATTCATTCTTGATCCAACGTCCCGCCTCGCCTTCCGTCGCAAATCCTTCGATCCGCTCAACGGTCCCGTCTTCCAGCGTCGCGCGCACATAGAAGCCGCCACCGATGGCCCATTGCTCTGCCTCAAATATCGGCTTTGCTGCCCGCTTCCGCTTCGCTTCAAACGCATCGAGCATATCGACAACATCAACCATTTCCCAAAGCCGATCCGTCACGCCAGCGGTTATCGCAGGCGTCACGCGCGAATGTTGTACCCAACCAGTTTGTCGGCTTAGCTGAAAACCCTAGGGCGTTTGGGCGCCTGCTGGCATCACGGCTGCTTATCCACCTGCTTTGAATTGGCAGATATCCAATCCACAGCCTCATCTTTGGTGGCAAAGCCCTCGATACGCCGCTCGTGGCCCTGGTGATATCTTACGATGACGTGCCAACCCGTCCCCGCCGGGTCCCGGTAGGGCATCATGACTGGTTCTTCGTCGGGATCCGCCATGAGGCCGAATATGCGCCCTTCAGCGGGGCTGGCAAGCCGTTTTGGCTGCCGTATTCAAACTGACCCACTACCCAAGGGGGCCAGTGGGGTCATTTCATCTCGGATCGGCTCAAGGTTCGACCAACAATCGCCTTCACCCCGCAGCCGGCGCAATAAATCTCCGTGCCACGGTCGATCCTGAAGCCGTCGGATACGCTTTTGATGATCGTTTCCAGATCTCCGCGTTCGCCCTCTTCCCACGTTGCCGAGCCGTTGAGTGCGCACTGCGGGCACGTCACCGGCGTTACGAACCGCTCGCGTTTCGTCATGACTGGCTCCCTGCCCGATGCTCTGCCGGTTGCGCCAACCTCTCAAAGGCGATCCGTCACGCCAAGGTGAAACGCGGCTTGTTTCAAGACGGCGGCAATGTTGCATGAGCTTTTTGTTATTGAAAGCGCTGATGAGCAAAATGCGCTGGCATGGCGCTGGGCGAAGATAAGGTATCGGCCGCCTCAGTCGACGGCGACGTGCTTCCGGCGCTTGCAGGAACGCTTACGCGTCTTCAGGCCGATGGATGAGTTTGAAGGTCGGGACGTCGGTTGAGTCCCACCTCGACATGATTTGCCCGCAAACGACGCATTTCGCGACATTGCTGTCGGGGCTAGTCAACCGCGTATGGGTCACCGCATAAAGCGCCCCGCAATGCGGGCAAAAGAAACTCTGTCCTTCCGGGACCGCTCCTGTCAGAGGCATGGGGGACGCCTCCATAGGTAGAACAAAGCCACTATGCGCTTTAACAGATATAAATTCCAGCGGCCCGGAAGATGGCCTGATGCAAACCGCAGGACCGCACCGGCGCGGGCTTAGCGATGGCCCTTCACGGACGAGTGCTGCCGCTTGAGGTCTTCCATTCGCTCGAACCCAGCGAGCAAGGCTTCGTGCTCAGAGGTGTAGGATTCCCGCGAGCTCTCGCGCGGCTCGTCTTCCTGGTAAATCCAGTAGATCCAGCCGCCATGGTCGCGGCGGCGCGCCTCGCAGCGGAATGAAAGCTCCTCATCCATACCTTAAACTATGGCACGGCATCGAGGACCATTCCATAGCTGCCCTATCTCCCTGACAGATGGCCCTACTCATTTCGCATAGCCCTGCGATCGCAGCCAATCGATGCGGCGGCTTCCTTGCAGCCACTCATCCGCTTCAGCTTTGCTCTTTAACCCCTTGATGGTGCGAATATCGGCACCGGGATAATGGGCTTCGATCTGCCAGTCGTCCTCGGCGACGCGCTTGTACTTGAAAGTAACCCGCGGTTTGCTCATGCGGCCAATATGCGCCCTTCGCCGGTCTCTGCATACCGCTTTAGCTCAAATGCTGCCGACCGTGTGAACCAAGCAAGCGCTTTGTCCGTACAAGTAATGATCAGCGGAGATGAAAGCATCGCCGCCGGTTGCGGAATCGGGCAGAATGCGCGCGTTGTCGCGGTACCGTAGCGTTCGTGTTTTAGCTTGCCACCCATCACCACCAGACAGGAGGATCTGATGCGAAAAATCACAATGACTTTGGCAGCAGCTTTATTCGTGCTGGGATCGATGGCGGTCGCCAGCGCGCAAACCCAGGCGCCGGGAGCTGCGAGCCTCCACGGGCAGGCGCAGAACGCGACGATCATCCACAAGGCGGCCTGCGGCGGCGTATGGGGTCGCCACTGCCCGCCGGGAAGGCACTGGGTTTGCGGGCCCTATCGCTGCTGGTGCGCGCCCTGCTGATCGGCCGCGCCAACGGATGAAAGCGAGGCCCGCTTCGGGCGGCCTCGCTAGCCGCTTAGGCCAGCTCGACCACCACGCCGTCGCGGATGGTCACGCGGCGATCCATCTGCGCGGCAATGTCGAGGTTGTGCGTGGCGACGATGGCGGCAAGGCCGGAGGCGCGCACCAATTGGCCGAGCGTGGCGAATACCCGCTCGGCGGTGCGCACGTCGAGATTGCCGGTCGGCTCGTCAGCCAACAGAATGCGCGGCGCGTTGGCGACGGCGCGCGCGATGGCGACGCGCTGCTGCTCGCCGCCGGACAGCTCCGCCGGCCGGTGCGTCAGCCGCTCCTTGAGGCCGAGATAGCTCAATAGCTCGGTGGCGCGCGACCGCGCCTCCCGGGCGGGCAGGCCGCGGATCATCTGCGGCAGCATCACGTTCTCCAACGCCGAGAACTCCGGCAGCAGATGATGAAACTGATAGACGAAGCCGATGTCGGCGCGCCGGATGCGGGTACGCTGGATGTCAGTCATGTGCGAGGTGGCGACCGCGTCGATATAGACTTCGCCGCCGTCGGGATTTTCGAGGAGACCGGCGATGTGCAGCAGCGTCGATTTGCCGGCGCCCGACGGCGCCACCAGCGCCATCGACTGGCCGGCCCACACCGCAAGCTCGGCGCCCTTGAGAATGTCGAGCGTGGCATCGCCCTGGCGAAAGCGCCGGGTGATCTGATGCAGGAACAGGATCGGGCGCTCTTCGTCGTCGGCGGTCGACTTTGCTGGCTCGGTTATCGTGGTGGTCTCGTCCATCGCGTGCGATCACTCGTAGCGCAAGGCTTCGACCGGATCGAGCCGCGCCGCCCGCCACGACGGATAGAGCGTCGCCAACAGCGATAGCCCGAGCGCCATGACCACGACCGCCGTGGTTTCGCCGACGTTCATGTCGGCAGGCAGCCGCGACAGGAAATAAAGCTCGGGCGAGAACAGCTCGGTATTGGTGAGCCACGACAGGAAGTGCCGGATCGACTCGATGTTGAGGCAGATCACCGTGCCGAGCAGGAAGCCGACCACCGTGCCGACCACGCCGATCGAGGCGCCGGTGATGAGAAAGATGCGCATGATTGCGCCTTGCGTCGCGCCCATGGTGCGCAGGATGGCGATGTCGCTGCCCTTGTCCTTCACCAGCATGATCAGGCCGGAGACGATATTGAGCGCCGCCACCAGCACAATCAATGTCAGGATCAAAAACATCACATTGCGCTCGACCTGCAGCGCATTGAAGAACGTGGCGTTGCGCTGGCGCCAATCGATCATGTAGATCGGGCGCGCCGCGGCGTCGGTCACAAGCTTGCGGTAGCGATCGACCCGGTCCGGGTCGTCGGTATAGACCTCGATCGCGGTCACGTCGCCGGCGCGATTGAAATAGGCCTGCGCCTCGGTGAGCGGCATGAACACAAAGGCGGCGTCGTATTCCGACATGCCGATCTCGAACACGGCGGCAATCTTGTAGGCTTTTATGCGCGGTGTGGTACCCATCGGGGTCACCGCGCCGCGCGGCGCTACCAGCGTGAGATTGTCGCCGGCGCGCACCGACAGCTGCTCGGCGAGCCGGCTGCCGACGGCGATGCCCTGCCCTTCGTCGAAGCCGTCGAGCGTGCCCTGTTTGATGTTCTTGGCGATCGAGGACAGCCTGGCGAGATCGCCGGCGCGGATGCCGCGCACCAAGACGCCGGAGGCGTTGAACGGCGACGACGCCAGCGCCTGCCCCTCCACGATCGGCGCGGCAAGCCGGATGCCGGGGACCTTGGAAATGCGGTCAGCCAGCGCCTGCCAATCGGTCAGCGGCGACTCCAGCGGCTGGATCAAGAGATGGCCGTTGAGGCCGAGGATCTTTTGCAGAAGCTCCTGGCGAAAGCCGTTCATCACCGCCATGACGATGATCAGCGTGGCGACGCCCAGCATGATGCCGACAAAAGAGAACCCGGCGATGACCGAGATGAATCCCTCTTTGCGCCGCGCACGCAGGTAGCGCAGCGACAGCATCCACTCGAAAGGCGCGAAGGGATGGGTGCCGGTCGGCTCTTGCATTAAGTCTTTCCCCGCGAACCACCGAGTTTCACATGATTCTGGCTTAATCAAGCCGCCAAATCGCAGGGCAAGCCAGGCCCGCGCACAGCTTCATGCGCCCAGCCGTTGCATTCGCCCGGCCGTTTCACGCGCCGAGCCGGGCCAGCGCGTCCGCGGGGCTCATCAGTTCCCGCGATCCGTCGGAGCGGCGCTTGACCTCGACCTTGCCTTCGGCCAGCCCCCGCGGCCCGACCAGGATCTGCCAGGGAATACCGATCAAATCGGCGGCGGCGAATTTCGAACCGGGCCGCTCGTCGAGATCGTGGTAGAGCACATCGACCCCCTTGGCGGCGAGCGCGGCATAGAGCCGCTCGCACGCCTGGTCGGTTTCGCTGGCGCCCTGTTTGAGGTTGAGGATCGCAACCGTGAACGGCGCCACGGCCTGCGGCCACTTGATCCCCATCTCGTCATGAAAGACCTCGATCAAAGCCGCGACCAGCCTGGTCGGCCCGATGCCGTAGGACCCCATATGCACCGGCCGCTCGATGCCGTCGGGGCCGGCCACCACGGCCTTCATCGGCTCGGAATATTTGGTGCCGAAATAGAACACCTGGCCGACCTCGATGCCGCGCGCCGAGATCCGCTTGTCCGGCGGAAGCTGGGCAAAAACGGCGGCATCGTGCTTCTCCGAGGTTGCCGCATAGAGCGCCGTCCACTTGTCGACCATGGCCTGCAAGCCGGCGACGTCGCCGAAATTCACGTCCGCTCCGGGCACCGTGAAATCGAGGTAGTCGCGGTGGCAGAACACCTCGCTCTCGCCGGTGTCGGCGAGCACGATGAACTCGTGCGAGAGATTGCCGCCGATCGGGCCGCTCTCCGCCACCATCGGGATCGACTGCAACCCCATCCGCGCGAAGGTGCGCAGGTAGGCGACGAACATGCGGTTGTAGGCGTGCTTGGCGCCGGCAAAATCCACGTCGAACGAGTAGGCATCCTTCATCAGGAACTCGCGCCCGCGCATCAGGCCGAAGCGCGGCCGCACCTCGTCGCGGAACTTCCATTGCAGGTGGTAGAGATTGAGCGGCATATCCTTGTATGACCGGACAAAGGCGCGAAAGATTTCGGTGATCATTTCCTCGTTCGTTGGCCCGTAGAGCATCTCCCGCTCGTGGCGGTCCTTGATGCGCAGCATTTCCTTGCCGTAGGCCTCGTAACGGCCGCTCTCCCGCCAGAGCTCGGCCGACTGGATGGTCGGCATCAACAGCTCGATCGCGCCCGAACGATCCTGCTCCTCGCGCACGATCCGGCACACCTTGTTGAGGACGCGCAGCCCCAGCGGCAGGAAGGCGTAGATGCCGGCCGCCTCCTGGCGGATCATGCCGGCGCGCAGCATCAAGCGGTGGGAGACGATCTCCGCTTCCTTCGGCGTTTCACGCAGGATCGGCAGGAAGTAACGGGAAAGGCGCATAAAAACTCGTCGGCGGGGGTCATGGTTGCGGCCCGGGCGCGGTACGGTGGGGCCGTTCGTGCGAGCGGGCTTCGGAATCGTGCCGTGGGGGAGTGAATCCGCAACGGCGCAGGAAATACAAGGGGGCCCTCCGGTCTTGGTCGCCGCCAGCAGAGTTAATTTTTGCCCAACGGGCGCCAGTGTTAAATTTTTTTGTCATCGACCGCCGGTAAGATGATGACAATGGATCGAAGATCGAGTAGCAACGGTTGGCGCGATCCCGGTATTGCAAGTCTGATCTTGACGTCCGGGAAGACGGTCCAGGTCTTGGGAGGATGGTTTTAAAGGCGCGAAATCAACGCTGCCGCCGTGCTGACAAGCCTAAAAAAAGCGAGCAAGAGGGCGCGGATCAAGGATCAGATGAGGATTTTATGGCAGGGCTTTGGCCCTGCTATTTTTTTGCCGCAGCTTCCTAGCCGTTCCGTCTGCCCGTGACCTTGGTCACCGCATCCCGAACGGCCGGACCAAGCCTTCCAGGCTGACCAGCCGATCGACATAGACCACGTAACAGGCGGCAAAGATCGCGACTGAAACCAGCGTGGTCCACAGGAGCTTGCGCGCGAGGTTCGGGATCGCCGGGGCGCCGGGGTCGGTGCCGGGGACGATTTCGCCCCCCTCATGCTGACTGCGGATGCCCCACGGCAGCACCGCGAACAGCACCACCCACCAGATCAGAAAAAAGATCGCTACGGCCGTGGTGATGGGCATCTCAACGCTGTTCCAGCTCAACCAAGGTGCCGGAAAAATCCTTCGGATGCAGGAAAAGCACCGGCTTGCCATGCGCTCCGGTCTTCGGCTCGCCGTCGCCGAGCACGCGCGCTCCCGCCGCCTTGAGCGTATCGCGGGCGGCGCGGATATCGTCGACCTCGTAGCAGACGTGGTGCATGCCGCCGTCGGGGTTGCGTTCGAGGAATTTGGCGATCGGCGAGCCCTCGCCGAGCGGCTCGAGCAGCTCGATCTTGGTGTTCGGCAAGGTGATGAACACGGTGGTCACGCCGTGCGCCGGCTGCGGCTCCGCGGCCGATACCTGCGCGCCGAGGACGTCGCGATAGACGGCAGCCGCCTTGCCGATGTCGCGGACCGCTATCGCCACGTGATTGAGCCTACCGATCATGGTCTCGTACTCCCACTCCCCGCTTCCGTTCCCGGCAGATGGTCATTGCCGGCCGAATTTCGCCTTCAGTTGATCCCTGATGGGCGCGAGAATGCTGGTCTTCTGCTTCTCGGCCCCGGCCAGTATGTCCTGCACAATGTCCCGCGGCGAGCGCCCGCTCCAGCCGGCATCACGAAAATAGATGTTCGCGGCATTGCCGACCACATAGCTGCTCCAGGCCGCGGCGAGGCCCTGCGGCAGTGCGGTCAGCACGGTGCTGGTGCCGAAGGTCACCGTGCGCAACAGGTCGATGATCGCCTTGCCCTCGCGGTCCAGGACTTCGAGCATGCAGCAGCGGCCCCCGCTTTGGACCCATAAGCGGAAATTCTTCCGCTCGGAGCAAGCACCCCCGGAGGGAATTTCAGCCCGCACTTTAGGGAGTGCCATCTAGGTCATTAACACATTGATTTTTGAGCAGCTCGTCAGCCTGTTAGTTAGTCCTGCAATCCGGCTTTGGTGAGACCCATGGCAATTCTTTCGACATCCTCTTGCCGGAAGGGTTGCCGGCTGAAATGTTCTCTGAATGAGTATTTCGGATTGATTTCTTTGAGTTCGTGCCAGACGCGACGGGCCTCATCGACATCGCCCAGATGACCAAGAGCGGAAGCAAGTACTGCGCGGGTAAAATCCGTACCGGGCACCAGGATAATCCGCTGCCTGAGCAGAGCTGCCGCAGTCTCGTACTTGCCGGCCAACAGATTGGCCAAGCCGAGGAAATGCAGGGATTGCGGACTTAATGCCGGGTCGAGGCGCATAGCCAGCTCGATCTCTGGGATTGCTTCCAGAGGCTGTCCCGAAAAGCTGCGAATGGTGCCACGAAGGTTATGGGCCAAAGCCAAATTGGGGTTCAGTGAGATCGCGATATCGATCTCGGATTTGGCCAGATCGAGGTCTCTTTCGTAAGACGCGGCCAACGCGCTTACACATCGTGCCAGCGGTTCGTTAGGGTCTTTCTCGATGGCCTGTCGCGCGTATTGTTTGGCAATCGGTAACGAGCTGTCTGGATCATCAGACCAACGATTTTGGTAGTCGAACATGTACCCAAAGCCGAGACATGCATAGGCTTGCGAATAGTTGGGATCGAGTTCCACCGCCTTCTTGAAAAACTTTATCGCCTGTTCAAAGGTCTCGCGGGTCTTATCCTTGCCAAGCATGAACTCGCGGCCGCGAAGAACGCAGTCGTAGGCAGCGACGTCGGATGCCTTGACGTCGGCTAGTCGCGCCTTTTCCGCCGGGCTGAGTGTTATCTTGAGCGCGTCAACGATTCGGTGAGTGACGTCGTCCTGAACCTCGAAGATATCGGTCAAATCGCGGTCATAGCGCTCGGCCCACAGGTGACCGCCGGTCGCCGCGTCGACAAGCTGCGCGGTGATCCGCACGCGCTGGCCGGCGCGGCGGATGGAGCCCTCGAGCACTGAACGCACGCCAAGCTCGCGGCCGATGGTGCGGACGTCGACCGAACGCCCCTTATAAGTGAAGCTCGAATTGCGTGCAATTACCGTCAGGCCGGCGATCTTCGACAAGTCGGTGATAATGTCTTCTGTGATGCCGTCGGAAAAATATTCCTGCTCGGGATCGCCCGACATGTTGGCGAATGGCAAAATGGCGATCGACGCAGTCG
>JBEKWO010000126.1:0-9240 GCA_049512975.1 Xanthobacteraceae bacterium | reverse complement strand
GTAAAGTCCGTCCGCACCGCAATCGCCCAGCCCATGGCAAACGTCCCTCCGTTTGCCACCTTGAATCACTTTGCCGGTGATTTGTGAATCCCCGCGAGAGTCAGCCACTCAGCGGCTTGGTATAAGTTCATGCTGCCGTGGTCGTTTTCCGAGGAAGCGGCGGCGGAAAAATATATGTCCCAGCTGCAGCATAACATGTGGGTCGTAGCGGCAAGAACTGCGGTTCTCTCGGTGATTAGCGGTGGCGGCAAGTGGGTGGAAATCAAAACCCATGCCGATCCGCTTTACCAGCATCTCATCGTTACCGCCGAGCGGAAATTTTGGCGCTGTGTGGAGAGTGGCGAACCCCCTGCCATGTTCGGCGTCGAACCCCCGAAGCCCCGCATCGAAGCGGTACGGATCGTCGATATGAGCTCCTCCAACGCCTGGGCGGAATTCGCGGGAATCTTCTCGCGGACCCGGTCGGCTCATCTCGAGCACGAACAGGCCAAAGCAGAACTCAAGAGGCTTGTGCCCGACGACGCCCAGCAGGCTATCGGTCATGGCATTCGAGCCAAACGCTCGAAATCCGGCGCCATCAGTTTCGATCTACTCGAGGTGGAGGCCAGCGATGCCGCGGTCCAGTGAATCGATCGCCAGCTTGGCGGCCGCTCTCGCCAAAGCTCAAGCCGAGCTGGTCACGAGAAATCCTTGGTGGCGACCATCCGCGAGAATGGATCAGGCGGGATCGAGCGGTCATTCCGCTATGCCCCGCTATCGAGCGGTCTCGACATTGTACGCAAGACCTTGGGCCAGCACGAGATCGCCACCGTGCAGACAACTGCCATCGACCAGACCGCCGGCATTGTCAATCTCACGACCGTGCTGGCGCATTCTTCGGGGGAATGGATCGCCTCGGACTGGCCGGTCTGCCCGATCAGCGAGACGACAACGCCGCACCGAATGGGTGCGGCGCTGACCTATGCCCGGCGTTATGCCCTATTCACATTGGTCGGTATTGCCGGGGAGGACGACCTTGACGCGCCCGACCTATCGACGCCAACGAGCCAGACTTCCGGGCCTGAGAAGCCGAAGAAGGATGGCAATGACCGACTGAATGGCGGTCAACGCAATTCTACTCAACGAGCAGCTCCTACCCGCGATCGAAGGATCAGCTTCAATTCCACCAATCCGATCCTCGGGACAGAGGCTTCGGCCGAATTACGCGACCGACTTCTAGCCGAACTCGCCAACCTTGCCTCCAGCGATGAGGCCGCAATCTGGGCGCAGCGGAATCTGCGCGCCAAGAACGACCTGACCGCGGCCGATGCTCAGCGGGTCGATGAGGCCTTCCAAGCAAGACTGGCGACCTTGCCAGTCGGCACTGGTGAGCCAGTACAACAAACTCCAACGGAAGCGTTGTCGCGCGGTCCATGTCCAGAAGAGACGGATAATCGGCCGCACTCCAAAGTGATCGATAAGAGTCTACTGGCCCTATCGGAGCCCCGTCGTGTACGGGACCGGGATCATGTCAAAGCGGTAGCCAAGCGACCCTGCCTGATTTGCGGCCGGCAACCCGCAGATGCCCATCACCTTCGCTTCGCTCAACACCGCGCACTCGGGCGCAAGGTGAGCGATGAGTTCGTCGTCCCGTTATGTCGAGGACATCATCGTGAGCTTCACCGCTGCGGCGATGAAGCCGCGTGGTGGAGAAACGCCGGGATCGATCCGACCACGGCGGCACGCGCACTATGGCTTGAGACACATCCCCTGCCGATTGGCCAAAGTAACGGGCCTACTGATGCCGGGGAAGCTCCAGCCGGTGACCCGATGGATCGGATCACTCGAGGGTAATCAGCGGAAAGGGCCGCCAAACGCGTCGCAGAAAGAACCATCGAAAACATCTTCGCTCTCAGCTACGCTCAGCGCGAAACCTGGAGCTATTGCTCGAGCACGAGCTTGCCGGCGCTGTACTCGAAACGCCGCAGCCGCGACAGGAACGACAGGCCGAGCAGATTGTCGCTCAGCGTCTCGTCCGGCATCACCAGGGCAGCGACATCACGGACGACCAGGTCGCCGACCTCGACTTTGTCGAGCTTGGCTGGAGCGGCGCGCACGGTGCCGTTCGCGGTTTTGACCTCGGTGACGAACTCGCGCTGCGCCGGGTGAATGCCGAGCCGGGCCGCATCGCTGGCGGTGAGCGCGATCACCGAGGCGCCGGTATCGACCATGAAACTGAGCTTGCGGCCCTCGATGCGGGCGTCGACCTGGAAGTGACCGCGTCCGTCCCGCGGCACGATAACCGACCGTGAATTAGCCGCCGACGCGGCGACCGGCGTCGCCGAGCCCCCCGCCAGCGCGGCGGTCGCCGGCCTGGCGCTGATTTGCGCGGCGTACCGCGGCACGACAATGCCGGCGGTCAAGGCGAGGACGGCGAAGACAACGACTGCACGCATGAGACAAGCCGAGTTGGTTCATGGCATCTCAGCAGATGATCGCGACCAGCTTGCTAACGCGCCGCGCCGGCGGGCTGATTTTGGCGCGCGATGATCAGCAGTCGCTTAACGACTTTATTCGCATTGGAAGGATTTCATCACTGCCCGGCCGCCTCACGGAGCGCAGCGCAGCAATCCCTTCCAGTCGCAGTAACCGTAGTTAATGCGACAGCAGCCGAAAGATTCCGTTTTGCAGTAGTAAAGTTGGTATTCAGGGCCGCAATGGTCCGAGCAGTAATAACGGCTGCTCAACCTGTCGTAGGCGCAGTGGTTGCGGAACCGCGGCGGCAGCGACGCCGGGTCTTGCCAGTCCGCCAGGATGAGTCGCGCGCCCGCGGGCCATGCAACGGTCTGCTGTGCGGGACACGCCGGCGCCCAGGCGACGCAGATCAGAAGAGCGAGTCCAAAAGTTCTCATCGGCCGTCACCCGCAGCAGAGGGAAACCAGAGCAAGCTAGCAGAATCAGCGAAAGAGTCATCCGGCGATCGACGGCGCGTCCATCGGCGCAGCCGGCTCGACTCCAGCCGGCGGCCACGGCGTCATCGCCGACGCCCGCTTGATCGGCAGCCGTACGGTGAAGCGGGAGCCCTCCCCTTCCCTGCTCTTCACCTCGATGCCGCCGCCATGCAGATCGACGGCCATCTTGACCAGATAGAGACCGACACCGGTTCCTACGATTCCCGAAACGTTGCCGCCACGGTGATAGCGCTCGAACAACCGATCGAGGTCGCCGGCGGGAATGCCGAGCCCGCGGTCGGCGATGGTGACGACGACATCGTCGGCGACGACCCCGGCCTCGACATCGATGGTGCCGCCGCCGGGCGAATACTTGACGGCATTGGACAACAGATTGCTGAAAGCCTGAAATAGCAGCTTGGGATCGCCAACCATCGGCATCGGCGTGGCTCCGAACCGCTCGGCGATCTGCGCGCCGGGCACCATTTCGCGGTGCAATTGGCAGACCTCCCGCAGCAGCGCCGTCACGTCCATCTCGGCCGGATGGAAATAAAGCTCGGTGCCGCCGTCGATCAGGCGTGCGGAGTCGAGCAGGTTGTCGATCAAGTGGGTCAGCCGCAGTACCGCGGCGCGAATCTTGCCGGCGCGCTCGTCGATTTCGGCCGGCGGCATCGAGCCTTGCATCTTCATCAGGCGGCGGGCGTGGCCGTCGATGATGGTCATCGGCGTGCGGAATTCATGCGAGGCCATGGAGACGAAATTGCGCTGCGCCAAGGCGAGGCGCTGCTCCTGCGCCAATTGCTCCTCCAGCATCGCCGCCTGGCGCGCGAGCATGCGCTGGCTGCGCATCAGCTCGATCGCATTGTTGCGAAACACGACGGTGGCCTGCGCCATCTCGCCGATCTCGTCCCGCCTTTCGGTTTCCGGGATGTCGATGTCGGTGTCGTTGGCGGCGAGCCGGCGCATGCGGTCGGCGAGATGCAGCAGCGGCGCCGAAATGGAGCGGCTAATATGGATCAGCGCGGCGACGACCATCACGCCGGCGACCACCATGCCGAGCAGAATGAGCCAGAACGCCTGCCGATAGGCGGCACCGAGCCGATCGCTGGCGGTTTGCGCGCTGGCGACCGCCTGATCGGTGAGCTGGCCGAGCGTGTCGCTCGCCGCGTCGTAGGCGTAGCGCGAAGTGCCGCCATAGATTGTCAGCGCCTCCGGCTTGCGGTTGGTGCGCGACAACACCAGCATCTGGTTGACGATCGTCCGATAATCGTTCCAGCGTTCCTTAAATCGGCTGTACAGATCGTTCTCGGCGGCATTGTGCCGAATTCGCTCGAAACCGCGCTCGGCCTCGGCAATGGAGCGGTCGAGCCCGGCTATCTGCCGTTCGCTCTCCGCGGTTTCGTCGGGATCCGACGACAACAGATTGCTGCCCTCGATGGCGCGGAAATCGGAGGTAAAATTGTTGAGGTCGCCGAGCACGCGGGTAGTGGGCAGCCACAGCTCGGCAACGTCGGCGGAGAGCCGGTTGAAATTGCTCAGCCGCCAGATGCTGAACAAGCCGAGGACGACCACCAGCAAGAAGAACAGCAGGAAAACCGCGGTCAGGTGAAACCGGATCGAATGCGGCTGCCGCATTGGGGGCTAACCATCGGTGAGTTAAAGACTTGGCAGTGTCGCGGGACCGCAACGGCAGCCCCTTGGAACAACACATATATAGATAAATTATATATGAGACGAGCGTTGACTGGAACCTGATTCGGCGATGCCTCGCTACAATCAGGCTTCTCGGTTAAATTCGGGCTCGAATGTGAGCTGACGATGTTCCCGGTATTCCGCGTATGGCCGAAGCACAAAAGAAGATTCTTTGCATCGAGGACGACCGCGAGACTGCGGCGCTGATCGCCGAGGAGCTGGTCGATCGCGGCTACGCCGTCAGCCTCGCTCATGACGGCCGCGAGGGACTGGCCGCCATCCTTAAGACCATGCCCGACCTGGTGCTGTCGGATATCAGCATGCCGCTGATGTCAGGATTCGAGCTGCTGGAGCGCCTGATCGCGCTGGCGCCGCGGTTCGCGAAAATGCCCTTCGTCTTCCTCACCGCGCTGACCGACCGGGACAACGAGCTAAAGGGGCGGCAATTGGGCGCGGACGACTATGTGACCAAGCCGATCGACTTCGACGTGCTGGCGACCATCATCGCGGCACGGTTGGCCGGCGTCGCCCGCACCGCGCTATGGCCGAAGGTGGCCGCGCTCAACGATCGCGAGGTCGAAGTCCTGACCTGGGTGGCGCGCGGCAAGACCTCAGTGGAGATCGCGCAGATCCTTGGCTTGACCAAGCGGACGATCGATTTTCACATCGACAATGCGCGCGCCAAGCTCGGCGCCGCGACCCGCACCGAGGCGGTCATCAAAGCGACGACCGGGCGCCTGATCGAGCCCTAGCGGGTGGCCGGAGGCGGCGCCGAATGCTGCGGAAGCCTCAAGCGCAATAGGTCGGATTCGACGACATGCCGCGGCGACCCTGCGCGGCTCCGGCCTCTCCCCGCTCCAGCCGATAGCCCACGCCCGATTCGCTGACGATCAACAACGGATTTGTCGGATCAATTTCGACCTTCTGTCGCAATTTGCGCACCAGGATTCGAAGGTACTGCGTGTTGCCGGCGTTGCCCTGCCAAATTTCCTTGATCAGCTGCTGATGCGTCACCACGAGCCCGGCATGGGCGGCAAGTGCGTGCAGCAGCGCGTATTCCTTACGCGTCAACACGACGCGCTTTCCGTCCAACGTCACCAGCCGCGAGACGACGTCGATCGAAAGCGGACCGGCCCTCACTACGGGCTCTCTGTTGGTACTGCGCAACTGCCGCCGCAGCGCCGCCTCGCTCCGCGCCAGCAGTTCCGCAATTCCGAAGGGTTTGACCACGTAATCGTCGGCGCCCAATTTCAGCAAACGAACCTTTTCCTGCTCATCGGCGTGAATCGAGAGAATGATGACGGGAACGTTGGACCACGAACGAATGCGTTCGAGCACCTCGGAGCCCTCGAGGTCGGGCAGGTTAAGGTCGAGAACAATCAGATCTGGCTTGTTGAAAGTCGCAGCCTTGAGCCCGGCCGTGGCATTCTCCGCTTCGAGCACGGTAAATCCATGCAGCTCGAAGCCGGCGCGGAGAAAGCGCCGGATCTGGGGTTCGTCGTCGATGACCAACACCTTAGTCATTGGCCGCGCCTACGAGCTCAGGCATGTTTTGCGATGCGGTCGGCAGCCGCAGCGATATCGTAGTGCCGCGGTTCGGCCCCGGACTTTCCACATGAAGCGTTCCACCATTGGCGGCGATGAAGGTGCTGGCGATCCAGAGGCCTAGACCGGAGCCGGATTCGCCGACGGGGCGGCGCTCGCCGCGGAAGCAGCGTTTGCCCAACTGGCCCTTTTCATGCGCTGTCAGGCCGCTACCCTGGTCCTTCACCGAAAACACCACGTGATCCCGCTCGCAACGGCTGCTGACTTTGATTTCACTTCCCGTCGGCGAATATTTCGCGGCGTTTTCCAGAAGCTGCCCAAGCGCCTGTTCGACCAGAACGGAATCCACATGGACCAGCGGAACGTCCTCGGCGAGATCGAGATTCACCCAATGCGATGCCAGCCTGCGTTCTTTCTGCTTGAGTGCCGCGCTGACGATATCCGTCGGATCGGTCCACATGAGCTGCGGCCGGATACCCTTGGCGGTGATCCGGGTGGCATTGAGCAAATCGCAAATCTCGCCGTCGAGCTGGCCGGCTTGGTCATGAATGGCGTCGACCAGGGCCTGAGACCGGTGGTCGTTGCGGACAGCCGGCATCTGGTTCAGCACGCTGCAACTGCCGAGGATCGACGCCAGCGGCGTCCGCAGTTCGTGAGACACGCCGCCGACCAGCGCGTCGCGGAGAATCTCGGTTCGATAGTTTATCGTCGCCTGCTCGACCGCCTCTTTCACTTTCAGGTGCTTGAGCGTCGCCGTTGCCTCGTCAAGCAGCATTGCAACGCGTTGCGCGACTGCCGCCGTGCGCCCGCCGAGGCTGTCGCCCAGTTCGACCGCTATCGCGCCATAGCCCAGGATTTCCGGCGCGATGACCCTCACCAGCCAGGCGCCGCCACTCTTTAGTTCCAGTACGGTCGATGCCCGCGGAGCATTGGCCGCGATCAGTTGCAAAGCTTGGCGCCGGAGTTCCTTGGGAACGGCGGAATGAGCGTTCGCGTCATGACCGTCCGGCGCCGTTGCGATGAGCACGGCTCGATATCGCAGCGTATTGGAAAGATAGTCCTGCACTGCGAATATCAGGTCGCGGCCGGTGAGACAGGTAGCGAGGCCCTGCGAGAAGGCGTGCAGCTCCCTGATCTCCTTTTCCCGACGGCTCAGGGTGTCCGCCTTGGTCTTCAGGCGCGCGGCGAGATTGCTGGCGACAGTCGCCACCAACAGGTAAAGCAGCAGATCGATGACGTCCTGCGGGTTATCAAGCCAGAAACTATAGAGCGGCGGATAAAAGAAAAAGTCGGCGGCCGCAGCGCCGGCGACGGCCGCGACCAAACCCGGCAGCAGCCCCCACTGCGTCGCCGCCAGGATAACGGGCAGCATGTAAATCAGCGGGACGAGATCGAGCGGGGCGAAGGAGTTGAGAACAACAAGGCTGATCGTCGCCAGCCAAACCAGCGCCAACGTCGCCACGATCGGAATGGCGTTCGCGGCACCGAAGTTCAGCCACCGGGTATTATGTCGGGCACGCGGCTCGTCGGTGCCGTTCTTCGGCAGATTCGCAGTTCGGTCGCGAAGTCCGAGCCGTTGTTGAAAAGTTGACACGACTTTTGCCTTTCCGAAAGCGCTCAGTTCATTGTTCTGCACGCACCCGGCTGGCATTTATCACAGGTAGCTTTCCCTACCTGCGCGTAGGAAGTCGAGATGATTCCGCACCGCCAAAAATATGAAAATCATAAGCGATCACGGCTACATCTGTGTGGATTGCCTATGTTTTCACATGCGATGATGGCGCCCTGCACAATTTATACGCACAACACCACATTCTCGCCTCGTGGAGGTTGGCGACTCGATCCCCGGAATATTGCGATGCAAGCGCATCCCTTCATGCCGCTTGAATCGCACGGTGACCAAGATGGCGCTCCCTTCTCAGAAGTGGACGATGATATCGCTGGCCGCGATAACCGCCCAGTTTCTGGTTGGAACGATGCCCGCAGCCAGATCGCCGTTGAAGGCCGGGTTATCGAGTGCGCGATAATAAGCGATTTCGGGACGAAGCTCGATCTGCGGAGACAGCCAATGCTGCCAGCTGAACGCGACGTCGGCGTAGGCGTTCGGCACTCCGGTGCGCTGTCCCTGAGGGTCGTTGAAATACTCGGTGCGCAGGGAGAAATTGTTCAATCTGTTCGGCGAATAGTTCAGGTAGAGAAGAAAGGTCTGAGTGTCGGAGGTGCACTTCAGCGGCGAGCCTGCTACGGTATTGGCAGAGGCGGCGGCGCTGTTCCACGAACTCGGGCCGGAGCAAACCGCCGCGTTCGGGGCATTGAACGGAATAAATTGCGGACTGAACGGCGTACCGCCGCCGGCAAGAATCCCTTGCGATGTCGCATTGTTAAGGTTCGGCACCCCATTCTCGTGAATATTCCAAGTCTCGAACGCGAGGTGCCAGTAATCGTTGAACTTGTGATAATAGGTGAAGCCGATCCATTGCAAGTTATTGTAGCCCCACTGTCCGCCGTTTAAGGCATCGCCGACAACATTCAGGTCATCCTTCCCGTCATCGCTGGTCCAGCGCACTCCAAGCGTGACTGACGGTACCGCTCCGGGGTCTTTGAGCATTGACGCGTCGGGATAAAGCGGATTCCCCGGCATGAGATTGGTGATACGCGCACCCGCGTTCCACGGCATCGTGTCGCTGCCGACGGTCAGGCCCGTTTGAATCATCCAATTCTTGGTGACGGCCAAAGTGGCCTCGATGCCGGTATTGGTGTAGTTGTCGAACGTGTAGGTCAGCGAGTGCACGTACGTGTAATTGTTAGGCGCCAACTGTGCCTCGATGTCCGGAATCGAGATGAATCGGCCGAGCCGAATATCCAGACCCTGCATCACGGGAAAGTAGAGGTCCGTGTACAACATCGGAAAGTCGACGCCGTTGACGGCGTTTTTATTGAGAAGTTGGTTGCTGAACAGACCGTAGGCCGTCGTGTAGCGATAATCGACGCCGTACAGAGCCGAAAGGCGGAAGCCCCAATCGAAGTGATCGTTCTGCACAGTGTCGGCCAGACGCTCGATATAGACGACGGC
>JBEKWO010000125.1:0-9251 GCA_049512975.1 Xanthobacteraceae bacterium | reverse complement strand
GTCAAAATCATCCCGCAGCGCAATTGCTCTTGCCATGGCGAACCTCCTCGTTCGCCAATGCTTGAATCTGACTCGTCCTGATCTGGGAATCCAAAAAAGAGTCGTCCTTTTGGGGACCCGGTATAAGGCGGCTCTTGCCAACTAAATGGTAAAAATTTGGAAATGAACTCAAGTGATCGGATTCTCATATCGGTGACCGACTTTTTGTCGGGAAACGTCGCCGTCTCAAGATCATTCCGATGCGTTTCGCGAGAGAGCCATCTTGAAACCTAAGCCGTTTGAACTAGCACCGGAATTGTTCAAGAGTTATCGATCACGATGTCAGCGAATCCCGCGGCCATGCCTTTGCTGCGGACGAGAGATTCGATAATGCGACGACCGCCGCCACATCGTCTTTCGTCGAGTGAGTAACTGAGGCGCAGCCGAGCCGACGCTGTCTGCATGCATCGATTTTTAGGATGCGATTGACACAGGTCTTGGCGTTCACTGAGTACTCTCGCGGAGGCAAAGCGTCACAGGAAATCGAGGCGTTCTGGAGCTGGGTTGTGCCCAGTTTGAAAGCAGCAAAGTGAAACGCCGGTTGGTAGCAACCAACCACATCGAAACGCGGGCAGCTTAGTTGCTTCCCTGCAGCGAGAAGCTTTAATGCGATGAATCCTTGAGCTCTAGGCCTTCGGTCCGACGCGCGGTTCAAGGCCGCGCGGCGCGGCAGGCCGGACCGTAGGCCATGTTGCGGTCGAAGCCGACGACGCAGAAGTTGACGCCCCAATCCATGCCGATCATGCCGGCATCTTCGGCTATCGAGTAATAAATCGGGTGTCTCACCCCGTCGCTGATCAGCGCCGTGCCGCTGCAGAAGCGGCGCGGAACGGATTGCGCCGCCCAGGGCAGCACGGCGGTCTCGCGGATACTCTCGATGCCGACGATCTGCCGGTCGGAGTTCCAGAAGCGCGCTTCTTTGGTGCGGAAGTTACCGATGATGCGGTCCAGCGCCGGCGGATAATCGCAGGCCGGCATCACGCGATCGTAGCGCGGGCCGGACAGCCAGAAATTCTCTTCGAGCCAACTCGCCGCCCACAGCTGTGAAGCACACACGACACTGAGCGCCAACCCAAGCGCAACGCATGCGATCCGACCGGACATTGCCCTGCTGCCCCTTGTTGGCCCCTCTGGCGTAGGACCGGGCAACCGTGCCGCGTCGGCGTTGGCCGGTCAAGTGCCGTAAGAGGAAGAAGCGACAGCCTGCCGGCAATGACAATGAAGCCGTGCCCGGCGTTCGCGCAATGAAGTCGCGACCCGCTTTTCATACCGGCTGCAAGCTTCTAAGCTATCTGCGTCGGTTGAGAGCTGGAGAACCAGGCATGCGTCGGACTCTGTGGATCGTTATCGCGCTCGCTCTCTTGCCCTGCGCGGCCAGCGTGGCGTTTGCCGGTGCCGTGTTCCTCGGACCCGGTTCGGGGCTCACCGGCAATGACACCGGCGGCATCATTGTCTACCGACCCGATCTGGAGCGCGGCGCCTACCGCCAGATGGCTGCCGATTGGTGCGCGCGCTGGCATCGTCTTTCTCAGCTGACCAGCGAGCATCGCAGATACGGCGATTACGTCAGCTTCGTCTGCATCGATCGTCCGCGCATGATCCACTGATGCCGCGTCATTCCGGGCGCCGGGGCTGGAAAATTCAGCGCCAATCGCCGATAACCGCTTGAACGAGCGTCAACGCCACCACCGCCGGACCACATTCGGCAGCTTGAGCAATGCCGCGCGCTCATCCTCGGCGAACCCGCCTTCCGGCATCAGCACCGCAAGCGGCGACGGCGTCAGGCCGGTGAGCGCAGCAACGGGATGGTCGCCCAGCCGCTGGTGATTTCGCACGCGCTCTCATTGATGGACGTGCGGCCAGAAACCGGCCAAACAAAGAACCGGCCCGACCGGGAGACTCCGATCAGGGCCGGTTCTCACCTGCTCGGGGTCTTGAGTATTGCCTCAACTCGGGTTTCTGGCCCGACGGCGGGGTGTCGGGGGAAGGGAAAGCCGCCCGGTCGCCCGACGGAAAGGAAGGCTCTCCGGATGCAATGCGACATCACGCGCAAGTATAGCGTCCCGGTGACGCCGCCAGAGCGCCTCAACCTGCGGCTTCGACAGCCCCCCGGCTCAAAGTGGCTCCGGGCGCGAATGGGAAACATCCAGGCCTGGATTATTGAGTTATCCAAGGATATCCACAGGCGCCGCTTTTGACGAGTGCCGGGACCGAGCTGACCAAGTGTTGGTCCGGCTAAAGACGTGCGGGAACGACGAGAGAGGTCCGACATTGCCCGAGGGCGATGCGGCCGTTGACCCGCATCCTTCCTGTCACTTCTCCCGGAACGAGCGCATGAGCTGATCGTGCAGCGGCTTGACCAAGTACGAGAGCATGGTGCGCTCGCCGGTCTGGATGAAGGCCTCGACCGGCATGCCCGGCGTGAGCTTGACGTCGCCGAGGCGGCCGAGCTCGTCGGCGGTCATGGCGATGCGGACCAGATAGTAGCTCTGGCCGGTGCGCTGGTCGCTGGTGGTGTCGGCGGCAATGCGTACCACGGTGCCGTTGAGCTCGGGCGTCGTGCGCGTATTGAACGCCGAGAAGCGGAGCACGACGGGCTGACCGAACTGCACCTGATCGATGTCCTTGGGCTCGACCTTGGCCTCGACCAGCAGCGTGTCAGCTTCGGGCACAATGAGCATGATCGGGTCGCTGGCGGTGACGACCCCGCCGACGGTATTGGCGGTCGATTGGAAGACCACGCCGTCCTGCGGCGCACGGATGTCGGTGCGCTTGAGTTGGTCCTCGGCCGTCACTTTGCGCTCGACGTATTCGCCGATCTTGCTGTCGGTTTCGCGCAGTTCCTTGGCGACGTCGCTGCTCAATTCCTGATCGACCTGGAGAATTTGCAGTTCGGTCTCGACGATCTTGCCCTTGGCCTCGGCGGCGGCGGCAACGAGTTGGCCGCGCTCGCCTTCCAGCCGGGCTTGCTCGCGCTCCAGCGACGTGAGCCGGTTGAGCGGGACCAGGTTTTTCGCCCACAATTCGCGCACGCCGCCGAGTTCCTGCTCGATCAGCGCCGTCTCCTTGGTCTTGGCGTCCTGCTGGGCAGTAAGCCCGGTGATCTGCTCGCGCAATTGCTGGATGCGCTGGTGCAGTTGATCCTTCTGGCCGAGCCGCGCCTTGCGCCGCAGTTCGAACAGCTTGCGCTCGCTGACGAGCGCCTCCTTAACGATGGGGTCGTCGATGGCGCCGGCGAGTTCCTTGGGCACCGGGACGGTATCGGCTCCGTCGCGCTCGGCGGCAAGCCGCGCCTTGCGCGCATAGAGTTCGGTGAGACCCTTGGTGACGATCGCCAAATTTGCTTGCGTCACGGTTTCGTCGAGGCGAATGAGAATATCGCCCGCCTTGACCCGGTCGCCGTCGCGCACCCGCACCTCGCCGACGACTCCGCCGCTTGGGTGCTGGACCTTCTTGACGTTGGAATCGACGACCAGCGAGCCTTGGGCGATGAGCGCGCCAGAGATCTCGGCAGTCGAGGCCCAGCCGCCGAGTCCGACGCCGAGGAACACTACCAGCGCGCAGCCAACGATGACGTGGCGGCGGATGGAAGCGCGGGAATTCAGGGACGCCTTGCTGCTCATCCTATGCCTCCCTGCTCCGGCACCAATTTCAAAGTTCGCGGCGGCGCGCTCGGCTGGGTCACACGGTTGAGAATATCGTCTTTCGGCCCAAACTGCTGCTGGCGGCCCTTGGCCATGACCAAAATATAGTCGACGCCGGCGATAGCGCTCGGGCGATGGGCGACCACGATGACGATGCCGCCGCGGGCGCGAATGCCGAGAATGGCCCGGGTCAGCGCTTCGTCACCCTCGGCATCGAGGTTGGAGTTGGGCTCGTCGAGCACGACCAGGAACGGATCGCGGTAAAGCGCCCGCGCCAGCGCGATCCGCTGGGCCTGACCGGCCGACAGCGCGCTGCCCTGATCGCCGACATTGGTCTCATAGCCGTTCGCCAGGTTGACAATGAGATCGTGGACGCCGGCGGCGTGCGCCGCGGCGAGGACGGCTTCGGGATCGGGCGGGTCCTCGAAGCGCGCGATGTTCTGCGCGACGCTGCCGGGGAACAATTCGACGTCCTGCGGCAGGTAGCCGATGTGCCGGCCGAGCGCCTCCGGCGACCATTGATCGACGCTGGCGCCGTCGAGGCGGATGGTTCCCCGCAGCGGCGTCCATACGCCGACCAGCATGCGCGCCAGCGAAGATTTGCCGGACGCCGTCGGTCCGATCACGCCGAGCGCCTTGCCGGCCGCGAGCGAGAAGTTGACATCCTGGCACACGATCTTCTGTTCGCCCGGCGGACTAACCGCCGCGTTCTGCACGACGAGCGACTTCACCGGCGGCTGCAGCGGCATCGGCTCGGTTCGCGGCGGCAGGTAGCCGAGCAACCGCGACAACCGCTGCCAGCCTTGCCGCGCAGCGACGAAGCCGCGCCAGTTGGCGATGGCGAGATCGATCGGCGCCAGCGCGCGGGCGCCGAGGATCGAGCCGGCGATGATGATGCCGGGCGTCGATTGGCCGTGGATGACGAGCCAGGCGCCGACTGCCAGAATCGCCGATTGCAGCAACAGCCGCAGCATCTTCGACACAGCGCCGAGTCCGCCGGCGACGTCGCTGGCACGGCCGCTCGCCAGAACGTAACTGCGATTAAGGCCGTCCCAGCGCTGGGCGATGCGGCCGACCATGCCCATGGCCGTGATCGCTTCGGCGTTGCGGCGGCTCGCCTCCATCAGCGCGTTGCGCGCCATGGCAAATTGCGTGGCGCTGCGGGTCGGCCGCCGGGTCAGCATCTCGGTCATGACGGTAAGCGTAACCAGGATGATCGCGCCGGCCAGCGCGGTGAGGCCGATATAGGTATGGAACAGAAAGCAGATGGCGAGGTAGATCGGCATCCACGGCAGATCGAACAGGGCGACCGGCCCGGCGCCGGACAGAAACCCGCGCACGGTATCGAGATCGCGGATCGGCTGCGTACCCTCGCCCTTGCCGCCGATCTTGAGCGGCAACTGGACCATGGCGTCGTACACGCGCAGACTCATCGCCTCATCGAGGTTATGGCCGACACGCACCAGAATGCGGCTGCGGATGGCGTCGATGACGCCTTGCACGGCGTAAAGTCCGGCCACCAGGATCAGCAGCGCGACCAGCGTCGGCACGCTGCGGCTGGGCAGCACCCGGTCGTAGATTTCCAGCATGAACAGCGCGCCGGTGAGCATCAACAGATTGCTCATGCCGCTGAACAGCGCGATGGCGAGAAAGGCCCTGCGGCAGGAGGCGAGCGCAGCAGCGAGTTCGGAACTCGCGAGCGACTGCCGCAGCGGGCGGGAAAGCGGGCTCATTGGCGCGTGTCTACCACCGTACCAGACGCAGGACCATCATTGAGCCTGCAAATGACCGGCCGTCGAGGGGATCATCATACCTTGGTTTACGATGGGACGCCCCCGCATGAACCCGAACTTAAAAGCGACGATAGCGAATTTCTGCGCTTTCCGGAAGGGCTGACCGTTTGTGGCCGGTCGCCTGCCATTCGCCTCAGAGTAGACATTATTCCCCTCGCCTCGCCGTGGCTAATTGCCGATTTGCCAGCCATGATCACGGCGACCCATTATGGTAGAGTCCAGCCAATGGTGCCGTTGTTGACCGACAACGCATCACGCGAATTTCGACGGTATTTGCTGTCGTGCCAATCGAACCTCGGGGGCTGTTCTGTCACCGTCTTTGGCCAAGCGACAATATGCGCGTTGAGCAACGCATTCGGAGCGACACGGGAATTGCCGTGTGTCGCGGTGGAAGACCGGCGCTAGCTAGCTGCTCCACCGGGCAAGGCTGGGCCGCGTACAAAAGCGCGCATGCAACACCTGCTTTCCGGTATCAGATGAAGCACAAGGCGGTGAGACGCCTGCCGCACAAGCTCCGGTGCGTTAACCGAACGTGGCACCCCCGTAGCCTATCGACACCGAGCAGCAATTTTGAGATAGGTTAGTTCTAGTTAAATCGACTGGTCAAATAGGTTATCCATCATGCGGGAAATCCAGGCGTCGGACGCCAAAACACACCTTTCCCGGCTCCTCGATGAGGTGTAACGCGGTGAGACCATCGTCATCACCCGCCACGGCCGCGCTATTGCCCGGATCGTGCCTGAAGTGCATCGGCGGCAGGAGGAGATTGATAAGGCGATCAATGGCATCAAGGCTTTGCGCCGGCGGACCGGTCGGATTTCACTCGACGAGCTTCTTTCGGCGCGGCACGAGGGACACAAATACTGATGCCGTTCGTCCTTGATGCCTCGATCGCCGCATGCTGGGCGTTCGACGATGAAGACCATCCGGTGGCGGCACCGACGCTCGATCGCATCCGCGCCGACGAGGCGAGAGTGCCGAGCCTGTGGTGGTTCGTGTTTGCAATACGCTGATCGTAAATGAGCGCCGAGGGCGGCTCACGGAAGCTGACGTGTCAGCCTTTCTGCGCCGCCTGTCCCGCCTCGGCGTGATGGTTGATCGCGAGCCGGATGAAGACCACGTTCTGATGCTCGCTCGGTGGCACCGACTCACCGTCTATGACGACAGTTACCTTGAACTCACCAGTCGTGAGATCCTGCCGCTTGCGACTCTCGATTCCGATCTCGCGCATAGAGAGAAGCTACAACTGATCGGCGATTGATACCTACTCCGGCTGCAGATCGTCCGTATTCCGAGACGCAGACGTTCAGGTTCGTACCGCGTGCCCGAAGAATGAATGCCAACGTCCTGCGCGCACGCTCCGTGCCGTAAATTGGCAGCCCGCTGCCCTACGTGCGGAGGGTCTGATTGGCCTTGGCGTCAAGAAGATGCGGCAACATCCGCATTGGAGATGTGGCTGCTTCGGCTGATCGCTCCCAGCCGCTCTGTTATTTGACGGAATTTTCGTCCGGATCGAAATCGACCCGCAGTACCTCGCCGCCCTTCTGCTTAGCCAAGCCTTGCTTCTCCACTTCCGCGCGCAATCGAAACATGACTGCCGCGACCCAGACCTTAGTGGGCGCTTCCTCATAGCCTAAATCAAGAACTGTTTGCCGATAACTGCTTTCCGCCGCTTCGAGCGCCTTCGCTTGGTGCTCACGGGGGATCGCGGCGATTACCTGCGCGACTCGCGGAATTCCGGCAATAGCCGTCTCAAGGATTTCTTCCTCTTGCGAACTCGATGCCATCGCTCGGCCCCACAAAGGAGACGTCTTGATGTTACCGATTTTACTATGTTACCGCACCTTGATTCTGCTCCTCTCATCCTCAATCTGTCGTCCACAGCATTTAATAGCTTGCGCTTGAAAAAAGAAACGTTTGCAGCCTCGTAAATGCCAATGGCAAGTCTGAACTCGCGGAATCGCGGCAAGAAAGCAGTATCTAAGCGTCGCGCGGAGACGCCAGAATATGCTCGCACATTGAAGACACTGGCAAAACAGAAGACGAAGCCGGCGAGCATCGCGGCGCTGTGAAGCGAACTGAGGATGCGACGCGGCAGAAGGCTTTCAGCCTCGGACTGTCACTGGCCTCACGAACCCTGAATTCTCCCATCAAACCCCGCCACGAGCGGGATTCTTTGTTTTCGAGAGCATGCGATAGGCAAGTAATCCGCCGACAGATCAGCATCGTGCTTCCTCCCCCGTCACGTCTGGCAATTCGAGCCCGCGGACAACCGCCGAGGCGGTTCGTCGACCGGGTATTTGCCAGATTCTGGTGTTGCTGGGCCATCGCGACGCCGTTATTTTGCAGAAACAGCTCTCCAGTATTTCACAGAGATAGCTTTCCGGGGGGCGGCGTAGGAATGATGCACAACGGCCTGCCGTTTCCGCCATTCGAGGAATTGCCGGAATAATTCACGGTCCTCGCTTCGTTTCGAAGTCGAAGGACCGCACCTGCTTTTCGGTCTCCGCCGGCGCTGCCGCCTTGCCGTTCCGATCCAGCCATTCCTGTGCCGGCCCGAACCCGGGTCCAACCTGCGGCGGGGCAGACAGCGCCACCTCTCGCCATTTTGGATGGAATGGCGGTCGTTGCAGCAGCCGCACTTGCTCTATATCGAGCAGCGTGCGGCCTTGGAGAAGCTGAAGAAGGGCGAGATCGACGCAGTTGTCGGCTCCTTTGAAAAATACGAAGCGGCACCCTCAGGCACCCTACCGGCACCATTCAGGGTGGCTTCCATCACCCGGTTGTGGGTAGGAACATATGCTTATAATTAGCAGCGCGATTGTCGGCAGTCTGCTGAATCTCTCCCCAGGCATTGAGCCGCCATGCTCCACTGAGTAGAATATTTCCCTGTGGGTGCTGCAAAGGGTGCGGGGTTATAATGACAGCGGATGACTGCAAGCAAAGGGCAGACGAATGCTTGGCGGCGGCGCACTATGCTTCCTACCGTGACGCGCAACGGATTTGGCACCAATTGTGCGATTTATGGGCGTTGTGGTCTGAACACCTTGGCCAGCTTGATCCCAAGAACAACGAGACGCAAGTAGCTGCTCGTAACCCAGTTATTGAGCCGGCAGTTCCTCGTACTGCGAAAGGCCTCAAGATGGCGGAGCGGCTTCGTTTAAAACTCGCGCTCACCGATGTGAACGGCGCTCGGCCTTCCGGTACGGCTGCTGGTAGACCCATTATTGAGCCGGCAGTTCCTCGTATTGCGAAAGCCCTCGAGATAGCGGACCGGCTTCGTCTAAGACTCGAGTTCACTCACGAGATGCCGCTCTACGAACCAGACATGCAGATCTCCCGCATCCGGCTCTCGGACAAGACTTCACGCCTTCACCCACGGCACGTCGTGCCCAAGCCTGCTCAGCCGTACAAGCCCGAAGTGCCCAACTGCTGGTAACTAGTCGTTGAGGCCGCCTGTCGGCGGACGAGCACGAATTACAAAAACAAAGCCAATAACCTCGATTCCAAAAATCTATAACCTGCGGACTTCATTACTCCGGCGTCCGGGTTGATGTTTTCAGCACACTGACGGGCTTGCGCCCCGTAGTTTCGGTCAAGCCGCGCGGGGTGAGATTTCCTGCTCAATCCGACGCCGCACGGTGCGGTTGGCTAATACCAATCCTCAGATTGGCTGACCGACGACGGCCCACTCGCGGCGAGCGATGGACATGATTTTCCAGGGCTGATCGATGAGGGTGTTCCAGGCATAGCAGCAGTGATCGACGATATCGTC
>JBEKWO010000124.1:0-9318 GCA_049512975.1 Xanthobacteraceae bacterium | reverse complement strand
GCTGGTGAAATCGGGCCGCGCCAAGCTTATCGGCGTGGCCTGCGAGAAGCCGCTGGCGCGCACGCTTGCCGAAGCCCGCGAAATGCTGCGCCTCGCCGAGGACGCAAAGCTCCTGCACGGCTATCTGGAAAACCAGGTGTTCTCCAGCGCCGTGCAACGCGGCAAGGACATCGTCTGGCGCCGCGCCGTGCCGATCTGCGGGCGTCCCTATCTGGCGCGCGCCGCCGAGGAGCATAGCGGCCCGCACATGCCGTGGTTCTGGCAGGGCCGGCGGCAAGGCGGCGGCGTGCTCTCCGACATGACCTGCCATAGCGTCGAGGTGGGGCGCTTTCTCCTGACCAAGCCGGGCGCGCCGCGCAGCGATCTCAAACTTGTCAGCGCCAGCGCCAGTGTCGGCAATCTGAAATGGACGCGGCCGGAATACGTCGCGCGGCTCAAGCGCATGATGGGCGCCGAAGTCGACTACGCCACGCGGCCGGCGGAGGATTTCGCCCGCGGGGCGCTGACCTTCCGCGATGCCGAGGGGCATGAGGTGCTGGTCGAAGCCACCAATTCCTGGGCCTATGTCGGGGCCGGCCTGCGCATTCTGATCGAGTTGCTCGGGCCGGAATATTCCATGGAGTTTTCCTCGCTCAACACCGGGCTGAAAGTGTTCCTGTCGCGCGACGTGACCGGCGGCCAGGGCGAGGACCTGGTCGAGAAGCAGAACGCCGAGCAGGGCCTGATGCCGGTGGTCGAGAACGAGCCTGACATCTACGGCTATATCGGCGAGGATCGGCACATGGTCGATGCCTTTCGTCATCGCCGGCAACCGATCGAGACCTTCGAGGATGGCGTCGCCGTCGCCGAAATGCTCATGGCGCTGTATCGCTCGGCGGAAATCGGCCAGGTCGTAACCTTGCCGGCGCCTGAACTGGAGACCTATGTTCCGCCGGTTGCTCGGCCGTAGGAAAACCGCCGCTGCAGCAGCTCGGTCGTCGCAGACGGCCGCGCTGCCGCTGCCGTCGAATGACAGGGAGCTTGACGCGTGCAAATGACCAACGAGCCCTACCCCGTACCCCGGAGATTGGAATCGGGCCTCGCACCCGTGCTCGCTTTTTGGCAAGGGCTCAGGCGGCGGGAAGCCGAGATACCCTTTTGGGATGACATCAATATTTCGGCGCTGCCGGATGTTTCAGGTCGGCTAATGTTGATCGAAGCGTCAGACCGGCCGGTGCGTTTCCGCTGCGGCTTCGGGGTCGTCGGCGAGGAGATCAAGCGGCAATACGGCGGCGACCTGGCCGGCAAATTCTTGGACGAAATAGAGGTGCGTCATCCGCTGCAGTTCCTGATTTCTCAATCCAGCGCCATGATCGAGAGCCGTCGTCCAACATATTACCGACACGCATTGGCGAAGAAGGGGGGCAGCTCGCACGTCGAGCGGGAATATTCCCGTCTTGTCCTGCCGACGTGGGGAAATGGCTATATCGGAATGCTCCTTGTGGCCTTCGCCTGGGGATAGTCCAACCGATGGCTAGGGCGGGCGTCCGCGCGTGACGTTGGCAACGATCAGGTGACTGGCGCATCGACGGCCGTCCCGGCTGAAGCGAGAAACAATGGCGGACATCGTCACCTTCACTATGAATCCGTCGATCGATGTCTCGCTTTCCGTCGAGCGGGTGGCGCCGTTTCACAAGTTGCGCTGCGCGGCTGAACGTCGGGATCCCGGCGGCGGCGGGATCAACGTGGCTCGGGTCATGAAGCGGTTCGGCGCCGACGTGACCGCCATGTATCCCATCGGCGGCGCGCTCGGCCAATTGCTGCGGCGCCTGGTCGACCAAGAAGGAATTCCGGGACTGACTTCTCCGATTTCTGGCGAAACCCGCGAGGACGTCACGGTCCACGAACGAGCCACCGACCTTCAATATCGGTTCGTGCTTCCGGGGCCGCAGTTCACCGAACAAGAGTGGCGGGCCTGTCTCGCCGCCTTTGGCTCGCTCGATCAACGGGCCCGCTTTGTCGTGGGGAGCGGCAGTCTGCCGCCCGGCGTTCCCGACGACTTTTACGGCCGTGTGGCGCAGGCGGTAAAGCGGACGGGTAGAAAGATCGTCATCGACACCTCAGGACCGCCATTGCGCGCCGCCTTGCAGACGGGCGTGTATCTCATCAAACCGAGCTTGAACGAATTCAGAATCCTGATGGGGAAATTACTCGAAACCCAAACCGATTGGATCAAAGCCTGCCGCTCGCTCATCAACAACGGACACGCCGAGATCGTTGCGCTCACGCTGGGAGAGCAAGGCGCTTTATTGGTGACGCGCGATCAAGTTCTACGCGCCCAAGCGCTGCCGATCACGCCGGTCAGCGTGGTGGGCGCGGGTGACAGTTTCCTGGGGGCCATGATTTGGAGTCTGGCGTCCGGACACGCCGTGGAAACTGCCTTCCGCTATGGTGTAGCGGCAGGATCGGCGGCATTGCTCATGCACGGCACCGAGCTATGCCAGCGCGAAGACACCGAGCGTCTGGTGAATGACGTCAAGCTCCTGACGATTTGAATCATTGACGCCGCGGCAATGGGACGGCGCGCATCGTTCGCGAATACCTCTTCAAGACTCATTCAACAGCGCCGCGGCGCCGAGCAGTTCCGGATGCGGCCGCACGATCAGGTAAGTAGGGATGGCGGCGAGGTAGCCGCGCATCCGGCCTTTGGCCTCGAACCGGGAACGAAATTCGGATTGCGCGAAGAATTGCGCCAGCCGCGGCACGATGCCGCCGGCGATGTAAATGCCGCCGCGCGCGCCCAGCGTCAGCGCCAGATTGCCGGCCACCGTCCCCAGCATGGCGCAGAAGATCGCCGTCGCCTCGCGCGTGCGCGGATCCTTGTTCCAGATTTGCGGGCTGATGATCTGCGCCGGCGTGAACGGGGCGGCGGGACTTTCCGCGAGTTCGCAGAGCGTGTTGTACAAATTGACGAGACCGGGACCGGACAACAGTCGCTCGGCCGAGACGTGGTCGTAGCGCTTGCGCATCAGATCGAGGATCGCGCTTTCCTGCGCACTGGCTGGCGTCATCGTCACATGGCCGCCTTCGCCGGCGATGGTCACCGGGCCGTTCGGCGTCGGCGCGAACGCACCGACGCCGAGACCCGTGCCGGGTCCGATGATGCCGACCGGAGCGCCTTTGACCGGCGCGCCACCGCCGATCTGCAGGCAATCCTTGCCGCCAAAGTGAGGGATCGCCGCGGCATTGGCGACGAAGTCATTGACGACGTGGAGCCGTCGAAGACCAAGCTGTTGCCGCAAGCCTTCGATGGAAAACGACCATGGATGATTGGTCAGCGTCACGTGGTCGCCGGTGACCGGCGACGCGACGGCGAGCACCGCCTGGAGCGGCCGCGCGGCAGGCGATGCTTCGGCCAGGTAGGCCTCGATCGCATCGGGAAGCGACGCATGATCGTTCAAGGCGTAGACGCGCGCGGGCGCGGTTGTACCGTCTGGATGAACCAGGGCGAAGCGGATGTTGGTCGCGCCGATATCTCCGATCAAAGCGATGCCGGGCTTTGACACGTTCATCAGTACGTCTCGCTCTAGTTCCTTGGTGGAGCATGATCTTTTCGGAAGGCCGGCGTCCACTTTTCCGGATCATGCTCTGGGGGTTTGTTGTGCGGGCTCACCTGATAGTGGAGCATATCGGCGGCCGAGCGTACAGCGGAACGCGGCGCAGCCTGCGGCGGACGATCACGCCCGCAGCGCGGCGAGCACGTCGTCGGGGCGTTCGCTCATCAGCATGTGACCGGCGCCTTCGATCAAGCTGACGCGGCAATCCGCGATGGCGGCGGCAATCGCTTTGCCGCCCTTGGCTGGCGTCATCAGATCGCGGCTGCCGAGGATCACCCGTGACGGAACCACCACCGTCGCGGCTGCGGCGAGCGCGTCCTGATAATCGTTGCAGGCGGAGAGATCGGCGAACAGCACTCCGGGATGCGCGCGTTCGAGCAATCGCTCGGTCTCGCCCAGCATCCACAGGCCAGGCGCCAAAGAGCCGCCCAGCGTGGCGTGGTAACCGTTGCCCCAAAGGGAAATCATATCGACGGCGGCGTGGTCGTTGGCCTTCGCGGCATTGAGCAAATCGTCCGACACGCGCATCGGTGCCGCCGTCGAGATCAGGGCGAGAGCGGTGACCTTTTCGGGGTGCCGCGCGGCAGTCTCCAAGGCGACGAGCGATCCCATGGAGTGACCGACGAGCCGCGCCGCGCCGACGCCCGCCGCGTCGATCAGTGCCGCGGTCCAGTCCGCCAGCGCGGCGATGGAGAAAAGTGCCGCGCCGGCCGAATGGCCGTGTCCGGGAAGATCAGGAGCCAGCACGGCAAATCCGTGGTACGCGAACGCCCGTGCGAGCAACGCCCAGACAGTATGATCCATGCCGGCGCCGTGCAGAAAGACGACCGCCGGCAGCGCCGGGTCGAAATCGCGGCCGCCGGTCCCGACGAATGTTTCCGGACCGTCAACATCGAGGCGCATGGTCTTAACCCTTCTGCGAGGCGCGCAATGCCTGCCCGAAATCGTCAATGATATCGTTCGCAGCCTCCAGACCCACCGAGAGACGCACCAGTTCCTCGCCGACGCCGGCGGCGGCAAGCGCTGCCGCGTCCATCTGCTGATGCGTGGTGCTCGCCGGATGGATGACCAGCGTCTTGGCGTCGCCGACATTGGCGAGATGACTTGCGAGCCGCACTGCTTCGATGAATTTGCGTCCGGCGGCACGACCGCCCTTGATGCCGAAGCTGACGATCGATCCGGCGCCCTTCGGCAGCAGTTTTTGCGCCAGCGCATAATCCGGATGTGTTTCCAGCGAAGGATGCAGCACCCAGTCGACCGCCGGATTCTTGCGCAGGAACGTCAGCACGGCAGCCGTGTTCTCCATATGACGCTCCATGCGCAACGGCAACGTCTCCACGCCCTGCAGCAGATGAAAGGCGTTGGTGGGAGAAAGACAGGCGCCGAAATCGCGCAAACCTTCGGCTCGCGCCCGCATGATAAAGGCGGCGGGACCGAACTCATCAGCGAAGACGATGCCGTGATAGCCGGCATAGGGTTTGGTCAGGGTGGGAAATTTGCCCGAGGCTTGCCAGTCGAAGCGGCCGCCGTCGACGATCACGCCGCCGATCGCGATGCCATGGCCGCCGATCCATTTGGTGATGGAATGCATGACGATGTCGGCGCCAAGCGGGAGCGGACGGCTCAGGTAGGGCGTGGCAAAGGTATTGTCGATGAGGAGTGGAATGCCGGCGGCGTGCGCGATTTCGGCGACCTGCGGAATGTCGAGCACTTCCAGGCCGGGATTGCCGATGGTCTCGGCGATCACCAGCCGGGTGTTGGGGCGGATCGCGGCGCGGAAACCGTCGAGATCGCGCGGCTTGACGAACGTGGTCGCGATGCCGAAGCGCGGCAGCGTGTGGGTGAGAAGATTGATGCTGCCGCCATAGAGCGACGCCGACGCAACGATATGGTCGCCGGCACCAGCAAGCGTGGCGATGGCAAGATGCATCGCCGCCATGCCGCTCGCCGTACAGACGGCGCCGACGCCGTCTTCCAGCGCCGCGAGCCGCTCCTCCAGCACCGCCGTGGTCGGGTTGGAAATGCGCGTGTAGATGTGGCCGGCGCGTTCGAGGTTGAACAGCCCGGCGGCGTGATCGGCATCGTCGAACACGTAGGACGTGGTCTGGTAGATCGGGACGGCGCGCGAGCGGGTGACCGGATCGGGATGTTGCCCGGCATGCAGGCTCAGGGTCTCGAACGCCGGGGGTTTCGGAGCGGACATGCCTTCCTCGCTGTGAGAAAATTGCGGCAGCGTTGCAATGTGGTCGAACGGCTGGGGCACCAGCCGTCTGTTCCGCCCACGCTTCGCGCAAAGCGCGGAGCGACGCAAGCAGGGCCGCGCGATGGATCAGGCCATCAGCAACGATATTGTGATTTTGGAGCGGGCGATGGGAAACCGCCCATTGCGCCGTCACGCGCTGAAATCACTGGCGATTTTTCGGCGGCCGGTCGACGTTTTGTAGTGCGTTTTGTAGTGTTCCGCCACCCGTTAATGGTGCCACCGGGAGGACCCGGTCGATCCGGCGCTTACATATTGAAATTAGGGAGCGGCCGCAATGGCTGAAGGACAACCCGGGCAAGTGGCGCCGCATCGAAGATGCTGAGCAAGAAGCTGCTCCACTGCGACGTGATGCAGAGAGCGAGGGTAAAGTCGAAGCTATACCTGCCGGGCAATAGCAACAATAATGTCGCCCTGCCGCTGGCGCCGGTCGAAGAGCGCTCGCCTGCCGACGAGCAGATACCATCGGCCGGCATGCCAAGGGGGATTGCTGCTCCCCAAGCGGTCCCAACTGTTCGCGAATCATCTTCAACGGGCGACGATTTATCGGCGGACGACACGTTGCTGCGATACTGGGGTGCAACCCAGGAACACTCTTGCGCTGCCACAGAGAAAATGAAGACCCGCAGAGAACAAAGATTGCCGGCAGAGTCTTTTACGATTTCGATAAACTGCGGGAATGGCTGACAAGCCGATTAATCTCATCTGATGAGCCTACCGCGGTATAATCATCAGTCAGCCCGAGTCGCCGTTTGAGGATGCTCCGTGAATTGCCTAGTACCTCGACACAGTGATTTTGACCAATTGATCTGGGATCAGCGTAGGACTGGGAGGGTGTTTGGGTCGACAAGCATTTCGATGCTGCGTGCGACACCGGGCTGCCTTCGGATGAAGCCTGCGCGTTCCAGTGTTAGCACCATCTGGTGAACTGACGGTGGGCTGACACGGAAATATTGCTGCATGTCGGTTTCGGCCGGCGGACGGCGGTGGAGGCGCGTGTATGCGTAGATGAACGCCAGATATTGACCCTGCGTGGACGTGAAGATTTTTGCGGGGCGACTCACGCCGGCCATCCGATTCAGTTGGTCGTCTCCTCCTCGAATGTGGAGGAGAGAGACCGATGAATGTACGTTACCGAGTTGAACTGAGCCAAGCCGAACGCGACGAACTCCTGGGGTTTCTGCGCGGCGGCAAGCCGTCGGCGCGCAAGCTCAAGCGGGCGCAGATTTTGTTGGCGGCCGACGGCGGTGCCAGCGACGAGGACATTATCACCAGCATTGGCGTGGGCGGCTCAACCGTCTACCGGACCAAACGGCGCTTCGTGCTCGGCAACCTGGAGGCGGCGCTCAGCGAGGAGCCGCGCCGTGGTGCGGACCGCAAGCTTTCGGGCCGAGAGGAAGCCCTGCTGGTGGCTACCGCCTGTTCCAGTCCGCCCGCCGGGCGCGCCCGCTGGACCACTGTTGGCGGATGAACTGGTCCGGCTCACCGCCCACGACAGTATCTCGCGCGAGACCGTTCGCCGGCGCCTGGCCGAAAACGACCTTAAACCGTGGCGCAAAGACATGTGGTGCATTCCCCAAGTGGACGGCGAATTCGTCGCCCGCATGGAGGATGTGCTCGATCTTTATGCCGAAGCGCCCGATGCCAGGCGCCGGTTGTCTGTTTCGATGAGACCCCGACCCAGCTCATTGGCGAGATCCGCCAGCCGATCCCGGCCGAGCCGGGCCAGATCAAGCGTTACGACTGCGAGTATAAGCGCAATGGCACCGTCAACCTGTTCATCTTCCTCGACGCGCATCGGCCCTGGCGCAAGGTCAAGGTGACTGACAGCCGTGCCGCCGTGGACTTCGCCGCCTGCATGCGCGAGCTTGCCGACCTTCACTTTCCCAAAGCGGACCGCATCCGGGTCGTGCTCGATAATCTGTCGACGCACTCGGCCGGTGCGCTCTATCAAGCCTTCCCCGCTGGTGAGGCGCGGCGTGTACTGCGTCGGCTTGAGTTCCATTATGTCCCCAAGCACGCCAGTTGGCTGAATATGTGAGTCGCCCCGCAAAAATCTTCACGTCCACGCAGGGTCAATATCTGGCGTTCATCTACGCATACACGCGCCTCCACCGCCGTCCGCCGGCCGAAACCGACATGCAGCAATATTTCCGTGTCAGCCCACCGTCAGTTCACCAGATGGTGCTAACACTGGAACGCGCAGGCTTCATCCGAAGGCAACCCGGTGTCGCACGCAGCATCGAAATGCTTGTCGACCCAAACACCCTCCCAGTCCTACGCTGATCCCAGATCAATTGGTCAAAATCACTGTGTCGAGGTACTAGTACTGCTGCACAGTGATTATGACTCTTTGGCGTGGGATCTGGGAGCGATGAGTGGCTCGGGGTAGGCGCGGCCGATTTTGGCGCGGGCTTTCTCGGTTGTGAACATCCATTTGATGCGGGCGCGTGAGGCATTGCGCTGTCGTTCCCAAGCCGCGATTTCGGATACGAGTTGCCTTTTGGTGGCGATGCGTCGGTCCAGACATTGACCGCGCAGCACGCCAATCTCGATCTCCACCCAGCACTCTCGATCCAGCGTGTGCTCAATCCACCGGGCGGGGCAGCGTCGCCTTGAGAAGGCCGCCGATGCGTTAAAAGTATCATGGGGCAGTTCCCCTGCGGAATTAGCCGACCAAGACATCTGGAAGCCGCTGCGGGGCAAGGAGGGCGGCGCGGCGGCGATAGCTTTCGACGTTCATCTCGAAGAGTCGTCGAGTGATGGACGAGGCGGTCGATGGCGGCGAGCGCACGCGACAATTAAGGGAAAAAGCTGATTGACGCTCAGCGACAATCAAGAAACGCCGCCGAGTAAAAAGCTTGCCAACCTTCGCGCTCCAGATAATTATAGCGTCGCTACCCGCCGCCGCTTCACAGTCTGATTGCCGCCGCCGTTCTCATCCAGATTGTCGGGTGACAGGCATTGCCCTTGAAAACCGAATCTGCGACTGTTGGGCGAAGGTCGAGTGGGGTTATGGTCGAATTCTTGTCCGCGACGGTGCAAACGCGGGTTGGATCAACTACATGTTGAAAGACCGCCAGAAATCAGAGTTCGACGGTTTCGTTGACTGCATAATTATAGAGTCTTTGCACAATCCAATTGCTGACGCGTAGACGTTCTTTTGGAATGGGACTCTTCATAGACAAGGCCTAAGCAAGGGCGATTGGTTAGCAGTCGCCTTGTTTCCCGTTATTGCTTAAATCCAGCGCGCGCCCGGCGCCGCGGCGGTCGCCCCAAAGCGGAATATCGCGAAAACGAAATCGGCGAAGCGCCGCCCAGCCGGCTCGAGCGGGTCGGGTCGGTCTGATCGCGGGTCGCTCTGCTGACCACCTGAATGTGGGTCGGTCTTGCTGACCGACGTCGCTGGATCGGTGCGCCCCTCGCACGCGCGAGGATTCGGCGCGAGAAAGCCTAACGCGG
>JBEKWO010000123.1:0-9487 GCA_049512975.1 Xanthobacteraceae bacterium | reverse complement strand
CATCCCGTAACGACGATGCCCAAAGCTCAAGCGTCGTCTCGACCGATGCTCCCGCCATCCATGATCCTCCGAATCATGGTGGCCCATGGATTCAGAAGTCAAAAGAAAACGCAACTGTAATGCTAGTGTGGCTTTGGTTCAGAAGTCCGCCGGTCGCCGCAAAAATGATGCGGACTTCTGAACCGCCACACTAGGTCGAACTGCCTCAGAGCAAGGGCGTCAGCCACCGCTCCTGCGCCAGCTCGATCAGCGTGCCGGCGTTCGGACAATACGTTTCCCAGACCGGGTTGTTGGGATCGCGCTCCATGTCCACCGCGCAGGCTTCGCGATAGCCGCAGCCCAGGCAGCGGCGCATCATCTCTTTGAGAGCGTCGTTGTCGGCGATTTCGGCCGGGTTGAGCTGGACACCCAGCATGACCATCCGGCAGTCAAGCAGCTCCTCCTGCTGCTCTGGTGTCGTCGCTTTCCCGGTTGCGCGAGGCTTACCGATTTGCATCGAATCCTCCTGACGTTCTTGGCCTAAATCACGCTGAGGACCGTTCATTCCTGCATTGACGTACATCAACCGCGACGAAATAAAGCTAAATCTCCTCCGGCACCATGCGGATGGCGCCGCACGGGCATTCCTGCGCGCAGACGCCGCAGCCCTTGCAATAGTCGTAGTTGAACTGGAAGCGCTTGCCGGGGCCGAGCTTGATCACCGCATTGTCCGGACACACGCCGTAGCAATTGTCGCATTCGAAGCAATTGCCGCAGGACAGGCAGCGCCGCGCCTCGTAGAGCGCGTTGGTCTCGTCGAGGCCGCCCTGTACCTCCTCGAAGGTGCTTTGCCGGCGGGCGACTTCCAGCATCGGCCGCACCGTCTTCGGCGCGTCGGCGTAATACCAGGTGTTGAGCTTGTCGAAGCTCGCCAGCTCATGCGCCGACGACGGTGCATAGGCGGCGCCGTGCAGCCAGGCGTCGATGTGGCGGGCGGCCTTCTTGCCGTGGCCGATCGCCACGGTGACGGTGCGTTCGGAGGGCACCATGTCGCCGCCGGCGAAGATGCCGGGATAGCCGGTCATCATGTTGGCGGCGACCTGCACCGTGCCGTCCTTGATTTCCAGTCCGGGCACGCCGTCGAGCAGCGACAGATCGACGTCCTGGCCGAGCGCCAAAACCAGCGAGTCGGTTTCCAGCGTCTCGAATTCGCCGGTCGGCTGCGGGAAGCCGGTCGAGTCGAGCTGCATCTTTTCGACGGTGAGCACGCCCTCGTCCATCCTTTTGATGGTCGAGAGCCATTTCATCATGATGCCTTCCTGCAGCGCCTCCTCGACCTCGAAATCGTGCGCCGGCATGCGATCGCGGGTGCGTCGATAGACGATGATCGCCTCGGTGGCGCCGAGCCGTTTGGCGGTGCGGGCGGCATCGAGGGCGGTGTTGCCGCCGCCGTAAACGACGACGCGCCGGCCAAGGAGCGGCTGCTCTTCGCCTTCCATCGAGCGCAACAGCGAAACGGCGTCGAGAATCTTCGCCGCCGAGCCGGCGGGAATATAAGAGCGCTTGCCGATATGGGCGCCGACCGCGAGGAAGGCCGCATCGAAGCCGCCGGCCTGCATGCTCTCGACGATGCGGTCCACCTTGCTGTTGAGCTTGATGCCGACGCCAAGATCGACGATGCGGCTGATCTCGGCATCGAGCACGTCGCGCGGCAGACGGTATTTGGGAATGCCGAAGCGCATCATGCCGCCGGCGAACGGGCCGGCCTCGTGAATCTCCACTGCATGACCCATGCGCCTTAACTGATAAGCCGCCGATAGGCCCGACGGACCGGCGCCGACCACCAGCACGCGTTTGCCGGTTGCGGACGGCGGCTGCGCAAAGCGCCAGCCGTTGCGGATCGCCACGTCGCCGAGGAAACGCTCGACCGAATTGATGCCGACCGCCTCGTCGAGCTGCGCGCGGTTGCAGGCATTTTCACAAGGGTGGTAGCAGACCCGGCCCATCACCGCTGGCAGCGGATTGTCAGTCGTCAAGGTGCGCCAGGCGGTTTCGTAATCACCGGATTCGGCGTGATAGAGCCAGCCCTGGATGTTCTCGCCGGCCGGACAGACGTGATTGCACGGCGGCAAGCGATCGACATAGACCGGCCGCGAGGTGCGCCACGACCCGGTCAGGTTGGCGAGGCTCGTGCCGACATCGAGACTGATGGCGAAGGGGTGCGTCATCAGGCCTCTCCCTCCGCGTCGAGCAGATGATATTCGGCAATGTTGCGGTCGGCGATCGCCTGCAAATGCGCGATGCGATTTTTGCCTGCGTCGGAGCTGAACAGGTGGGCGAAGCGCCGCTGCGGTTGCAAATATTCGGCGACCGGCACTTGCCGGCGGATTTTGCGGCTGCCGGTGACGACACCGTGCTCGGCCTCGAACACCGGGAACAGACCGCACTCGACCGCGAGCCGCGCCAGCCGGATCGTATCCTGCGACGCCGAACCCCAGCCGAGCGGGCAGGGCACATGAATATGCAGATAGCGCGCGCCATGAATGCCCATCGCCTTCATCACCTTGCGCTCGAGGTCATGCAGGTCGGCGACCGTGGCGGTGGCCACATAGGGAATGCCGTGGGCGACGGCGATCTTCGGCACGCTCTTGCCGGTACCGAAGACGTTGCCCGGCTCCGGACCCATGGCCGGCGTCGTCGCGGTGCGTGCCGCCGGCGGCGTCGCCGACGAGCGCTGCACGCCGGTATTCATGTAGGCTTCGTTGTCGTAGCAGATGTAGAGCACGTCATCGTTGCGCTCGAACATGCCCGACAGGCAGCCGAAGCCGATATCGGTGGTGCCGCCGTCGCCGCCTTGGGCGATGGCGCGCACTTCGGGCCGTCCTTTCACGCGCATCGCGGCGGCGACGCCGGTCGCCACCGCGGCGGCATTGCCGAACAAAGAATGCAACCACGGCGTCTGCCACGACGTTTCCGGATACGGCGTGGTGAACACTTCCAGGCAGCCGGTGGCGTTGACGGCAATCACATTGCCGCCGGTGGCGCGCATCGCGGCGTCCATGGCATAGCGGGCGCCGAGCGCCTCGCCGCAGCCTTGGCAGGCGCGGTGACCGCAGGTGAGCGCATTGGAGCGGTCGATCGAGGCCTGCACCGCACGCTGCTGGTCGGAAACCAGCCGATTGCCAACCGTGAAGGTGCCCTTCTGATAGAAGTGCAGCTTCTGCGTCGCATCCAGCGTGGTCGTGCGATCGTTCACCGGTTTCTCCCTTATACGGCGGCTTTTTCGGCTTGGCCGAGCCGGCGCAACAGGTTTTCGGCGGTCGGACCCGAGCGCCGCACCTTGCGCACGTAATGCAGTTCCTTGGCGACGATCTTCTCGTTGAGATCGAGGAAGTGCGAACCTTCCCAGGGCTGCACGAAGGCGCCGCGCAGCACGCGATGCAGCGACGTCTTGGTGATCGGCCGGCCGCCGAGCCCGGCGATGACCGAGTGCACCTGCGGCGCGCCGGCGACGTTGCGCAGCGCCAGATCGACGTTATTGGCGAGCGGGCCGCCCATGCCGACGGCGAGGCTTTTCTCGATGACGACGACGTTGAGTGCGCGCACGAGCTTCTCGCGCAGCGCCGCGGTGGGGAACGGCCGGAACGACACCAGCGTGACCAGGCCGACGCTGAGCCCGTCGGCGCGCATCTCGTCGATGGTGTCCTTGATGGTGCCGTTCACTGAGCCCATGGCGACGACGATCAGCTCGGCGTCCTCGCAGCGATAGGAGCGGAGCAACCCGCCGCTGTCGCGGCCGAATTGTTTCTTGAATGCGGCGGCGTATTCGGGAATGAGGCGCAGCGCCAAGGTTTGTTTGTAATGCTGCAGATAGCGCACCTCGGTGAAAGCTTCCGGTCCGACCATCGCGCCGATCGAGATCGGGTCCTGCGGATCGAGCACTTGCACCGGTTCGTAGGGCGGCAGATAAGCATCGACGTCGGCTTGTTCGGGAATATCCACGCGTTCGACCGCGTGCGTCAGAATGAAGCCGTCGACGCAGACCATCACCGGCATCGACAATTCCTCGGCCAGGCGGAAGGCCTGGATGTGCAGGTCGGCGGCTTCCTGGTTGGTCTCGGCGAACAGCTGCATCCATCCGGAATCGGCCACAGCCATGGCGTCGGAATGATCGTTCCAGATGTTGATCGGCGCGCCGATCGCCCGGTTGCCCAAGGTCATCACGATCGGCAGGCCGAGGCCGGAAGCGTTGTAGACCGCCTCCGCCATGTAGAGCAGGCCCTGGCTCGCAGTCGCGGTATAGGCCCGCGCGCCGGCAGCCGACGCGCCGATCGCCACCGACAGCGCGGCAAATTCCGATTCGACGTTGATGAACTCGCATTTGCTGATTTCGCCGGTCCGCACCATCTCGCCGAGGCCCTCGACGATGTGGGTCTGCGGCGTGATCGGATAGGCGCAGATCACTTCCGGTCGGCATAGGCCGATGGCCTCGGCCATCGCCCGTGAGCCTTCGATTTGCTTAAGCATGGCGATGATCCATCAGGCAGCCGCGACGGCGTCGGCGCTGGCGACGGCGTCATGCGCGGCGGTGGCGGCGGCGATATTCGCCGCGGCGATCTTTTCCGGAAACGCGTCGCGGATCGCGGCGGCGACGGATTGCAGTTGGATGATGCCGGTGAGCCGGGCAAAGGCGCCGAGCAGAGCGGCATTGGGCAGCGGGCGGCCGACATGCTTGAGCGCCAGCTCGGAAGCCGGCACGGTCAGCACGTGACCCGCCGGTAGTTGTTTGGCGACGGCGTCGAGATGCAGATCGCTCAGGCTGCGATTGCTGTTGACCAGCAGATAGCCGCCCGGCTTGAGGCCCTGGCAAACGTCGATCGCCTTGATCAATGTCGGGTCTTGGACGATCAGCGCATCGGGCTCGAGGATCGGCTCGCGCAAGCGGATTTCCTTGTCGTCGATGCGGCAGAAAGAAACCACCGGCGCGCCCATGCGCTCGGAGCCGAAGCTCGGAAAGGCCTGGGCATGCTTGCCCTCGAGATAAGCGGCAACCGAGAGAAGCTCCGCCGCGGTGACGACACCCTGCCCGCCGCGGCCGTGGATGCGCACCTGGAACATCGGATCGGTCCTCGCCTTGGAATGCCGCCTGCAAGCCTGCCGGACCGGCTAGGGTCGGCATCTGACGCCTATAAAGAGAATGACCAGTGCCGCCTTGAGCTAGGTCAATTGCCGGCCAGGCCTCGCCCATGGGCCATCTTGTTCAGCGCCGAAATGGCCTTGGCTAGCTGTGCAAGTTGCGAACCCAGGCGCCGGGTTCATCAACCAGCAATTCAAAAAATATATCGGCATTCGGGCAGAAACGCGGGGCGAACGCCACCGCCGCCGGCATCCGGTCGAGCCACTCGCGGCAGGCCTGTTTGGACGGGCACGCTTCGCAGCGATGAAACGCGGCGGCGTAGCTTAAGCCCAGACGCGAAATCGTGCCACCCCCCGGCTCAATACCGAGGTGCTCCATCATTTCCCGCATGTAGATCGACTGAGAGTGTGGTGTAGGCGTGATCATGGTCGCCTACTCTTTTTATTCAACCGGAGAATGTACGGTAGACCGCGCACCGAAGCGCTTCTTGATCTAGATCAAAAAAACGTCAGGCCCGCCTCGCGGTACACAGGATTGGCATCGGCGGCCCCTTCACTTCTGCGCGGGACCGGCGTGCATCAATCCGTCGTCAAGCGGGCCTTCCACAATCAAGAATCCGGCAAGACCGCGCTCTAATCGCGACAGCGCATGGTCCACGATTGTGTAGCGGCCAGAGCGCTCAATTTTTAAATCGACGACGGTTGCGCCACCGGGCGGCACAGTTACGGTCTGTATCCCCGCCAGAGGTGGCGAACCGAGGCCGCCGCCCTGGTAGACATGATCGAAGATTTCCCCGATCACATGGAAGGAGGACGTGAAGTTTGGGCCACCGACGCCAAAATAGATGCGGACGGTCTTGCCGATGCTGGCGCGCAACGGATGCGCTTTGGTCAGTGCGCCAACAGCACCATTAAAGATGAAATATTCAGGCCGCTCGGAAATCAGATTCTCGTAGTCCATCTCCTGATCGCCCTGCGCACCGAACGGTTGGGCGGTGTAGACCTCGCCTTGCATGATATAGAATTCGCGGTCGACCTGCGGCAAACCGCCTTCCGGCTCCACCAAAATCATGCCGTACATGCCGTTGGTGATGTGCTGGGGGACGCTCGGCGTAGCGCAGTGGTAGACGAAAAGACCTGGCACGAGCGCTTTGAAGGTCACGATCTTTTCCGCGCCAGGATCGGTCTGGGTAAATTCCGCGCCGCCGCCTGGACCGGTGGCCGCATGAAAATCGACCGAATGCACTATGATGCTGTTTTGATCGTTCTTGAGATGAACTTCAACGGTGTCGCCAACGCGAACACGCAACATCGGCCCCGGCACTTTGCCATTGAAAGTCCAGAAATTGTAAGTGGTCTTATCGGCCAATTGTCCCTGAACTTCGACCGCGCGTAGGTCTACACGCACGACCTGCGGCAAACGCACGCCGATAGGCGGAGGCAGGTCGGTGGGATCGCGCGTGACATCCGCGGCCGTCGCGACTGCCGGCGTACGCGCGCCCGGTTCGACCTGAATTCGGCCCTGCATGCCAGCTTCGCGATGGCCCGGCGCCGAGCAATAGTAGAAGAATTCTCCGGTTTTGGACGCCGTGAAGGCAACGGCGCTGCTAGCTCCCTTGCCGATGACACGGCTGGAGCGCGCCCCATATTGATCTATGACGATATCGTGCTCGGCGCCTTCCCCGTTGATCAAGTTGATCTGCACGGTTTCGCCTTCATGCACAACGAGACGTGGATTGACAGCGCCATTTATATCGCCACCAACGCCGATATAAACCATCCCGCCTTCGGCGATGCCGGTGCGCAACGTGAATACGGTTGGAGCATGCATGTCGCTCGACATTGGGTCGTGTTTCATCGCAGCAGGCGGCGCTGTCGCTGCCGCCGGCGGTGTCGCCGTCGCCGCTGCCGCTCTGCCGGCACCCGGCGTTGTTGGCGAGGCCATGCAAAGTGGGAAGTCATCCAAAAGCTGGGGGTTCCAAAGGTTCACGGAAGCAACGACCAACCCCGCCGCGATCAGCGTGGATTTGAGCACGCGGGGGAGTGTGAATCTCGCGGGATTGAGCGCCATATTCAAAGCCTCACAGTTGTGACGTGGCCCGGTCGTTTTCGGTTACCGGACTTTCCTTCCCATCCGGGCCGTACTGGTTAAGGAAGGCGATTAGGTCGTCGCGTTGGTTCCAGGGACTTTTACGCCAGGGTCCTTCATGGCGGCGGTGTCCCGGCGAGCGCTTGTTGGATGGAGACTAAGGCTATTGGTGGAGCGGAGCCGGGGCAAGAGCGGAACCTCTTGACGGCCTGGCGCCATCCTTCAAGTTGACATTTTTGGGCTATTATGAGGGTTGCTTGGCCCCGCCGACCGGGCCGGACCGCCCGCGCGGCGGCTCATCGCGAAAATTCGTATGGGCGTTCATTGGGCGAAGGTCATCGGGCGAAATTGATGGCGACAAGCAAGCGGCGACGACTCGCAATCGCGCTTTCGATCGTGACGGCGGGCTTAGCGCTCGCGGTCCCGGCCGGCGCCCAGATGTTCGGCACGCACGCCGCCTTCGACCAGCGTCCGCGCGCCGAGCAAGTCCAATGGCGGGAGTTTTTTCCATTCCCGTTTTTCGGCGACCGCAGATCGTTCAATCCGGACAATCCGTTTGGCCCGCCGCGGCCGCAGACCCTCGAGTCGACCAGGCCGCCGCCGCCGCGCAAGGTTGAGACGCCGCCGACCGAGACGGTGCTGGTGATCGGCGACTCGCTCGCCGACTGGCTCGGCTATGGGCTGGAGGAGACGTTCGCCGATACGCCGGACATCGGCATCGTGCGCAAGATCAAGCCCTATGCGGGTCTGGTGCGCTACGAAGCGCGCAACGACGCGCCGGATTGGTCGCAAGCCGTCAAGGAGGTGCTGGCGGCGGAAAAGCCGAACGCCATCGTCGTCATGCTCGGTCTCAATGACCGGCTGCCGCTGCGCGATCGCGCGCCGCCGGCAAAAGGCGCGGCCGCGCCGGCGCCGGGGCAGGGCGCGACCGCTCCCGCTGCATCGGCTCCCGATACGGCACGGCCGGACGGCGAGCAACCGGCGATCGCGGCCAACGAGACTCAGCGCCGGGGCGGCAGCTACGAGTTTCATACCGACAAATGGGCCGAGCTTTACGACAAGCGCATCGACGACATGATCGCGGCGCTCAAGGAAAAGGGCGTGCCGGTGCTGTGGGTCGGATTGCCGGCGATCCGCGGCACGCGTTCGACCAGCGATATGAGCTATCTCGACGAGCTTTATCGCGCGCGCGCGGAGAAGGCCGGCATCACCTATGTCGATATCTGGGACGGCTTTGTCGACGAAACCGGCCGCTACACGGTGCAGGGGCCGGATTTCGAGGGCCAGATTCGCCGGCTGCGCACCGGTGACGGCGTGCATTTCACCAAGGCCGGCGCGGTAAAGCTCGCGCATTATGTCGAGCGCGATTTGCGCCGGGTGTTGTCGAGCCACGTCGTGCCGGTGGCGTTGCCCGGCCCGGAGGAGCAGGCGCCGAAAGGAAGCGCCGCCGGCGCGCGCCCGGCCATTGGCCCGGTCGTTCCCTTGGCTGCGACCGGCGGCGGCGAGGGCGGCGACCTGTTGGGCGCTCCGAGCCATCCGGTGCCGGCGACATCCGATCCGCTGGCGACGCGCGTGCTCAGCCGCGGCGACGCCATTGCGGCGCCGCCGGGCCGCGCCGACAATTTCTCCTGGCCACGCGCCGGCGCCAATGCCGCGCCGGATGCGGCAGCCGAGCCGATCGTGGCGACGCCGCCTGTGCCACCGGCCAAAGGCTCCGGCGGCAAAAACGATTCCAGCAAGAGCGACGTGAACAAAAACAACGCCAACAAGATCGACGCCAAGAAATCCGGCGACGCCAAGGCTCAGCTGGCGGTGCCGCCGGCCGGTGCGGCCGCCGCGCCCGCAAAACCGCGCCGTGCGCGCGAAGACCTCGACGGCGCGCCGCGGCCACCGATGCCGATCGCTCCGAGCCGGGATTAGGATCGCGTGTCTGACTGCCAAGCTGTTGGCTGCCGGAACAGCGGCACGCGAGTCGCGTTGTTGTGAGCCGAGGCGCTGCGGCCATGGGGCTAGAGCGCAATCGCTTCCAATTGAATCGATTGGCGCTCTAATTTCTTGGTGGAGCATGATCTTTTCGGAAAACCGGCATCCACTTTTCCGGATCATGCTCTAAGGTAAAGAGGCGGCGCCGAAAGGGAAAGCCAATGCCGAAGCAAGTAATACCGAGTCCGGCTGATTGATTCCTAAGATTTCTGGGATTCACGGGCGGAATCGAAGCGGTTAGCATGCGTCGTCATGATTCGTCAGAGGGCACGATCATGACGATTATCAAGGCCCAGTTGA
>JBEKWO010000122.1:0-9538 GCA_049512975.1 Xanthobacteraceae bacterium | reverse complement strand
GGCCCTGAACAGGGCACCTGCCGCAAAAAGCGGAGACGCATCCGCGCCAAATCAACAGTGGAAATGATCGTCGCGCCGCAGGGGCGGTCGAGCCAACGACAAAATAGTCATTGTTCGAGGTTCCCTCAAGCGTAGGGCGACCGCCCTGCAGGGGCGTGCGCAAGGCCCGCCCCGCCGTTGCCGCCGCGCGTGAGGTCAAAAATGTCGGCCCGTCCCAGGATTGCGGTCTTTTCCATGGGGGGAACAATAGCGTCAACGCGCGGCGCCGACGGCGCCGCGTCCCCGCGTCTGACTGCCGAGCAACTCGTGGCCGCGGTGCCGCGGCTTGCCGAAGTTGCGGACATTGAAACGGTCCGCTTTCGCCAGGTAGCGTCCTCGGACCTAACCGTGGCCGACGTCATCGCGCTCGCCGAAAGGCTCGGCGGCGCCGTGGCCGATGGGATTACCGGAGCCGTCGTGACCCAGGGCACCAACACGCTGGAGGAGACCTCCTTCGTCCTCGATTTGCTCTGGGACCGCGAGGAAGCGGTCGCGCTCACCGGGGCCATGCGCCATCCCGACCTTCCCGGCGCCGACGGACCGGCGAATCTGCTTGCCGCTTCCGTGGTTGCGTCTAGCCCGCTCGCGCGGGGTCTTGGCTGTCTGGTTGTCTTCAACGACGAAGTTCACCTGCCGCTGTTCGTGCACAAGTCCCACACCAGCAATCCGGCAACGTTTCGCTCGGCGCAGACGGGACCGATCGGCTGGATCAGCGAGGGCCGCTTGCGCATCGCGCTGCGTCCGGTGGTCCGCCATCATATCGCGATACGGGGCGCGCTCGATGCCGTGCCGCCGGTCGCGCTCGTGAAGATGACGCTCGGCGATGACGGCCGCCTGCTCACGGCGATCGAATCGTTCGGTTATCGAGGGCTTGTTGTCGAAGCCACAGGTGGCGGCCATGTCCCGCGCACGACGGCCGAGATACTCGGTGCGCTGACGCAAAAAATGCCGGTCGTGCTCACGTCGCGGACCGGCGCCGGCGAAGTGCTTCACAATACCTACGGATTCGTAGGATCAGAAACCGATCTGCTCAAGCGCGGGCTCATCCACGCCGGCATTCTGGACGGACTTAAGGCGAGGCTCCTGCTAACGCTTTTGTTAATTGCCGGAGCCGATAACAGGACGATTGTTGAAGCATTCGCCGCCGTCGGGATTCCGGGCAGCCGGCCGGCTTTTCGCCTGACCTGACGAGCGTACCTTCAATACCTCGCGGGTGACATAGGCGATGGTGCGCTCGAAGCCGAGACTAAAGCCGGTAAGCGGCACCGTGCCGTAGCGGCGGAGATCGCGATACCAGGCGTAGAGCTCCTTGTCGATGCCGCGCTCTGCCATGCCCGTGTCGAGCATGTCGAGCCGCTCCTCGCGTTGGCTGCCGCCGATGGTCTCGCCGATACCGGGCGCGACACATCCATGGCCGCATCGCGGCGCAGCAAGCCTGCAAGCGAATAGCCAAGCCTGCCAAAGTGAACCGCTAACATGATTCAAGGCCCATTTGAATCAAACAAACGTTAATTTAGAAAGCCGCTGCGCGCTCAACGGATTCCGATTCGCCTAATGACACATTACGGAATAGTTGCCCGCTGCCCAGCGCGCCGAATTTTCCGATCTTCCGCCATCAAAGAAAATTTCGAGGCGCGGGAATAAATCGCCGCGTCGGCCGCTCTCATCATCAGAAGCCGCTGAAGATCGAAACGGCGGCGCGATCGCGGCCTGGCGCCACGATTACATCAAGAGGAGAATGAAAATGTTGAACATCCGCAATGCGGCCATCGCCGTGATCACCTCTGCCTCGCTCTCGCTGTTGGCGGTGTCGGTGGCACAGGCCCATGGCGGCGAAAAAAAGCCGACCCATAGGGCAATCTATAACACCACCCGGGATCCCTCCACGATAAACCGTCAGACACCGACGTGGCTGGACAACTACCACGGCATGCCCACGTTATCGGAGGGCGGGGGCGTCGGCTAAGCAGTTGTCGAGGCCTGTAAAGCCTTGATCGGCGTGATGTCCCTCGCGCACCCCCGCGCGGGGGACGCTCGCACCATGCACGCGGTGTCGGTATCCGATGAAGCGCGGAATTGCTGAGCAATATCCGTCACATCGAAGAGTACGACCGTCGCAAGCCTTCTCCGTCCCAGAGGCAGATGGCCGACGAACAAGCGATTTATGTTGCCCGCGTCAAAATAATTTCATTGGCGCGGGAATAAACGCCAACTGGCGGCGATCTTATCGGTAACGGAGACATTGCTCGACGGTGTCGTCCGGTCCACGCGATCAATTCGATGCAAGGAGAACGTCAATGCTAACCGTATCCATGTCTCGCCGGAGTCTTCTGACGTCTGCAGCCGTGGCTGCAGCCTTTGGGCTGGACAGAAAGTTGGCTTTCGTCACCCCCGCACATGCGGAGACGCCGCTCGAGCCGACGACGGGATTCTACAAGTACAAGGTCGGGTCCATCGAGGTCACAGCCGTCTATGACGGCATCTGGCGCAAACCCCACGATCCCACTTTCATCAAGAATGCCTCGGTCGAGGAAACAAAGGCCGCGCTCGCGGCTGCTGGCCTGACCACGGAATTCATGCCGATTCCGCTGACGGTGATCGTGCTCAAGATCGGCGACAAGCACGTCATGGTCGACGCCGGGTCAGGTGTTGGCCAGTGGCAAGCAAACGCCACGCACCTGCCTGCCAACATGCAGGCCGCCGGCATCGACCGCAGCCAGATCAGCACGATCCTGGTCTCGCATTTTCATCCTGATCACGTCTGGGGCCTGATGGAGAAAGGTACCAACGCGGCCGTCTTCCCCAATGCCGAACTGATCGTCAACGGCACCGAATACAAGTGGTGGACGGAGCCCGGCCGGGTCGAGAAATTAGCGGAAGGCCGCAGGGCCGCTGGCAAGCGCATCGCCGACGTTTTTCCGACGTGGAAGAACTGGAAGCTCGTCGAGGATAAAGCAGAAGTGGCGCCTGGCGTCCAGCTCCTCGCAGCGGTCGGTCACACTCCCGGTCACTCGGCGTTCCTGGTTACTTCAGGCAAAGATCAACTGATGGTGTCGAATGACACCATGTACGTGCCCGCTCTCTTGGCGCCGCACCCGGAATGGGAAGGGGTCTACGATCAGGACGGTCCGACGGCGGTCGCTACGCGCCGCAAACTCGTCGACCGCGTCATCGCCGACAAGATGATGATCTGCGGCGCACATTTCCCGTTCCCTGGTGCTGGCGTGTTCGCCAAGGACGGCAACGCCTACACCTTCACGCCAGTAGTCCAATCCTGATCCACACGAGTCTAACCCTGATCACACATGGAGAATGTCACATGAAAACGCTTCAATCCATCCTGGCGAGCACAGCGCTGCTTGTTAGTCTCGGTCTCGCGCCAGCACTTATGCAGGCTCCAGCCTTTGCGGTCGACAACATGGAATCGACCGACGCACCCGACCTCAGCTCTGTCCGCGCCAAGATCAAGGCTAACGACTATGCCGCTGCTCTGGCGGAACTGAGGGATATGGCCGAAGATACCCAACAGGCCGATGTCTATAATTTGCTCGGCTACACCCTGCGCAAGACCGGCGACTTCAAGACCTCGCTGACTTATTACACCAAGGCGCTGGACCTCCAGCCGGATCACAAGGCCGCGCGCGAGTACCTCGGCGAGCTTTATGTCGAGACCGGCGACTTGGAGAAGGCCAAGCAGCAGCTCGCCGTCCTTGCGAAACTCTGCCCGGGCGGCTGCGAAGAGCGCGAAGACCTGCAAAAGGCAATCAGTGCCAAATCGGCAAGCAATTGAAGACCAAAGCGGGCGATCGCTCGCCCGCTTCTTTCCTCCAGCTGGAAGCAAATGGGAGTTGAGCGATGGACAGAGTTCTGGGAATAAAAAATACGACGCTGGACAATGTCGTCTTGCTCGCAAGCCGGTTATTGCTTGCATTGATCTTTGTCCACGAGGGTGCGTTTCTGGCCATGAACTTTGCAGCTGCTTCTGCAGGCATGGCCAAGATGGGCGTTCCAGCGGCCGCGCTCGTTCCGACGATCGCTTTGCAGCTGGTTGCGGGTTTGGCGATTGCGATTGGCTGGCATGCGCGACTGGGCGCGGCAGCGCTAGGCCTGTTCTGCGTGGCAACCGCGATCTTGTTTCACACAAATTTTGCCAGCCGAAACGAGCTGCTGCATTTCGAGAAGGACCTCGCCATCGCCGGCGGAATGTTTGTATTAATGTTGCGCGGCGCCGGGGGTCTTTCCATCGACGCATTTGCCGAACGAAACGCACAGCATGACTCGTTGGTTCAACTTGCGAACCGCGAAGTTGCCTCCGAACCGCAGACCTCGTATCATCAAAACTCGGTAGCAGCCTCGAGCGCGAAACCAACCACGGTGCCGGAAAAGTTATTCAGGGCGATTGGAACGTAACGACATGGCCGATTCAACGTCTGATGATAACTCGGTCCTGCTGGTTCACGCCTATCTGGACGGCGAGCTCGATGCTGCCAATGCCCTGGAAATCGCGCAGCGGATGAGCACTGATCCGGCGCTCGCCGCTGAGGGCGAGCGGGTCAAGGCGTTGCAGCAACTAATTCATGAGCGTCTTCCGCGCGAGGTGGCACCGCCAGATCTGCGGGCCCGCATCGAGGCGTCGGTCGGCGGCTTGAGCCGCCCACGCGCGCAACCATCTTGGCGCGCGCTTGCGGCGTCGATCGCCCTGACTGCCGTCGTCGCCAGCAGCTCGACCTGGTTCATTGCCGGCTCTCAACCAACAAACGGGGTGGCGGAGTCGCTGGTTTCAGATCACATTCGTGCTCTTATGGCGGCACAACCCACCGATGTGGCATCGTCGGACCGCCATACCGTAAAGCCCTGGTTCAACGGCCGCATCCCAGAGTCGCCGCGGGTTGTCGACCTCGCCAAGGCGGATTATCCACTGGTTGGGGGACGCATCGACGTGGTGGGCCAGACGCCGGTCCCGACGCTGGTGTATCGCCACGACAAGCATCTTATCAGCCTCACCGAAATGCCTGCCGAAGGCCAATTTGGATTTTCAGGCGGCCCCCGCGCCATCGACGGCTACAATTTGGTCCACTGGACGGAAAATGGGGTGAGCTATTGGGCAATCTCCGACCTTGCCTCCGCGAAGTTGGAGGAGTTCACTCAGCTATTTCGCCGCACTCCACCTGAGTTGTGAGAGTTTTTGGAAGCGGCAAGCGAGGGCATGCCCAGCCCGAATATGCGCCGCAGTACGTTTACCAACATCACGGCAATAATATCGGCCTGACCGTTGATCCGCAAAAGTTACCGCAATGAAATCTGAAAGGTCAACATTACGCTTGGCCGCCTCCGCCGCTCCAGACCGGATAAGCGGCGATGACAACGCGCGCTTTGCGACCGTTGTCGTGCCGCATATCGATGACGCCTATCGGCTGGCGCATTGGTTGACAGGTAATCGTACTGATGCCGAAGATGTGGTGCAGGACGCGTCGCTACGCGCCTTCCGCGCCATCCGTAGCTTTACTGGCGGCAGTGCTCGCGCTTGGCTGCTTACCATCGTACGCAACACCGCCTATTCCTGGCTCCGCAAGAACCGTCCGGCAGCGGTCGTCACGGTCGAGGACCTCGAAGCGGTCGAGCTTGCGCAAGCCAATCCAGGCGACCGACATGCGGAAACGCCGGAGGCAGCGTTTATCGCCATGGCCGACGCCGAGCAGCTACGCGCGGCAATTGCGGCGTTGCCGGCACCGTTCCGGGAAACGCTGGTGCTGCGCGATATCGAGGGCCTCGATTACCGCGAGATTGCCCAGGCGACGGAAGTGCCAATCGGGACCGTGATGTCTCGGCTTGCGCGAGCTCGCCGGCGCCTGACCGCGACCATCGCAGGGAATGAGCCTTGAGTGAGGCGCCCTACGCGCTGCTCTTTAGCCTGTCCGTTCCGAAAATTCGATCCGGTCTGGATTCGCAACGTGAGGCAGAATCATCGCATCATGAGGACCGATGCTTGCGATCCTACACCCGCACTTACTCTTGATCTTCGTCGGCGACATCTTCAAGTCGCGGCGCAGGCTCGAAGCCGAGAACCTGTTTCTCCGTCATCAGCTCAATATAGCATTGCGGCGAGCGCCGCATCGTTTGCGGCTGCGCGGGAGCGACCGGGCATTGTTCGTGCTGATGACCCGGCTCTGGCCCAGCCTGCTTGACCTATCCCAGGTGGTGAAGCCGGAGACGATTTTGCGATGGCATCGCTCTGGATTCAAAGCGTTTTGGCGCTGGAAATCGCGAAATAGGGTAGGGCGCCCGAAAGTCGATCGGGAGCTGCGCGATCTGATCCGGCGGATGAGCAGGGAGAATCCGCTCTGGGGTGCACCTCGGATCCATGGCGAACTGCTGATGCTGGGGTTCGAAGTCGCTCAGTCGACGGTGTCCAAATATATGGTGCGCGGTCGCAAACCGCCTTCGCAGTCCTGGCGGACCTTTCTTCGAAACCACGCCGAAGCGATTTCTGCCATTGATATGTGCGTAGTTCCGACCCTGACCTTTGAGCGATTGTTTGCCTTTCTGGTTCTGGGTCATGGCCGGCGGCAGCTGCTGTGGTTCGAGGTAACGCGGCGTCCGACCGCAGAGTGGCTGGCCCGGCAGATCACCGAAGCCTTCCCCTGGGCATCGGCGCCGGCGTATTTGGTACGCGACAATGACCGTGCCTACGGGCAGGTCTTTACCTCTCGCGTGCGAGCCATGGGGATCCGCGACCGGCCAATCTCGCCGCGATCGCCCTGGCAGAATGGCTATGCGGAACGCCTGATCGGCACCGTGCGTTGCGAGTGCCTGGACCGGATGCTGATCTTCGGTGAGGCGCACCTGCGGCGAATTCTGCTGTTGTACGCCTGCTATTACAATGAAACGCGCACTCACCTGTCGCTGCGCAAGGATGCGCCGTTGGGTCGAGCGGTTCAACGACACGGAGCCATTATCGCTATGCCTGTTCTGGCCGGCCTGCATCATCGCTACGCACGGATATGATTTTCGGAAAGGACACCGGCATCTAAAGCGGGCCTTACACTTCGGCCGCGACCTGACAAACCGAGCGCCATTCCTCCCGTGGTAATCTTTGACAAATCAGACGTTATATCCACATCTAGATTCTCGCGCCTGCTTCGATCCCAGTAAAACGGTTTACCAAAGGCAGCGCAAGCGTGAGTCAGGAACGTGGTAAGGATCAAGTAGGAGTGATCTGGACAAGATCCCCCCCGATGCGAGGCGCCAAGCGAACGCTCCTTCCTCGCCCGAAGCGAACAAAACAGAGACGTCGCGTGAGGTCGTGGTTAGTGGGGCACAAGATTAAGCGGATGCCGATCATGCCGGGATACAGCCTTTGAAGCGCGCTTGACGAAAGTCCCTTTGCCTTCCGTGCTCTTCGCATGATGAGCTTGCCAATCTTGCCGGGATACAGCCTTTGAACCGCGCTTGACGAAAGTCACTTTGCCTTCTGTGCTCTTTGCATGATGAGCTTGCCGATCATGCCTGGACACGGCCTTTGAAGCGCTCTTGGCGAAAGGCGCTTTGCCTTTTGCGCTCTTCGCATGAAGAGCATGTTTTTTCAGAGGTGGCTGGTCCACGGGCAGAGAGGGAGCCATAACCTCATGGCATGCTGCTGAGATCAGATCCTTGTGGGACACAAGACACTGAAACACTCGTTCACGGTCGGGGATGGCGTCCTGGCAAAACTGAAATGCGTCATTCATGCACGCTTGCCGTCCGTCCTGAGTCTGCGCAAGCGCGACCGCGGTCCCATTCAAGGCGATAACAACCACGAGCATGATTCGCTGCTTCACGGAGGCGCGTCCCTTCGCTTTACAGCCATGTCGAGCTCCCCCGGGGTAATCCGATGACCACAAGATTATGGTTGACCAGGCACAGAGTCTATCGAGGGAGGCTTATCGTCGCCAGAGTACAGTAAAAGTCGGTCACAGACCTGCCGATGGGCGTGAGCCGCGATCTTATCGCGCCAGCGATCAGAACTTTTTAACCAGCCGCAACACCGTTTTGAAGTTGTAGACCGGGTAATCGTTCACAATGGGCGCACTGGCCTCCAGGGAAATGGTCAAGGTGTCGGTGACATTCCGACCAACTGCGACGTCAAGCGGGAGGAACAAGCGGCCGGTTTGGCCGGAAATTGGGTCCCCAAAGTTGATACGGATGTCGTTGCTCGGATAGAACGTCATAAACCAGTGATCCGGCAGACCAATGTTCAATGTCGGTGCAATCTGCGGTTCACTGATATTCCGTCTCGAAGGATCACCGGCAAAGCTGATCGCGTATCGAACACGGAATGTCCCTGTCGCTGTTGAAATAGAGAGGCAGGCGTCGATCGCCTCAGGCCACTAGGCTTGAGGTTGCGAATCGCAAACCGAGAGCGAGGAGATCGACGCCATGACGAAACATATCGGATTGCAGACGATGAACCAAGGTACGGCGCTGGCGACGGGTACGCTGGCGTTACCGCCCTTGGTGATTGAGGGGCTTGAGGAGTTCAAGGGCAGTTTCGACCGTCTGTGCCTGCAGGCTGGGACTGCGGCGATTGAGGCGATGCTTGTGGCTGATGCGGAACAGCTTTGCGGCAAGCGCTACCAGCGCCACGCCGACCGGCGGGCCTATCGATGGGGCTTGATCGGCAGCGAGATAGGCTGGCACGGCGGCAAGGCCGCGGTCCGGCGGCCACGGGTGCGCCGGCGCGGCGGTGGCGAAGTTCAGCTTTCCAACTGGAAGGCGATCCAGGAGGCGGACTTGCTGTCGCGCTGGGCGTTCAACCAGATGCTGATCGGTGTGGCGACGCGCAAGTACGCGCGTTCGGTACGACTGCCGGACGGCGATTTGGCCGGCCAGGCTAGGCGCGCCACGACGAAGTCCTCGGTATCGCGGCGGTTTGTGGCGCTGAGCACGGCGAAGCTGAAGGAATGGCTGGCGGCTGACCTGTCGGGGCTCGACCTGCTGGTGATCCAGATCGACGGGCTGCATGTCGGCGACCATGTCCTGGTGGCGGCCATCGGCATCGACGGGGCCGGCGACAAACACGTACTAGCACTGGCCTTGGGAGCGACGGAGAACGCCGCCGTGGTCAAGGCGCTGCTGGCCGACTTGATCGAGCGCGGGCTGCAACCGGACATCGCCCGCTTGTTCATCGTTGACGGTGCCAAGGCGCTGAGCCGGGCCATGCGTGACACCTTCGGCGGCTTCGCGCTGATCCAGCGCTGCCAGGTGCACAAGGGACGCAATATCATCGAGCGGCTCGACCGATCGTTGCACGCCGGGGTCAAGAAGGTGCTTCGTCAGGCTTGGGATAGTCCGACCGCCGAGCAGGCCGAGCGGGTTCTCAGGAACTTGGCGCGTCGGCTCGATCACGATGCCCCTGGCGTCTCGGCTTCGATCCACGAAGGGCTGGACGAAATGCTCACCGTCATCCGCCTGGGCCTGCCTGACCAGCTGCGGCGCTCGCTCGGCTGCACCAACGCGATCG
>JBEKWO010000121.1:0-9672 GCA_049512975.1 Xanthobacteraceae bacterium | reverse complement strand
CGAGCCCTTGTAGCGGACATGCGTCCACCGGGCGGCGTTTCGCTTCCTGGCGCCGGCCCGGGAAAAGGTGCCGCGCCCGCTTTTGCGGATCTCGGCCTGCTTCTTGATCATCGCGCCATAGAGGCGCGTACCATCGCGAGGCACGATCTGAAGCAATTTCATGGCTATCCCCGTGATTCGCTTCCGATTCGCCAGCATCGCACAGCCGAGCGCAATTGTTGAGCATCGTCCGATCTGCTACAGCCCAGGCTTCCCGGCGAGGTGACGATGATCCCCCGTTATACCAGGCCCGAAATGGCAGCGATCTGGTCGCCGCAGACGCGGTTACGCATCTGGTTCGAGATCGAGGCGCACGCCGCGGACGCCATGGCCGAGCTCGGCATCATCCCGAAGGCGGCGGCGGCAAAAATATGGGCCAAGGGCAAGAACGCCACGTTCGATATCGCGCGCATCGACGAGATCGAGCGCGAGGTCAAGCACGATGTCATCGCCTTCCTCACCCATTTGACGGAAATCGTCGGGCCGGAAGCGCGTTTCGTGCATCAGGGGATGACGTCGTCCGACGTGCTCGATACCTGTCTCAACGTCCAGCTGGTGCGCGCCGCCGACTTGCTCATCGCCGACGTGGACAAGCTCAACACGGCGCTCGCGCGCCGCGCCCGCGAACATAAGTTCACGCCAACCATCGGCCGCTCGCACGGTATCCACGCCGAACCCACCACCTTCGGGCTTAAGCTCGCCTATGCCTACGCCGAGTTCGCCCGCGCCAAAGCGCGCCTCGAGGCGGCGCGCAGCGAAGTCGCGACTTGCGCGATTTCCGGGGCAGTTGGCACCTTCGCCCAGGTCGATCCGCGGGTCGAAGCCTATGTGGCAAAGCAGATGGGACTGCGGGTCGAACCGATCTCGACCCAAGTCATTCCGCGCGACCGCCACGCCATGTACTTCGCTACGCTCGGCGTGGTCGCCGGCTCGGTCGAGCGTTTGGCGACCGAGATCCGCCATTTGCAGCGCACCGAAGTTCTGGAGGCGGAGGAGCATTTCTCCGAAGGCCAGAAAGGCTCCTCCGCCATGCCGCACAAGCGCAATCCGGTGCTGTCGGAGAACCTTGTCGGGCTCGCGCGCATGGTGCGCGCGTACGTGACGCCGGCACTCGAAAACATCGCGCTCTGGCATGAACGCGACATTTCGCATTCCTCGGTCGAGCGCATGATCGGCCCCGACGCTACGGTCACGCTCGATTTCGCGCTGGCCCGCCTCGCCGGGATCGTCGACAAGCTCATCGTCTATCCCGAAAACATGCAGAAGAATCTCGACCGCCTCGGCGGGCTTGTTCACTCCCAGCGCGTTCTGCTGGCGCTGACGCAGAAGGGGGTGGCGCGCGACGAGGCCTATCGCTTAGTGCAGCGCAACGCCATGAAGTCCTGGCGCGGCGAAGGCGATTTCCTGGCGCTGCTGAAATCCGATGCCGAGGTCCGCAAGCATTTGAGCGACCGCGAGCTCGTCGCCAACTTCGACCTCGATTTTCATTTCGCGCAGGTCGACACGATCTTCCAGCGTGTCTTCGACCGCGCATAAGCCCCGCACGCGCCCACCGCAACACGGAATGATTGCAGACGCCCGATTCGTCGTGTTTTCTCTTAGCCTGATGGGCAAGCGGGAAACCATCCTGGTGTTCGATTCCGGCCTCGGCGGCCTCACGGTCTACCGGGAGATCGCGGCGGCGCGGCCGAATGCCGATTTCATCTATGTCGCCGACGATGCGGCGTTCCCCTATGGGGCGATGGCGGAACCGGCGCTGGTCAGCCGCGTCCTCGCGCTGATCGGCGAATTGATCGCGGCGCACCGGCCCGATCTCGTCGTCATCGCTTGCAACACCGCCTCGACCATCGTGCTGCCCGACTTGCGCCGGCAATTTTCACTTCCCTTCGTCGGCACGGTGCCGGCGATCAAGCCGGCTTGCGCGAATTCGAACACCAAGCGCGTTTCGGTGCTCGGCACCGAGGCGACGGTGACGCGCGAATATACCCGCGCGTTGATCCGAGACTATGCCCAGGATTGCCAGGTGACGCTGGTCGGAGCGAAAAAGCTAGCCGGCTATGCCGAGGCGGAGCTCGCCGGCGCACCTGTCAGCAACGCGGCGCTCTATGAAGAGATCGCGCCGTGCTTTCGCGACGACGGCGCGCGCACCGATACCATCGTGCTTGCCTGCACCCACTACCCGCTGCTGATCGACCGCTTGCAGCGGCTGGCGCCGTGGCCGGTGAACTTTCTCGATCCGGCGCCGGCGATTGCCCGGCGCGTCGGCGATCTGCTCGGCCCGGCACCATCGTCCAGCCGCGGCGGCACCACCCGCGCCATTTTCACGTCCGGGCATCCGCCGGCGGCGGCGCTGGCGCGCTTCGGCATCGCCGCGGAGGCGGTGGCCGCCACCAAGGCCTGCTGACGTTTGCATCATCATCGCTCATCCCCTGCACTTAATTTCAGCTTCCCGCTGCTTGTCGCCCCCTTTCACCGCCGTTACGCTTCGGCGGCCGAACCGCGCGGAACGCGGATGTCGGCGCAACATGAGCTGGGGACACGGAACGGGGGCGCACGTGACGATCGCTGCTCAAACAATGCGCGCTTGGTATTTAAACCGCTGGGCCCAGCTCATTCTCGGCGTGATCGCCATGATGGCGATCTCCAGCCCGCAATATGTGTGGACGCTGTTTACCGGGCCTCTCAACCAGAAGCTCGGGACGACGCTTGCGGAGCTGCAATGGACCTTTTCGCTGCTCATCATCCTGCAGACGTGGTTCTCGCCGTTTCAGGCCTATTTGGTCGACCGGTTCGGCCCGCGCCTGCTGATCACAATCGGCGCGTTGCTGTCCGGCGGCAGCTGGGTCTTATCGGCCTCGGTCAGCAGCTTAGGGGCGCTTTACTTCACGTACGGGATTCTCGGCGGCTTCGGCACCGGCATCATCTACGTCGGCATCATCGGGCTGATGGTGCGCTGGTTTCCCGACCGGCGCGGACTGGCGACCGGCCTCGCCGCGGCGGGATACGGCTTCGGCGCATTCTTCACCAGTTTCCCGATCGACAGCATGATCAAGAGCTCCGGCTACGCGCACACGCTGATCGTCTGGGGCATCATTCAGGGCGCGGTCGGCATTCTCGCGGCGCAATGGCTGCGCACGCCGCCCGAGAACTATCAGCCGGCGAGCGGGGCTCCCGCCGCGACCGCTGCGCAACAAACCCACCGCAGCTACTCGCCCCGCGAGATGCTGAAGAACCCAGTCTTCTACCTGTTGTTCGTGATGATGAGCATGATGTCGACCAGCGGGCTCATGGTGACGTCGAATGTCGGACCCTTCGCGCGGGAATACGGCGTCGCCAATATGCTGGTCTTGGGCATGGCGGCGTTGCCGCTGTCGCTCACGCTGTCGCGCGTCACCAACGGCCTGACCCGTCCGTTCTTCGGCTGGGTTTCCGATCATATCGGCCGCGAGTTGACGATGGCGCTGGCGTTCTCCCTTGAAGCGGTCGCCATCCTGATCCTCTTTGCCTTCATCGACCAGCCGGCGCTCTTTGTCGTGCTGACCGGGCTCGTATTCTTCGGCTGGGGCGAAATCTTTTCGCTGTTTCCCTCGACCCTGACCGATACGTTCGGGCCGAAATACGCCGCGACAAACTACGGGTTCCTCTATATCGCGCAGGGGGTCGGCTCGATCCTGGGCGGACCGGCGGCCGCCTTCCTCAAGCAGACGACCGGAAGCTGGACCAGCGTGTTCATCCTGGTCGCCATCCTCGATGCGGTGACGGCGCTCCTTGCCATCACCGTCCTCAAGAGCGTGCGGCGAAGGCATCTGGCGCGGGACCAGCGGACCGAACCGGCTATCGCCCCCGCGGTTTGACACTGCGAGGGTTTCCCCCTAGAAACCGCGCGCGGCGCGGGCCCGAGCGGGCCCGCGCGGTGTTTCGCGACCCGTGGTTTGCGCCGGCGCTTCGGCATCAAACCTGTCGGTTCCGGCAAAAGCCCGGGACAGAGGAGGGCGCGATCCTCAGCCAGGACGGCATGATCCCGAAAAGCGGTTACCGGTTTTCGGGCAAGATCCTGCCAAAACACGTCAGCGAGGACGCGAATGACCAAGCGCCACGAGGCGAAGTACAAAATCGACCGCCGGCTCGGCCAGAACATCTGGGGTCGCCCGAAGTCACCCATCAACAAGCGTGAATACGGCCCCGGCCAGCATGGCCAGCGCCGTAAAGGCAAGCTGTCCGATTACGGCGTGCAATTACGCGCCAAGCAGAAGCTCAAGGGCTATTATGCCAACATGTCGGAGCGGCACTTCCACGGCATTTACGACGAGGCGCGACGGCTCAAAGGCGATACCGGCGCCCACATGATCGGGCTCTTGGAACGCCGGCTCGACACGATGATCTACCGGGCGAAATTCGTGCCGACCGTGTTCGCCGCCCGCCAATTCGTCAATCACGGCCACGTCACGGTGAACGGGCGGCGCGTGACCATCCCGAGCTTCCGCGTCAAGGTCGGCGACCTCATCGAGGTCAGGGAGAAGTCGAAGCAGCTGGCGCTGGTGCTGGAATCGACCGCGCTCGGCGAGCGCGACGTGCCGGATTACATCGACGTCGACCACAGCAAAATGACGGCCAAGCTCACCCGCGTGCCGGCGCTGGGCGACGTGCCCTACCCGGTGGTGATGGAGCCGCACCTGGTGGTGGAATATTATTCGCGCTGACGCTTGTCGCGCATCAGCTTCCCGACCGTCATGCCGGGCTTGCTGCCCTGCATCACTAAACGCGATGGCCGGGGACTGACCCCGGCCATGGCGATAGTGATTCAGTGCGGCGGGAGAACGGCTAAACCTGCGCGCTCTCCTTCAGCGATACACCCTTGTCCTTGAAGAGCGATTGCAGCTCGCCGGCCTGGAACATCTCGCGCACGATGTCGCAGCCGCCGACGAATTCGCCTTTGACATAGAGCTGGGGGATCGTCGGCCAATTGGAATAGGTCTTGATGCCGCCGCGCAGCTCCTCGTTCTCCAGCACGTTGAGCCCTTTATACGGCACGCCGAGGTAGTCGAGGATCTGCACGATCTGGCCGGAGAATCCGCACATCGGGAATTGCGGCGTGCCCTTCATGAACAGAACGACGTCGTTGGCCTTCACCTCACTATCAATAAACTGCTCGATAGACATCGCGGTTTCCCTTGTTGGCGCCGCGGGTCGCTCCCTCCCGCGCCGAATGACTGTCATCCGTAGCTCAATATATGTACCGGAAAACGGGCGCAAAGCCCATGCCATGTTCACCCCGGTCGATCAAAATTTCGTCGGGTAGGTATTCGACGGCAGCCCCCAGCGGGGTTCCGCGGACGGCCGGGGCGAGGCAAAAGGTAGCGGCGCGAATAAAGCTTGGCGGCTCAGCGCTCCGGTGTGCCGGTCTGCAGCGCCAGTGCATGCAACTTGCCGCCCATCTCGCCCTTGAGCGCCTCGTAGACGATCTGGTGCTGCTGCACCCGCGACTTGCCGCGAAACGATTCGGCAATGACGGTCGCCGCGTAATGGTCGCCGTCACCGGCGAGATCGCGGATCGTCACCTTGGCGTCCGGAATGCTGGCCCGGATCAACCGCTCGATATCGCTGACAGCCATCGCCATGACGCGTCTCTAAGTCCTTCCGCCACCGCATTTTGGCGGCTTATCAGATCGCTCCACCGCGGGAAAGCCCGCCGCCGGCGTAACGCTTGCGCCGGTGCGCTTTCCCACCGCATTCTGGCAAAAGCGTGTGCGGCGCGGAAGCGCTCAGGCCGGTGATGCGGCCATGTAGGCCGGCAGCCAATCCTCGGAGCGCGACAGAAGGTCGCCGATTGGGAGTGGGCGCTCTCCCGCAACCGCAAGGGCCCGGCCGCCGGTCGCGCCCAGTTGGAGGAGCGGCACACCGACCGCTTTTGCCCGCTGCACGACGGCCTCGGCGTCCTTGGCCGTGACCACATAGCGGGCCTGATCCTCCCCGAACCAGAAGGCGTGGGCGGGCACGCCGGGTGGGGCTTCCAGCACTGCGCCGACACGCGAGGCCATTGCCATTTCGGCCAGCGCGACCAGAAGCCCGCCGTCAGACAGGTCGTGCGCCGACGTCACGAGACCATCGCGGATCAGCGCGCAGACGAATTCGCCATGCCGGCGCTCCGCGGCCAGATCGACCGGCGGGGGGGCGCCTTCCTCCCGGCCGCAGATGTCGCGCAGATAAACCGATTGGCCGAGCCAGCCTCGCGTTTCGCCGATGAGGAGAATGGACTCGCCTTCGGACTTGAAGGCAAGCGTCTTCGACTTGGTGAAGTCGTCGAGGATGCCGACGCCGCCGATCGTCGGGGTTGGCAGGATCGCCCGGCCGTTGGTCTCGTTGTAAAGCGACACGTTGCCGGAAACGATCGGGAAGTCGAGCGCGCGCGAAGCCGCGCCGATGCCGCGGATGCAGCCGACCAGCTGGCCCATGATCTCGGGCCGTTCCGGATTGCCGAAGTTGAGATTGTCGGTCAGCGCCAGCGGACGGGCGCCGACGGCGTTGAGATTGCGCCAGGCTTCCGCCACCGCCTGCTTGCCGCCTTCGAACGGATCGGCCTCGCAATAACGCGGCGTGACGTCCGAGGTGAGCGCCAGTGCCTTCGGGCCCTCGTTGACGCGCACCACGGCGGCGTCGCCGCCCGGCCGCTGCACCGTGTTGCCAAGGATGACGTGGTCATATTGCTCCCACACCCAGCGTTTGGAGCACAGGTCCGGCGAGCCGATAAGTTTTTCCAAGGCGTCGGCGACGCCCATCGGCGGCTTCACCGAGGCTGCATCGATGACCGGCAATTTTGCGCTTTCGGCGAAGGGCCGATCGTAGACCGGAGCCTCGTCGCCGAGTTCCTTGATCGGCAGGTCGGCCATCACGGCACCGCCGTGGCGAACCAGGAAACGCTTGGTCGGCGTGGTCTCGCCGACGACGGCGAAGTCGAGGCCCCATTTACGAAAGATCGCTGCGGCCTCCTTCTCCTTCTCGGGCTTGAGCACCATGAGCATGCGCTCCTGACTCTCCGAGAGCATCATCTCGTAGGCGCTCATGCCGGGCTCCCGGCACGGCACCTTGTCGAGATCGAGCGTGACACCGAGATCGCCCTTGGCGCCCATCTCGACCGCCGAGCAGGTCAGGCCGGCGGCGCCCATGTCCTGGATAGCGATGACGCAGCCCTTGGCCATGATTTCGAGGCAGGCTTCGAGCAGAAGCTTCTCCGAGAAGGGGTCGCCGACCTGCACGGTCGGGCGCTTCTCCTCGGCGTCCGCGCCAAACTCGGCCGAGGCCATGGTGGCGCCGTGAATGCCGTCGCGCCCGGTTTTTGAGCCAAGATAGACGATCGGCATGCCGACGCCGGACGCCGCTGAATAGAAAATTTTATCCTTTTCGGCGATGCCGACCGCCATGGCATTGACCAGGCAGTTGCCGTCATAGCGGCGATGAAACCGCACCTCGCCGCCGACCGTCGGCACGCCGAACGAATTGCCGTAGCCGCCGATGCCCGCGACTACGCCGGAGACGAGGTGGCGGGTCTTCGGATTCTTCGGATCGCCGAAGGAGAGCGCGTTGAGGCAGGCGATCGGCCGCGCCCCCATGGTGAACACGTCGCGCAGAATGCCGCCGACGCCGGTGGTCGCGCCCTGGTAAGGCTCGATGTAGCTCGGATGGTTATGGCTCTCCATCTTGAACACCACCGCGAGCCCGTCGCCGATGTCGATGACACCGGCGTTCTCGCCCGGCCCCTGGATCACCCAAGGCGCCTGGGTTGGCAGCGTGCGCAGATGAATCTTCGAGGATTTGTACGAGCAGTGCTCGTTCCACATCGCCGAGAAGATGCCGAGCTCGGTGAACGTCGGCGCGCGGCCGATCAGCTTGACGAGGCGTTCGTACTCGTCCGGCTTGAGGCCGTGCTGGGCGATCAGTTCAGGGGTGATGGGTGGCTCGTTGGAGATCACGTCAGCGCTCGATTCTACCCTCTCCCATATGGAAAGGGCGATGTCACGCCGCCAGCTTGAAGTGATCCACAAGCCCCGCGAACAGGCCGCGGCCGTCGGTGCGGCCCATGGAGGTTTCGACGTGGTTCTCCGGGTGCGGCATCAGGCCGAGTACATTGCCGCGCTCGTTGATGATGCCGGCGATGGCGTTCATGGCGCCGTTGTGGTTCCAGTTCGGATCGATCATGCCGTCCGGCGACGAATAGCGGAAAATCACCCTACCCTCGCCTTCGAGCCGCGCGATGGTCTCGCCGTCGGCGATGTAGTTGCCTTCGCCGTGCGCCACCGGGACGCGGATCACCTGGCCGGCGTTGTAGCCGCGCGTGAACGGTGTATCCGAGCGCTCGACGCGCAGATAAACGTCGCGGCAGATGAAGCGAAGCTGCGCGTTGCGCATCAGCACGCCGGGCAACAGCCCGGCCTCGCAGACGATCTGAAAGCCGTTGCAGACCGCGAGCACGAGGCCGCCCTCAGCGGCAAAGGCCCGCACCGCCTCCATGATCGGCGCGCGCGCCGCGATTGCCCCGCAGCGCAGATAATCGCCGTAGGAGAAGCCGCCCGGAATAACGACGAGATCGGTGCCCGCCGGCAACTCGGTGTCAGCATGCCAGACCATCGCCGGCTCACGACCCGAGATCAGCCGCAGCGCGCGCGCCATGTCGCGCTCGCGATTGATACCGGGAAAGACGAGCACCGCCGATTTCATCGCGATCCCCATCCGACCGTGATCATGCGGTCACCTCGACTCGGTAATTTTCGATCACGGTATTGGCGAGGAGTTTTTCCGCCGCGTTCTTCAGTGCCGCCTCGGCCCCGGCGCGGTCCGCGCCTTCGATCTCGATGTCGAAGACTTTACCCTGGCGCACACTGGCGATGCCGTTGACGCCGAGCGATCGCAACGCCCCTTCGATGGCCTTGCCCTGCGGGTCGAGGATGCCGGATTTCAAGGTGACGGTGACACGGGCTTTCATGGCGGATGGCTCTAGCCTCGCCTCTTCAATAGGTATGAATCGCCGCGACCGCAACCGAGCCGACCGGCAAAACATTCACCCCTCCCCAGCGGGAGAGGTGACCGATTTTGCAATGATGAAGAGGGTTCAGCCCTTGACGAGGATCGGACCGGCGCCCTGCGGCCGCTCGCCTTCGCTCAGGATGCCCAGCCGCTTGGCGACCTCGGTGTAGGCTTCCACGAGTCCGCCGAGATCGCGGCGGAAGCGGTCCTTGTCGAGCTTCTCGTTCGACTTGATGTCCCACAGCCGGCAGGAATCCGGGGAAATCTCGTCGGCGACGACGATTCGCATCATGTCGTTTTCCCACAACCGGCCGGTCTCCATCTTGAAATCCACCAGACGGATGCCGACGCCGAGGAACAGCCCGGAGAGGAAGTCGTTGACGCGAATCGCGAGCGACATGACGTCGTCGATTTCCTGCGGCGTCGCCCAGCCGAAGGCGGTGATGTGCTCCTCCGACACCATCGGGTCGTTGAGCTGGTCGTTCTTGTAATAGAACTCGATGATCGAGCGCGGCAGTTGCGTGCCCTCCTCGATGCCGAGCCGCTGCGACAGCGAACCGGCGGCGACGTTGCGCACCACGACTTCGAGCGGAATGATCTCGACCTCGCGAATGA
>JBEKWO010000120.1:0-9759 GCA_049512975.1 Xanthobacteraceae bacterium | reverse complement strand
GGAACAGTAATCAAGCCTTTCACATGCACAAACGTGGCACCACGTTTTGAGAAAATCGCAACCTCGCATCAATGAAATCAATCACTTACACGGACGAAGCCCATTTTACTGTTCAAGTCGGGCATGAATCATTGAAAAACTGATTTGGGAATCCCGTGCCGCTAAAAATCTGCCAAAGTAGTGCTAGTGCGCATCTCCCGTGAGCGTGCCGACTTCCACGTATCGAGCATAATAGACGGACGGACCGGTGAGCTCCGCCAGTTTGCGCGCGCCTTCCCTCTCTTTTTGGACGTCGGGAAGTCCCCAATGGTTGGGAGAGCGGGAGAAGCTTGGGTCCCCATGCTGGACTGTGCGGCAAAGGCTGGAATAGAACATCGGCCAAAGAACGCAACTTGTCGTTCGGCCGGGGAACGCGGGGACGGCGCTTGGCGCTCATCGGGATCGATCTGGGCACGACCAATTCGGCGGTCGCAGAGTGGACCGAATCCGGGCCGCGACTGATCGCCAACGCGATAGGCGAAAACCTCACGCCCTCGGTGGTCGGCCTCGACGACGACAACGCCATCCTGGTTGGCCAATCGGCGCGCAACCGCCTGGTCGTGCATCCCGAGCGGGAGCCCACTTCTCCTCGGCGATGTTCAGGCAGAGCTTCCCGAACTCAGATGGGCCAATATGCGACATCCGACGACCTGTTGCCTCCGTCATGATTTGGGGCCGTTGGGATAGCGACACGAAGGGTCCGGCATGTTCCTCAGCATCGGTATCAACACGACCGAGGTGAAATCGGTCTTGATCGATGACGGCCAGATGATCATCGGGACGGCGCATGTCGGCCTGCCACTGTCGCGTCCGCGTCCGGGCTGGTCGGAGCAGGACCCCGCCGATTGGTGGAAGGCGACGACCGACACCCTTGACGAGCTCTGGTCAGCGCACCTGGAGGCGATCGGCGCTTTTCTCGCCGTCTCACGCTTTGCCGCGCTGGCGCGCGGGGCGGCGCTCATCGCGTTTTCGCAGCGGCCTGAGCGCGGCGACCTGATCGCGATGGGCGACGCGGTCGCGCGCTTTACCCGGATCGCGGGGCGAATCATCGGGCTGACGTCGCCCGCCGCCGATCCCGCCTTCGAGCCCCCGCACCGCCGGCCTCGTTGCGGCGCGACCCTGACCTCGACAAGCTCGACAACGGCGGATCGATCGAACAGCATCTGCGCCCAGGTTCTCGATTTGGCGAGCGAGAGGGCGGCGGCATGACGGCAATCATCGACGCTCATCACCACATTTGGAGGCGAGCCGATTTGCCGTGGCTCGACGGGCCGATGCAGCCGCGCATCTTCGGCCCTTACGAGCCGATGCGGCGCGACTATCCGATCAGCGAATATCTCTCCGACATCGCCGGCTGCGGCGTCTCCGCATCGGTTTACGTGCAGGCCAATTGGGCAAAAAACGCCTTCGAGGAAGAAGTCGCCTACGTGCAGCACGCCGCCGACGACACCGGCTTTCCGCAAGCCATCGTCGGCTATGCCGACTTTCTCGTCGATGACGTGCGACCGCAATGCGACCGCCTGACTAAATATCGCGGCATGCGCGGAGTGCGGATGCAGCTGCATTGGCACGCCAACCCGCAGTACCGGTTCGCGGCGCAGCCCGACCTCGCCCGCAACCCCAAGCTTCAGCAAAATATCGTCCGGCTCGCAGATTACGGTTGGACTTTCGACCTTCAGGTTTTCGCCGGCCAGATGGAGGGTGCGGCCGAACTCGCCGGCAGCGCGCCCAAAGTCGTCTTCATCCTTCAGCACGCCGGCATGTTGGAAGACACTTCCGCGGCCGGATGGACGCAATGGCGCGCCGGGATGCGCCGTCTCGCGGCTTGCCCGAACGTGGTTTCCAAGCTCTCCGGACTCGGCACGTTCATCCACAAGAACGATCCAGACCATATCGCGGCTGTCGTGCGCGAAACTGTCGAGCTGTTCGGCCCGACACGCTGCCTGTTCGGCTCGAATTTCCCGGTTGAGAAATTGTGGACCCGGTATTCCGATCTGGTTGCGGCGTACCGGGACGCGCTTAAGCCGTTCGGCGAAACGGCGTCCCGCGCGGCGCTCCACGACACCGCGGCAAGAATTTACCGGCTCAACTAGCGCGCAGTCGCCGGGTCATGTTCTCGACGCGTTGGGAATCGTTCAATGCGCGCGGTCGAGATGGCGATTGAGCAGCAGAAAAACGACGAGGATGCAGCCGAAGATGATTTGGCGTCCCGCCTCGCCGATTTGCATCGTGGTCAAGAGGCTGGTCAAGACCGTGATCAGAATGGCCGCGGCGGCGACCCCGACATAGGATCCCCTGCCACCGGCGAGCGACATGCCGCCGATCACGGCAACCACAATACTCGGCAACACGTAGGCGTCGCCCAAACCGAGAAAGGCTGCGCCTACGTAGCCGATGAGGCAAAACCCGGTAAGCGCCGCGATGAGCCCGCTGATCGCATAGACCGATATCTTCACCATCCTGACGTGGGTGCCGGAGAGCAGCGCCACCTTGGCGTTTGCGCCGGTGCCAAAGATCTTGCGGCCCCAGGCGGTGGCAGAGAGAAACCACACCGCAGCCAGCCCGATCGCGATCCATAAGAGGAAGATGTTGGGCATGCCTAAGGTGGTGCGGCCGGCGAGCTGCGCCAGAAAAGGGCTCGCGGCGATGGCCGGCTGCACGATGGATTCGAAGATGATCAACCCGCCGTTGACGATGCTGGCGATCGCCAGCGTCATCACCAGGGGCGGTACGCCGAACAGCGCCACGCCCAGCCCGCTGACTGTGCCGACGGCGGCACCTGCCAGTCCCATCAGTATGGCTACGGGCAGGACGGCGCTGTCCTGGCCCTGAATAAGCGCGGCTCCGACGATGCCGCCGAGCGAGCCGTTGGCGCCGACCGAGAGATCAACTCCTTCACCGCCGGCGATGAGGACGAAAGTTTGGCACAAAGCGAACAAGCCGAGGAAGGCGCTGATCTTAAGCTGCGTACTGACTTGCGTGAAACTGAGGAACCCGGGCGTAACGAAATTTCCCAGGACCATCAATACAATGCTAAGGGCCAGCAACAGCCCGCCGGTGCGAAGGAATGCGGTCAAGCGGCTTTCCTCCGGCCGACAATAAAGGTGAAGCTCAAGGCGATGCAGATCACGATGCCTTTGAAGAACTCCTGATAGATGCTGGGGATGCCGGCGAAGTAGATGACATTGGCGACCAGCCCTAGCGCGATCGCGCCGAACGCCGCACCCCAGACCGATCCGCGGCCGCCAGCAAGCGAAATGCCGCCGATCACCACGGCCGCCACCGAGGTCAAGGTATAAGGAAGACCCAACCGGGAATCGCCGGATAGGGTCTGTGCCGAGATCGCGAGCGACCCGAGATAGACAAAGCACCAGGCAATGCAGTAACCGCAAAATTTGACCCAGCGGACGTCAATGCCGGCATGAAAAGCGGCTACGGGATTACCTCCCACGGCAAGCAATTGCCGCCCCAGCGGATAGCGTTGCAGCATCGACCAAAGGCCGAGGGCGACAAGGACAAGAATCAGCGCGGTTGGAACACCCCCGACGCTGCCGGCATAAAAATCACCGAACACCGGGTCGACGCTGCCGCCCGGCTGCGGCCGAAAGAACAGCGCTATTCCGAACCAGATCGCGCTGGTCGCGAATGTGACGATGAGCGACGGCAGTCGCACATAGGCGACGAGCACACCGTTGGTAGCTCCGGCCATAACCGCGATCGCGAAGGTCGCGCCGAGGGTTGGCCACAAACCCCAACCCGCGAGTTCTGGCAGTGTCGCCAACGCGCAATTGAGCATCGATACACCGGTCCCCACGGACAGATCGAGCTCGCCACTCAACACGATGATAGCCTGTGCGGCGCTGACCAAAATGGTCGGGGCAAAGGTGGCGATGTTGCTGGACAAAGAACCACGCGTCAGAAGATGGGGCTGGAGCGCGACATTGATCGCGAACACGACGATCAGCATTCCCAGGCTCGGCAGCAGGCCGGCGTGGCGAAGGGCTCTCATGCCGCGCGCCCGAAAGAGGCAGCAAGCAGGTCAAATTCGGTCATCGTTTCGCCCGCGAACTCGCCGACAATGCGCCCGTCGTACACGACCAGCACGCGGTCGCACATTCTGAGCAGCTCCTGGAAGTCCGACGCATAGAGGAGCACGCCGGCACCGTCGGCGACAAGACGCTCGACCGCGGCATAGATCTCGCCCTTGGCGTGAACATCGACCCCTTTGGCGGGGTCGCTTAACAACAGCACCTTGGTCGCCAGCGGCAGCCATTTGCCGATCACGATCTTCTGCTGATTGCCGCCGCTGAGCGCGGCGACCTCTTGCGTGGGCCCGCTGGTCTTGATCCCCAGCCGCCCGATGATCTCCAGGGCCCTGCGGCGGATCTCGGCGAATGGAAGAATCCAGGGCCGGCGACGAACGCAAGCCGATGGGTAGTCGAGGTTCTCTTCAATCGACTGCCCAATGAACAGGCCCTGACGATGGCGGTCGCCGGGCACCAGGCACACGCCGTGGCGGATCATGTCGCTTGGCCGCCGCGGCCGCACCTCGCCACCCTCGACCCAGACCCGGCCGGCCACAATGCGGCGCCCGCCGGCAAGCGCCTCGAGAATCTCTTCCTGCCCTTGGCCTTGGAGGCCGGCAAGCCCGACGATTTCGCCGCGCCGTAGCGTGAGCGTCGCCCCTTCGTGCCGCGGAGTGACGGCGAGCCCGGCCGTCTCCAGGACGACTGGCCCGATGTCGCGCACCAACCGCTGGTGCGCCGCGACTTCGGCTTCACCCGTCATCAGCGACAGCAGCCGGTCGTGATCGAGCTTGTCGCCGATCGACCAACTGCCGACGGTCTGCCCGTTGCGGAGCACCACCACGTCGTCGCAAATCTCCTGCACCTCGGGCAGACGGTGTGAGATGAATACCGTTGCCACCCCTTCGGCGGCTAGTTTGCGGATTTCCTGGAACAGGCGGTCCACTTCGGCATGCGCGAGGCTGGCGGTCGGTTCGTCGAGGATGAGGACACGCGGCTTTCGCAGCAAGGCACGCGCGATCTCGACCAGTTGCTGCTCCGCGCTCGAAAGCTCGCCGGCAAGGCGATCGATATCGAAGTCCGGGGAGAGCCGCGCCAAGGTTTCCGCCGCTGCGGTGCGGCTACCCTCCCGGTCAATGAGGCCGAGCCAGCCGCGCCGTTCCGCTCCGAGAAACAGATTTTCCCAGACCGGCAGGTCCGGCACCAGGCTGGCGTGCTGATGGGCAATGACGATGCCGTGGTCGCGCGCTGCGCGAGGTGAAGGATGCGAGATCGGGCGGCCGTCGAAGGACATTTCGCCTTCGTCGGGCGTGATCTCGCCAGCGAGGATGGCCGAGAGGACCGATTTACCCGCACCGTTGGCGCCGAGCAGGCCGCCGACGCGGCCGGCGGACAATGATATTTCCGCGCCGTTCAGCGCTACCACGCCGCCGAACCGCTTTACTACACCGCGCGCGGTCAGGATCGACACTGCCGCTCTTTCGTCACCATGCCAAACCGTCGAGGCAAGCTTGTCGCGCCTCGACGGTCCTCTTGTCTATTGAAACAAGGCGTTAAGCTGATCTTCGCTCAGCCACGTCGCGAGGAAGTAGCCGTCTGGCTTGTCCTTCATCTTGGCGAGCGTGGCGTCGAGATCCGCCGAGGTGACGAAGGTCGTGATCGGATAATAGTAGGTGTTATCCTTCAGCGGCTTGAGCTTCTTGCCGGCAGCGATGCGAACCGCGATGCCGAGCGCGGTGCGGCTGATATCGGGCGGGTTGACCTGTGCGAATATCTTGAGGTCAGGCTGCTTGAGGAGAACCTTCTTCCACTCCTCCAGGAACGCTTTCTGCGTTTCGCCGGTCATTGTGGGGACCGGCCGCCCGGCGTTCTCGAACGCGCGCATCACACCAAGCGCCATCGAGTCCTCGACGAAGACGCCGTCGATCTGCGGCTGCGAGGCGAGCACTGTCGACATAGCCGCCTGGGCCTTGGCCTGATCCCACAAGCCGTATCCCTGCCAGACGATGTTGAGGCCGGGATTTTTGGCGAAGGTGTCAAGGGCGGCCTTTTTTCGAGCTTCGGCCGCCGGATGGCCCGGGATGCCGTCCACCACGACAATTTTGCCTTTACCGTTCAGTGCCTTCGCCAGCCACTCGCCATAACGTTGGCCCCACGAATAGTGATCGACGGTTACATTGATCGCAGTCGGAGCAGTCACCGCCTGATCGAAGGATACGACGGGAATATTTGCCTTATTCGCCTCGGCGAAGACGCCGTTGAGCGCGGTCGCAGAATTGGCGTTCACCATGATGACCGAAACATGCTGCTGGATCATGTTACGGATATCTTGGATCTGCTGATTGGTGTCGGCGCCCGCCTGCTGCACGATCAGCTGGCCGGCCATTCCCTTCGACTTGTAGAACTCGAACTGTTCGTTGGCCCCGGCAATCATTTGATTGCGCCATTCCGTACCGAAATAGCCATTGGAGAGGCCGATGACGATTTTCGAGCCATCCTCGGCGTAGGCGGATGCCGACCATAGGGCAACGGCCGCGACGCCGGCAGCAAGGAGCTTGTTCATTAGCCTGTTTCCTCCGCTCGTTAAGTTGTAAAGTCCCGATGTGCGGTCTGCCGTTCGAGCATCGAGAAGCACGCGAGTCGCCACCACTCGATCAAGGGAGGGCGGGCCCCGGACGCGCCTCGTTCCCTATCTCTCCTGTCCACCGAATGGTAAAATCGCCGGCAGTTCATTTGATTAATACCTTGTGCTTCTGGGGCAGCACAAGAGGGGGCCGCGAAAGTTTCAGACCGCATGATAATGCGCTGCCATTCGGCCCGGAGCTAACCGATCATGCCGCTGCCGAGCTTTCCTTCGCCAGAAGGGCTCGGAGAATCTTCTCGGGAGAGATCGGCAGGCTATCGACCCGGACGCCGACTGCATCGAAGATTGCATTAGCTACAGCCGGAATGGGGGCATTCGCGCACATCTCGCCGAGGCCCTTGGCGCCGAAGGGGCCATCCGGAGCTGGCCGCTCTATAACGCGTATCTCGGTTTTGGGCAGATCGCCAATGCCGAGCATAAGGTACTCATTGAAATCTCTGCAGGCGTGGTCGCGCGCGGGATAGTAGGGCTCCGTGGTCTCGTACAGCGCGTGGCTGACCCCCATCCACGTGCCGCCCACGAGTTGCTGCTCAACCATCTTTGGATTCAACGCCCGGCCCACCTCATAGACGCTCTTGAGCGACAGGACGTCGACTTCGCCGGTCTCGGTGTCGACTTCGACTTCTGCGATCGTGCAGGCATGGGCATAGCAAGTCGACGGCTTCATCGCACCATCCGTCGGCGACGGATAGGAGCGCGGTATGAAGAACATGCCGCGCCCGGAGATCGACCGGCCCTGCTGGAAGTGCGCGGCCAGGGCGACATCGGTCACCGAGACCGATTTGCTCGGCACGCCGACGATATGGATGTTGCCCGCGCCATCCGTTTGCAGGTCGCGGGAATCGGCCTCAAGCATATCGGCGGCAACCTCCAGCATCACGGCGCGTGCTTCCTTGGCGGCGGCGATCACGGCGTTGCCGGCGCGATGCGTTCCACGCGAGGCAAACGTTCCCATGCAATGCGGTCCGGTATCGGAGTCCGCGGTGTCGACGATCACCCGCTCGGTGGGCACGCCGAGCGTCTCGGCGCAGATCTGCGCCACGACCGATTTTATTCCCTGTCCCAGATCGACGCTGGAAAGCGACACTATGAAATTGCCGGTCGGGGTGGAGTGAACCAGGGCCTGTGTCGGGTCGCCGCCGAGATTCATGCCAGTCGGGTAATTGACGGCCGCGACGCCGCGGCCACGCTGCTTGGCCATCGGTTATCCTTTCCTCTCGCGCGATGACATTTTCAGATAACGGGAGTCGACCGGCCAATTTGCCCAGGTGGAGGCTTCCTGCATGCATTCGATCAGCGCCGCCCCCTCCGTGAGCTGACGATGCGCCTTCATATCGCCGTCGCGATAGGCGTTGATGAAGCGGAATTCCAGCGGGTCCATTGCAACGAGGCGCGCCAGCTTGTCCATCTGAACCTCGAGAGCGAAGTCCGCGATGGTGACGCCGAAGCCGCGCATGGCGCTCGACGGCGTTCGATTGGTGTAGACGCAAAAACAATCGATCTCGACGTTGGGAATCGTATAGGGTCCGGGAAAATGCGCCGCCGCCTTCTGCGCGCCGTAGGGCGAATGGCGGGAATAGGCGCCGGAGTCGACATAGCATCGCACCCGGCGGGCGACGATTCGCCCGTCCTTCGTCAAGCCATCCTTGATGTAGATACGTTCGGCCGCCCGGGCTGAAGAGATCTGCATTTCTTCGTAACGATTGTAGATAAAGGCGACGGGCCGACCGGTGAGCATTGCGGCCAACAGCGTGATCGGCTCCACCGTGCAGTCCACCTTGCCGCCGAAGCCGCCGCCCGCCGTGCCGCCGACAAAATGCAGGCGCTGGCCAGGGACATCGAGGATGATGGAGGCGTTATCGAGAGTGAAGAAGATCGCCTGAGTTCCGGTGTAGCAGGTCAGCCGGTTATTCTGATCGGGCACCGCGATACATCCTGTCGTCTCGGTCGGTGCATGCTCGATCGGGCTGGAGTCGTAACGTTCCTCAAGGATGTGATCGGCTTTTTGGAATCCTGCCTCCACATCCCCGAGCCTGACCTTGCGGCTCGCGCCGCTGTCATAGCGATAATAATTTTGCCCATGATACTCGTTGACCAGCGGCGCCCCGGGCTTGAGGGCATCCTCGACGTCGAACACCGCGGGAAGCTCCTCGTAGTCGACGCGCACCAAAGCGGCCGCCTCATGGGCGCTTCGTTCACTGTCGGCGACGACGGCGACGACCGGCTCGCCAAGCCAACGGACCTTGTCAAAAGCGAGCACCGGTTCGTCTTCCGGCCCGATATTGATCAGGCTCAGCACGGTGTAGACGTTGTGCGGCACGTCCTTTGCCGTAATGACCCGCTTGACGCCCGGATGCCGCTCGGCTGCAGTCGTATCGATGCGCAAGATGCGCGCATTGTGATGCGGACTGCGGACCATGCGGAGGTGGAGAAGCCCCGGAAACCGCCGGTCGGCGTAGAACGGCGTAATGCCTCTGACGTGGCCGGCGGTGTCGGAGCGCTGTCTCGATTGACCGATTTCCTTGAAATCGCCATGACGTTCGTCGGCGAAATAACTTTTACTTATTTCCATCATACCGCTTGTATGGGGCTTTTCTTGTCAACCGAGTTTCAGCGCAGCACGACCTTCTTTTCCTTTCTTCGCTTTCTCGGTTCCTATTTTGCGTTCGACCCCTGCCGGGAGCATTTTTTCGTCCCGACCACACATGTCCATCGCCGTCGCGCGCAAAACGGCGGTCAAGGACGGCGCTTGCTCAGCGCCGCCGGAGGCTTGTCTTTGACGGCCGTGAGCACGGCGGGATCCTGTGACGATCGGGTACTGCTCGACTAAGATCCGAGGGGAGCCTGCCATTGGCCGCGATCAATCGCGCGAACCACGCTTGTATTCGGTTGAACCCGTATGGGGTCCCGACCATGAAGCAGTCATACCAACTCCGGCTGATCACTTCTTTGCTCGCTGACATGGCCACCAGTGGAAGAGCGTGTTGTCGCGGATCGTGTCTGGCTGCTGGACGAGGGCAACGCAGCGGTCGCTGACCGCCTGGTCAAGGC
>JBEKWO010000119.1:0-9855 GCA_049512975.1 Xanthobacteraceae bacterium | reverse complement strand
GCGGCTGGAAAGCCTGCACCTGCTTCCGGCGTCGCAGACCCGCGACAAGGACGCGCTGACCGAAGACGGCGTCGCCAAAGTCATCGACGAGCTGCGGGAGAAATTCGACTGGATCATCTGCGACAGTCCGGCCGGGATCGAGCGCGGCGCCACGCTGGCGATGCGCTATGCCGATGCCGCCATCATCGTGACCAATCCCGAAGTATCCTCGGTGCGCGATTCCGACCGCATCATCGGGTTGCTCGATTCCAAGACGGTCAAGGCGGAGCGCGGCGAGCGCATCGACAAGCACCTCTTGATCACGCGCTACAGTTCGTCACGGGCCGCCCGCGGCGAGATGCTGTCAATCGACGACGTGCTGGAAATCCTGTCGACGCCGTTGCTCGGCATCATTCCGGAAAGCCAGGAAGTGCTGCGCGCATCCAATGTCGGATCGCCGGTCACCCTCAGTAACCCGTTGAGCGCGCCAGCCTGCGCCTACTTCGATGCCGCACGCCGCCTCAAGGGCGAGCAGATTTCCATGAGCGTCCCAAGCGAAAACAGAGGCATCTTCAACAGGCTATTCGCACGGAAGGCAGCATGAGCTTGTTCAATTTCTTTCGAGGCCGCTCCGCGCCGATAGCGCGCGAGCGCCTCCAAATCCTCCTCGCGCATGAGCGCAATGCGGGCAGCCACTCCGATTTGCTCGGCGTTCTGCGCGAGGAGATTCTAGCCGTCATCGGCCGGCACGTCTCCATCGACCCCGACAGGGTGCAGATCAAGATGGATCGCGGCAAATCCGTCTCCACGCTCGCCGTCGACATCGAAATTCCGAACCGCGACCACGTCTCGGGCGGGGCGCCCCGCTATAGTTCGCTGACATTCGAACCCGGCCGCGACTTGGTAAGAATGAGAGGATCGGGGATTTGATGCGCACAATTGCACTTCTTACGCAAAAGGGTGGCGCGGGAAGAACCACCCTTGCGGCATCGCTTGCCGTGGCCGCGGCGCAGGCCGGCGAAAGGGTGATTGCGCTCGATCTTGATCCTCAGGCATCGCTGACCCGGTGGGGCAAGCGGCGCGAGGCTGCGAACACGCCCAACAAGGTCATGATCGAACCGCTCGAAGGCGAACGCCTGCCGCGGCTGCGCGACATTATAGAGGGGCTCGCCGCGGTCGGGTTTACGATCACGATCTTTGACACCCCCGCCGCCGACAGCGTGGCGGCCCGCTTCGTGACGGAGGCCGCTGATCTTTGCCTGCTGCCGACACGCCCGACCTGCTTGGACGTGGACGCGACGGCAGCGACTTTTCGCGCCGTCTTTTTGGCAAAACGCAAAGCTGCGTTCGTTCTCAACCAATGCCCCCCGACTTACCGGAGTTCGCGAACGAGCAAATCGGCAAACGGCTTAACGCGCCTTGGGGTTCTGGCAGAACCGCTGCTGTACGCGCGGATGGATTTTCAGGACGCGATCGCGGCTGGTCTCGGTGTCACCGAGTACGCTCGCACGGGCCGGGCCGCCCAGGAAATCGCGGCGCTCTGGATCTGGATTCGCAGCCAGTTTGAAGGGACCCACGATGAAACGTCCCTCGATGATCAACCATGTCGTCAGGCGGCGGCTTAAGCCGCGTCTGGAGCGAGATGCCCATCAGTCGTTCGCTATTATCAGCGATTCAGGCTCCTGGCTGTCAGCAGACAACGTAAGGAGATGCCCCGGATTCGTCGAGCCGCGGATCGGCCAGCGATCACGTCTCGCCTGCCGCGAGCGATCCGACGAAGGCGATACGGATCATGTTGGTGGCGCCGGGCGTGCCGAGCGGCACGCCGGCAACGACGATGACGCGCTCGCCGGCTTTGGCGAAGCCTTCCTTGAACGCGATCCGGCAGGCGCGCTCGATCATGTCGTCCTGGTCGCGGGCGTCCTCGGCGACCACGCAGTGCACGCCCCAGACCAGCGACAATTTCCGCCCGGTGGCGACGATCGGCGAAATAGCGACGATCGGCGGCTTCGGTCGCTCGCGCGACACCCGCATTCCGGTCGCGCCCGACGAGGTCCAGCAGACGATGGCCGCGAGGTCGAGCGTTTCCGCCACCTGCCGCGCCGCCGCGGCGATGGCGTCGGAGCCGGTCGCTTCGGGTTCGGTGTGCAAGACGTGGAGCGACGGCAGGTACATCGCCTCGTTGCCTTCCACCTCCTCGGCGATGCGGTTCATCGTCGCCACCGCTTCGACCGGGAAGCGCCCGGCCGCCGATTCCGCCGACAGCATCACCGCGTCGGCGCCGTCGAAGATGGCGGTGGCGACGTCGGAGACTTCGGCGCGCGTCGGCACCGGGCTCGCGATCATCGATTCCAGCATTTGCGTGGCGACGATGACCGGCTTGCCGGCGCGGCGGCAGGCGCGGGTCATTTCCTTCTGCACGCCGGGCACTTTTTCCAGCGGCATCTCGACGCCGAGATCGCCGCGCGCCACCATCAGCCCGTCGGCGAGATCGAGGATATCGGTGAGCCGCGTCACCGCCTGCGGCTTCTCGATCTTGGCCATCACCGCGGCGCGCCCGCGGGTGATCTTTTTCGCCTCGGCGACGTCTTCCGGGCGCTGGATGAACGACAGCGCCACCCAGTCGACGCCGGCATCCAGCGCCGCTTCGAGGTCGGCGATGTCTTTCGGCGCCAGTGCGGCGAGCGGCACCACGGTGTCCGGCAGGCTGACGCCTTTGCGGTTCGACACTTTGCCGCCAACCTCGACGCGGGCGACGATGCGGTGCGGGGCCGCTTCGATCGTAACGAGGCGAAGCTTGCCGTCGTCGATCAGGAGCGTATCGCCCGGCTTGATGGCGGCGAAGATTTCCGCATGCGGCAGCTGCACGCGTGTCGCGTCTCCAGGCGCCGCGTCGGTATCCAGGATGAAGTCGGCGCCGGTGACGATCTCGGCAGAGTCGTTCTTGAAGCTGCCGAGCCGCAGCTTCGGTCCCTGCAAATCCACCAGGATGCCGATCGGCCGATTGCACTCGGCTTCCACCGCGCGGATCGTCGTCACCAGCTCGCGCATCTTGTCGTGCGCGGTGTGACTCATGTTGATGCGGAAGACGTCGGCGCCGGCGGCGAACAGGCGGCCGATCACGGCGTGCTCGGAAGAGGCCGGCCCCAGCGTCGCCACCACCTTGGTGCGCCGCTGTCGCCTCATCGGCTCTGACTTCCGGACGGGTTGAGCGGGGTCGTGGCGGCGGGCGAAGTGCGGGCGCCGGTGGACGGCGCCACTGCGCCGGGAGCGGCGCGGGCGCCGGCCGGCGGGTGCTGGGTGAGCGGATTGCCCGCCGGCAACGGGTGCTGCGGCGACTGCTCGCTCGATTCGGTGAGCTGCACGGTCCAGGCCGCCTGCTCGCCGGTATCCACCTCGAAAAAGCCGGTGCGGTCGTAGCCGCGCGCCAGACAATCGGCGACGCCGCGGATGGTGAATTCCCTGTCGCGGGTGCACATGAAGGCCTGTCCCATCCATTCGCCGCCGTGATCGTAGTCGATGGCGTAGACATAATAATAACGGGCGACGAGATTGCCCTTGAGCACGGTCTCGCAAGTGCGCGACGGCAAATTCCACCAGCCTTCCGTGGTCCAGCCGTCGGCGTCCTTGTAGCCGACGGCGACGCCTACGCGGCTGCCGGTATTGTTGCACAGCCGGAAATCGGCCGCGGCCGGACCGGCCGATGCGAAGAGCACCATCCCGCACAGGATCGCGACCAGCGCGCTCGCGGCAATCCCGGCAATCCTTGAGTGAATCGCGTCGCTCATTTCCGGTTCAGATTCCGGTCAAGATCGAGGGACTGTCAACGATAATGGCGCGGAAGTCGGTGACGTTGGTGAACGTCGGGCCGGGCCCGAACAAATCGCCGATGCCATTGAAAAACCCCGTGGAATTGTTGTCGGCAAGAAACGCGGCGGGATCGAGGCCGGCGGCGCGGGCGCGCGGCAGCGTGGTCGGGTCGATAAAGGCGCCGGCCGGGTCATTGGGCCGTCCGCCGCCGCCATCGGTGCCGTCGGTATCGGCCGCCAGCGCGGCGATGCCGGGGGCGCCGTCGAGATGGATGGCCAAGGCCAGCGCGTATTCCTGGTTGGGCCCGCCGCGGCCGCCTCCGCGCAGCGTTACGGTCAGCTCGCCTCCGGACAGGATTGCGGCGCGGCGGCCTTGCGCGCTGATCTCGCGCGCGAGCCGGGCATGCGCGGCGGCGACCTCGCGCGCCTCGCCCTGCAGGCGGTCGCCGAGCATGACGCATTCGTAGCCCGCCGCACCGGCGCGCTCGGCGGCCGCGCGCAAGGCATCGGCCGGCCGCGCCAGGATCCGATAGTCCGAGCCGGCGAAGATCTTATCGCCCGGCTTCGGCGTCTCGTTGGCCGGGTCGGTGAGCGCGCGGGTCACGCTGTCGGGGAGTTCGAGCCGGTGGCGGCGCACGATCTCGCGGGCGTCGGCAAGCGTCGTCGGATCGGGCACCGTCGGCCCCGAGCCGATGACGGCCGGGTCGTCGCCGGGCACGTCGGAGATCGCCCGCGTCACGATTTTGGCGGGGTGGGCGCGCTGCGCGAGCCGGCCGCCCTTGATGCGCGAGAGATGCTTGCGCAGCGCGTTCATCTCGCCGATGGCAGCGCCGCTGCGCAACAGTGCGCGGGTCACCGCCTGCTTCTCTGCGAGCGTGATGCCGGCGGCCGGCGCGATCCAGTTGGCCGACGCGCCGCCCGAGAGCAGCACCAGCACGAGATCGTCGGCTGCCGCCGCATCGGCGAGCGCCAGCGCGCGTTGCGTGGCGTTCAGACCCGCCGCGTCGGGCACCGGATGCCCGGCCTCGATCACCGGGATGTGCCGGGTCGGCCGGCCGTAACCGTGGCGGGTGACGGCGATGCCGGCGAGCCGGTCCGGCGGCAGTTGCGCCAGATAATGCCGTTCGGCGACTTCCGTCATCGAGCCCGCCGCCTTGCCGGCGGCGAGCACGACCAGCCGCCCGCGCGGCGGCGGTGCCGGCAAGTTCGGCGGCAGAATACCCGCCGGATGGGCTGCGGCGACCGCGCTGCCAAACAGCGATTCCAGCAAGTCGCGCGCCGCAGTGTGCATCGTGTTCCACATCGCTCAGCCGGCCAAGTATGGCAAGACGCCGGCCGCGCCTCTATGTGTATTATATGAAGTGACGCATGATCTTATCGGAAAACCGGGTGCCATCCCGGATCGAGTCCGGGACAGGCTTTTTCCGGATCATGCTGTGATGAGATGCGGAGGAAAGCATGGCTACCGATGAGAAGAGCCGGATGGAACTCGAAGCCGCCGTCTATCGCCGCCTGGTCGAGCATTTACGCACGCGGACGGACGTCCAAAACATCGACCTGATGAATCTGGCCGGCTTTTGCCGCAACTGCCTGTCCAATTGGATGAAGGAGGCCGCCGACGCCCAAGGCGTGGCGATGACCAAGGAGCAAAGCCGCGAAATCGTCTACGGCATGCCGTACGACGAATGGCGTGCCAAGTATCAGACGGAAGCCTCGCCAAGCCAAAAGGCGGCATTCGAAAAAGCAAGCCACAATCATTGATGCCGGTTTTTTCCGCGATCGTCCTGTGCAGTGCTGTGGATGATCGCGTTCGCGCCTTGACCTGAAGCCGCGCGCTTTCGAATGCTCGCGGCAACGAGATCAATGGAGCATTCGATGGCCACCGCTGCCGCCGCCGCCAAAGACGAACAGACCGCCCACCGCTTCGCCAAGGATCACCTCAAGGCCTTCGTCGAGCGCGTCGAGCGGCTCGAAGAGGAAAAGAAGGCGATCGCCGACGACATCCGCGACGTCTATGCCGAAGCCAAGGGCAACGGCTTCGACGTCAAGGCGCTGCGCACCGTCATCCGGCTGCGCAAGCTGGACGTCAACGAGCGCAAGGAGCAGGAGGCGGTCCTGGAAACCTACCTGCACGCGCTGGGGATGTTGGGGTAAGCCTCACCGTCATTCCGGGGCGCGGGGCGAAGCCCGCGAGCCCGGAATCCATATTCACCGCCGCAGAGCATCAACACTCCTGCGGTCCGTGCCGGTTCTGCAATTCCCGTGGTTATGGATTCCGGGCTCCCCGCTGCGCTCGGCCCCGGAATGACGCGTGGAATTAATCCAGCGCGGCGGTGTGCAGCGGGTAGGTCACCGTCGACACGAACACGATGGCGCTGCCGCTGAAATGATCTTGCGTCAGCTCGGGCTGCGGGTCGGCGGCGAACGTCATCAGCACCGAATTGGCAGGCTTGACCATCAGCGGCGTCAAGGTGCGGAAATCGGGGGCGCCGAGCGCGGTGATGCAAAGGAAGCGGGTGACGCTCGGCGACACCACGATGGCGCGCAGCCACGGACTGTCGAGGCGCCCGCTCTCCGCCAGCGGCGCCGTTTTGTTGGCGACCGTGAGAATGGCGGAGGCCGGCCGGCCCTCGATCCGCTTCATGGCGATGGTCACCGCGGTGTCGTCGGTGCGCACGGCGACGGCGCGGGTCACCGCGGCGCGCGGCGTGGCCGCGGTCGGGATCGCTGCGGCCGCAACGGCCGAAGCCGCAGACGACGGCGCGTCGCGGTCGGTCGGTTCCGCGTAGGCGAGCGCCACCTCCGCCGGGCCGCGATCCTCGGCGGCGTCGGCGAACGGGCTGACCGAGCCGGTGGCATCCGGCGCGGCGCTGGCGACCTCGGTGCGCTGCGGACCTCGGAGGCCAAGCGGAGTCGCAGCCGCTGCCGGCCGTGCCACATTCACGCCGTCCGGCACGCCCTGCCAGAAGCCGCGGGCGAGGATGATCTGGTTCGGCGTCAGCGCCGCGAGCGGCGAGGCTTCGGCGCGCGAGATCACGTGAATCTTGGAGGCGGCGCGGGCGAACTTGGTCTTCTCTGCCGCGAGTTTGCCCTCGGCGTTCGACGCGACCTGCACGAGTTTGGTCTTCTCCGCCGCGAGCTTGTCTTCGGCGCGCTCGATCGCCGCCGTCATGGCGGCCTTCGCCCGCGTGCGCAGCGGCACCGCCGCCGTTGGCGTGGCGGGCGCCGCCGCCGCGGTGGCGTCGTCGCCCTCGTCATTGTTGCGCCCGAGACCGAACAGCCTGGCGAACGGATTGCCGCTGCGCGGGGTGACGCCGGCGTCGGCGACCTGGATGCCGGCGCTACGCGCGGCGTCAATAGACATTTCCGAAGGATTGCTGCCGTGCTTGCGGATATCGGCCAGCGCCAGCGCATAGCCGGGCAGCGGTCGGCCGTCGGCGGGGATATGCACGGTGCGGCCGTCGGGGAACACGCGGACCAATTGCTCGCGGGTCATGCGCGGCCAGTGCCGCACGCCGCCGGTGTCCATGTGCACGAACGGCGAGCCGGAGGTCGGATAGAAGCCGACGCCGCCGCGCTGCAGCCGCAAGCCGATGACGCGAAGCTGTTCAATCGGCACGCCGGGAATATAAAAATCCATGGCGTGGCCGAGCATGTGCTGGCTGAAGCGGGCGACGCCGTTGCTGCGCCGCCGCAGCATGGCATTGGTTTCCGGCGAGCGATAGCCGCACACGACCCAGACCGGCTCCTGCGATCCGGCTTCGCGCTGCACCTCCCAGATCAGATCGATGAGGTGTGGATCCATGCGCGTCTGTTGTTCGCGGCGCCAATCGCGCAGGAACCAGTTGAGCTTCTCCAGCGCCGCCTCGTCGTAACGGCCGTCGCGCTTGAACGTGATGGCGATGTTTTCGTCGGTGTGCATGTGATGCAGTGAGATGGTGCGGGTGTCGCCCTCGGCGACGGCGTTCTGCAGGACGCGCGAGCCGAAGAGCAGCACCAGCGCGGCAAGAGCGCACGCATAACCGGCGCGGGCCGCGGCGAAACGACAGCTTTTCAGGCGCGCGTAACCAACGAGCACTGGCGATCTCGCGTTGACGTTTGACTGACGCCACCCGCCGCGGCCCCAACCGCAGCGAATAACCCTAACGCACAGTTAATTTGGGAAGGGTTAACGAGAAGACTGCCAAACCCCACCCCCGACCCGACTATGGCTAATGCCGCAGTGTGGCGAAAAATGGCCCTAATTCGGTAGCCTGTGGGTTGCGGGCAGGGCCGTGAGTACGAAGCCGGAACATGGTTAACGGGAGCGGGAGGATTGTTTCGGACCCGTTTTCCACACGGAGGAGGATGTTCTCTTTGTGTTCTTGTTGACGTTTGGGTGCTGTCCTAATTCCGAGGCTTCTGTCCTAATTTGCTGAATGGGTTGTCCTAATTTGAATTTTCACGCCGCTGGTGAATTTCCGCGTTGCTGAACGAAACCAAATTCGCTTTGCCGCGTTGGGCCTATCAGGCATGGGAGGTCAGCCATGTGGATTACCGTTTTCGCCGTAACTATTGCTATTTCCATCGGTTGCGTCGTGATGGCCATTGTCGCCGAGTCTCGCGAGCCCCGGGAGGATGCCTCCACGTTTGTGGGATAATTGAATTTCAGTGGGGTCCGCAAGGTTGACGTAAATCAAAGACACAACCATTTAGGCGCGCGAAGCTTGTAAGGAGGCGACTTGGCCGCGATGGTGGCTGAGCTATGGAAAAAGTCCTGCAATACGCACAGTTTGCGGAAGAATGCCGAACGCTTGCCGCCAGTCTAACCAAACCAGACTACAAGAAGGCGCTTGAAATAATGGCGCACGCTTGGGAGGCGGTCGCCAAGGAACGACAACAGCAACTGTCCACCCGAGCGGAGAACGGCATTAATCGTTAAGCGTGGCAGCGGAGGCCGCCTCAGTTGGCGGCCTCGTCATCTTGATCGGCGCTTTGGTCTCCTAAACCAGCCGCTTCAACCGCATCTGCCTCTAGCGTCTATCGCGCTGATAATGAGACGACCAAGGCCGATATTAGCGTGCTGCAAGTCGGTGATCGGTTGGAGATCACGGCAAACGTGAATGCCGCTGGACTCGAAAAGCTGAAAGAATTGCTCGCTCACTACGAGAAAATTTTGAAGTTTCTACAGTGAAGAGGCCACCAACTGAGGCGCCCTAGTGGCTATTGCTTCACCCGCGATACGACGAATGGATGGACTTGTTCGCCAGCGGTAATGTCGTGGCAAGACAGTGCATCTTTTGATTGAGACGTGCAGCGGAACTTATCGACATTGTAGATGGGGCCGTTATTTCTAGAATCATCTACGCTTGTGAAAATAATGTCTATGTAGTCTTTGCCGACATCTACGTGCCCTTTTTCCGTGACCATCCCGCGGGGGGTTTTTACTGAAGCTTTGGCCATGTTAGAGCCGTCGATTTCAATGTTCCCCGAATATTGGTTTGAGGTGCTGGGTGCAAGGAGAGTGAACTGCCAAGTGCCTCGCAGATCGATGTCCTTCGCAAGCGAGCTGGTAGTGACTGCTGCAATCAAGAAGCTGGTCACAATAACCAAGTGTTTACGCATTGTTGTCCCCCTTTGGTGGGTTGTCTGCCGCCTACCGTTAGATTAAATCGGGCCACTGTGGATTCCAAATCCGGCCATTGGGCTTGGAAACCGGCCAGCACCCGCCTGATTAAGAAGCTCGAATTTGATAAAGAAATCCTGGCGGACCAAGGCGTCGACGAAGATGACGAGGCCGCCAACTGAGGCGGCCTCGCGGCACGTCACCACAAATACTTCGCGGCGAGCGCGATCAGGATGATCGCCACAATGGCCAATGCGCCCATTTGTACCCAGATGTTATTGACCAAACCGCCTTTGTTGTTTGTCTTTGCATCCATCGCTGGTTCCTCCCTTGATGCATAGTACTCGACTCGCTATCGGAAAGCCAAGAAACGCAGGGGTTTGATGGGTAGTTTTGGCGACAGGAGTTGTCCGAGGAAAGCGATTATTTGATCAGGACGTGCGGCGACGAAGATTTTGCGGA
>JBEKWO010000118.1:0-10264 GCA_049512975.1 Xanthobacteraceae bacterium | reverse complement strand
GCCTTGACGGCATGACACCAGATCAAGCTTACTTCACTCCGCTGCCCCTCCGCACGGCAGCCTAACCCCGGCAGACGCTCCACTTATCGACGCGGAAAAGTTGTTCAGACAACCGGGACCAGCTCACCTGACGTATCGGCCGACTAATCGCGCGGAAGTCTAGAAAGCAAATTGCTAGGCACTTTTTGCGCTGGCGGAAAGTGCGTTCGTAGCTCGTTTCCGCTTAGGACTCTTGTGGCGTTTTGCCTTAGGCTTGCCGATCTTCATTTCCGAATGCGGCTTCGGCGGCATTCGCAAAAGTGCGCCCATGAGGCGCTTTGTGTCGTCTAGCGTCTTGTCCGTCATGCCAAGCACCAATCGCCTTAAGCCATCCCTTGATGATGCGCGCGCGCGAGTAAACAGGGCAAAAGAACACATCGCAAGCCTTGAGCGTGAAATTACTGCGTCCTTCCTCCTAACCGTACGATCACGGCCGCAGTGATGGGTCCAGCCTTCATCAGTAGCAGTACGCAGTATATCACTGCACCCCCAATCCTCGCCATTCTCATCGGGGAGACGGTCTACAATCTCAGGGGGGGCCTCGATTATCTCGTCTATGAGCTTTTCCGTCTGGACACGGGTGAGACTCATAGTGGCACTAAGTTTCTCATCGAAACGTCGATAAATGAATGGAACAGCCATATCCCCACGCCCCAAACGCCCGCGAAACAGTGCCGCAAGATGTGGCTTCACAGGTTGACTACCGCTCACCAAGCAGCGCTCAAGGCTTTGCAGCCTTGTTACGGCTGTAAATGGACCAAAACGCTCCGTGATCTCTCCAACACCGACAAACACCGGCATCTCACTTTGGTTGAGGCGTCGGTGCATCACGGTGGTCACGGCGCAATAGGCGTGGTCGGTCCCGTGATGGTGACAACTGAGTTGACCACGAAAGTAGCGTTCGATGATGGGACGCTTGTCACAGAAATGCTTGATCGCCTTCAAAAAGAAGTCGGCGCGGTAATTGATCGCTTTCATCTCGACTTCAAGTGAAGGCCAGTCTTTGGAATAATTCGCGCGCACGGCGCGGCTCCTTTCTGGGAGCCGCACTCACATACTTGTCATTTCGCCCGCTCCACCTAGACCGCCTCACCGGGACGGTCTAAGACACAAATCCTAGGAGCTATTGCGCTTTTGTCAAGTATATAAGTGCGAATTATTGCCTGCACGCTCAAGGCCTGCGGCGGCAGGATCGCGCGCCGACAAGGCGATGGCGTGACAGAGGCCAGCGCCTTGAACAAGCGGTTTGCCGCCGATAGGGTCGCGCGCGAAGCTTTTGGTAGAGCATGATCTTTTCGGAAAACCGGTATCCACTTTTCCGGATCATGCTCGAAGGCACGCACAGGTGGCGACGATCTACAAAATCTGCGAGCGGGCGCTGTGGCGCGCGGCCGAGGCCGATGGGCAGTTTCTCGGAACGGAGGCCGATGAGCGCGACGGCTTCATCCACTTTTCGACCGCCGCCCAACTCGCCGAGACGGCGACGAAGCATTTTGCCAATAAATCTGACCTAGTCCTGGTCGCGGTCGATGCCGAGGCGTTGGGCCTGTCGCTCGTTTGGGAGCGTTCGCGCGGCGGCGACTTTTTTCCTCACCTTTTCGCGCCGCTGCCGCTTAAGGCGGTGCGATGGACGCAGCCGTTGCCCGACGCCGTCGATGGCCGTCGGGCGATACCGGAGCTTCCGGCGTGATCGGCGTGTTCGAGCGTCTGGCGCGGCCCTTCCTGCATGCGCTCGATCCGGAAGATGCGCATAGCCTCACCATCAAGATGTTGGCATGCGCGCCGCTGCCGCGCGCCGCCGCCGACGACAAACGCCTGGCAGTGCGCGCCTTCGGGCTGAATTTTCCCAACCCGATCGGCATGGCGGCGGGGTTCGACAAGAATGCCGAGGTGCCGGACGCGCTGTTGCGCCTGGGCTTTGGCTTTGTCGAAGCCGGCACCGTCACGCCGCTGCCGCAACGGGGCAACCCGCGGCCGCGGGTCTTTCGCCTTAACGCCGATCGGGGGGTGATCAACCGGCTCGGCTTCAACTCGCAAGGCGCCGAGGCCGTTCTGCGCCGGCTCGCGGCGCGGGCCAATGCCGGCGGCATTGTCGGTATCAATATCGGGGCCAACAAGGACGCGGCCGACCGCGTCGCCGATTATGTGCGGCTGATCGAGCGGTTCGCGCCGGTTGCGAGCTATGTCACCATCAACATTTCCTCACCGAACACGCCGGGCCTGCGCAATCTGCAGCAGGCCGGCGCGCTCGACGACCTGCTGGCGCGGGTCATCGATGCGCGCGAGCGCGTGACGCGGCGGGCGGGTCCGACGCCGGCGCTGTTGAAGATCGCGCCCGATCTGTCGCTCGCCGAGCTTGACGACGTGGTCGGCATCGCGCGCGCGCGCCGGGTCGATGGCATGATCGTCGGCAATACCACCGTGACGCGGCCGGCAAACTTGCGAGAAACCGGGAAAGCCAAGGAGGCCGGCGGCTTGTCGGGCCGGCCGCTGTTGCCGCTCGCGACCCGCATGCTGGCCGAAACCTATGTGCGGGTCGAAAGTGTGTTTCCGCTGATCGGCGTCGGCGGGATCGATTCCGGGACCGCTGCGCTCGCCAAAATTCGTGCCGGCGCGAGTCTCATCCAGCTCTATTCCGCTTTGGTGTTCCGCGGCCTCGGCCTCGTCGCCGAAATAAAGTCGGCGCTGATCGCCGCGCTGGAGCGCGACAGCCTCGACAGCCTCAGCGAGCTTGTCGGCGCCGATGCCGCGGCGGTCACCGCGGAGGCGTGGCCGGGATAGCATTGGCCACGATAACTTTGGCCGGAATAATTTTGGCCGGGCTGGACGGTTGCGACGTCAACGCTCGGCCGCGTCGCATGGGGATAGCGCGGCAGCGCCCGGCGAGGGGGCGAGCACCGGTTGCAGCGCCGGCACCAGGCGGCGCCGCTCGCGCCGCGCCGGGATGGCGCGGTAGATCTGCTTCGTCGCCTCGACAATATGCACGCCGGCAAACGGCGCCGAGATCGTTGCGCCGGCGCGTTCCCACGCCACGGCCGAGCGCAGGAACCAGCCGCGCGCGATCGGCGGCACGTAGAGTGCCTCGCCCCATCCGATCGGCGTGAACCAGGTCTCGCGCAGGAGGTGCGTGATCTGCGGCCGCGAATAGGGCCGGCCCTGACCGAACGGCGTCGTGTCCATGCGCGCCCACAGCCCGCGCCGGTTGGGCACCACCGCCAGCAGTCGGCCGCCGCCGGCGAGCACCCGCCACGCTTCGCGCAAGAGCTCGACCGGATCCGCCGAATTTTCCAGCGCGTGCACCAGCAGCACGCGATCGACCGCTGCATCGGTGAGCGGCCAATCGTCCTCCTCGACCAGCGCGGCCAACGCCGGCCGCGCCGAGGGCCAGCGCACCACGCCCTGCGTTGCCGGCATCAAGGCGAGACAACGCTCGGCCTCCTCGCGGAACAGACCGAGATAGGGCGTGGCATAGCCGATGCCCAACACGCGCAAGGAGGTCGTATCGCTCCAGCGCGCGCGGATGCCGCGGCCGATGAAGCGGCGAGCCACCGTGCCGAGCCGCTGGGCATAAAAGTTGCGCAGGTCGACGACGTCCATGGCGGCAAAATAGCATGGATTGGGTTATCGTTCCGTGCGCAGCTTCGTTAACCATCTGCTGTTGCGCGGTGACCTGCGAAGACTGATGATCGGAGCGATTCATGGATCGGGACCCACCATGCCTGCGCAGACCTATCTGTTCCCCTGCCTGACCGACAATTTCGGCGTGCTCATCCACGATGCGGAGACCGGCGCGACGGCGTCCATCGACGCGCCGGAGGCGGCGGCGGTGGAGGCGGCGCTGGCGAAGACCGGCTGGCGGCTGACCGACATCCTGGTCACGCACCATCACGGCGATCACACCGCCGGCATTCCGGCATTGAAGCAGCGCCACCAATGCCGCGTGGTCGCGCCGCGCAACGAAGCGCAGCGCATCGCGCTGGTCGACCAAACAGTCGGCGAGGGCGACACGGTGCAGGTCGGCGCGCTCGCAGGCCGCGTCATCGACACGCCCGGCCACACCGCCGGCCACATCTCCTATTTCTTTCCGGCGGACAAGCTCGCCTTTGTCGGCGACACGCTGTTTTCGATCGGCTGCGGCCGCGTCATCGAAGGCACCCCGCAAATGATGTGGCAGTCGCTCGGCAAGCTGCGCGATCTGCCCGACGACACGCGCTTCTATTGCGGCCACGAATACACTGCCGCGAACATTCGTTTCGCCAAAACCATCGAGCCAAGCAACACGGCGCTGGCGGCGCGCGCCGACGAGGTCGATCGGCTCCGCGCTGCCGGGAAGCCCACGATCCCGGCAACCGTCGGAGCGGAGAAGGCGGCGAATCCGTTTCTGCGCGCCGATGTGCCCGAAGTCGCGCAATCAGTCGGCCTCGCCGGCAGCCCGCCATGGCAGGTGTTTGCGGAAATCCGCGAGCGCAAGAATCGCTTTTGACGACGCAACTCACCGCCGCGGACGTCATCCGGCTGCTCGATCTCAAGCCGCATCCGGAGGGCGGACATTTCCGGGAGACGTTCCGCGACACGCGCGTTGTCGATGGCGGCCGTGCGGCATCGACCGCGATCTATTTTCTGCTGGCGCGCGGCGAGCGCTCGCATTGGCATCGCGTCGACGCCGTTGAGGTTTGGCATTGGTATGCCGGCGCTGCACTCGAACTTGAAATCGTGCGTGAAGATGGACGCCGCGAAATTATGAGGCTCGGCAACGATCTCAGCTCCGGCGAAAGCCCGCAAGCCATCGTGTCGGCTCAGGCCTGGCAGGCGGCACGAACGCTCGGCGATTGGACGCTAATCGGCTGCACGGTCGCCCCCGGCTTCGAGTTCACGAAGTTTGAACTGGCGCCGAAGAATTGGGAGCCGGAATGACGCTCTTCGTTACGCGAAATACTGCCCGCCGTTGGCCGACAGGGTCGAACCGGTGAACAAACCGGCATCGTCGGAGGCAAGGAAGACGACGCAGCGGGCGATCTCCTCCGGTTCGCCGAGGCGGCCGATGGGAATAAGCGGCAGGATGCTCTTCTCCAGCACGTCCTTCGGCACCGCCTGCACCATTTCGGTGTTGATATAGCCCGGGCAGATGGCGTTGACGGTGATGCCGGATCGCGCGCTTTCCTGCGCTAGCGACTTGGTGAAGCCGAGCTCGCCGGCTTTGGCCGCCGAATAATTGCACTGGCCGAACTGGCCCTTTTGCCCGTTGATCGACGAGATGTTGACGACGCGGCCGAACTTGCGGGCGCGCATGCCCTCGATCACCTGTCGCGTCATATTGAACAGCGAGCCGAGATTGGTATTGATCACCTCGGTCCACTGCTCCGGCTTCATGCGGTGGAGCTGGCCGTCGCGGGTGATGCCGGCATTGTTGACCAAGACGTCGATCGGCCCGACTTCGGCTTCGACCTGCTTGACCCCGGCGGCACAGGCCTCGAAGGAAGCGACGTCCCATTTGTAGACGGCGATGCCGGTCTCGGCCTTAAATTTCTGCGCCGCCGCGTCGTTGCCGTGATAAACGGCGGCGACGCTGTAGCCTGCCGCTTTGAGCGCCTTGGAGACCGCCGCGCCGATACCGCGTGTCCCCCCCGTGACCAATGCAACGCGGGGCATAATGTCCTCCCTGTCTTTGTCATGGCCGGGCTTGTCCCGGCCATCTACGTCTTACCTCTTGGTACTAAGACGTGGATGCCCGGCATCAAGTTTACACTCGGGCCGGCCAGAGGCCGGACCCGGGTGGCCGGGCATGACGATTATGATTCTAGCGCACTGAGCTCAGCGCTCCACGCACATCGCGATGCCCATGCCGCCGCCGATGCACAGCGTGGCGAGGCCTTTCTTGGCGTTACGCTTCTGCATCTCGTAAAGCAGCGTCACCAGTATGCGCGCGCCCGAGGCGCCGATCGGATGACCGATGGCGATGGCGCCGCCGTTGACGTTGACCTTGCTGGTGTCCCAGCCGAGGTCTTTGTTGACAGCGCAGGCCTGTGCGGCGAACGCCTCGTTGGCCTCAATCAGGTCGAGATCGCCGACGCTCCAGCCCGCCTTCTTCAGCGCGGCGCGCGAGGCCGGGATCGGTCCGCTACCCATGATCTTCGGGTCGACGCCAGCCTGCGCCCACGACACGATGCGCGCCAGCGGCGTCTTGCCGAGCCTGGCCGCCTCGCTCGCCTTCATCAGCACCATGGCGGCGGCGCCGTCATTGATGCCCGAGGCGCTGGCGGCGGTCACGGTGCCTTCCTTGTCGAAGGCCGGCCGCAATTTGCTGATCGCCTCAAGTGTGGTCCCGTGCTTGGGATATTCGTCGGTGTCGACGATGATATCGCCTTTGCGGCTCTTGACCGTTACCGGCACGATCTCATCCTTGAACTTGCCGGCCTTTTGCGCCGCCTCGGTCTTGTTCTGCGAGGCTACGGCGAACGCGTCCTGCTGCGCCCGCGTGATCTGCCACTGCCGGGCGACGTTTTCCGCGGTGTTGCCCATGTGATAGCCGTTGAAGGCCTCCCACAGGCCGTCCTTGATCATGGTGTCGACCATCTCGAAATTGCCCATCTTCACGCCGCCGCGCAGATAGGCGCAGTGCGGGGCCATGCTCATCGACTCCTGGCCGCCGGCGACCGCGATCTCGGAATCGCCGTTGAGGATGCCTTGGTAGCCGAGCGCGACCGCCCGCAAGCCGGATCCGCAGAGCTGATTGACGCTCCAGGCCGGCACCTCGACCGGAATGCCGGCATTAATCGAGGCCTGGCGGGCCGGGCCCTGGCCCTGGCCGGCCTGCAGGATCTGCCCCAGGATCACTTCGGAGACGCGGGACGCCTCGACGCCGGCGCGATCGATCGCCGCCTTTATCGCGACCTTACCGAGTTCGTGGGCCGGCATGGTGCCGAATGCCCCATTGAACGCGCCAACCGGCGTGCGTACCGCGCCGACAATGACAATGTCATCCTTCATGGGAGGTCCTTTCAGGTCATAGATTTATTAATCGCGGGACTGCCGCGGCTTCATTGATATATGTCATAAGGAGGCGACGGGCCGTCGACAAGACGGGTGGCAGCGGCATTACTGCATGCCGAGCGTGGCTGCCAAGCGTGCCTGGCCGCCCGGTCGTTGAATTGAGCCTGTTGCGCCGAAGATCCGGCCCGCCGGGTGTGTCATAAAACGGTAGCGGTGCCCGGAGAAACCGCCTATTTTGATGGCAAAACCGCGTAGTCCAGTCCCATGTCCCAGACCACCACCAAGTCCGAAGAGCCCGTCACGATCAAAAAGTACGCCAACCGGCGGCTCTACAACACCGGTACGAGCACCTACGTGACGCTCGAAGACCTCGCCGCCATGGTCAAGACTGGCGAAGATTTTGTCGTCTATGACGCCAAGACCGGCGAAGATATTACCCGGTCGGTGCTCACCCAGATCATCTTCGAGCAGGAAAACAAGGAAGGCCAGAACCTCCTGCCGATCGCGTTTCTGCGGCAGCTCATCCGCTTTTACGGCGACAGCATGCAGATGCTGGTTCCGCGCTATCTGGAAGTCTCCATCGAGTCGCTGACCCGCGAGCAGGAGAAATTCCGCGAGCAGATGGCGCAGGCGTTCGGGGTGGGCGCGTTTCCGTCGCTCGAGGAGCAGGTGCGCCGGAACATGGAAATGTTCGAGCGCGCCTTCACCATGTTCGCGCCGTTTGCCCGGCGCGAGAGCCAGGGCGAGGAGGCCGCGACGGAACCGGGCAAGGCCGCGCCCAAAGGAGCGCCCAAGGGCGGCGATATCGACGACCTCAAGCGCCAGCTCGATGAAATGCAGAAAAAGGTCGATCGGCTGTCGGAAAAAACCACGAGCGGCGAACGGTCGGACTAGAGCAAACGAGCGACGCGCGAACGCGTCGGAAGAGCTTGAAGAATTCGGAAATCCCTAAGCCCGATTAAACGCACCGACTCTCGCGCATTCCTCGACTTACAGGATATCGCCGGCACGACCGCGCCGCTTTACGCGCCCCGCTGGGTTTCGATTTCGAGCCGGCGCTGCGAGCTGCGGATACTGACGATAAATCCGGCGAGCACATCGACCAGCGCGATGACCATCAGCAGAAAAAACGTCGAGGTGCCGGCCTGCCGCACCAGCAGAAATTCGACCAGCATGGCGACAAACAGCGCCATCGCCAGGATGTGGTCCATGATCGACCGCATTCCCATGCGCGTCGATTTGATGATTTCGATCCAGAGCAGGAAAATCGAGAAAGCGAGGAGCAAATCCTCCCAGGTCAACACCCAATCCTGACCGGACATCATGTGCACGGTGGCCGCTTGGGTGGTCCAGATGTCGTCCGGCAAACGGAAAATAAAGGCGACGATATTGTAGATGACAAATGGGATGAGAAGCAGTGGAAAGCCGAGAACGAACATGGCGCCCCTCTCTCGCCCGAAGCCCTAGTCGCTGTCCATGCGGCGCGCTGCGCGCCGCGTGCCGCAGGCCGACTTAGGCTTCGGTCTTCTTCTTCAGTACCTGCCGGCCGCGATACATGCCGCTCTTGAGGTCGATGTGGTGGGGACGGCGCAACTCGCCGGAATCCTTGTCCTCGATGTAGGTCGGGCGCTTCAGCGCGTCGGCTGACCGGCGCATACCGCGCCGCGACGGCGATGTTTTTCTCTTCGGCACGGCCATGGCGTCGTTCTCCTCTATTGCGGTCCGGTCGTTGGGGTGCGGGTCTTATAAAAGAATGCCTGGGATCACGCTAGTGTCCCGATTCTAAACTTTGCCAGCGCTTGCGGCGCACGTTCATGCGAACGTCGAAAATCGAAGGGGCACTGGCAAATTTATGACTCTAGGGCAGTTTTGGGCTGCGGATACAGGCATCAAGCCCCGGATGGGCGGCAGCGCGGCGTTCGTAGAGACCGGCGAGCCGGCGCACCAGCGTGCTCGGCGCCCGCGCGCTGCGGCGAACCGGATTGGGCAGGATGGCGGCAAGTTCCGCCGCCTCGCGCGCCGTCAGATCGCGCGCCGGCTTGCCGAATGCCCGGCGCGCGGCAGCCTCGGCGCCGAACTCGCCGTTCGGACCCCACTCGGCGATGTTGAGATAGATTTCCAGGATGCGCCGCTTCGGCAACACCAGGTTGATCCACAACGCCAGCGGAATTTCGAGGACCTTGCGCACAATACTGTGCCCCGGCCAGAGGAACAGATTTTTCGCCGTTTGCTGGGTGATCGTCGAAGCGCCGCGCGCTTCCTCGATATCGCTGGCCAGCTCGAAGGCCTCGCGCATGGCGCCGAGATCAATGCCGCGATTGCGGCAGAAACTGCCGTCTTCGGCGACGATGACGGCGAGCGGCAGCGCCGGAGCGATGCGGCTGAGCGGAACGGCGATGCGCTCGACGCGAGAGCCGGTCGTCCAGCGCCACAGCATCGGCGTCGAAATCGGCTGGATGAACCGATAGAACGGGGCGATCAAATACGGCAGAACCAGCAGGGTGAGGAGAATGACGCCCAAGGAAAGAAGGAGACGGCGCAAGGCTGCCGGCATGGGAGACCGTGCACCGCGCGCGCTTTAGTTGCGCGCATAGCCGATGAGCGGCTTCTTCTTGCGTCCGAGCAGGATGAGAATCATCGCCACTATCCCGAGCACGACCCAGGTCGGCAGGTCGAAAACTCCCAGCATATAGGGGTCCCACGCCCAAAGGGCCCGCTGCTTCAACCAATTCTGCGCCAGATTGAGGCTGTTCTGGTCGACAATAGCCCACACATCGCCGGCTTTGATGTAAACCAGGTGCTGGTTGGCGATGGACTTGGTCCCGTCATAGACAAAGAAGACAAAGGCGGTCGCCAGCAAGCACAAGCCGACGAAACGAAGCAGAAATCTGATCATGGCTAGGCCGGCAGGCTCTGGAGGACGGCTGATATGCAGGGATTACTCTGCCGCGCCGGCTTATTCAATGCGCCGCGCCTGCGGCGCTTTTTGCATACCGCGCGGGACGAATCATGGGCCATCGATCACTTGAGTAGAGGCCACTGCTTCCGCTAACGTCACTCGCCCCCGCATTCGACGGCCGCGCCCCGCTGCGCCTCATCAGCAAGGACTTGAAATGGCATCGAAAACCGGCGACCGCACGCAGCGGCCGACCTTTACCGACCAGGAGGCGCTGCTGTTTCACAGCCAGGGCCGGCCTGGAAAGCTCGAAGTTGTGGCGACCAAGCCGATGGCGAC
>JBEKWO010000117.1:0-10371 GCA_049512975.1 Xanthobacteraceae bacterium | reverse complement strand
CGTTATGTGATTCAGAAGCATGCCGCGCGGCGGCTGCATTACGATTTGCGGCTCGAGCTCGACGGCGTGATGAAGAGCTGGGCGGTGACGCGCGGGCCGAGTCTCGATCCCGGCGAGAAACGTCTTGCCGTCCACGTCGAGGACCATCCGATCGAATACAACACGTTCGAGGGCACCATCCCGCAAGGCGAATATGGCGGCGGCACCGTCATGATCTGGGATCGCGGCGCTTGGATTCCCGAGGGCGATCCGCACAAGGGCTACGCCAAGGGCCATCTCGTTTTCGACCTCGACGGCGAGAAACTGCACGGCCGCTGGCATCTGGTGCGCATGCATGCGCGCGACGGCGAGCGCCATGAGAATTGGCTGCTCATCAAGGCCAAGGACGAGTGGGCGCGCGAACCGCGCGATGACGATATTCTGCAGCAACAGCCGCGCTCGGTGACGACCGGCCGCTCGATCGAAGAGATCGCCGCGGGAAAAGGCGCCAAACGGGTCTGGCACAGCAATCGCGCCGTCGGCGCCAAAGCGGACGACGCGGCGGCGTTTAAGCAGCGGATCAAACAAATCGCGGCAAGGCCGGCGGCGAGGGCGCGAACCAATGCCAAGCCCGGCGCGCGCAGCGCCGGCGGCAAGCGCAGCGGGAAAAAGCCGGTTGCCGGGGGTGCGAAATCGAAGCTGCCCGAGTTTGTGCCGCTCAGTCTCGCTACCCTCTACGACCAAGCGCCGAGCGGACCGCAATGGCTGCATGAGATCAAATTCGACGGCTATCGCATGGAGGCGCGGCTCGACCACGGCAGCGTGCGGCTATTGACGCGCAAGCAGCAGGATTGGACGCACCGGTTCAAGCCGATCGCCGAAGCGGTGGCGGCGCTTCCCGCCGAAACCGCGCTGCTCGACGGCGAAGTGGTGGTGGAAGACGAGCGCGGCATCAGTAATTTCTCGCTGCTGCAGACCGATTTGAAGGACGGCCGCACCGACCGTTTCGCCTATTACGTGTTCGACCTTCTGTATCTCGACGGCCGCGATCTGACGGCGGAGCCGCTCGTCGCGCGCAAGGCCGCGCTGGCGCGTCTGCTGAAGGGCAAGGCTGGCGGCGGCGTCATCCGTTACACCGACGATTTCGCCGAGGCCGGGCCGCTGATCCTGCGGCACGCTTGCGAGATGGGACTGGAAGGCATCGTGTCGAAGCGGCGCGACGCGCCGTATCGGTCCGGCCGCACGGACAATTTCGTCAAGAGCAAATGCCACGGCCGCCAGGAATTCATCGTCGTCGGTTACGCGCCGTCGACGGCGTTGCCTCACGCGATCGGCGCGCTGACGGTGGCGGTGCACGAAAACGGCGCGCTTCGCTATGCCGGGCGCATCGGCACCGGCTATACGCAAAAAATGGCGCGCGATCTGTTCACGCGTCTGCAGGCGCTGCGCACCGACCGGCGGCCGCTCGCGCTGCCGCCGGACGAGCGGCGCAAGGACGTGGTCTGGGTCGAGCCGAAGCTCGTCGTCGAGGCCGAGTTTGCCGGCGTTACCCACGGCGGGGTGCTGCGGCAGGCCTCGTTCAAAGGCATCCGCGAGGACAAAGCGGCGAGCGAGGTCGTGCGCGAGGTGCCGGCGCCGGTACGAAAATCGACGGGGACGAAGACCATGGTCGCCAAAGCGCCGGCACAGGATCCGCCGGGAAATCAATCAAAAAGTCCAAGAGCCGCGCGCGCGAACAAAAGCAACGAAGCCGAGCGGCTGCAGCTGACGCATCCCGACCGCGTCTACTGGGCGGACGTCGGCGTGACCAAGCAGGATCTGGCCGAATATTACGTCAGCGTCTGGGACTGGATAAGGCCGCACATTGTCGGCCGCGCGCTGTCGCTGGTGCGCGCGCCGGAAGGTGTCGGCGGCGAAACTTTCTTCCAGAAGCACATCGCTGCGGACATGAAATCGTCGCCGCTGCGCCGGGTCGTCGCCGGCAAGGATCACGACGTGATTGCGGTCGAGACGCGCGACGATCTCATCGCGGTGGTGCAATCCGGCGCCTTGGAGATTCACGTGCGCGGCTCGCGGCTCGACCGCCTTGAGACCTGCGACCGCCTGGTGTTCGATCTCGATCCGGGGCAGGGGGTCGCCTGGCCGCAGATCGTCGCGGCGGCGCGCGAGACGCGCGAGCGGCTGCAGGCGGAAAAACTCGAGAGCTTCGTCAAGCTGTCCGGCGGCAAAGGTCTCCACGTCGTGGTGCCGATCGCCGACGTCGACTGGAACACGGCCAAGCTGTTCACCCAGCGCATCGCCGCGGCGATGGCCGCCGACAGCCCGGAGCTTTATCTCGCCAAGATGACCAAGTCGCTGCGCGACGGCCGCATCTTTATCGACTATTTGCGCAACTCGCGCGAGGCGACCGCGGTAGCGCCGTATTCGACGCGCGCGCGGCCCGGCGCGCCGGTCTCGACGCCGGTCACCTGGGAGCGGCTGCCGCGGACCATCGGCGGCAACGATTTCACGGTGCTTGATATCAAAAAGCGCATCAAAAACGACGCCTGGGCCGAAATCGGCAAGGTGCGGCAGAAGCTGCCGGCGCCAGGCAAGGGCCGGCGCTGACAAGTTCCACAACGCGCAATAAAAAGCGGCCGCGACCGGAACCACCCAGAGGTGTGAAGGTTCGGTCAAGGCCGCTCGGCTCAAGTCCCACAGGGAGGATTGTCGTGCGAGCCGCAGGTTGAATGTAGGCGCCCTGGCGGAAGCCGCCTTGATATGGATCAAATCGGCCTGCGGTCTGCCAGCCAATCCCGTTTGGAGCCGATCGGCCATCCACGGCTACACGCTTTGCTGGCGGGGTATTTGCAGACTGTAATGCAGGCCCGTCGGCTCGTAGGCGACGGCGACGTCGGCGCAGAAACTCTGCGCAAACGGGCCGAGAATCCGCGAGCCGAAACCGCCGCCGGAACCGTCGGCGGGTGGCGCACTGACGGCCGGACCGCCGGTTTCCGTCCAGTCGAACAGCACGCCGGTCGGAACTTCCTGCAGCTTGATTTGAACGGAGCCGTCGGCAGCCGACAAGGCGCCATACTTCAGCGAATTGGTGACCAGCTCGTGCAGGATCAGGGAGAAATTCTGCGTCAGCTGCGGATTGAGCGTCACCTGCGGCCGGCCGTGCACCGTGTAACGCTCGGCGAAAATGAGCATTTGACTGTGGATCAGGTCGATGAGCGCGACCTCGCCCGTGGAGTCGCTGACATGCCGGTTGGCATCGACCAGCGCTTGCAACCGGTCCAGCAGCCCGTCCTTGATCGCGGCCGCTGAAACCCGAGCCTCATTGCTCGGCAGGCTGAAACGAATGACGGCTTGAATGACGGCGAACAGATTTTGGATACGATGCTGCAATTCCTCTCTCAACAGGGTTTCATGCCGCGCGGCCTCGGTCTCTTTTTCAAGACCGCGGTTGACGAATTCGATCAACAGCACGCAGACGACGGCGTCGATCACGTAGGTGAGAACCGCGAGCCAATGGAATTGTGGGATGAAGAAATACCATTGCGACAGGCCGGCCAGCACGGCGCTGAGCAATCCGGCCGGGTAGCCGCCGACGAAGGCGGTAATGACGCCGGATAGATCGTGATAAACGGCGCGCCTTGATAAAAATCGCTCGCCCACCATTGCAATGCGGTGGCAAGGCCGACCGACACGAAGGCGACCAGGTAGCCGATCGCCGGATGCCCGCGAAAAACCCGCGCGGCGCGATGGACCAGTGTCGGCACGGCAACTCCCTCGGTTCTCCGGCGGACGAATGCGGCCTTACGGTCAGCCTTAAAGGTCAATCTCTGAATTTCGGGTTTCGCTTCGCCATAAAGGCGGCGAATGCCTCGCTCAGATCGTCCGACTGCAGCAGCGCCGCATTCCAGATCGCCATGTAATTCAGGCTCTCGGCGACCGAATGGTCGCGGGTATAGATGAGCATCTCCTTGGTGCCGCGGATGGCCAGCGGCGACTTGGCCGCGATCGAACGCGCGATCCCGGCGACCCCCGCCATCATGTCGTCGCGCGAGCCGTAGCAACGGTTAACGAAACCTATTTCCTTGGCTTCGGCGCCGGAGAATGGCCGCCCGGTGTAAGCGAGCTCCCGTGCCATGCCGTCGCCGATGAGTTTCGGCAGCCGTTGCAGGGTGCCGACGTCGGCGACGAATCCGAGTTCGATCTCCTTGACGACGAAGTTGGCGTCGGCCGAGCAATAGCGCATGTCGGCGGCGCAGGTCAGATCGACGCCGGCGCCGATACAGGCGCCGTGGATCGCCGCGAGCACCGGCTTGCGGCAGGTTTCCAGGCTGGTGATGACGTCCTGCAGATCCAATATGACGCGGCGCAGCTGTTCGCGCTGATGCGCGGCGCGGCCGCCGCCGGTGTCCGTGAGCTGCGACAGCATCGCCAGATCGATGCCCGCGTTGAAGTGTCTGCCGGCGCCGTTCAAGACGACGACTCGGGCCTCCGGCGTCTCGTCGAGCTTGCGGAACACATTCCGAATATCATCCCACATCTGCCGGTTCATCGCGTTCGACTTGTCGGACCGGTTCAGCACGACATTGGCGACACCGTCGGCCAACGACACGGCCAGCGTTTGGTAGTTCATGAGGAGCCCACTCCGCACCGGGAACTCAAGGTTCCGCGAGTCGCATTATAGCGCATCGCGGCTGGCGGCAGGGGCTACCTAAGCCTCGTCACCGCCGGGCTTGACCCGGCGGTCCATGCGAACGAGCGGCGCGCAAAATCGCGCGAGGGCCACGCCGCGACAACCACGCATCATCTTTATGCCGGACTTCAGCATGGATTGCCGGGTCAAGCCCGGCAATGACGGATAGTCTCACCCCGCCAACTTGAAGCGGTCGAGCTTCGGCTCGAAACGGGCGCGGAAGATTTCGGCGTCGAGCGGATCCTCGAAGCAATAGCGCACGAACGCCGCGTAATCGTCTTCGACATACATGTCGAACTTGCCGACATAGGCGAGGAGGAAATCCAGGATCTCGCTGTCATCGGCCAATTGCCGTCGCGGCAGCACCACCTGATGCGGGCATTCCTCGTCGAGCTGGCGCAGCCAAGCGCTTTTCTTGTCCGGGTCCATGGTCTCAATCCCCTTGACTCAGACACCAGAGTGTTCTCTCTTTGTTCTATAAAGTCAAGCCCGGTCACGTCCGGGCCGCGACCGGAAATTCAAGAGCCTTAACAATGTCTGTCGAGTCCATCGGCGACGCTTTTGCGCTCGGCTGGCGGGTCACCGTCCGCTGCAGCTACGGCCGCTCCGACGGCCCGCGCTCGCAATCGAGCCGCGAGTGCAACTACCGCAAGGAGCTCGACATGGAAACGCTGGTGTGGACGCGGGGCAGAGCGTTTCCGATGTCGCGGCTGGAAAGCCGGCTGCGCTGCCCGCGCTGCGGTTCGCGCAATGTGGTGGTGTTGTATCGGCCGCCGAGCAGCGCCGCCGCCGGCTAGGTGCGCACCAATCACTAATAATGTCGACGATGACGCAAGGATCGTTCATCTTGGGATGTCGGATCATCCATTCGGCAAGGGGAGAACGAGATGCGAGGTGCACGCGTTGTCAATTTTGCAATTGGAATCGTCGTCATCGCGGCATTTCTCAACGGCTTGCTACTCTGGCAGGCCGCCGCCGAGGATTTCAGCTCGCTCGATGGAACGTGGGAAGGCGACCTCAAGAGCATAGATCTGACGGGGGAAGGAAAAGCCACGACTTCTTGGCGTCGGATCATCATCCAAGACGGACAAGCGCGTGTTTTTTATAAGCGCGATGAAAAAATAAACGAGGTTAAACCCGGAAAATTTCGAGTCGAAAGACAGCTGACAAACGCAGTTATTGTCGCCATCGATTCAGGTAATGACAATGAGGGTACGTCGGTGGAAACTTGGGCATTTGCTGTCACCCAAAAGGACAAAAATACGCTTATTACGAATTTCATGCGACAAGTGAACAATATCAATCTGCCGCTGTCAGTCGGCCACAGCAAATTCTCTGCTGCCGCAACCGGTGAACTCTCGCGCAAGTAGTTAGTGCGGCGGCAATCCGGCCAATCGGATTGTCGACCGGCCACGAAGCGGAAACAGTTTGGACGTCACCGGCCATTGGCAAAGACCCATGGCATCAGCTTGGGCGAACGACGCCGCTAATCCTTCTTGTCGGTGTTTGAACGTGGTGACGGCTGGGGTTTCGGTCATAAGTAATAGAAGGCGGCCAGGACCGGAGCCGAATAGGTGCCTAGGAGCTATCTCGATTCGGTCAAGGCCGCCCGGCTCATGCACGGTCGACTGAGCCAAGTGTGATCCTAGGCGCCTTCGCTCAAGCCGCCTTGACGTGAGTCAAATGGTTTTCGAGCCGGTGCGCGGCGGCCGAAGGTCACCGATATCGCGACGGACCGCTTGACAATGGTCCCCGTTTAGGATACAAACAGCGAATCTTGCTTACCTAAGGACATCGGCCGGGTGACGCTGGCCGATGGGGCAAGAGCGGTTCCCGCGGGCAGGGGCTCGTCACCTCCGCTCCCGGGCGGCTAACGGGAAAACGCCCGGCCGGCATGATGACCGGTCTGCGACTTTGTCGCTGGACTGGGACAGGGGACGGCGGCTAACGCCCGCCGGCAACCGCGTCCCAGGAAGCGCGTTCTGGAGCTGAGCGGCGGCGTTGGTTCGCGGCCGCAAGTACCGCGGTGGAACGCCGTCAGGCGAGCGCGCCGCGTTAAGGCGCGCGCCGCATCCGCTGATGCGGCTCATGGAAGGAAAAGTGCGCCTGGCGGCGTTTTGCTTCCTTTTTATTTGTCGAGCATGATCCGGAAAAGTGGATACCGGTTTTCCGAAAAGATCATGCTCAAATCGCTTGGGCATGATCGAGCCGAAAGCCGGTCCCACCGCCGGCTCAGGCGTGACGCGATGGTGCTCGGCGGAGTCGTTGACGCGTTGTACGGCATGCCTCGGGCGCGCATCGCGCCGCGAGAACGAATTTTATTTCACTTCTCCCCACCGAACTCGGGTGTTCCCGAGTTCGGTAATACAAATGACCGAAGTCGGAAACATCCGACTTCGGGTGCGCGGAGAGGCTCGGATACCGTGAAACGGTCATCGCGGAACGCTTCACCTCCGGATACGACAATGTTAACGTTCACCAAAAGAGGGGGGCATCATGCGCGCTTTACTGAGGCCGCTCGGAACGGCCTGTTGTTTGCTGTTCGCCGCGCCTGCCCCGACGATACCGGCGGCGGCGGCGGAGGATTTCATCATCTGTCGCGACGCCACCGGCGACGAAGCGATCGCCGCGTGCGATCGCGCCATCGCGTCGAAGAAATACAGCGGCGCGGACCTGTCTCATCTTTACGACAACCGCGGCGTCGAATATTCCCGCAAGGCGGAGCGGGACCGCGCCATCGCCGACTATGATCAATCGATCCGTCTTGATCCCACCAACTACCGCGCCTTCAACAACCGCGGCGACGACTATCGGATCAAAAAGAATTACGATCGCGCGCTGCAGGACTTGAACGAAGCCGTGAGACTCGGTCCGACCTTCTCGCAAGGGTTCAAGACTCGCGGCGATATTTACCACGACATGGACGATAACGAGCGTGCCGTCGCCGATTACGATCAGGCGATCCGCGTCGACGCCAAATTTGCGGCCGCTTGGAACGCCAGGTGCTGGGCGCGAGCGATCCTCGGCGACCTGCACTCCGCGCTAGCGGATTGCAACGAGTCGCTGCGGCTGCGCCCCGACAACGCCAACACGATCGATAGCCGCGCGCTCGTCTATTTCAAACTCGGCCAACTGGACCAGGCCTTGGCGGAGTACGAAGCCGCGCTGAAACTCAATCCGAGGTTCGCTGGTTCCCTCTATGGTCGGAGTATCATTAAGCGAAAAAAGGGCGATGTCGCGGGAGCCGATGCCGACCGGACGGCGGCGCTGGCGATCCGCCCCGATATCGCTGACGAATGGGAGAAACTCGGGGTGAAGTGAGCGCCAGCCCGCGGCGGTGACCGCCGCGAGTCAGCCGGTAGGGGTTGTGAAGCTCAAAGATCCCCCAGGGGAGGTGAAGAACCGACCGCGGGGAGGTAAGTGCTACTCCACGTCGAGCGGCTCGGTGCCGGTGGGGTTGCCGGCGGCGTCGAGGGTGATCTTCTGCACCCGCGCCTCGGCCTGCCGCAACAGATCCTCGCAGTGGCGCTTGAGCACTTCACCGCGTTCGTAGATTGCGACCGATTCCTCGAGCGGCACCTTGCCCTCTTCGAGCCGCTTGACGATCGATTCGAGCTCCTCGATCGCGCGCTCGAACGACAATTGTCCGACGTCGCCGTTATCTCGGTTATCGTTCTGGCTGGCTTGATTGTTCCGTTGCGCCATCGCGCGGCTCTCCGACTCGTTTCGTCTTATAGCAGATCGGCCGTGCTATCCCCGCATCAGCGCGGTGACATGCGCGGCGACCGAGTTGGCCAGCGCCTGCAGATCGTAGCCGCCCTCCAGCATCGAGACCACGCGTCCGCCGGCATAGCGATCGGCGACATCCATGATCTTTTGCGTGGCCCAGGCGAAATCGGCCTCGAGCAGATTGATGTTGGCGAGTGGATCGCGCATGTGGGCGTCGAAGCCGGCGGAAATGACGATCAGCTCCGGCTGAAACTCGCGCAGCCGCGGCAGGATGCGGCTCTCGAAGGCGGCGCGGAATTCCTCGCCGCCGTCGCCGGGCCGCAGCGGCGCGTTGACGATGGTCTCGTACTCGCCGGATTCGATCACGGCTCCGGTGCCGGGAAACAGCGGCATCTGATGGGTCGAGCAGTACATCACCGTCTTGTCGGCCCAGAAAATCTCTTGCGAGCCGTTGCCATGATGGACGTCGAAGTCGACGATCGCCGCGCGGGCGACGCCGTGACGCTCCTGCGCATAACGCGCGGCGATGGCGGCGTTGTCGAAGAAACAAAAACCCATCGGCCGCGCCGTCTCGGCATGATGGCCGGGCGGCCGGATTGCGACGAAGGCATTGGCGGCTTTGTTGCTCAAAACCTCGTCGACCGCATGCACGGCGCCGCCGACCGCGCGCAGGGCCGCTTCGAAGCTGCCCGGCGACATCGAGGTGTCGGCGTCGATCCGCACCATGCCTTCCCCCGGCGTCGCGTCGCGAAGCTGGACGATGTAGTCCATGGGGTGGCACAGCGCGATGATCTCGAACGGCGCCGCCGGCGCCTCGACCCGCGCCAGCAATTGAAACTTTTCCACCTCGAGCGCGCGCTCGACGGCGCGCAGCCGCTCCGGCCGCTCCGGATGACCGCTGGGCGTCAGGTGATCGAGACAGGCCGGATGGGTGATCAAAAGGGTGGACATGGACGCGACAGTCTACTGAGCCAGCGCCGCATCGGCGGCGATGAGGCCCGGGCCGCCTTCCACCACGGTGCGCTCGAGCCCGGCCGCCTGGACGGAAAAATTCTCGGCAAAAAACCGCGCCAGCGCGATACGCGAAGCGCCGTCAGTGCCGAGCCGGAGCGCGGCGAGCGCCTGCTGCGCCAACATGCAGCCGCCGGTAGTGACGCCGAACAGCCGCAGATAGGGCGTCGCTCCGGCGAGCGCCTGGTCGGTGTCGCTTTCGCGATGGGTGAGCATCCAAGAGGTGGCGCGCGCCAAGCTGTCGACGGCTTCCTCGAGCCGCACGCCGGTCCAGCCCAGCGCCGGATCGTTGGTGGCATCGACCGCTTCGACGATACGGCGCAATTCGCCCAAAAAACCTTCGATCACCGCGCCGCCAGAGAGCGGCAGCTTGCGGGTGACGAGATCGATCGCCTGGATGCCGTTGGTGCCTTCGTAGATGGGGGTGATGCGGGCATCGCGATAAAGCTGCGCCGCGCCGGTCTCCTCGATGTAGCCCATGCCGCCATGCACCTGGACGCCGAGCGAGGTCACTTCGACGCCGATATCGGTGGAAAACGCCTTGGCGATCGGCGTCAAGAGCGAGGCGCGCGCATGCGCCGCGTGCCGCGCCGTCTTGTCGTCGCCGCGCTCGGCGCGATCGAGCGCCATGGCGGTCGCATAACAAATGGTGCGCGCGGCTTGCGTCAGCGCGCGCATACTCAGCAGCATGCGCCGCACGTCGGGCTGCGCGATGATCGGCGCCGATTCGGTCGCCGGCATGCCGGCGGTGCGGCCTTGCCGGCGCTCGCGTGCGTAGGCGAGCGCCAGCTGCGTGGCACGTTCGGCGATGCCGACGCCTTGCAGGCCGACCGCGAGCCGGGCGCGGTTCATCATGGTGAACATGGCGGCCATGCCGGCATTCTCTTCGCCGACGATGAAGCCGGTGGCGCCGCCGCGATCGCCGAAGATCATGGTGCAGGTCGGCGAGCCATGGATGCCGA
>JBEKWO010000116.1:0-10650 GCA_049512975.1 Xanthobacteraceae bacterium | reverse complement strand
GTTTGGGACCTGCTCCTGATAGCCGATCCCGAGGGGCCCGCCCTCATCTTTCACGTAGCTTTACGGCTCGTATCCTTCCTCCTTTCTTGCTGCCTCTGCAGCACACGATTGTGCAAAGACTCTATAACTATGCAGTCAACGAAACCGTCGAACTCTGATTTCTGGCGGTCCTTCAACATGTAGTTGATCCAACCCGCGTTCGCACCGTCGCGGACAAGAATTCGGCCATAACCCCACTCGACCTTCGCCCAACAGTCGCAGATTAGGTTTTCAAGGCCAATACCGTCGAAGTGCGAGGGCAATTCAATTGCGCAATGAATATGCCATCGACCTGACGTACCACGGTCCCATGAACGTAATGCGCGGGCGCGGACCTCGCCTTTTTCAAGTACGGGTAACACACGAAGCCTTTTGCCGTATCGACGAAATGCCGCTCCATACACTGCTCTGTTGAGTAGGTTCATGAAGTGCCGAAAAGCTTGTCTGCACTGATAGTCATCGATCTTTACCCAACCGCCGCTGTCGGGCTGACGAGCTTGCTTCAAGGTTAAGGTGACGTCACAAAATGCACCCCAGCTGCTCGTATCGAAGAAGTGTGATTTGGCGGATTCAAAAGCATCAGATCTAACTTCCATCGAATAGTTATCGCGTGCATTACATGGTGACTTCAGGAACCTCTGAAAGTTCTTTCGGGATTTATCGTCTTCGGAGGCGGCATGCGGCACCCTTAACCCATCGGGTCGGAGAACGTAAATATGAAGTTCGCGCCGCTTGACACCTTTCGCGGCTGCGGATGGTGTCTTTGGTGACGCGGTCGGTACCCGTCTCGCCGTTCTGGCGACCCTGGCTGCGTCTGGTGTCGTCGCGCGGCTTGTCCTCCACGGAGCCGTGCTTCGTTTCCGGGTGCATCGCGATCGCCTTGCGACCTCCTTTCGGTTGGTGCTCGATTTCGGGGCGCTTTGTGACAACCTCTTAGCGGCCTTAGACGCAGCTCGGTGTACCCGTATGCCATACTCAGCCGCAAGATCATTCATGAGACCGGCGGCTTCCGAGTTCGTCGTAGTGAGAGCCAATGCCCGCATCTGGGCCGCTCGATCGCGCCAGTGCTGCGGGTCACTTGTGTTGCGTGATGTTGCGTTCTTGACGTTCACAAAGAGACCGTGGTGGCCTGCCTGCGCCTAGTAGCCGATGGCAAGGTCACGACCGAAGTTCGTAACTTCCAGACAATCACTTCGGATCTTCTGCGCTTGTCGGAGTGGTTGGCGGCAAACGAGTGCACGCATGTGGCCATGGAGGCGACCGGCGTCTACTGGAAGCCAGTTTGGCATATCTTGGATGATGGCGAGTTCGCGTTGGTGTTAGCGAACGCCGCGCAGCCGATCAACACTAGAGCCAGTACGACACCCCAGAATATCCAGCCGACTCTCGTGATCAGGCCGCCGGAAGCGTGCGTATGAGCTTGATCACCGGGACGTGTCTTCCTTCTCACCGTCATCATCGTCGCGGACCAGCGCGGCCTCGCGAGCGGCCCGCAATTCGTCAATGCTGACAACATCGGCGTCCTTGAACACGTCGCCGACCCGCATATAGACCCGTGTTCCTGGCGGTGCCTCGCGTAGGCGCCGCAAAAACTCTGCGAGGAACCGCTCCCTTTCCTGCTTCTTGGTCAAGTAGGGCATGGGGATTTCTCCGATCGTTTGCGGTGCCGAAGCGCCGCCTCGTCTGTGCGATCCACCTTGCTCGGAGAAGCAGGCTGGCATCAGGCCGATTTCGCAGACGCCCGAACTCTTGACGATGGGTGATTCTATGGGGGTGGATCGGGATAGCGCAAGAACTGACGGACCGCCATGGGTGGGCCATCGGCTCACATGGTTAAAGCAGTGCTGTTGATTTGCGAGCGGAATTCGAGCATTCGAGCTGGTCGTTGAGACGGTATGCCATCTCGGTAGTTGCCGGAGGTGGAGCGAAGCGGAAGGTCGCCGCGAAGGGGCTAGATGACGGCAACGCTCCGAGCTGCAGCATATTCTCCCAGGCTATGCGCTCGCGCCGGTCTTTACGAAAGCTGCCGATGCCTCATGTAGTGTTCGCCGCTCCTCAAACAGCGTGTTGCGCATGCAAGCCAAGTCCTGAGAGCCGAGCGCGCGGCCGTCATCGGTCTTTTTGCGGTGTGCCAGCGTTATCTGAATGACGTTCGTCCGGTAGCCGTTTTCTTCGACCCATGATGCGAGCGTGGCAGAACAGAATCAGGCCGGCCCGCGATAGGCTCGCCGCGCTTCGATCAACGCCTCCAGCTCTGACGTGCGGTCCGTCGCGGTATAGTATTTGATCACCGCGTCTACCAATTCGACGACGGTTTCAGGTGAGCGTTTGAATTCCTTGGTGAGCGCGCTCAGGTTGACAAGCGCGGGCGTCGCGAGAGTGATTTCAACGGCGACTTTCATCTGGTTCCACTCATCACCAAAGCAGCCCATGCGTCATGGAGATTGCGCCGCTCTTCGAACAGCGTGGCGCGCATGTACGCCGTGTCCTGAGAACCGAGCGCGTGGCCCTTATCGTCCTTCTTGCGGTGTGCGAGCATCATCTGAATGACGTTCGTCCGATAACCGTTCTCTTCGGCCCACGATCCGAACGATGTTCTAAAACCGTGCAGATCATACGGGAGGCCAAAACGCTTGCTCAAGCGCAACGCATCGTGGCCCTGAGCACCGGAGAAAACGAGGTCATTGGGCGCACCCAGCTCGCCAACGCAAGCAATGGCCGCGTCAGACAGCGGCACAAAGTGATCCTTCCCGGTCTTCATCCGCGCGGCCGGGATCAGCCATCGCTTGTTCGCTAGGTCAAACTCGCCCCACGTCGCGCCGGTTGCCTCCGATCGGCGGACACCGGTTAGTATCACAAGCAGAATGGCGCGATCGGCAGCCCGCTTCATGTCCAGCCGCCTGACGAATGCTGGGATTTCGCTCGCCGGCATGGCCGGGTGAGATTTGGTTTCGGGCGCTTTGAGCGCCAGTTTATACTCCGGCAGGCTCAGCACATCCCATGCAGCCGGGTTCGGGGTGACTTTGCCGGTGAGAATGCGCTCGATCAGGCTGCGCAGCTTGCCGCCGCGATTGGTGGGGCCGTCCCAGATCGGCCGCAGCACGTCAGCGATCTGCCGCGTGGTGATCAGGTTGACGGGAACGTTGTCGAGAGAGGCGGCGTATTTCAACAGAGTGCGATAGCGCGCCAGCGACTTTGCGCTCCATTCGTCCGCGTGATGGTTGAGGTAGTCCGTCGCCACTTGCGCGAACGACTCGCCAGCGACCGCCTGATAGCGTTTACGGGGCATCTCAGCGCCATTACGACGCGTGACATTCGCCTCATCAAGCCGCTTGCGCGCTTGCGCGAGCGACACCTTCGGGTACGACCCGAACCCTTCCGACGAATAGATGCTACCCTTGGTGCGCTTGGGGTCGCGATAGCGGTGGACCCAGTAAGCGCGCCCAGGCCCGCGGACCAAAAGGAAGAGCGACCCACCGACCGGGTGACTGCCCGGCTGGAGAGCCAACTGGGCGACCTCGGCCTTGTTGAGGGGGTGTGAAAGACGGGGCATTAGGGACCCTCAGCAAAGAATGTGTAACCGAATAGTTACACATACAGTTACACATATTTTGGAGGGATCGGGAAAAATCGTCAAGTATCGCCAAGGTACAAATGCCTGAAAATGCTTAATATCTTTGTGCTGCCGATCTTCCCCGATACGACCGGTCGTCCACTAGCGTCGGACCCTGGCGCGCCGCGGAGGCGGAGAAGGTTTCGACGGCGTCGGCGCCTGCGGCGGCCCCGGCGGCGCTGCCGGTGCAGTCGGCGGTGCCTCGGCTTCGGTATCCTCCGGTTCGCCCAGCCGCGTCCGGCCGACACCGAGATAGATCAGGATCGGCGAAGCGATGAACACCGAGGTATACGTGCCGACCAGCACCACGCCGAACATCATCGTTGCGGTGAAGCTGCGGATCGCCTGGCCGCCGAACAGCAATAGAGCAAGCAGCGACAGCGACACGGTGAGGTGGGTGACGATCGAGCGTGACAGCGTCGCATTGACCGACGCATTGAGCAGATCGGGCATCGACATGCGCTTGTAGCGGCGCAGCATTTCCCGGATGCGGTCGTAGATCACCACCGTGTCGTTGAGCGAATAGCCGAGAATGGTGAGCAGCGCCGCGATGCTGGTGAGATCGAAATCGATCCGCGTCAACGACATGAAGCCGACCGTCAGCACCAGGTCGTGGACGTTGGCGATCATGGCGCCGAGCGCGAACTGCCACTCGAAACGGAACCAGAGATAGATCAGGATCGCGCCGATCGCGAGCACGAGACCGATGGTGCCGTAGGAGAGAAGTTCCGTCGAGACGCTCGGTCCGACCACTTCGACGCGCCGATAATCGACCTCGTTACCCAGCGCATCGCGCACCTTCTGCACCGCGACCTCTTGCGCCGCGTCGCCACCCGGCTGCTCGGAAATGCGGATCAGCACGTCGTTCGGCGCGCCGAACTGCTGGAGCTGGAAATCGCCGAGATGGAGCGAGCCGATGGTTGCCCGCATCTTGGCGAGATCGGCCGGTCCAGCTTTCGTCTGCACCTCCATCAGCGTACCGCCGACGAAGTCGATGCCGAAATTGAGCCCGTGAAAGAAGTAGAGCAGGATCGCCGCGATCGACAGCATCGCCGATATCGGAAAGCTGATGCGCCGAAAGCGCATGAAGTCGAAACGGGTGTCGTCGGGAACGATGCGAAGCAGGCGCACGATGGTTCACATGGATAAGTGGTTAAATGGGGACGCTGCGCGGCCGCCACAGACGCACCCAGTAGGCCACGATCAGCCGGGTCAACGTGAAGGCGGTGAACAGGCTGGTGAGGATGCCGATGCCGAGCGTCACGGCAAAGCCGCGCACCGGTCCGGTGCCGATATAGAACAAGACCGCCGCGGCGATGAAGGTGGTGATGTTGGAGTCGAGAATGGTCGCGAGCGCGCGCGAAAAGCCGGCATCGATCGCGTTGATCGCGGTGCGGCCGGTGCGGACCTCCTCGCGGATGCGCTCGTAGATCAGCACGTTGGAATCCACCGCTATGCCGACCGTCAGCACAATGCCGGCGATGCCGGGCAGCGTCAGCGTAGCGCTGAGCATCGACAGGACGCCGAAAATCATGGCGACGTTGACGGCGACGGCGAGGTTGGCGAACAGGCCGAACAGACCATAGGTCACCAGCATGAAGAAGACGACGAGCGCGGCCCCCACATAGGCGGCATGCTCGCCCGCATTGATCGAGTCCTGGCCGAGGCCGGGTCCGACCGTGCGCTCCTCGACGACGGTGAGCGGCGCCGGCAGCGCGCCGGCGCGCAGCAGGATTGAGAGATCGTTGGCCTGCTGAACGGTGAAATTCCCGGAAATCTGCCCGGAACCCCCGAGGATGGGCTCGCGAATGACCGGCGCCGAAATGACCTTGTTGTCGAGCACGATAGCGAACGGCTTGCCGACGTTCTGTTGTGTCGCCTCGGCGAACTTGCGCGCACCAGTCGAATTGAAGCGGAAGCTGACGATAGGTTCGCTATTGCGCTGGTCGAAGCCCGGCTGGGCGTCGACCAGGTCGGCGCCCGAGACGAGCACGCGCTTTTCGATGAGATATTTCGTGCCGCCCTCGCCGTCGAGAATTTCCGAGTCCGGCGGCGGGTGCGTCGCCATCGCCTGCTCCGCGGTAATCGTCTGATCGACCATGCGGAAATCGAGCTTGGCCGTCTTGCCCAGAATCTCCTTGAGCCGCGACGGATCCTGCAGGCCGGGCACCTGGACGAGGATGCGCGAGGCGCCCTCGCGTTGGATCGTCGGCTCGACCAGACCGAGCTCGTTGACGCGGCGCTCGATGATCTGGATCGACTGATCGACGGCCTGGCGGATGCGCTCGGTGACCGCCGCGTCCGACGGGGTGAGCGTGATCAGGCCGCCCTTCTCCGAGATGTCGATACTGCGCTGTCCCGAAGAACCGAGTATTCCGGACAGCGGCTGCGACAGCTCGCGCAGCTTGCTGAGCGCCGTCTCGACGTCGTTGTCGCGGGTGATGTGCGCCTCGACGCTGCTGCCGTGGATGGCGCGCCCGGTGAAGGGGATGCGCGCCTGGCGCAGCACGCGCAGCACGTCGTCGGCAAGCCCTTGCAGCCGCTCCTTGCGCACGGCATTGGTGTCGACCTCCAAGAGTAGGCTTGAGCCGCCTTGCAGGTCGAGACCAAGCACGATGTGGCGCTGCGCCCAGGAGGGCCACGTCCGCACCGTGCTCTCGGAGAAGAAATTCGGCACGGCGAACAGGCACGCGATGAGCGCCGTAAGCACAATACCCGCCGCCTTCCATCGTGTGAAAAACAACATCGATTCGATAGTCCTCGTTACGATCGCGCCGTACCAGGCGAACGATCAGCTCGCGCTCTCGTCCTTCACCGGCTCGCCCTTGGCGCGAACCTCGGACACCATCGAGCGCATCTGCCGCACCCGCACGCCATCGGAGATTTCGACCTCGACCTGGTCGTCGTCGACCACCTTGGTGACCTTGCCGACGAGCCCGCCATTGGTCACCACCGTGTCGCCCCGGCGCAGCGCCTTGACCATCTGCTGATGCTGCTTCACGCGCTGCTGCTGCGGCCGCAGCACCAGGAAATACATGATCACGACGATCAAAATCAGCGGCAGCAACGAAGTGATCATTCCGCTGCTGTCGCCGCCGCCGAGGCCGAACGGCAAGCCTTGCGCGTATGCGGGCGTGGTCAGCATTGCTCCTCCGGTCCGTTTGGGGACGCGCCGGCCTCACGATGAAGGGCCGATTTTGCGCGAGAAATCGGCGCGGACTATAGCGGCCGTTGGCCTAATTGCAACGCCGCGCCTGCCCTGCGGCGCGCTTGCGAGGGTTCCGGCGCCCCGCTAAGGGGATGACCTCGTAACGCGGTGCAATCATGGCCAAAACTCCTCCAAGCGTCCGGAACAAGGCGGCGGATACGCGCGCCGGCAATGAGATAAAACAGCGATCCCTCGGCGATGGCACCGTCGATGACGTGCTCGGTCGGATTGCCGAGGCCCTGGAGCGCCTTGCGCCCCCTTCGCCGCCTGGGCCTGATTTTGCCGCCGCCGAGGCGTTCGTCTGGCATCCCGAGGGGCGAAGGCTCGCGGCGGTGCGCCGCGTCAACCGTGTCGAGATGTCGCTTCTCAAGGGCATCGATCGGGTGCGCGATCTGCTGGTCGAGAATACGGAACGCTTTGCGCGCGGCTTGCCGGCGAACAATGCACTTTTATGGGGCGCGCGCGGGATGGGGAAATCCTCGCTGGTCAAGGCCGCCCATGCCGCGGTCGGCGCCGCGCATCCCGCCGCCGGGCTCAAGCTGATCGAAATCCATCGCGAGGACATCGAATCCCTGCCTGAGCTGATGGGCCTGCTGCGTCATGCGCGGCAGCGCTTCATCGTATTCTGCGACGACCTCTCCTTCGAGGCCGAGGACACCACCTACAAGGCGCTGAAGACCATGCTCGAAGGCGGCATCGAGGGCCGGCCGGACAACGTCATCTTCTACGCCACGTCCAACCGGCGTCATCTGATGGCGCGCGACATCGTCGAGAACGAGCGCGCCACCGCGATCAATCCCGGCGAGGCGGTTGAGGAGAAGGTCTCGCTGTCGGACCGTTTCGGCTTGTGGCTCGGCTTCCACCGCTGCAGCCAAGACGAATACCTATCCATGGTCGAGGGCTATGTGGCCCGTTACCGCATTCCGCTTGCGGGCGCCGAACTGCGCCGCGAAGCGCTCGAATGGGCCACGACGCGGGGCGCGCGTTCCGGCCGTGTGGCGTGGCAATACGTCCAGGACCTGGCGGGCCGGCTTGGGGTGAAAATGGAAAGCTGAATTGCTTACGCCGCCGTTCCGGAAGCCGCGCGGCGGCCTTGCGGAATGATGATCAGGCCCCGTTGAGATATTGCGACGGATCGACCGGTGTGGCGCCCTTGCGGATCTCGAAGTGCAGTTGCGGCGCCGTGACGTTTCCGGTCTGGCCCGACTTGGCAATCACCTGGCCACGTTTGACCGCATCACCGCGTTTGACCAGAATTTCGCTGGCATGCGCATAGGCGGTGACGAAACCATTGCTGTGGCGCACCAGCACCAGATTGCCGTAGCCCTTGAGTTCGTTCCCGGCATAAGCGACGACACCGTCTTCCGCCGCCTTGATCGGCGTGCCCTCGGGCACCGCAAGGTTGATGCCATCGTTTTGCAGGCCGTTCGGCTTCGGCCCGAAGCCGGCGATGATCCGGCCGCGCACCGGCCAACGGAATGACGGCAGCGCGCCGGCGGGTTCTGCGGTCTTCACCGCGCTTTCCTGGCCGCTCGGCGCAACCGGCGCGGCAAGCCGCGCACTATGGGGAGATTCCGCGGTGGCAAGATTAGGCCCGGCCGCGGCGGCCGCCGGCGCTTCGGCGCGTGGGGCGACCGGGGCTGGCGGCGTGGGCGCCGAGGACGCCCGGACGTCGGGAATGACGATGCGCTCGCCGATCTTCACCATGGTGTCCGGCGGAATGTTGTTGGCCTTGGCCAGCGCCAGGACCGGCTTGCCGTAGAGCCGCGCAATGCTGTGGAGCGTCTCGCCCGGCGCCACGACATGGACGCTCGTAGTCGGCGCGAGCGCGGTCCGCGGTGGGCCGACCGGCGCGGCTGAGGGCACAGTCGCTGCGGTCGTGGCAATGCGCGTCTGCGGCACTGACGGGGCTACCGCTAGTCCGCGACGGCGCGGAATAACCAGATGTTGGCCGGGATGCACCATGGCCGGGGCGGCGATGCTGTTGGCCTCCATGATGGCCGCGACGGGCACGCCGTACCGCCGCGACAGCGTTTCGAGGTTCTCGCCTGGGGCCACCGTGATCGGGATACCACCTTCCCAGGTCCAGACCGGCGGCGGCGGAGCCGCCGGCGGCAAGGAGCCGGTCACCTCGGTATTGCCCGGCTGGTAGGAGCCCATGCCCCGGCCGCCGCCTGAGGCCCCCTCGCCGGCATTACTGGCCAGGTGCGGCAGCGGTCGGCTCTCGACACCCTTCGTGCCCTGCGGGATCGAGCCGGTCGCTTCATTGCGCGAAGCGCTGTCCGAGCCGAAAACGTCCGAAAAGCGGCCGGAATCGCTGCTGCAACTGGCGGCGCCCAATCCGATTAACGCAATGGCAACCAATTGGGGCCCGACGGCAGAACGACGCAATGCGCACATGGTGACTCGCTCGCACGCAACTTTACCTACGAGCGAATAAACATCGTTGCGGTAAACAGGGCTTTAAGTATCCGAACAAGAAACAAATAATGCCGCCTTGCGATAAAATGGTCACAACTCCCGCGCCTGGCCGCGCAACAGCGGCACAAATCTCACGGCGATGAGATTTTGGCGCGTCAGTCCGCCGCCGACCGCCTTGAAAAGCTTCACGATGTGCTGCGTGGCGTGGCGCGGACCCAGCGGCAGCACCATTATGCCGCCCTCGGCAAGCTGATCAATTAGCGCTTCGGGCACTTCCTCGGCGGCGGCGGTGACGATGATGCGGTCGAACGGCGCCCGCTCCGGCGCGCCGGCAAAGCCGTCGCCGGTGAGAACGGTGACGTTGGTATATTTCAGCGTCTTGAGGCGTTCGCGTGCGGTATCGGCGAGCGTCCGGTAGCGCTCGATGCTCACGACTTCGCGTGCCAGCCGCGAGAGAATGGCGGCCTGGTAGCCGGAGCCGGTGCCGATTTCAAGAATGCGGTGGTGCGGTTCGACTTCGAGCTGCTCCGTCATATAGGCGACGACGTAGGGCTGGCTGATGGTCTGCCCGCAGGCGATCGGCAAGGCCTGATCGGCATAGGCGCTGTCGATCAACGTGGAAGCGACGAACTGCTCGCGGGGCACCTTCTCCATAGCGCGCAGCACCGTCTGGTCGCTGATGCCACGCCGGCGCAGCCCGAGCTGAAACTCCATGCGTTCCACATCAGCCGCTTTGATTCCGGTCACCTTGACCTCGCTCTTCTGAACGCGCCGCGGCGTGTTCTACCATTATGCCGCGATGGCTTGAACCGGGTGTTCGGGTATCGCGGTCTGTTGTCCGGCCCCGCTTTGGCGGCAGGCACCAGACCGAGCAAGCCACACTCGGAACCGATCGTGCGCTTTCGGCGTTGTGGTTCTCAATGCGGCGTAGGGTCCGTGTTTGCCGACCGGCGGCGATTGATGCACAGGTGGATTGCGAAGTAATTTCGAATGCTAGGCACGGGGTCTCGAATGAATGCAGCGGTGAAATCTCCTGCGGGCAAGCGCGTCCTTGTGGTCGAGGACGAGTTGATGATCCGCATGCTGCTCCAGGACATGCTGGCGGACCTCGGCCACACGCTCGCCGGCGAAGCCGGCCGGATCGAGGGGGCTTTGGCGCTGGCGAAAGAAGGCGCATTCGACGTCGCCATCCTCGACGTCAATCTCAATGGCCAGCCGATTTCGCCGGTGGTCGAGGTCCTGATCGATCGCGGACTGCCATTCGTGTTCGCCACCGGCTACGGCCAGCGCGGCGTACCGGAACCGTATCGCAACACGCCGACCCTGCAGAAGCCGTTCCAGGCGGACGCGCTCGCACAAGCGATCGAGG
>JBEKWO010000115.1:0-10723 GCA_049512975.1 Xanthobacteraceae bacterium | reverse complement strand
ACCAGTTCATTGCCGAAATCCGCAAGCGCAGCGGCGGCAAGGTGCCGACCGCGCGCACCTGGTTCGGCTATGTCACCATTCACGCTTACGCGCTGGCTTGCGAGAAGGCGAAGTCGATCGAAGCCAAGGCCGTCGCCCGGGCGCTCGCCGACATGGAATTGCCGCCGGACATCAAGCTGCAGCCGAACAAGGTGTATTTCCGCGGCGGCGACCATCAGCTGATGCTGTCGGCCTTCATCGGCGAGCTCATACAAAAGGGCGACGGCGATCCGGAAAATCTGTTCAAGGTGAACAATATTGTGCCCGGCGACAGCATCGCTCCGCCGGTGGCGGAGACCGGCTGCAAGATGAATATGCCGGCCTGATCTCAAAAAGATGGAAGGCTAACCCGCGCCTGGATTCCTGATGATTGTTTGATCGGCCAGGGAGCGGGCATTAGGAGGAAGTGGAAAAGTGCAAAGGGAGGATGTCATGACAATGAAACAGACTATCGTGACCGGCCTGGCTGCGGCCAGCCTCGTTCTCGCAAGTGGACTGGCTTTTGCCGCGGGCCAATATGGACCCGGCGTCAGCGATACCGAGATCAAGATCGGCAACACGATGCCCTATAGCGGCCCGGCCTCGGCCTACGGCGCCATCGGCAAGGCGGAGACCGCATACTTCGCCATGATCAACGACCAGGGCGGCATCAACGGCCGTAAGATCAACTTCATCAGCCGCGACGACGGCTACAGCCCGCCGAAGACCGTCGAACTGGTGCGCCAACTGGTCGAGGAGGAGCATGTGCTCCTGCTGTTCAATACGCTCGGCACGCCGCCCAACAGCGCGATCCGTGGCTATCTGAATGACAACAAGGTGCCCCATCTATTCGTCGCCACCGGCGCTGACAAGTGGAACGATCCCAAGCACTATCCCTGGACGATGGGCTGGCAGCCCAGCTATCGCGTCGAGGCGCGCATCTACGCTCGCTACATCCTCAAGAACCTGCCGAACGCCAAGATCGCGGTGCTCTACCAGAACGACGATTTCGGCAAGGACTACCTCGTCGGCCTGCGCGAAGGGCTGGGCGACAAGGCGGACAAGATGATCGTGGCCACTCAGACCTATGAGACCACCGATCCGACCGTCGACTCGCAAATTGTGGCGCTGCAAGGAAGCGGTGCCGATGTTCTGCTGACGGCAGCCATCCCCAAGTTCGCCGCCCAGGCGATTCGCAAGGTCTACGACATCGGGTGGAAGCCGACGCACTTCCTCACCAACGTATCGGCTTCGGTCAAGGCGGTGCTGCAGCCCGCGGGACCCGAGAAGGGCGTCGGCATCATCTCGGCGGGCTACCTCAAAGAGCCCACCGATCCGCAGTGGCAGGACACCCCCGAATATAAGGAATGGCTAGCCTGGATGAAGAAATATAATACCTCGGGTAATGTCGCCGACGGCAACAACGTATCCGGTTACTCGTTTGCGCAGACGCTGGTCGCCGTGCTCAAGGCGAGCGGCGACAATCTCACCCGCGAGAACGTGATGAAGCAGGCGGCCAGCATCCACAACATGACGCTGCCCATGCTGCTGCCCGGCATCGTCGTCTCGACCAGCGCGGACGATTTCGCCCCCGTCAAACAGATGCAATTGGAGAAGTTCGACGGCACCACCTGGCGGCTGTTTGGCGAGGTGATCTCGGGGTCCGGCAGCTGACGAGCCGCATGTTGCGATGAAGCAAGTGGCTGGCCTGTCCGGCCGGCCACTCGTCGTCCCAGTCAGGGCGCACCAGCCTCCGTCGGCATTTTCGTTTGCATCACGAGGCCGCGGGCGCGCGCATCCGCCACCCCGATCGCTGCGAGCGTGAGCAATGCCGCTGCCGTACCGGGGCCTTGTCGCGAGCAAAGCACCGGCAGATCAGAGAAGTCAGCGTATCAGGGTAATCCGCGCGCTGCGATGCTGCTGGGGCATCGGGATGATAGCCAATCCGACGGAGGCCCACGCTTGGTCGGAAGTGGTGACTCTGGAGGGAAGTATATTCGCAAAGCGTGAACGCGACGCGTCATTTCGCGATTTGAGCGCTGTCGATCAAAAAATCGCTATCGCGCACGCGCATGAAATTCTTAAGACCGTCAAAAGCGAGACGACTCCGCCGAAAGTGCCGGAGTCGAAATAGGCAGTCGGCGGCAACGGCGTTATCTGGGTGTTGAAGCCGAAGCTGTGCGGCTCGATTAGCCGTAACAAGGACCGGCGCCACTCATCGTGCGCGATGTTTTCAAAGTGATCAGGGGTGCCCGCCAAGGCGGGGATTTCCGGTCTGCTGGTCGAACGGAACGTGCGCGCGGCCGTTATCGATGAAGGTCAGAGGGGGGCGGGTCGAACCGTCCCCCCTGTTGAGGAGCACGCGCCCGGAGACGGCGACTAGGCCGAAGGGCGTCCGGTTATCGTCACGCCTGGCCGAGCGGGCTCGCGTTATCTGTTTTGTCACCTACACGCGCGCGCGCGAGGGGCGCGCCGACCCACCGAGCTCTGTCAGCAGACCCGCTCGAGCCGCGCTGCGCTGCCGAGCGACGTCGCCAATTTCTTTTTCGCAGATTCCGGTTCGGGGCGAACGATGGTGCGGCCGCCGCTGAACTAGGGTCGGCTGCGCCTCCACCCCGCTCGCCAAACCACAGCACAGATCACTGTCCGCTTCGGCGATCTAGTCGGTATGGTCGCTCATCGCTGAGCGCCCGCAGCAATTCTGTAATAATAGATTGATGGGAAGAGCAGCGGCAGCAGCAGGAGAATCACCGCGATCGCTGCGGCCGGCGCCAAACGATGATCGAGCAGTGCACGCATGCTTACACCCGTTCGACCTGGGCTCGACCGAGGAGGCCCTGCGGCATAATGAACAGCACAGCGAGGATAACCAAGAATGCGACCGCATCCTTATAATTCGAAGAAATGTAGCCTGCGCTGAACGCCTCCAGCAGACCAAGAAGGAGGCCCCCGACAACCGCGCCGAAGGCGCTGCCAATGCCGCCGAGCATGGCCCCCGCAAATCCCTTAAGCGCCAGCAACGTTCAGACATCATAACTCGTCAGCGTGATGGGAGTGACAAGGATTCCTGCGACAGCCCCAATCGCCGCTGATACGGCGAACGAGAAGTCAACGATGCGCCGGGTGTTGATCCCGACGAGGCGCGCCATTTGGGGAGTCCCGGATTAATTAGTCCTACTACCGCGACTACTATAGGCGTAAGACTTTAGGTGTACAGACAAGGTCGTGGCGTGCGGCGTACGCTTGTGCGGGGGCGACTTTTTCGCGAAAAGGTGAACGCGTACGAGACTGCCCCCCAACAAAAAACAAAGCAACGCGTAAAACGGGGATAACGCCTATGAGATAGGCCCTAGCTCCACGGATGCAAACATGAATCTTTATGCTCCGTCGAAGGGGTGGTTTATTGCTTCGCTCATAATCGCCGTGATCGCTGTGCTCTGTGCTTTATGGCCAATTCCATACGTCAGCACGTATGGAATTTGGGTTGCTGTCCTAGCGTACATCGTGCTTGCCATCGGCAACCTGGCACAAACGTAACAGATGTCGCGCGTCCGGGGACACTGAGCGATCGAGTGCAAGTGAGAAGAACTGTAATGATTGAGAAGTCGCGCGAAGGACAGCGGCAAGGTAAGCATGTCGCAGATATAGAGCCGACTTTCCCCGTTGCGCGCCATCCGTTCCGCATTTGCGGCTCGGAACTTCGCAGGGCGGTTCGGCCTACGGCTCATCCAACATCGACTAAGCTGAAGCTCAATGCTGAGGAAGCGTCTCTCTATGCGGCGGTTCGGTGCAACCTTCGCCGCGAAGTGATGAACCCCTGAAATAGGAGGCAACTCAAATGGCTCAAATGGCTCAAACGGCTCAAATTCCGAAGAACTTCCGGAGCGTGATCACGGCCGCGGCGGGCGGAAACGTCATCGAGTGGTACGACTTCTATATTTTCGGGAGCTTGGCTGCGATTTTGTCGGTCAAATTCTTCGAAAAGAGCCATCCCGTCGCGGCGCTGCTCAGCACGATCGCGCTGTTCACCGCCGGGTTTCTGGTCCGGCCGTTGGGCGCATTCCTGTTCGGCTGGCTGGGAGACGTTGTCGGCCGCAAATATACGTTCATCATGACGCTCGTCGGCATGGCTTTGGGGACCGGGGCGATCGGGTTGATCCCGACCTTCGACCAGATCGGCCTGGCCGCCGCGTTCATCCTGTTCGGTTTGCGGATGATTCAGGGCCTTTGCCTGGGCGGCCAATACGGCGGCGCCATCACCTATGTCGCCGAGCACGTCTCCGACGAACGCCGCGGCTACTATACCGGCTGGCTGCAGACCTCGCCGACCCTTGGCATCGTGCTGTCGCTCCTCGTGATCATCGCCGCACGCACCTATTTCGGCACTGACGCGTTCAACGCCTGGGCATGGCGCATCCCGTTCTTGTTCTCCTTCCTGCTGGTCTTCATCGCTTTCTACATGCGGATCCAGTTTCAGGAGTCGCCGGTCTACGCCGAGATCAAGGCCAAAGGGGAAACCAGCAAGAACCCATGGCGCGAGGCCTTCGGCAACCCCGCCAACTTGAAGTACGTAGTGATCGCGACCATCGTGGTGCTCGGGCAGGGCGTGGTCTGGTACAGTGGCCAGTTCTGGGCGTTGTATTTCCTGCAGCAGGTTTCCAAGGTGGACGCGCTGACCACCGCCTATATCGTGGGAGCCGGGCTGATCATTGGCACCCCGACGCTCATCTTGTTCGGCTGGCTGTCCGACATCATCGGCCGCAAGCCGGTGATATTGGGCGGCATGTTCCTTGCGGCGGTCACTTACTACCCGCTGTATGCGTGGCTCGGATCGGTCACGCAGCCGGGCCATATCAACATGCCGATTGCGATCCTCATCATCGCGATTCTCGTCGCCTATGTCGGGATGGTCTACGGGCCGATCGGCGCCTTCCTGGCTGAATTTTTCCCCAGCAGGATCCGCTACACGTCGGTATCCGTGCCGTATCACATCGGCAACGGCTGGGGCGGCGGATTGGTGCCGTTCATCACCACGGCGGCGTACCAGGCGACGGGCAGCGTCGGTTATGCGCTGATCTACCCGATCGCTGTTCCGGCGATATGCCTTGTGCTCAGCCTGTTCTTGATGCCGGAGACCCGCAAGATGAAAATCTGGGGGCCGCAGGCGGCATAAGCGTAATCGCCAAACTGGCACTATAAGCTGCGTGCGGGGCCCGTTCGGCCCCGCACTTTTTTATCATCGCATCTGGGTTCGCACCCGCTGATCGATGCAAAAAAGATTTTCGGCATCTGTGCGAGAAAAAATATTTTTCAAAATCGGGCATCCGTGCGCATTTTTAGTTCATTGAAATCGTCTGTCCAGATTCGACAACAGCGCGAATTTGCTCTCATACCAAGCTGCACAAAGGCTTACTCATCGTGTCCAGCTCAGGGCCTGCATCGATGCCTAGGAGGCGGCTCCAACGAGGGTTAGTATCAGGCCGCGATTCAAGGTCTTTTTGCAATAATATCGGCCAGGAGCTGACGTCCCCCGATCCGCCGACCAACATGCTGGCCCAGTCTTCCCAGCCGCGATGACGTTTAAGATTTCCCGACATCGTACCACCATTTGAAGAGAGGCATGCGTCCGCTCAGCGGTTAGGGATGTCAGGTCAGCCGCAAAGATGTGGTTCGCACTGCCCCTTCACCGATCTGGCCGCGTCGATGCGTATGTCTAACGATTATTTATATGGTGATCCATTCGACGTGTTTCAAAAGTTCCGCTTCCAGATTCGACTATTGCTTATTTTCATTCACGATCGGCTCGTCGTCGAGTTTTGCAACACCAGCGCGGTTCCAATGAGAACACCAATTGTCTGCTGAGACAGTATCTTCCAAGGGGAACTGACTTGTCGGTGTACTCGCAAACTCATCTAAACAAAGTGGCGCGTCAGCTAAACGAACGGCCACGTAAGACTTTGGAATTCGAAACCCCAGCAGAGAGATTTAACGCATGTGTTGCCCGGTTGAGCCGGCACCTGATAACGGACCATTTCAATTATCGAGGAAGGTCCTGAGAATTCTTGAGCGGCTCGGGTGCTTCAGCTTCCGCAGTGCCCTGGCCTCGATCTGCCGAATTCGTTCGCGCGTCAGCGAGAACTGTTGGCCGACCTCTTCCAGCGTGTGGTCGGAATTCATGCCGATGCCAAAGCGCATGCGCAGCACGCGCTCCTCGCGCGGCGACAAGAACGCCAGCACGCGCGTGGTAGTCTCGCGCAGGTTCGACTGGATGGCGGCGTCGATCGGCAGGGTCGCGTTCTTGTCCTCAATGAAATCGCCGAGGTGCGAATTCTCCTCGTCGCCGATCGGCGTATCCAGCGACAACGGCTCCTTGACGACCTTGAGAACCTTGCGCACATTTTCCAGCGGCATGCCGAGCTTTTCGGCGAGTTCCTCCGGCGTTGGCTCGCGGCCGATCTCGTGCAGGATCCGCCGGCTCGTGCGTACCACCTTGTTGGTGGCCTCTAACATGTGCACCGGAATGCGGATGGTGCGCGCCTGGTCGGCGGTCGAGCGGGTGATCGCCTGCCGGATCCACCAGGTGGCGTAGGTCGAGAACTTGTAGCCGCGGCGGTACTCGAACTTGTCGACTGCCTTCATCAGCCCGATGTTGCCTTCCTGGATCAGGTCGAGGAACTGCAGGCCGCGGTTGGTGTATTTCTTGGCGATGGAAATGACGAGGCGCAGGTTCGCCTCCACCATCTCCTTCTTGGCCTGGTGCGCCTCGCACTCGCCCTTCTGCACCATGTGCACGATCTTGCGGAACTCGCCAATCTCGAGCCCGGTCTCGGTCGCCAGCGCGTGGATGTTGCCGCGTAGCTCCTTGATGCGGTCCTTGTCGCGTGCCACGAAGCTCTTCCAGCCCCGGGCCGAGACCTTCGACACGCGGTTGAGCCAGTGCGGATCGAGTTCGGAGCCCTGGTAGTTCCTGAGGAAGTCCTCGCGCGAGACGCCGTGGCTCTCGGCGAGCCGCATCAGCCGGCCCTCGTGGCCGACGAGCCGCTTGTTGATGTCGTAGAGCTGCTCGACCAGCGCGTCGATGCGCGCCTGATTGAGCCGCAGCGACTTAACCTCGGTGATGATCTCTTTCTTGAGCTTCTTGTACTTGCGCTCCTGCGCTGGCGACAGCGACTCGTTGTGCAGCTTGTTGTGGATATCCTGGTCCTGCAGTCGGCGCAGGCGCTTGAACGTATCTGCGATGGTGTCGAAGGTCTCCAGCACCTTGGGCTTGAGCTCGGCCTCGATGGCGGCGAGCGATATCGAGTTTTCGAGATCGTCCTCGTCGATATCCGGCTCGCCGAGCGCGCCTTCCCCGAGTGCTTCCTCGCCGTCACCGTTGGCGGCCTGAGGCTTAAACGGGGTGACGGCGGCCGGAGCGGCGGGCGCCGCGGCCGGCGGCGAGATGGCGACGACGAAGGGCGTGGCGCCTGCGGGCGCGGCCGGCGGTGCGTCGACGCCCGGCACGGCAGCAGGTACCGCCTTGGCGTCGGGGCCGGCATAGGTCGCTTCGAGGTCTATAATGTCGTGCAGGAACACTTTGCCGTCGTTCAATTCGTCGCGCCAGATGACGACGGCCTGGAAGGTGAGCGGGCTCTCGCACAGGCCGGCGATCATTGCCTCGCGGCCGGCCTCAATACGTTTGGCGACGGCAACCTCGCCTTGGCGCGAGAGGAGCTCGACGGAACCCATCTCGCGCAGATATATCCGCACCGGGTCGTCGGTGCGCTCGATCGGCTCGTTGGCCTCGGATTTGGCCGGCGTCTTCGGCGTGACCTCGACGAGTTCGCCGGACTCGGTTTCCTCGCTCTCGGCCTCCTCGCGTGGCTCCTCCTTTTCAGCCTCGGCCTCCTCGGTCTCGACCGCGTTGATGCCCATCTCGTTGAGCATCGACAGAATCTCCTCAATCTGCTCGGAGGTGACCTCCTCCGAGGGTATGACGGCATTAAGCTGCTCGTGTGTGACGTACCCGCGCTTCTTGGCCTGCGTGATCATCTTCGTGACGGCGGCGTCCGAGAGATCGAGCAGTGGCAGCGGAGCATCTGGGGTCTCGGGAGCCTTCTCCCGCGCTTCTTCCTTCTGCGGCGTTCCCTTGGTCTTGTTTGCCATCAGTCTCTCCACGCCCGGCGCTGAGCCCGCGCCGGGTCATGGTCTGTCGCGTATGCCGCCCACAGCGGCCTCGCGTCTGATGGTCGGGTGTCTATCGCTCGTCCATCCGGCGTAGGCGCCATTAGGTCGCCCTCGCGCCACCGGCGCGAGCGGCGTACATGTAGAGCGGTCCTGCGGTGCCCTCGACGACCTGCTGAGAGATCATGACCTCCTTGACGCCTTCGAGGCTTGGCAGGTCGAACATAGTGTCAAGGAGTATAGCCTCCATGATGGAGCGCAGACCCCGCGCCCCGGTCTTGCGGTCGATCGCCTTCCTGGCGATGGCGCCGAGTGCTTGCTCCGCAACAGTGAGATCGACCTCCTCCATCTCGAACAGCCGCTGATATTGCTTCACCAGCGCGTTCTTGGGCCGGGTCAGGATGAGCTTGAGCGAGGCCTCGTCGAGGTCCTCGAGCGTCGCTACGACCGGGAGGCGGCCGACGAATTCAGGGATCAGGCCGAACTTAAGCAGGTCCTCCGGCTCGACGTCGCGGAAGATCTCGCCTTGCTTTCTATCCTCGGGCGCCATGACCTTGGCGCCGAAGCCGATCGAGCCCGACCGGCTGCGCGCCGATATGACCTTTTCGAGCCCGTTGAAGGCACCGCCGCATACGAATAGGATGTTGGTCGTGTCGACCTGCAGGAATTCCTGCTGTGGATGCTTGCGGCCGCCCTGCGGCGGCACGCTCGCCATCGTGCCTTCCATGATCTTGAGCAGCGCCTGCTGCACGCCCTCGCCCGAAACGTCGCGGGTGATCGAGGGATTGTCGGATTTGCGGGTGATCTTATCGATCTCGTCGATGTAGACGATGCCGTGCTGCGCGCGCTCGACGTTGTAGTCGGCGGACTGCAGTAGCTTCAGAATGATGTTCTCAACGTCCTCGCCGACATAACCGGCTTCGGTGAGCGTCGTCGCATCCGCCATGGTGAAAGGAACGTCGAGAATGCGCGCCAGCGTCTGCGCCAGCAGGGTCTTGCCCGAGCCGGTCGGGCCGATCAGGAGGATATTCGACTTCGCCAGCTCGACGTCTTTGCGGTCGGCCTGATGTTTGAGCCGTTTGTAGTGATTGTGGACGGCGACCGAGAGCACCTTCTTGGCGCGATCCTGACCGATCACGTAGTCATCGAGAACCTTGCGGATTTCCCGCGGCGTCGGAATGCCGTCGCGCGACTTCACCAGCGAGGATTTGTTCTCCTCGCCGACGATCTCCATGCACAGCTCGACGCATTCGTCGCAAATGAAGACGGTCGGCCCGGCGATAAGCTTGCGCACCTCGTGCTGGCTCTTGCCGCAGAACGAGCAGTAGAGCGTGTTCTTCGAATCGCTGCCGCCAACCTTGCTCATTTCAGAGCCCCGACAAGATGCGAGTCATCGCAGTCACTACCCCGCAGGACAAACCAGGCGTGGGCAAAATCCCTCTCCCTGAGGGCCGGCCGTCTCGGCCCGGGGTTCCCTTCGACCGAATGATTCATAGGGCCAAGGTACCTCCCTCGGCAATGCGGTCTTATTGCCGCGCACGCGTCGTGATAGAGCCATCAGCACCACGACGGCTCTTTTCTATCGCTCCGATAGCACGGCCTGGCAAGCTCGAGGGCGAGCAGCCCGATCAGGTAATGAGAGAACCTCGCTTCTGCTGCTCCGCTTCGTTCGTGGCGCGCGGAGAAGCCGGCAACTGCAGCACGGTCGCGTGTTGACCTTCACGCAACCGGGTGAGCAGCACGATCTGCCCGTCGGGGAACTCCAACGCGTCGTGATGCACGTGTGGCTGCTCCAGGTTGATCTGCCGGAATCGAGCTACCTTCTCCTTGATGAATTTCTTGTTCCGGAAGAGCTTAAAAACACGCTCGCGTTCGACTTCCCTCTCGAACGCGACCTCCGTGCCGGGAAGAAGACATACAGCTACATGTGGTTCCCCGACGGCGGCGAAACCACGAGTGAGAGTGTTATTGAACTTCGTCGTCACCAGCTTGTCTCCGACCTTTGCGGGTCGTGATTCGACGAGGTGTAGACTGTAATCGCACATTGAAACTACTCCCCTGTTACGAACAGCCGAGATCGTTGTCCGTCTGCCTGAAACACATCAAACCTCCGTGGCGATCATGTGGCGGTACGCGGCGAGGCGCGCTAACGCCTTCCGGCATCAGTCTGCTGCACATCGAAGAGCGCACTTCGTCCCGAAAAAGTGGTGCAAGTTGCAGGACAAGGAGAACTCGTTCACCCCGTAGACGTGCGAGCGAATATGCGGTCGATTTTGGTTGCCACGATGAAATCGTTCTCATGCAGTCCCTTGATCTTCTTGGTCTGCAGCGAGACCGTCGCATTGCCCCGACCGAAGCTGATATTCGGATGATGGCCCTCAGCTTCCGCGAGTTCACCAATCTCCTGAACAAAGGTAAGGGCCTGTCCATAAATAAGTCGATCATTTTGTGACCCGGCGGCGACCTCGAGGCTTTTGGCAGGGCGAGATCGTGTAGTTCCAGTCGCCGTGGAACGAGTGGCGGGAGATATTGACGGCGGCCA
>JBEKWO010000114.1:0-10886 GCA_049512975.1 Xanthobacteraceae bacterium | reverse complement strand
AAGTTGACGCTGGGCGATCCATTCAGCGTGAACAAAATTACCGCCGAGCAAGTGATCCTCAATGCCGCGTTGGCGTCGCGCGCGGACAATAACGACACCATCGATCTGGCCGTCTTGGGCGGCCTGAAAAGCGATCAGGCCTTGAAAGGCTATAAAGTCACTCATTTCCAACCGTTCGACCCGGTGCATAAACGCACTGAGGCCACCGTCACGGGCACGGACGGAAAGGTGTTCAAGGTGACGAAGGGCGCGCCGCAGGTGATCTTGGCGTTGTCGGCCAATACCGGAGAGGTGAAGTCCGCCGTCGACAAGGCGGTCAACGAGTTCGCCGCGCGCGGCTTTCGCTCCTTGGGCGTGGCGCGGGCCGACGAAGACGATAAATGGCAGTTTCTTGGTGTGCTGCCCTTGTTCGATCCGCCACGGGAGGATGCCAAGGCAACCATCGCGACCGCGCGACAGATGGGTGTGAAGGTCAAGATGGTGACCGGCGATGCGCTGGCCATTGCCCAGGAAACCGCCAAGAAATTAGGGATGGGCACCAATATCCTCGACGCCAGCGGGTTCGGCGACACCAAGCATCAAGAGACGGCGCAGTTGGCCGAGTCCATCGAGAACGCCGACGGCTTCGCCCAGGTGTTCCCCGAACACAAGTTTCACATCGTGGATGTCCTGCAAAAGCGCGGCCACATCGTCGGCATGACCGGCGACGGGGTGAATGACGCGCCCGCGCTGAAGAAAGCCGACTGCGGCATCGCCGTTTCGAGCGCCACGGACGCGGCGCGCGCGGCGGCGGCCATCGTGCTAATGACGCCCGGTCTGTCGGTGATCATCGACGGGATCAAGGAGAGTCGCCGGATCTTTCAGCGGATGAACAGCTACGCGATCTACCGCATCGCCGAGACGCTGCGCGTGCTGTTGTTCATGACCCTGGCGATCTTAGTCTTCAACTTTTATCCGTTGACGGCGGTGATGATTGTGATGTTGGCGTTGCTCAACGACGGCGCCATCCTGTCCATTGCCTATGACAATGTTCATTACAAGGATCAGCCCGAGGCCTGGAACATGCCGGTCGTGCTCGGGATCGCCACGGTGCTGGGCGTCATCGGCGTCGTCTCTGCGTTTGGCCTGTTTTATCTTGGCGAGCGCGTATTTGAGCTCGACCGCGCCCACATCCAGACGCTGATGTATCTGAAGCTGTCGGTGGCCGGACATCTGACAATTTTCCTCACGCGCACCCGCGGCCCGTTCTGGTCCATACGCCCCGCGCGGATTTTATGGGTGGCCGTCCTCGGCACGCAGATGCTGGCGACCCTGATTGCGGTGTACGGCGTGTTCATGACGCCGCTCGGCTGGGGTTGGGCACTCTTCGTTTGGGGCTATGCTCTGGCTTGGTTCCTCGTGAATGACCGCGTGAAACTTCTCGCGTATCGGATTTTCGATCCAATCACAGCCGCGGCGCAGCCTGAAGCCAAAGCTGCGCCTCAGCCGGAAGCTTCCGATCGCTTACGAATTGGTGCGATTGAAGACCATCAAGGCGCTCGGCATTAGCTTCCCGCTAATGCATCTTGGCCCCTCCGACGGCGTGATCGAGCGGCGCCCCAAAAAAGTCCCTCTAGACCAGGATTGCTCTTCGCGCTGTGCAAAAACAAATTTCTCTCGATTGCTGCGATGCACACTCAGCTTCCGAGATGGGTCCATCAGCGTCGTTTCGAGTGCGCTCTAGCGACTTCCGCGTTTCACCCAATTGCAGACATATCGCTGCGCTGCGCAAACTGACACGAGGGGCCAAACTCGGACATGCATTTTGACTGACATAGCGCGGTCGGAGACGAAAAGTCAGCACGAAAATGTCTCAATCTAAGTGCCGGTAGATGCAAGCCCCGGCCAGCCGTAATCGGGCAGTTGTAGCGTGTCGATGCGTCGGAAAACGAATAACGAAAGGCCCGCACTAGGCACGACATGTGTTCAAGCTCCGACCAAGGCCGGGAGTTCTGCTAAAGACTTGATCTCCCGGTCGGGGGAACCCGGCAGACGCTCCCGGCGCTGGCCATAACGATTGCACCAGGCGACTTGCATACCGAACGCTGATGCCGCGTAGGCGTCCCAGGCGTTCGACGATTGGAACGCGATAGCCGATGCAGGAACGCCGAGCCGATCGACGGCCAGTTGATACACTTTTGGGTCTGGCTTATAGACGCCGACTTCCTCGACCGAGAGAACTTCGTCAAGGAGGGTGTCGAGCTTTGCGACTTTGACGGCCGCGTCGAGCATTTTCGGGGAGCCGTTCGACAAGATCGCGGTGCGCAGGCCGGCCGCTTTCAACTTTCTCAGAACGTCTTGCACCTCCGGAAACGCATCGAGCGTCAAATACAGCGCCATGAGTCGCTCGCGAAGACCGGTTGCGTTGAGGTTCAGTGTCTCCAGGGCAAAGTCGAGAGCATCGCCGGTCACCTGCCAGAAATCCGCGTGCCGTCCCTGTGCTGCGCGCAGCCAAGTGTATTGGAGCTGCTTGTCGCGCCAGAGAGGTGTCAGCCGGTCGATGTCGTCACCGAGCACGTCGCGGCACTGTCTGGCCGCCGACGCAAAGTCGAAGAGCGTCCCGTAAGCGTCGAAAACGCAGGCGCGCACTCCGCGAAGCGGGGCAACACCTTTGAGCACGTCGATCAGCGGATCAGCCATGGGCATAGTATTCAAGAAAGGCTCGCCCGCGCGGGGGTCGAGCCGGGTAAAGCGGATGAGCGAGAAATGCCCAAGCGGCGGCATAGCGCGCCGCTCCACGACGCGCGCGCCGCCGTGCCGCGCCGCCCATTGTGCCAGGCGCTCCCAGCGGAACTCCGGCCGCCAGCCGAGCCGCCGCGCCAGCGGCGCGAACCATCGTTCGAAGGATGCACGCAGGCCGGTTTCGGCGCCGAGCGGGCATAAGCTTTGGGGACTGCGTCTTTGTCGAGTTCCGCCGCCATCACTTCCGCCGTCGCACCACCGTCGCTACCGCGATCGAGGCTTCATCAACGCGCTGCGGCGAGATCAGCGCGAAACGCGCGCTGGACCGACGCCGACGAACATCTCCACGAACTCGGAGCCGGAGATGGAAAAGAACGGCACCTTGGCCTGGTCGGCGACCGCCTTGGCCAGCAGCGTCTTTAACCGATATGAAACCGGGTCTGCTTGCTCATCTCGTTCATCGGGTTGCTCATCGGCATGGCAAAAAGCCTCCGCATTCTCTCCTTAACGTATGAACGCGCGAAGCGTTTGAACAGGCGCCCGATTCGCCGTCGAAAGTGGCAGCGCCGCGCGAGGAGAGGGGTGGCGAGTGACGACGGTTGGGGCACCCCTCGTGGGCGCCGCGATGCGGAGGCGGCCACAAGGGCCGCCCATACATCCGGTACCCCAGGGCCGCCCTTACCGTGGGTGACGGCAACGACGGCGGCAGCGTGATAGACCGTCACTCGCGAGATTCGGGCCGGACGGACCATGGCGTCACCGTTGAATGCTGCCCTCTGCGCGCTGCTCGCAGCCGCGTTCTGGACCGTGCTCGGCACTGCGCTGGGCCGTCCCCTCTTGCCGCGCGCGCGCGCGCGCGGCGCCGCGCCGGTCATCGGCTGGGCGGCACACAGCGCCGTCATGCTGCCGATCTATCCCTGGATCGGATTTTCCCCGATCGCGGTCATCGGTGCCGGCGCGTTCTGCATGCTCGCGAGCGGCCTTGCGCTGTCGGTGCGCGCGCCGCAGAGCCGAGCGGAAGAGGCCGCTGACATCCCGCCATGGGCGTTCGCCGCCGCGGCCGTTCTCGCGCTCGCCCCGGCCGTCGCGATCCTGCCCAAATTTTCTGGCGACGCCGTGCAGCTTGCGGATCCGATCTTCGATCATTCCAAGATCGCGATCGTCGATGCGATGGCCCGGCTCGGCCTGCCGCCGGTCAATCCGGTGTTCGGTGAATTCGGCGCGCCGGGCCACCTCGCCTACTATTATCTCTGGCATTTCAGCGCCGCCGAGCTGGCGCTGGCGGTCGGCGCCAGCGGCTGGGAAGCCGATATCGGACTGACCTGGTTTACCGCCTTCGCGTCGCTGAGCTTGATGATGGGCGCTGCCGTCTGGCTCGGCAAGCGTGCCGCCGCGGCCATCTGGGTCGTGGTCCTTGCCGCCGCCGCGTCGCTGTGGGTGACGCTCGACTGGATCGCCGGCGCCGGCGACCTGACGCCATGGCTCTGGCCGCCGATCGGAATGGCCGGCTGGTTGTTTCAGGCGACCTGGGTCCCGCAACATTTGATGGCGGCGTCATGCGCGGTGGCGGCGATACTGCTGGTCAGCCGCTTCGCCGAGCGGCAGAGCCCGGCGCTGCTGGCCGTGCTGGTGCTCATCGTCGTCGCCGGTTTCGAAAGCTCGAGCTTTGTCGGCGGCGTGACCTTCGGGACGGCGGCCTTCATCGCCGCGCCGATACTGGTGGTCGGCACCGAGCCGGCGCAGCGCCGGCGCTTCGCGATTGGATTGGCGGTTGCCGCAGCGCTGGCAATCTGCGTCGCCGCGCCCTTCGTGCTCAATCAACTGGCAGCGCTGCGCGTGCGCGGCGCCGGCAGCCCGATCATGGTCGAGCCTTACACCGTGCTCGGCGAGGCCTTCCCGTACACACTGCGCCGCGTGCTCGATATCCCGGCCTATTGGCTCATCCTGTTGCCGATCGAATTGCCGGCCACCTCTATCGCCGGCGCGATCGCGCTGACCGTGGCGCTACGCAGCGCTATGCCGCGGCCGGAAAGACTCGCTCTCGCGTCTCTGGCGTGTCTCGCCGGCACGGGTCTCATCGTCTCGTGGCTTTTGGTCAGCACGCTTGGCGAAAACAACGATCTCGGGCTCCGCGCCATCATCCCCGCCGAGATGGTTTTGATCGTTGCCGCGACGGCGGGATTTTTTCACGCGCGCTACCGCGCCGCGATCGTCGCGACGGCGCTGGGCGGGCTCCTGCTCAGCCTGCCGGACACCGCAACCACGATTCGCAGCAACATCGCCGGCGAGCCGAGACCCGGCGGCCAAATCTTGGCGCAAACGCCCGAATTGTGGGACGCGGTACGGCGCTACGCGGCGCCCGGCGCGCGCGTCGCCAACAATCCGCTGTTTCTCCGCGACGTCACGCCGTGGCCGGTGAACATTTCCTGGGCCTTGCTTGCCAACCGCAGCTCCTGCTTTGCCGGCCGCGAGTTGGCGGTCGCCTTCGCGCCGCTGCCGCCGTCGCGCCGCGAGGCGATCAATGCGCAGTTCATCCGCGTGTTCGCCGGCGAGGGCACCGCGGCCGACGTCGGCGACATGGCAACGCGTTATGGCTGCGAAGTTGTCGTCGTCGTGCCGCCGGACAAAGCCTGGAACAACGACCCGTTTGCCGCGAGCGCCGATTATCGCTTGGCGGAAAATCGCGACGGCCGCTGGCGGATTTACGTGCGGCGATGAACAGGATAAGCCGTGCAACTCGGGTATTTTCTCGCCAACAAAAACGAAGCGTCACTTCCGGCCGTATCTAGGTCAAAAGCAATAATCATCCATTTCCTCTTTGGCTCAGGAATAAAGACAAAACATGCGATGGCTCCAGTGCATAGAAAAATACCAAATACAAAGCCAACACGCGCAACCCAGCGCGGCATCTCACGCCAGATGTAAATTGCGAAAAAGAGGGCAATGGAAACGCCGATGCCCCCTATCGCTAATGCGAAGCCTACCTTGCTCCAAAATCCACAGGAGCGTTCTCCTACCGCAAACTCCATCGAGTTCGCACCATAACACGGGTTAGGCGACGCTTATATCCCCGCGAACCAGTTGAAGCCCTGTTTGCTCCAGAACGTCTCGGTGAAGCTGTTGGTCACCTCGATCGCCCTGATCCATTTCGCGTTCTTGTAGCCGAGCTTGGTCGAGGTGCGCAGCCGCAGTGGAAAGCCGAACGGATCGGCGATCGTCTCGTTGGCGTAACGCGTGGCGAGGATGGTCTGCGGGTGCAGCGCCGCCGCCATGTCGATGCTTTCGGTATAGTCGTCGGCGCAATGGAAGTAGACGTATTTGGCGGTCAGGTCGGCGCCCACCCGCTGCAGGAAGCTTTTCAGGTTCACGCCCGACCATTGGCCGATGTAATCCCAGCCCTCCACGCAGATATGGCGGATGATGATTTCCTGCTCGGGCAGCGCGTAGAGCTGCTGCGCGGTCCACGGCCGTTTGTCGTCGATGCGTCCGGCCAATTCCAGCTTCCAGGTTGCGCCGTTGACCGGCTTGACGTCCTCGATGTCGTAATAGGCGTTGAACCGCGGCGGCTTGACCACCTGCGCGGCGCTGAAGGTCGGCGCCAGATGATTCGGCCGGAAGATCGCCGCCTGCACGCGGTCGTTCCATGCCGACACTGCGCGCAGCGCTTTCTGCACCGGCTCCTCTTCGCTCACGTCGCAGCCGGTCAACAGCGTCAGCGCCCCGAGACTGATGGCGCCGCGCAGCACGCCGCGCCGGTTGACGGCGTCGACCAGCGCCCGGTGTTGCGTCAGCACGCGCTGGTCGATCGGCTTCTGCGGCCGAAACAGCGATGGCGTCCGGGTGCGAAACGACATGATGTTCACCGCGTCAGGGAGTTGCTTCGGCCGCGGCGTCGGCCGCCGCCGGCTTATCGTCGACGGCCGGGCCGCCGGTCAGCATGGCGACGAGGCTTTTCGGCACCAGCAGAGCAAGCGTCACGTGGATCAGCAAAAAGCCAACGATCGCCGCCATGCAGAGGAAATGAACGAGCCGGATGGTCTGGAAGCTGCCGAACAACGACGCCAGCTCGGAGAACTGCACCGGTTTCCACAGCGCCAGCCCGGAGATCACGATGAGCACCCCGACCGCTATGATGCCGAGATAGAGAATCTTCTGCACGGCGTTGTAATGCGTCAGATCCTCGTGAGCGAGGCGAAAGCGCAACGCGTCGCCGACCGTCGCCAGGATTTCGCGGAGCGACAGCGGAAACAGTTTTTGCCGAAACCGCCCGGTGGTGATGCCGTAGCTGAGATAAGCGAGCCCGTTGATGACGAAAATCCACATGCCGAAAAAGTGCCACTGCAGCCCGTGCTGCGCCCACTTGCCGATCACGACGGCGTCCGGGAAATGCAGAAAGCCGAAGAGGACGTCGTCGTTGTAGATCTTCCAGCCGCTGCCGATCATGATGAATATGGCGACCGCGTTGGTCCAATGCATGATGCGGACCGGCAGCGGGTGCAGGCGCTGCTCCTGGCGCGTATTTGATTTGACCTGCGGCGCCGACATCACGAATGATCCCCGGGCGCCGGATGATTTGGCGCGACGCCGGACAGTAGGGTTACGAAAAATCCTTGGCAATGCACGCCGCTTCACAAATTCGCGCGGCGTCTTTGATCGGAGGAATCGCGGCATGATCGGGCGTTTGACGGCGATCGGTTTGGCGATCGGCGTGATGACCGCGGCCCAGGCGGCGGCAGGCACGGCTAGTGCGGACGGATTTTTGGTGCTGGCCCAGGCCATGGTGCCGCCGACCGGCATGGAAGAAAAGAAAAAGCCGATGACACCAGCGGAGCGCATGCAAGCGCGCTTTCCGCAGCCGGTGCGGGTCGGCGATCTCATCGGCCTGCCGCTCCTTGACAACAGCTCCTGCACGCTCGGCCACGTCCGCGAAGTGGTGCGCACGGCGGATGACAAGATCGAACTGATCGTCGTCTACGGCGGCTTGCTCGGCTGGGGTGCGCGTCCCATCGCCGTTCCGATCGAAGTCGTGGGCATCCAGGGCCGCGAGCTGGCGTCGCTCGATATGCCGCGCAGCGAATACGCGGCGGCGCCGACCTGGCGGAATGCCGGCGCGCAGGTGCTGCCCGACGACGCGACCATCAAGATCGCGCTCGCCCGGCGCTGAGCAAAACGATCACGACTTGGTGAAGTCTATAACTTTTTGGTGTTTGCCGACTTGTAGGCAGTGAGCCGGAATTGATTGGCGCGTGGCCGCGCTTTGCCAAAAACTGCCGCCGGTTGCTGAATCGTTTTCAGCCGATCATTACGGGGATCGCATCGCATGGACGATGTGAATGGTTTCGACGGAAAATCCGTATCGACCGAAGGCGACGCCGCGGCGGACGGACGCCATCAGCGCATCAGCGGCCCGGGCACATGCGGCATCGCCGTCATGGCCAAGGCTTCGGCGCCCGGACGCACCAAGACCCGGCTGGTGCCGCCGATGACTTTCGACGAGGCCGCAGCGCTCAACACCGCATTCCTGCGCGATATCGCCGACAATCTGTTGCTCGCCGCGCGTCATGCGGCGATCGCCGGCTACGCCGCCTATGCGCCGCCGGGCTCCGAGGAATTTTTTTACCGCGTGCTGCCGCCGGCAATCGGCTTGATCGAGGCCTGGCTGCCGCATTTCGGCGATTGTCTGCTCCGCACCGTTCAAGAAATCTTCGCCTGCGGCCATGGTTCGGCCGTGGTGCTCAATTCCGACAGCCCGACGCTGCCGACGGCGTTCCTGGTCGAGACCGCGGACGTGCTGGCGCGGCCGGGCGAGCGCGCCGTGCTCGGTCCCTCGAGCGACGGCGGCTATTACCTGCTCGGCCTGAAAACTGCGCACCGCCGCCTGTTCGAAGACATTGCCTGGAGCACCGAGCGCGTCACCGCGCAGACGCTGGAGCGGGCGCGCGAAATCGGGCTCGACGTCCACATGCTGCCGGTCTGGTACGACGTTGACGACAGCGAAGGCTTGCGCCGGCTTGCCGGCGAGGTGCATCGGCCGCGCTCGTCCAAGAGCGATGTTGATGGGCATGAGCCGCATCATCCGGTCGAGACCGCTTTGTTGATGCAGAGGCTGTGGGTCGACGGCGAATTCACCCGCCGCCACAAAGATTTCAGGCAAGCCGAGAGCGCGGCCGTCGGGGCCGTTTGATTATCGCGATGATCGATTGAGGGAAGCGACATTATGGAGATTGCGGCAGCAAAACCGGCGGTCGATCCACGGCGCTACTTCGAGAGCGTGCGCACCGACAGCGTCGTGCCCGAGCACCAGCCGGTCTGCCTCTATCTGGAGACCACCAACCGCTGCAATCTGTTGTGCACCACGTGCCCGCGCACCTACGAGGAGCTCGAGCCGCCGGCCGACATGAGCTGGGAGCTTTTTTGCTCGATCGTCGACCAGATCCCCAAGCTGCAGCGCGCCGTGCTGCATGGCGTTGGCGAACCGATGCTGGTGAAGCATTTGCCGCGCATGGTGCGCTACCTGAAGGACCGCGGCACCTACGTGCTGTTCAACACCAACGGCACCGTGCTCAACGAGAAGAACGGCCGCGCGCTGATCGAAGCCGAACTCGACGAGCTGCGGGTGTCCTTCGACGCCGCCAACGCCGAATCCTACCGTGCCATTCGCGGCAGGAAATATTTCCACCGCATCCTCAAGAACGTGCGCGCCTTCCGCGACATGCAGGAGCGCGAGGGACGCGCCAAGCCGCGGGTGTCCGCCTGGCTGACCGGGTTGCGCGAGACCGTCGAGCAATTGCCGGACTTCGTGCGGGTCGCGGCGGAGACCGGCGTGCGCGAAGTCTATCTGCAGCGGCTCGTGTTCTTCGAGGAGAACGCCATCGGCAAGGCGCGGCCGGACCAGGCGCTGTACGAGCGGCTCTCGGCCGAGGAGGCGGTTTATATCGACCGTGCCGCGGCGCTCGCCAAATCGCTCGGCGTCACTTTCAGCGCCTCGGGCGCCGCCAGCGAGCCCGGCATGAGCTTAAGACGCAGCGACAATGGCTCGCCGTGGTCGCTCTGCCGCCGGCCGTGGACCGTGATGTACTTCACCGCCAACGGCCGCGCGCTGCCGTGCTGCATCGCGCCGTTCTCGCAGCGCGGCTATGAGAACTACACGCTCGGCGACGCCACCCAACAAAGCTTGCGCGACATCTGGACCGGCGAAGCCTACCGCGATTTCCGCAAAGCGCTGCTGTCGGACAAGCCGCCGGGCGCGTGCGCCAGCTGCGGATTGCGCTGGAGTCTGTAGTCATGCCGCGCCAGGCCGGCGGCGTCGCCGTCGTCATTCCGACGCTCAACGAAAGCGAATCAATCGCCGCGGTCGTTGCCGGCCTGCCGCGCCAGGTCGTCGACCGCGTGATCGTCGCCGACGGCGGCAGCACCGATGACACCATCGCGCAGGCGCGCCGCGCCGGCGCGGAAACGATCGAAGCCGGCCGCGGTTACGGCCGCGCCTGCCTCGCCGGCGCGCAAGCGGCCGATGACGCCGACATTATCGTCTTCATGGACGGCGACGGCGCCGACGATCCGGCGGCGATTGCCAACATGGTCGCCGCGCTCCGCTCCGGCCGCCACGACTTCGTCATCGGCTCGCGCGCGCGCGGCGAGCGCGAACGAGGCAGCATGGCGGGCCACCAAATTCTCTCTGGCCTCGTCGCCGGCGCGCTGATCGGGCTCTTCTACGGCGTGCGCTATACCGACATGTGCGCCTATCGCGCCATTCCACGCACCACCTTGCTGGCGCTCGGCATGCGCGAATTGACCTACGGCTGGAATCTCGAAATGCAGATGCGGGTGGCGCGTGCCGGCTTGCGCGTCCTCGAACTGCCCGTGGCCTATCGCCGCCGCATCGGCGGGCACTCCAAGGTCGCCGGCTCGTTGCGCGGTTCGCTGCGCGCCGGTACCCGCATCATGACGACCTTCGCGCGCGTCGCGATGGAGCCGGCCCGGCGCGGCGAGGCGTGACTCATCGCCTGGCTAAGGCCGAGGCGGCTATCGGTCCGTGTAATACCAACTCCGGCTGATCACTTCTTTGCTCGCTGACATGGCCACCAGTGGAAGAGCGTGTTGTCGCGGATCGTGTCTGGCTGCTGGACGAGGGCAACGCAGCGGTCGCTGACCGCCTGGTCAAG
>JBEKWO010000113.1:0-11033 GCA_049512975.1 Xanthobacteraceae bacterium | reverse complement strand
GGATCGCTGGTACTCGCATGCGTGTCGTTCTTGCGCTTCTGTCCGTGAAAGTTCGCACCGTCGTCGTCGCCGCTGCCATCCTTGGGGCGAAAACTCTTCTGTGAAGCCCAGGCCTCGATCAGCGTTCCGTCCACTGAAAAATGCTCGTCTGACAACAGCGGCCTTACCTGCGGATGGTTCAGAAGCTTGCTCATGAACTTCGTAAACACCTCGCCATTCTGCAGTCGGTCTCGGTTCTTCGTGAAGGTGGTCGGGTCCCAGACCGGATCGTCCGGCGAAAGCCCCACGAACCAGCGGTACAAAAAATTGTAGTCCAATTGTTCCATCAGCTGTCGTTCCGACCGAATGCCGTAGAACACCTGGAGCAGCAATGCGCTCAGCAATTGTTCCGGAGGGATCGAGGGACGTCCTTCGCTCGCGTAGAGCTTCCCCAAGCTGCGGTTCAGCTCGCCGAGCACCTCACGGACAAGCTCCCGGATCTTCCGCAGCGGATGGCTCACCGGAATCCGCGCCTCCGGCGATATGTAAGAAAACAACCCGCCCTGATCCTCAAATGCACCCCGCATGCGAACCTCCGACGATTCGTGATAGAAAACTGAATCATCATACTCTCGCTATGGCGAGGGGTTTTTCAGCAAACTGCTAGTGCCTCTGCACAGAGGTTTTGACTGGTTGAGCATGGTTCATCGTAGGACCGGCAGGTGTTCTGGATCAACGAGCATTTCGATACCGCGTGCGACACCCGGTTGTCGTCTGATGAAGCCTGACCGTTCAAACGTCAGCACCATTTGGTGAACTGAAGGTGGGCTGACGCGAAAATATTGCTGCATGTCGGTTTCGGCCGGAGGCCAGCGGTGCAGGCGCGTGTATGCATAGATAAACGCCAGATATTGGCCCTGCTTGGGCGTAAAGGCTTTTGCAGAGCGGTTCACTTCGGACATCCGATTCAGCTGTTCGTTCGTGCCTCGACCATGAGGAGGCACCGATGAATGTACGCTACCGGGTGGAACTCAACCAAGCCGAGCGCAGCAAACTCACGGCGCTTCTGAGCGGCGGCAAGCACGCGGCGCGCAAGCTCAAGCGCGCGCAGATTTTGCTGGCCGCAGATGCTGGGGCGAGCGATGAAATCATCGCGACCAGTGTTGGCGTTGGCGGCTCGACCGTGTATGGACCACGCGCTGCTTTGTTGAAGGCAACCTGGAGGCGGCGCTGACCGAAGAGCCGCGCCCCGGAGCGACTCGCAAGCTCTTGGGCAAAGAGGAAGCCCTCCTGGTGGCAACTGCCTGTTCGAGCCCACCGGAAGGCCGCGCCCGCTGGACGCTGGACCTGTTGGCCGGCGCGATGGTCAAGCTCACCGAGCACGACAGCATATCCCGGGAGACCGTGCGTCGGCGCTTGGCCGAGAATGACCTCAAGCCGTGGCGCAAGGATATGTGGTGTATTCCGCAGGTCGATGGCGAATACATCGCCTGCATGGAGGATGTGCTCGACCTCTATGCCGAAGCGCCCAATCCGAAGCGCCCGGTAATTTGTTTCGATGAGAGCCCGACCCAGCTCATCGGCGAGGTACGGCCGCCGATTCTGGCCGAGCCGGGCCAGCTCGAGCGCTACGATTGCGAGTATAAACGCAATGGGACGGTCAATCTGTTCATCTTCCTCGACGCGCATCGACCCTGGCGCAAGGTGAAGGTCGCCAACCGGCGCGCGGCAGAGGACTTCGCCCACCTGCATGCGCGAACTCACCGACGTGCACTTTCCCGCGGCGGAACGGATCCGGGTCGTGCTCGACAATCTGTCGACGCATTCGGCCGGCGCGCTGTATCAGGCATTCCCTGCGTCAGAATCGCGACGCGTGCTGCGCCGATTGGAGTTCCACTATGTTCCCAAGCACGCCAGCTGGTTGAACATGCTCGAGATCGAGATCGGTGTGCTGCGCGGTCAATGCCTCGACAGGCGCATTGCCACCCAGGAGCGACTCGTATCCGAGATCGCAGCCTGGGAACGACAGCGCAATGCCTCCGGGGCCCGCGTCAAATGGATGTTCACAACCGAGAAAGCCCGCGCCAAAATGGGCCGCGCTTACCCAAGCCGGCGGCTGTCCGCGAGCCCCAAACCAAAGAGTCATAATCACTGTGCAGAGGTACTAGACTAGCTAGAGTGGAATTAGATCGGATTGAATCGGCTGCTCCCGTCCACTCGTCCCCTGCGAAAGCGGGGACACAGCGGGTGCACCGCAAAACACACACTCTCGATCTGGATTCCCGCTTGCGCGGGAATGAGCGGAAACTGCGTCAACTCGATCGGATCATGCGCTAGCTTCCAACCTGATTGCCGGAACACAGGGTCGCCGCAAGATTTCCGCGAGCTGTGTCGGCTATGCTTTGCATCGCAATTTCGAATGAAAGAGCTTGTGATTACGCGGCCGCCGCTGCGATCACATCAGTCGTTCCTCGCGGCCCCGTACAATCTGCGACAATGTCACGGACACCACCAGCGCGCCGCCATAGAACAGGTCTTGGATGAATGTGTTGACGCCGAGAATTGAAAGCCCGGTGATTCCGGTGACCAGGAAATAGACGCTGATCATAGCACCCCAGGGGTTGAAGCGCCCCGGATTTATGCTGGTCGCGCCGAGAAACGCGGCGGCGAAGGCCGGCAACAGAAATAAGAGACCCGAGTTTGGGTCCGCGGCGCCGATCGTGCCAACGTAGATCACGCCGGCGATGGCGCCCATCAGGCCGGACACAACGAAGCAGCCCCAGCGCAATCGATCGACGCGGATGCCGCTCAGTCGCGCTACTTCGCGGCCGCGACCCACGAACAGCAGACGGCGGCCCAGTACCGTGTACGAGAAAACGTACCAAATAATCACGCAAAGCGAGAGCGCATAATAGAAGCTGAGCGGCACACCTAGGAGCCGTTTAACAATAACGACATTGACGAAGCTCGACGAGACCCCCCCAATCGTCTCCTGATTGTCGAGCCAGAGCGTGATGCCGTGTGCGAACGTTCCGATGCCGAGCGTCACGATCATCGAGTTGATGCGGAAGTAGATGGCGAAAAATCCATTGAGGAATCCAACGGCAGCGCCGACCGCGAGTGCCGCGCCGATCGCCCAGCCGATTGGTATTCCATGCCACACGTTGAGTACTGCGACGACCGCGCCGGCAAGGGTCAATACGCTCGCGATGGACAGATCATAGTCGCCAGCAGTTAATGTAAGGATCAGGCCGAGCGCCGCCACAACGAGAACGGCCTGGGATCCGAGGATTGCCGAAAAATTGGCCCAGGTGAGAAAGGTGTTCGGTCGCAACGCGCCGAAGGCGATGATGATGAGCGCCCATGCGAGGATCAGGCCCAAGCGCTCGAACCAATCGACGAGCGCGGCCGAGTTGGAGGTGCTCCTTTTAGCCATCGATGGACAGCGCCCCGGCGCGGCTGATGGGGTCGAGCGCGGGAAAGCCCACGTTGTCAGTAACGCTGAACACCGTGATGGCATTGCCCACCGGGGTCACCCTTTTGGAAGCCCAACACTATCTTGGTTACGTTGACTTGCTGAACCCGTTCGGGCCGAGCAAACTAAGGGTTTCGCCATGTTTGACAGTAAGGCTTCCCCCGTCGAAGGCATGGACTCCCCCAAAGTCTTCGATAGATTCTCACCCTTGCCTTCCGCGCAAACGCGACGGTCAGGGCATCTTCCACACCGTTCGATAGCCGGCGATATAGGCGTCACCATAGCCGGTCGAGACCTGGGGCGGAATGCCCGCACTGTCGGCATTTGACTTGTCGAAGATATATAGCGGGATATGCGGATCCTTCACCATCGGCAGGCCACACACGACCCGCATCTCGGCGTCCATGACTCCATGGCCGATCCAATCGAGATTCTCGCCAACATCCATCTCGACCTTGCCCTGCTGAATGAAACCGATTGCGAAGGGCGTGCCGTTGAAGGTCACGACCTTCGTCTTCCCCTCGGCACCGGCGATCGTGATCGCGGGGACCACCCATTGCGACAGCACGTCGTAGACCGGGATGACATAGTTGATTGAGGAATCGGCAATCAGCGCCGATTGCACGATGATTTGAGTTTTCGTGGCGAGATCAAGGAGCGGTATATTCATGTAATTAGCCTTGCAGTGCGGACACTGCGCAAACTCCTCCTTGAGACCGTTGACCATCGACTCTGTGGACAGCACGTCGTTGACGGTAAGCACGAGTGCATTGACGTTGCCATCGGTTTTCCAGATCGCCCAGTCCGCGAGCAAAGCCCCCCCTTTCTTGTAGTCGATCGCGACGACGCCGTCGACGCCGCCCGGCGTCGCCTGCTCGAAGCCGGTAAGATGGGAGGCAATAACCTTTAGGCCGGCATCCTTGGCCGCCTTCACCTGCGGCTCGAGGAAGCGCGGGTCAGCCCCGGCCATCAGATCGATGAGGTTGAATTTGTTGCTGATCGCGTAGTCGATGCCCTGCACCCACTGCGTGGGCTGACCCTGGTTCTCCCATTCCTTCAGGGTGAAACCGACATCTTTGGCCACCGCCGCCATCGACGTCTCGATGACCTTGAGGAAGGGGACGGAGCTCGTAACCGGGATGCTCAGAATCGACTTGTCCTTCATGCAGGCGCGGGCATCGAACGGCTCGCCGGCCGGCTCAAATTTCGGCAATTGACGATAGGGCGCGAGCTGCGCCTGGGCGCGCGTCGCCTCTGGGCTTTCCGCCACGGCTACGCCCGCGACCAGCATCAATGCTGCGGCTAGGTTGGCAGTAAGGATGGTGCGGTTCATGTGTATCCTCCCATTGTTAAAGTCAGCCGCCCGGCCGTCCGCAACAGACGAACCTATTCGAGCTAGGAGATTCTTGTGGCAGCCCGACCTAGAAAACATCATATCCGCTTCATATACAGAGTACAACACACGCAGGATACGCAGCGGGCCGCGAAAGTCCCGACAACACGTAACCAGTTATTGCAAGACGGCTGAGAGACGACCGTGTCTCAGGCGTCGAAGTTAACTGCGGTCGTATTACCGCCACTGATAATGATGCCGACTTGTTCGCGAATTTCAGGTTTATAAGCGCCGGATAATATTGCTGAGAAGGCTGCTGCTCCTCCAGGCTCGGCGACAATCCGCAATACCTGCTGGGTCTTCTGAGCCTTCTTGATTGCGCCGTCCGAAACGAGTACGACTCTATGCACGTAGCTTTTGACGATTGGAAAAACACGATCGCCTACTCGGCGCGGCGCAAGTGAATCCGCCGCCAAGCCGCCAGCTTCGGCGTCGATGGGATATCCCGCCGGCGATGAGAGCCACCTCCGCCGACGGACACGAGCAGTGTGTCGATTTCCGGGACCTGCTCATCAAGCTCCATGCCGACGGTGCCCTGCCCCAGCATGGTCTCGTCCTGGTCGTTATCGCTCAAGCCCGCCTCGGACCGGCCCGCAGCTTATGGACAGCTCCCCTACCGCAACGATCAGGCGCTGCGGTAGCAGGCTTCAGCGATTGCGGACTTGCTGATCTGGTTACCCAAAATCTCGTCGACCACCACGCCCCGGCTGAACACGAGGACACGGTCGCAGATTGCAGTGAGCTGTTCGTAATCCGAGCTGGCGCAGAGCACCGTTGCCCCTTCCTCTGCAGCGCTGGTGATGGCGGAGAATACTTGCGCGCGGGCGCCCACGTCGACCCCTTGTGTCGGCTCATCGAGCAGCACGAGGCGCGGCGACATCTGAAACCATTTGGCAAGCAATGCCTTTTGCTGATTGCCGCCGGAAAGCGCGCCAAACAGCAGCGAGGGATCGCGAGGCCTGACGTTGAACCGCCCTGCGAGCAAAGCAGCATTCTCCGCCAGCTTGGATTTGGCCAGCGCCCAGGAGCGGCTGACTTGGCCAAGCACCACAAGGTTCACATTATCGCTGACGCTGAGCGTGGCGACGGCGCCTGACTCCTGGCGATTGCCTGGAATGAGGATGCAGCCGGCCTCGATAGCGTCGCGCGGCGTCAGTCCAGCAAGCTCGATTGTGCGATCGCCAAGCTCAAGGGTGCCGGCGACCGCGCGCACCGCGCCGAACATCGCGTAGACGATTTCGTCATAGCCGGATCCGATAAGGCCGGTAAGGCCGACGACCTCGCCGCGAGAGAACTCGGCAGAAAAGATGCGAATCGTTTCGCCTTGCAGGTTGCGGATGGCCGCAGCGCGACCGCCGAGGGTCTTTGACGGCGGCCGCATGGACTCCAGGTCGACGTGCTCACCGACGATCATTTGGATAATGGCCTGCTTGTTCATGGCCGCAGTCTGGAATGTGCCAGCGACGCGTCCGTCGCGCAGTACGGTCGCCCTGCTGGTGATCTCCAGAACCTCGTCGATGTCGTGTGACACGAAGATCACGCTGGTGCCGTCGCGGATGATGTCGCGAACCAGCCGAAACAGCGCATCGACGTCGTAGGCGGGTAGGAATGGTGTTGGCTCGTCAAGCACCAAAAGGCCGCTCGCGCCTTCGGCCCGGCGCTTTCGCCGCAGCCAATCAAAGGCGCGCACGATCGCGAGCTGGGCCCGTTCGACCGGCGATAGCCGTGAGACCGTTACCAGCGGATCAAGGTCGATATGGTTGCGCTCGAACAGCTCGCGCGCCCGTTGCGTTTCCGCGCGCCAATTGATCGCCCAGCTATCGTTGGCGGCGAGATCGTATGCCATGAGATTCTCAAGTACCGTCAGCGACGCCACCAAGCCGAGATTCTGATGCACGAAACTGACGCCGTGCTTACGCAGCGCGGCGGACGTTACTGGAAAGCCGACTTCGCGTCCCTCAATCCACAACTGAGCGCCGGGGTCGGGATCGTAGAATCCCGATAATATTTTGATAAGCGTCGACTTGCCGGAACCGTTCTGACCGAGCAGCCCGTGCACTTCGCCGGGGGCAACCGACAGGTCCACCCGATCGAGCGCGCGAACGCCGCCGAAATTCTTCGACAGATTCGAGATACTCAGGATCGAAGCCGCCGCTGCGCGGTCTTCGTCCTCGACAGTCCTTGCCGCGCCTATTGCAGCCTCCACAGCTTGCGGTATCCGGTGATATACACGCCGCCGTGGCCTGTCGAGACGTTTGCCGGCTTGGCCGCCGTCTCGACGTCACTCTTGCAGAACATTCAGCGGCGGAATGTTTAAAATCAGCGCCTGGCGATTTTCGGGGCGCGAGCGAAACCAAGCGCAGTCAGCGGCCACGAGCTAGGGGGTGGTGTGCGACGTGTTGGTCGCACGCTGCTGCGCGGTGGCCCGCGTTAGGCTTTCTCGCTCCGAATTCTCGCGTGTGCGAGGGCCGCGCTGGCCGCGCCGACCTGAGCGACGTCGGTCGGCAGAGCCACCCGCAAACAGAGCGACCCGCCGGCGTCGCCTGGGCGGCGGTTGGCCGCCGTCGCCGATTCCTTGTATTTGGGTTGGGGGCGAACGCTGGAGCTCGGGCGTTCGCGGCGACCCGCATTAGCCTCTTCTCGCCGAATTCCTCGTGCGCGAGGGGCGCGCCGAGCCAGCGACGTCGGTCAGCAGAGCGACCCACATTCAGGTGGTCAGCAGAGCGACCCGCGATCAGACCGACCCGACCCGCTCGAGCCGGCTGGGCGGCGCTTCGCCGATTTCGTTTTCGCGATATTCCCCTTGGGGGCGAACGCTGGAGCTCGGGCGTTCGCGGCGAACGATCGATCATGCGGCCGCCGCGGCGCCGGGCGCGCGCGTTTGACCGCGTTAGGCTTTCTCGCTCCGAATTCTCGCGTGTGCGAGGGCCGCGCTGGCCGCGCCGACCTGAGCGACGTCGGTCGGCAGAGCCACCCGCAAACAGAGCGACCCGCCGGCGTCGCCTGGGCGGCGGTTGGCCGCCGTCGCCGATTCCTTGTATTTGGGTTGGGGGCGAACGCTGGAGCTCGGGCGTTCGCGGCGACCCGCATTAGCCTCTTCTCGCCGAATTCCTCGTGCGCGAGGGGCGCGCCGAGCCAGCGACGTCGGTCAGCAGAGCGACCCACATTCAGGTGGTCAGCAGAGCGACCCGCGATCAGACCGACCCGACCCGCTCGAGCCGGCTGGGCGGCGCTTCGCCGATTTCGTTTTCGCGATATTCCCCTTGGGGGCGAACGCTGGAGCTCGGGCGTTCGCGGCGAACGATCGATCATGCGGCCGCCGCGGCGCCGGGCGCGCGCTGGGAGGTACGGGGTATCGCCAAACCGGCGGCATTGAAAGATCAGCGTTTGATTCGACCAAAAGTCCTTCGGGAAGATGGGTGCCGCCCGCTATCACTCGGGTGGATGGTATGCCCCACCTGGAGTTGATCTTTCTGCATTCGGTGAGCGCGGATGGTTGTAACGCCCGGCGTGCGACGCCGCCCCCGTTAGCTCCGATCTGAAAATCGCGTCAAAGTAGTGACAGATCCCCGACCGCTGGCGATGCGATTGAAGATGAGATGCAGGAAGCTCTCGCAGTTTGAGGGGGCATACCGTCGCAGCCTTGAGAATTACATTGATCGCCAACGCACTTCTGGAAGCTGATGCCAATCCTCAGGGAGACTGACTCGCTTGGGAAGCGGCACGCTTCGGACGGTGATCAGGCGACCGCAAGTCAAGTATTTTGATCGAGCTGTCGTAGGCACGCCCGGACCGAGACGGCAGCCGTTGCCGCGGCCAGTTCGAAAAGAGGCAGAAGCATGCTGATCGCTGACGAGGTTCCGGTCATCCTTCAGGAGATGGGCACGGCGACAAAGCACTGATAAGAGGGCAGCCGCAGGAACGTCAGCATAGCGTTGGCAACATAGCGTCCGTGGCGCACGACCTTGGCGCCGATTTTGATCAGCTTCTCCTTCAAGCTCGTCAGCGACCAGTGCTTGATCGGCTCGGGCGGGCGGAGGTCGCCATCCCACGGCAGATGTTCCAAGAGATTTTGCGGCTGATTGCGGAACTACGGCCGCAGCCACCACCAGCGCCAGCGTGAGGCGCGCGATTGTCATGCGTTCACAAGCAATCGACGGGAGCAGTGCGCCCAAATGCCAGCGAGAATAGCCAGATTAGCCACTCGACCACCGTTCTGGATACCCGAGGTGTCAGTAGCCGTCTGCAGCTCGCGTCTGTCTTGCAGTAAGGCCGAAAAAACGCGAATATTCATGGCAGATCGGCAGTCATCCGGGGAATCCCGGCTGAATCCAATGACCGCGTCACGAATTCGGCGGATCGCAAGGCAACCGCGGAGCGAGACATTGGTCGAGGCGAACGCGCTGACTGCCCGGTGCGCATTGCAGCTTGTCGGCTTGCCGCAGACATCGTGTGATCACGTCTGTCAGGCCAGCAGAATGAACGAGGCAGATGGCGAGTTCCGGACGAGGAGGAAACGATCATGCGACGACAAGCGAGATTTTTTGTGCAGGCAGGGATGGTGGCCGGTCTGTTGTTCGGATTTGCCGCCTCCGGTAACGCGCAATTCCTGGTCATCGGCGACGACAACAAGCTGGAATGGAACGATGCCGGCAAGCCGGTTTTCAGCGAACCTGGCAAAGACGAAGTCGTCATCGTCGATATCAGGAATCGCGAGTCGCCGACCATCGCCGCATCACTGCCGCTCGCCAATACCGTGATCGGGCCGCCGACCAATCTTGCCATCACCCCGGACGAGAGTCTGGCCTTGGTCGCCAATTCGCTGAGCTATCAGCCGAACGGCAACGGCTGGAAGCCGGCGCCCGACAACAAGGTGTATGTGATCGATTTGAAGGCGACCCCGCCCAAGCTGATGTCCACGCTGGAAGTCGGCAAGCAGCCGTCGGGTATAGCGATCAATCGGCGCGGCGACTTGGCGCTGATTGCCAACCGCGCCGACAATTCCGTCAGCGTTTTGACGATCAGCGGCAAGGAGGTGAAACCGATCGACACGATCGCGCTCGGCGATACCGTGTCGGCGGTCGCCATAACGCCGGATGGCCGGCACGCCCTCGTCACCAAGCACGCGGCGAACAAGGTGGCGTGGCTCGATATCGACGGGCAGAAAGTGTCCTACGGCAAGAACGACATCGCTGTCGGCGTCTGGCCCTATAACGTACAGATTACCGCGGACGGCCATTTCGCCTTGACCGTCAACCAAGGGAACGGCGGTGCAGCGGACGGCGGCGCCGGCTCGGTCAGCGTCATCGACCTCAAGGCCAATCCGCCGCATCTGGTGGATTACGTCAGCGTCGGACCACTGCCCGAGGGCTTGGCTGTGAGCCCAACGGCGCCGCTCGCAATCGCAGTGGCCATAAACGGCAGCGGCGCGGCCCCCAAAGACGCATGGTTTGCGGCGCCGAACTCGATCCTCGACGTGCTATCGACCGACGGCGGACATGTCCGCAAGGTGGGGACTGCGAAAGCCGGCCGGCTTGCCGAAGGAATAGCTTTCAGCCCGGAGGGCCAATATCTCTACGTCGCCAACTTCACAGACGGCGACTTGCAGGTCTACAAAATCGAGGGCGCCAATGTGAGCGACACCGGCAAAGTACTCAAATTGCCGGGCCATCCCGCTTCCATGCGCGGCAACACGCCCTGAAGACCGCCGACGCACTCACGCCGGCGGTGCGCTAAGATATTAGAGCGCCGATGTTCAATCTGAGGCGATTGCGCTGTAGTCATCCGGCGAATACCGGTTGAACGCATCCACAAGACGTTGTACGGCGATGTCTGCGGATTGAACATCACTGTGACGTTCGTCGCTAATGGGGCGACCTCCTTGAGCAATTGCAACCATTTACCGCCGATGTCCGGATCGTAGTTGGAAAAACCGGTCATGTTCCCGCCTGGATGGGCTAGGTTGGTCACGAAGCCCTGCCCGATTGGATCTGACACCGCCGAAAACACGATGGGAATACTCGTGGCGCTTTTTTTCAGCGGTATCAGAGCCGGCGTCGCAAATGCCAGAAGTACGTCCGGCGCCGCGCGCACCAATTCCTCGGCAGCGCGAGCGAAACGCTCGGGGTCAGACGCGGCCCACCGATAGTCAATCTCAAGATTGCGCCCCTTGTGCCATCCCGCAGC
>JBEKWO010000112.1:0-11308 GCA_049512975.1 Xanthobacteraceae bacterium | reverse complement strand
ATCAAGGATACGCCGGTGCTGCGACTGCGCGACAAGCTGTTGCCGCTGATCAAACTCAAGGAAATCCTGCGGCTCGGCGAAAGCGACGGCGACCACGGCTTCATCGTCGTCGCGCAGGTCGGCAGCCATGTCTTCGGCATCGTCGTCGACGGCGTGTTCCACACCGAGGAGATCGTGATCAAGCCGATGTCGTCGAACCTGCGGCACATCGCGGCGTTTTCCGGCACCGCGATTCTCGGCGACGGCGCGGTGATCATGATCATCGACCCGAACGGCATCGCGCAGGCGCTTGGTCGCGCTACGTCGCTGTTGCCGATCGACAATGCCAAGGTCGAGGACGGGGAGAAGGCCGACAACGAGGAACTGACGCCGCTATTGGTGTTCCGCGCCGGATCGCAGCAGCCGAAGGCCGTCCCGCTCTCGCTTGTCTCCCGACTAGAGGAGATCGATTGCAGCCGCATCGAAAACTCCGACGGCTGCCACCTCGTGCAATATCGCGAACAGCTGATGCCACTCGTGCGCATCAACACACAGACCGGCATCAAGCAGGACGGCGCGCAGCCGATCCTGGTGTTTTCCGATCAGGACCGCTCCATGGGCTTGGTCGTCGACGAGATCATCGACATCGTGGAGCAGCGGCTCGATATCGAAGTGGCGAGCGAGCGTCCCGGCGTGCTCGGCTACGCCGTGGTGAAAGGCAGCGCCACCGAGATCATCGACATCGGCCATTATCTGCCGCAGGCCTATGCCGACTGGTTCCTGCAGCGCGAAAAACCGGCGGCGCGGGTCGCGCGCAAGGTACTGCTGGTCGACGATTCGGCGTTTTTCCGCGACCTGCTCGCGCCGCTGATCAAGGCCGCCGGCTATCAGGTCGTCGCCTTCGCATCGGCGGCGCAGGCGCTCGCGGCCATCAAGAGCGGCACTCGGGCCGATATTGTCGTTACCGATATGGAGATGCCGGACATGGACGGTTTCGACCTCGCCAGGGCGTTGCGCGAAAATCCGGCTACCGCCGCCATTCCCGTCATCGCGCTCTCGGCCATGGTCTCGGCCGAGACAATCGAACGCGGACGGGGCGCCGGGTTCCACGATTTTGTCGCCAAATTCGATCGCACCGGCCTCATCGCGGCGATCAAGGAGCAAAGCGCCGACCTCCATCAGGCGGCGTGACAGCAGGCCATGCACGATCAAACCGATCTCACCGAATTCGTCACGTTCACCATCGCCGGTCAGTTGTTCGGGCTGCCGATCGCGCGGGTCCAGGACGTCTTCAAACCCTCGCGCATCACCCGCGTTCCGCTCGCCGGAGCGGAGGTGGCGGGCGTGCTCAATCTCCGCGGCCGCATCGTGACGGTCATCGATATGCGCCACCGGCTCGACGTCCGCCACCAGGAGGGCGACGCGCCGATGGCGATCGGCATCGAAGCCAAGGGCGAATCGTTCGGCCTGTTGGTCGATGCGGTCGGCGAGGTGCTTAAGCTTTCGGTAACGGAATGCGAGCCGAATCCGATCAATCTCGATCGCAAGCTCGCCGTACTATCCGCCGGCGTCTACCGGCTCGATGGCGAGCTTCTTGTCGTGCTCGACGTCGACCGGGTGCTGGACCTGCGCGCCGCCGAGGCGGCGTAAGCCGGCGGGCCCGGATGCTTGGCAAGGGACGTGACGAAGGAACAAAGCGGGTTTCGCCCGCGAAGCGTGAAGCGAGGACACAATGAAGACGTGCTTGGTGGTCGACGACTCCAGTGTCATCCGCAAGGTGGCGCGGCGCATTCTCGAAGGGCTCGATTTTCAGATCACGGAAGCAGAGGACGGCGAAGAGGCCATTGAGGCCTGCCGCCAGCAACTGCCGGACGCCATCCTGCTCGACTGGAACATGCCGAAAATGGATGGCTATGACTTCCTGCGAGTTTTGCGCCGCTTGCCCGGCGGCGACCGACCGAAGGTGGTGTTCTGTACCACCGAAAACGATGTCGCGCACATCGCGCGGGCGCTGCACGCCGGGGCCAATGAGTACATCATGAAGCCGTTCGACCGAGACATCGTCGAGGCAAAGTTCCAGGAAGTCGGACTGATCTGAGCAGCCAACGCCGAGCGAGTGTCGCGTTGGACAATGTCCGGGTGCCGAGTTGCGTGTCGAAAATCCCAGTACCATGAGTATCGTCCGCGCCACCGAGGTCGGTCCGTCGACCGCCCTCGACCGGCGCATCCGCGTGATGATCGTCGACGATGCGATTGTCGCGCGCCGCCTGTCGGCGCGCTGGATCGACGCCGAACCGGATATGACCGTCATCGCCTGCCTGCGCACCGGACGCGAGGCGGTCGATCAAATAGAACAGCATCATCCTGACGTCGTCATCCTCGATGTCGACATGCCGGAGCTTGACGGCATTGCGGCGCTGCCGCTGCTGCTGAACAAGAAGCCGGATCTGGTGGTGATCATGGCCTCGGCGCTGACGCGGCGGAGCGCCGAAGTGAGCTTGCGGGCGCTGTCGCTCGGCGCCGCTGATTATGTGCCGAAGCCTGGGGCCGCGTCCGATACCGGCATGTTGGCGGCGTTCCAGCACGAATTGATCGAGAAAATCCGCAATCTTGGCGGCCGCTTATTGGCGCGCCAGGGCAGGGCTGGTGCGATCGCGAGCCAGCCGCTGCTGGCGCCGCGGCTGCGCGAAAGCGTGCCGCTGCAGGCCGAGGCCCCCGCATTCAGCCTGCGGCCGTTCGCGCACTGTCTGCCGCGGGTATTGCTGATCGGGTCCTCGACCGGCGGCCCGCAGGCGCTCACCATCTTAATCGGACAGCTCGGCGCCGCGATCGAGCGGGCGCCGATTTTGATCACCCAGCACATGCCGCCGACCTTCACCGCGGTGTTGGCCGAACATCTCGCGCGCAGCAGCAGCCGTCGCGTGCTTGAAGCGGTGCAGGGCGAAGTGGTTGTTCCCGGCAGCATCTATGTGGCGCCGGGCGGCCGCCATATGCGCGTCGTGCGCGGCCGCGACGGCCCCGCGATCGCGCTCGGCGACGATCCGCCGATCAATTTTTGCAGGCCGGCGGTCGATCCGCTGCTGTCCTCGGCGGCCGCGGTATGGGGCGCGGCCAGTCTCGCGCTTGTGCTCACCGGCATGGGCAGCGACGGGACGCGCGGCGCCGCCGAGATTGTGGCGGCCGGCGGCAGCGTGATCGCTCAGGACGAAGCGACCAGCGTGGTGTGGGGCATGCCGCGGTCGGTGGCGCGGGCCGGCTTGTGCTCGGCCGTGCTGCCGATCGATGGGATCGCCGCAAAGGTCAACAGCCTGTTCTGCGGAGATCGCTCGTGACGCCGCTCGACTACGATTTTTTGCGCAAATGCCTCAAGCGGCGCTCGGGCCTCGTCCTCTCCGCCGACAAGCAGTATCTGGTCGAGAGCCGCCTGTTGCCGGTCGCCCGCAAGGCCGGCCTCGGCAGCCTCGGCGGTCTGGTGGCTGCGCTCAAGCGCGGCAATGCCGAGGCGCTGATGACGACCGTCGTCGAAGCCATGATGACCAACGAATCATTCTTCTTTCGCGACAAGCTGCCGTTCGAGAATTTCCGCTCCACGGTGCTGCCGGCGCTGACCGCGGCGCGGCGAAGCTCGCGCATCATTCGCATCTGGTGCGCGGCCGCCTCGACCGGCCAGGAGCCTTACTCGCTGGCGATGTTGCTGAAAGAGATGCAGCGCGACATCGCCGGATGGCGCATCGATGTGGTCGCCACCGACCTTTCCAGCGAGGTGCTGGAGAAGGCGCGGCAGGGGATCTACAGCCAGTTCGAAGTGCAGCGCGGCCTGCCGATCCAGATGCTGATCAAATATTTCACCCAAATCGGCGACATGTGGCAGATCGCGCCCGAAATTCGGTCCATGGTGAAATACCAGCAGCTCAACCTATTGTCCGATTTCTCCCGTCTCGGCACGTTCGACCTGATCTTCTGCCGCAACGTGCTGATCTACTTCGACCAGGAGACGAAAATCAGCCTGCTCAATCGCCTCGCCCGCGTCGTCGCCGGCGACGGCTACCTGGTGCTCGGCGCGGCGGAGACCGTGGTCGGACTGACCGACAGCTTCAAGGTGGTGGCGGAGGTGCGCGGCCTCTATGTGCCGAATCCGCGGGCATATAGCCCGCCGGCGGCTGAGAGGCCCGTACCACGCTTGGTGGCGGTCAGCGGCGTGGGATGAAGCTATGTTTTGCTGCCCCGCGTGGCGGCGGAGGATGGTGGAACCACAAGCAAAAACCCCGGCCGCCGGCCGGGGTTTTGTTTTTCCGAATGAGCGAGTTCAGGCGGAGATTTTCGCCTCGTCCTCGATCGGCTCGCGCAGCACGTAGCCGCGGCCCCACACCGTTTCGATGTAGTTCTTGCCATTCGAGGCATTGGCGAGCTTTTTCCGCAGCTTGCAGATGAAGACATCGATGATCTTCAGCTCCGGCTCGTCCATGCCGCCATAGAGGTGGTTGAGGAACATTTCCTTGGTCAGCGTCGTGCCCTTGCGCAGCGAAAGCAGCTCCAGCATCTGGTATTCCTTGCCGGTCAGATGCACGCGCGCGGCGCTGACCTCGACGGTCTTGGTATCGAGGTTGACGACGAGATCGCCGGTCTGGATGACCGATTGGGCGTGACCCTTGGAGCGCCGCACGATGGCGTGGATGCGCGCCACCAGCTCGTCCTTGTGGAACGGCTTGGTCATGTAGTCGTCGGCGCCGAAGCCCAGGCCTCTGACCTTATCCTCGATGCCGGCGAGGCCGGTCAGGATCAGGATCGGCGTCTTGACCTTCGAGACGCGCAGGCTGCGCAGCACCTCGAAACCCGACATATCCGGCAGATTAAGGTCGAGCAGGATGATGTCGTAGTCGTAGATCTTGCCGAGATCGATCCCTTCCTCGCCGAGATCGGTCGTGTAGACGTTGAAGCTTTCCGACTTGAGCATCAACTCGATCGATTGCGCCGTGGCGCTATCGTCTTCGATCAGCAATACGCGCATGCCAGTCCCTTTCCTCGCCGCGCGGCTTAAGGTTGGCACGCCCCAGCGGCGGCCCCCGAAAAACGCCTTGGGACAAACTGATTCGAAAGTGTAAACGCGATATGGTTAACAAAACCTGATTCCCTTATGCAAGTATTCCTTCGGCAAATTCCAGAATATCGCCTTAAGGTCTTGCGAAAAAGTGGTTTTCTAGCCACGCGGGCGCTCATCTTCCAGGTTAAGGTTCGGCGCTAACCGACTCTTGAGACTCGCTCTCCATCGTGGCTGGACGAGCCTCCCCTTGATCCCAAGGACGGCGCAATGATTAACGGCCCGGGTAAACACAGCGTTAAGAGCCGCACCTGGGAGGTAACCATGGCGGTGGCGACGGCCGGCGCGGCGCCGACACCCAACCAAGACGTTTCGACCCGATGACGCCCGGCTCGGAAACCGAACGCTAACGTTATCGTGGCATGATTGCGATCCGTGGCGCCGCGTGGTGGGGCCTTGCGGCGCCATGGGCCCGCGGCTTCGGGGGAGTAGCAGTCGATGAAGTCCCGTGAGACGCTTATTCGCTTGAAAAAATTTCAAGTCGACGAGAAACGGCGCAAGGTCGCGCAAATCGAGACCATGATCGCCGAGTTCGACCGTATGGCTGCCGATTTGGAGCGCGAGATCCGGGTCGAGCAAGACCGCGCCGGCATCCACGATCCTGGGCATTTTGCCTATCCAACCTACGCCAAAGCTGCGATCGGGCGGCGCGAGAATCTCAAGCGCTCGGCCGACGAACTGCGGACCCAGCTTGAAGACGCCAAGTTGGCGCTCGACGACGCATTGGACGAGCTGAAGAAGGTCGAGCTGCTCGACGAGCGCGACCAGATGCGCGAGCGCGGAGCGGAAGCCGCCAGCGAGCAAACCGAGCTTGATGCGCTCGGGCTCATGCGCGTGCGCGGCAGCGCGCCGGCCTGAACCTTACCGGTCACTGCGACCCGCTCGTCCGCCGCGCCAGCGGGGCCGAGTCTTTGCGTCTTGTCTGCGGTGCTGGACGGCCGCTTTGAGCCGTGAGCGGAGAAATATCTGCCGCTTCGGCATCCCTTTACCCCGTTTCGCTCTCGACGAGCGCCTGCTTCCGTGGCGATAATCAGTCCCGTGTAAGGGCGCCCATGGGGGTCTCCGGGGCCGGGGGCAGTCATGTTGATGCAGGCGGAACTCGTCTGGCTGCTCGCAGCCGTCGCCAAGGGCGACGTGGCCGCATTCGAACGGCTTTATGAAGCAACCCGTGCGAAACTCTACGGGGTCCTGCTCCGTATCTTGCGTAGGCCCGACTTGGCGGAAGAGGTCATGCAGGAAACCTACCTCAAGGTCTGGAAGTCGGCGGACAAGTTCGACCCCACGGTCGCCAGCCCGATCACCTGGATGGTGGCGATGGCGCGTAATCGGGCCATCGACATCGTGCGCAAGAAGGGCGAAGCCTCGATCGAGGAGGAGCCCGCGGCGCTTGAGGTGGCGGCCGAGACGCCCGCGCCGCTGGCGCGTCGCGAGATGACCGAGGAGCTCAAGCGGCTGTTGTCCTGCCTCGGCAAGCTCGATCCGGAAAAGCAGCGCATCGTGCTGCTGGCCTATTACAGCGGCTGGAGCCGCGATCAGCTGGCGCAGAAACTCGATATCCCGGTGAACACAATCAAGACTTGGTTGCGTCGCAGCCTGCTGGAAATCCGCGAGTGTATGGGACTGTGATGTCGGAAGAGCTTACGGGGTAGCCATGCTCGAGGACGACCAGGACACGCTCGCCGCCGAATACGTGCTTGGCACGCTCTCCGCCCAGGAGCGGGACCAGGCCGAGGCGTTGCTTTCGTTCGATCCGCAATTCGAGGCGGCCGTGCGCCAGTGGGAGCGCCGGCTCGGTGAACTCAACGTGATGGTGGAGGCGGTCGAGCCACCGCCGCGGGTCTGGGAGAAGATCAAGATCGAGATCGGCCCGGTCGCAACACCCAGCGGTATGGACTTACCGCAAGCCGCGGCGCCGGAGCAGGAGGTGCCGCCGGCAGTAGCCACGCTGGCCGCGGACCTTTTGCCGCCGGAAACCGAGCCGGCGAAGGCGACACCAGACCAGGCCCCAACCGGTCCGGCAGCCGCACCGTCATCGCCGGGGCCGGCGGCAAAAAAAGTCGAACGCAGCGCCGATGTTGTCTCACTGGAGAGCAAGGTCAAGCGCTGGCGGGGCATGACGCTTGGCATCGGCGCGCTCGCCGCTTTGCTCGCGATCTACATCGCGGTGGGGCAGTTCAAACCCGATCTCATTCCGGCGCAGATGCGGCCGGCGGGTCCGGGCCTGGTCGCGCGAACCCAGGAACCGGCACGCTCGCCCCAGGACCGGCTGGTTGCGGTGCTGCAACAAGAGCCGACCGCACCGGCGTTCCTCCTCACCCTCGACATGCAAAAGCGGACGCTGATCGTACGGCGGGTGTCGGCTACACCCGAGGCAGGGCGAAGCTACGAACTGTGGTTGATCTCAAAGCAGTTCCCGCGCCCGCGCTCGCTCGGAATCGTGGGCAATGAGGAATTCACGCAGCGTGCGCTTCCGGCCAATTACAACGTCGACACGTTGCGGGGAGCGACTTACGCCGTATCGCTCGAGCCGGCCGGCGGCTCCCCGAGCGGGGTGCCGACCGGGCCCGTCCTGTTCACCGGCAAAGCGGTCGAAAGCCTGCCGGCGACGCCGCCGCCGACGAATGCCACTCCGAAGACGTGAAGGGCGCACCTTCCGGCGCGGAGACAAGCGGATCGGGACTTGCAGAAGTTTACCGGATCGCGGGGAGATGCCCGCTCACGGCTGTCTGCTGGCCGGCCTTGACGAGCGGCGCGGTGCCCAGATCGATCGTGCTGACATGCGCGAAAATGCCGACTGCTGCAACCATTGTCGCGCACAGGAGCCCGACGACCACGATCTTCAAATGCGTGCGGGGGTCCGCGCTGTACATCGAATGGTTCATGGCATCCTCCCGGGTTGCGCCGATCAGTCGCCGCGGCCGGGTAATGGGTTCACGTAAATACGTGCGAGATCGGGCGCTGCAAACGCACTTCACTGAACCTTGAACAGTCGTGATAACGGGTGAAAGGCTGCTTAGTTCCTCTTGTTAGCTCCTCTTGGCGGGTTCCGGCCGCCGCCGCGGGTCCGGCGCGGCTTGCCCCATCTCTTTGTTTGAGCAGTGGAATGCGACAACCTCCCCGCCCGAATGTGCCGGGTATATGTTAGCGGAGCAGGGTCAGGCCGACTTTGATGGAGTGAATGGGCAGGCTGCATGATGCCGCGATTTTTTTGCGTTGCCTTGACTGCCGCCGCGGTTGCGCTTGCCGCCTCGGCCGCCGGGGTCGCCCGCGCCGAGGGGATCGCCCCCGGCCTGTGGCGAATTATCAGCCGGACCGAGACCGGCGGCGTGATCGGCCCGCCGCATGAGAGCTCACGCTGTCTGACGGCGGATCAGGCGCGCGACCTGGCGACGACCTTCGTGCCGAGCCCGAGCGTGGACAATGCCAGCTGCACGCCGATCGAGCGCAGCGTCAGCGGTCAAAAGTTGACCTGGCATGTCACCTGCAGGGGCCAGCTCGACATGGAGCAGGCCGGAGAGTTCACTTTCGACAGCCCGCACCACTACACTGCGACCACCCGGACACGGGCGACCGTGTCCGGCAAGACCATGATCGACTCCCAGGACACGCTCGAGGGTCAATGGGTCTCGGAGTGCCGGTAGAGCTGAGAAGAACTTAACCGCCGTAGCGAGGCGCATCATGCATTCGCATTCCGTCGCTCCTTGGACGCACCAGCACGCCTTTCTCGGCGAACATCACCGCGAGCATGAGCGGCGCACCTGGAGCGTGGTGGCGCTGACGGCGCTGATGATGGTCGTCGAGATTACCGGCGGCACGCTGTTCGGCTCGCTCGCGCTGGTCGCCGACGGCTGGCACATGGCGACGCACGTCGCCGCGCTGGCGATCGCCGGGCTTGCCTATCTGTTCGCCCGCCGTCACGCCGGCGACGCGCGCTTTTCGCTGGGCACCGGCAAGTTCGGCGAGCTGGCGGCGTTCGCCAGCGCCATCATTCTCGGCATGGTCGCGATTGGCATCGGCTACGAGTCTGTGCTGCGGCTCCTGCATCCCATCGCGATTCACTACCGTGAGGCGATCCCGATCGCCGCGCTCGGGTTGTGCGTGAATCTGGCCAGCGCCTGGCTACTGCACGACTCTGATCACGACCACGCCCATGATTTGCCCGACCATTCCGCCCACGAGCACTCTGCCGCCGCGGCGCATCATCATGGGCATCATCACGATTCCAACTTGCGCGCGGCTTACGTGCATGTGCTGGCCGATGCGCTGACCTCGGTGCTGGCGATCGTCGGACTAACGGCGGCGTGGGCGTTCGGCTGGACCTTTATCGATCCGGCGGTGGGGCTCGTCGGTATGCTCGTGATCTTGTCCTGGGCGCTGAGCCTCATCCGCACGGCCGGCCGGGTGCTGCTCGACACCGTTCCCGATCCGGAGCTGGCGCGGCGCATCCGCGAGCGCATCGAAACCGGCGGCGACCGCCTGACCGATCTGCATCTGTGGCAGGTCGGTCCGGGCCATGCGGCGATGATCGCGTCCGTCGTCTCAGATTCCCCGCAGCCGCCGTCGGTCTACAAAGCGCGGCTCGAAGGCCTCGCCGGGCTGTCGCACGTCACCATCGAAGTCAACAAGTGCCCGCATTAGGACGCGCTGCGGCGGAGCGCGGTGGGTAGCCGCATCAAGACTTGGCGATCAACGCGATGCGGCCCACTATCGGCGCGGCCGCCTTGCAACAGGCCGGGAGAAACGCGCATAGTCGAGCCGCTTTTGGGGTTTGTCTGCAGAATTAATCAAAAGATCCCGGCCGCTTCGGGGGTATCCCGATGCACAAACGAAAGGGATGGAAATGTCCACAAAACCGCAACGGTTCATGAGCCGTCTGGCATGGTCGGCTGCGGTCGCGGCGCTGGCGTTCACCGCGGCTCCGGCCAACGCCGCCGAGCCGATCAAGATCGGTCTTGGCATGTCGCTCACCGGTCCGCTCGCCGCCAACGGTAAGATGTCGCTGGTGGCCATGCAGGTGTGGGAAGACGACATCAATGCCAAGGGCGGCCTCCTCGGCCGGCCGGTCCAGCTCGTCTACTACGACGATCAGAGCAGTCCGTCGCAAGTCCCCGGCATCTACGCCAAGCTGCTCGATATCGACAAAGTCGATCTGATCGTCAGCGGCTATGCCTCGACCCAGATCGCAGCGGCGATGCCGGTCGCGATCCAGCATAAGAAACTGTTCATGAGCCTGTTCGGTACCGGCATCAACGAGCGGTTCAACTATCCGAAATATTTCTCGATGATCCCGAACGGCCCGACACCGAAGCCGGCGTTCACGCGCGGCTTCTTCAAGGTGGCCGAACAGCAGAAGCCCAAGCCGCAGACCATCGCCTTGGCCTCGGCCGACGCCGAGTTCGGCCGCAACGCCTGCGAGGGGGCGCACGAGAACGCCGAGGCGGCGGGCTTCAAGATCGTCTACGAAAAGAGTTATCCGCCATCCACCATCGACTTCGCGCCGATCGTGCGGGCGATCCAGGCCACCAACCCCGATCTGCTGGTGATTTGCTCATATCCGCTCGACACCGTCGGCATGGTCAAGTCGATGCACGAAGTCGGCTTCAAGCCGAAGATGTGGGGCGGCGCGATGGTCGGCCTGCAGGCGACGGTGTTCAAGACCCAGCTCGGCCCGCTGCTCAACGGCGTCGTCAATTACGAGACCTGGCTGCCGGTCAAGTCTATGGAGTTCCCCGGCTCGCTGGAACTGATCAAGAAATATCAGGAGCGCGCCAAGGCCGCCGGCACCGACCCGCTCGGCTACTACATGCCGGTGTGGGCCTATGCCGATCTGCAGGTGCTCGGCGATGCCATCGCCGCCACCAAGAGCCTCAACGACGACGTGCTCGCCGACTATATCCGCCAGACCACATTCAAGACCGTGGTCGGCGACGTGAAATTCGGCAAGGAGGGCGAGTGGGTGGAGGAGCGCACGCTGGCGGCGCAGTTCCAGAACATCAAGGGCAACAGCATCGACGATTTCCGCGACCTGAAGACCGAGGTGATCGTCTATCCGCCGCAATACAAGAGCGGCGAGGTGATTTACCCCTACGAAAAGGCGATCGGAAATTAGAGCATAATCCGGTCGATTTGAATCGGAAGTCGATTGGTTGGGATTCTCAAAGCCTTATTGATCGGCGAGTCTCTTCCGACTGATTCGGGGGAGAGGATGATGCCGAGGCCCTATTCGCAGGA
>JBEKWO010000111.1:0-11335 GCA_049512975.1 Xanthobacteraceae bacterium | reverse complement strand
CCTTCCAGCCGTTGAGATCGTACTCCGCCATGCAATCCTCGGCGAAGCCCTTGAAGCGGTCGGCATTGCCGGACGCCTGCGCGCCGAACAGGCAATAGCGGCGGATTTCTTCGGTCGAGCCGCCGTAATTGATCTCGTAGAGCTCGTGCCGGCCGGCGAATTCCGTCGCCAGACAGTCCCAGAGCAGTTTCATCAGCTTGACGCGGTCCTCGGCCTTGTAGCCGTTGGAGCCGCGCATATAGCGGTCGATGTAGGGACGGATCTCGGCGTTCTTGAAGTCGCGGGCGTGGGAATTGATATAGATTAGCCCGGAAGCGACGGTCTGCTCGATGATGTATTTGACCTTGGTGTAGGCGATGCTGGCGATGATCTGATAGGCGTTCCCCGGGTCCATGTTGGGCAGCACGTAATCGCCGATCCAGGGCTTGGGATCGCGCACCATCGCATCCGACAAGGCCCAGAACAGATTGCGCCAGGCGATGACCTCGCCGACATTAGCTTGCACGCCGCGATAATCCTTGGTCCCCGCGGCTTCCACCGCCTTGAGCAGCAACCCGGCAATGAAGTCGAGCTTCACGGCAAGCCGCGTGCAGCCGTGGACGACGAAGCGCGGCAAAAATCCGGTGCGCGGGAAGAAATTGTTGGCCTTCTCGAGGTCGCCGTAGACGAAGACGTTCTCCCAGGGCACCAGGACCTTGTCGAGAATGAACACGGCGTCATTCTCGTCGATCCGGCTCGACAGCGGATAATCGAACGGGCTGCCCATTGCCGTCGACGTCATCTCATAGGAGGTGCGGCAGATGAATTTGACGCCCGGATGGTTGGTCGGCACCATGAACACGACGGCGAAATTCTTGTCTTGAACCGGGATCAGGCCGTGATGGGCGACGAAGGTGTAGTTGGTCAGCACCGATCCCGTCGCCACCACCTTGGCGCCGGACACGACGATACCGGCGTCGGTCTCCTTTTCCACGTGGCAGCAGATGTCGCCGACCTCGTTGGGCGGCCGGTCGCGGTCGACCGGCGGATGAATGATGGCATGATTGACGAAGGGAACATGCTCCTGGCTGAACTTGTACCAGCGCCGCGCATTGTCGCTGTACGGATCGTAGAACTCGGTATTGGCGCCCAGCGTCGCCAGGAACGCAGCCTTGTAGTCGGGTGAGCGGCCGAGCCAGCCGTAGGTGATCTTCGCCCATTCGGCGATGGCGCCGCGTGCGGCCAACAGATCGTCGAGCGTTTTCGGCGCCTTGAAGAAAGCGTGGGTCTTGCCGCCGTTTCCGGTATCGGTCGGCACCAGGATCTTGGCAGCGTGTTTGGGGTCATGCAGCGCATCGTAAAGCCGTGCCACCATGCGGGCGGTGTTGCGGAACGCCGGATGCGTGGTGACGTCTTTCACCCGCTCGCCGTAGATGAAGACGGTGCGGTCGTCGCGCAGCGAATCGAGATATTCGTTGCCGGTTTGCGGCGCGGCCACGCCACCCGGCATCGCGGCCGCTGCCGGCTTACCGGCGCCTGCAGCCTTGCTGCCTTTCACCGCTATGCTCATTGGCGCTCCCTCCGTTTCGTCCAATTAATTTGTTGTTCGATAATCGAACTATCGTCCGATATTCGGTGCCATGCGGACGATACTCGGCGCGCAACGTGCAGGCAAGACGCAGAAAACTTCCGGCGTCCTAGACCACAACGCTGAAATCTGTGCGGCGACGGCCCGCAAGCGCGGAAGAAATTGGTCGCGCATTTCGTTGCGCGTGGTGCGCGTCGAATGGGTGCTCGGTTGAGCGCGGCGACCACTTGGCCAGCGCGGTCGACGATCGGCACCGCGATCGAGCGGAGACCGCGCTCCAGCTCCTGGTCGGTGGGCGCGCAGCTTAAGCTCACGACGCTCGTCGGCGAAGCTGCGAGCGGCACTGCATATCAAGCGTACGTCGCAATCGCACCGAGATCAAGGCGCTCGAGAGCGAGCTGTCGCGGCGAGAGAATCCGCCGATGAAACGGCGACGCGTCTAAGCGTCATCCTCACTTGTCACCGGGCTGGGCCGGCAGCTCGTTGGGATTGGCATCCTTGAGGATGCGATCGACGTAGAAAACCGAACGCCACACTGTCTCAACCGGGCGCTCGCGATCGACTTCCGCATCATCCATTTTGAGGTCATTTTTTTAAAGGAGATGAAGCGCGGGAAGCGCGAAGGGGCGGGAGCAGTAAAGAAGACTCGCAGCTCTCCTTTAGTGTGACAGTGGCATCAGCCGTCGCCGGACCGGGAACAAGCTGATGTCGAAGGGACCTGAGATCACGCCCCAGACTCCCGTCGGAGCAAACAGCATGAGGAGAATGGCGAGGGCGCCTAGGAGGATCAGATACCAAGACCCGAGCGCGGCCAGATAATATTGCAGAAGATAGAATATTACGACGCCGATAATCGGCCCCTCCATTGTTCCGATACCGCCGATGACGACGATGAAGATGACATAGGCGGTCCAATCGATGAGCGAGAACGCCGCATCCGGTGAGATCCTGGCCTTCTGCAGAAAGATCAGCGCCCCCGCCATGCCGGTCACGACGGCGGTCACGATGTAGATCAAAAGCTTGGTGCGAAAGACATCGACGCCGGCGCTTTCGGCGGCAGCTTCGGTATCGCCGATGGCGGATAAAGCGAGGCCGTACCGCGACCGCAGCAACTTGTACACTAGCACGAGCGTGCCGACCGCAAGAATGAGAGCCAGCCAATAGGCCAGGATGTCGCGCGCTGCCGGGCCGCGGACCTGAAACAGGTGGCGGACAAAGTCCAGCCCGACAATGGAATCGACGATGTCCGGCGGTAGCGAGGTTCCGGTGCCGCCGCCCAGTTGCTTGAATTGCGCAAGCACCAGTCGACAGACCTCGGCGACCACCCAGGTGCCGATGGCAAAGTAAGCGCCTCTCAGGCGGAAGACGATCAGCGCGGCCGGGACGGCAACAACCCCCGCGACGATCCCCGACAGCACGATCGACAGCACGGGCTCAAGGCCCGCCATCAAGGTGAAGGCGAACAACGCGTAGGCTCCGATGCCGACGAAGGCCTGTTGCCCGACGGAAATCAGGCCAGCGCAGCCGGCAAGCAGATTCCATAATTGCGCCAACGCCAGCATCGTGAACACGTAGAATAGCTCCTGCAGCAACGCCCGACTGGCGAATGCCGGCAGAGCGACCAGCAGGAGGATGACCGGGATGGCGAGGAGCACCGTGACGGTGGACGCGCGCGTCGCCGTGGCGACGCTAAAGCGCGAGCCGTGAAGCCGGCCTTCGTCGACACCGACCCGGTTCAGCTTACTCACACGCATGCCGCCGCTCTCAATCCACCGCGCGCGGAAACAGGCCGCGCGGCCGTATCACCAGCACGATCAGGAAAGCAACATGACCTGAGAGAATCTGCCATTCGGGATTTATATGCGCGCCGATTGTCTGCGCCACACCGACGACGATGCCGCCGGCGAGGGTCCCCCACAGGCTGCCGAGGCCGCCAATGATGACGGCCTCGAAGGCGTAGAGGAGCCGGGCCGGGCCGATGCTGGGGTCGAAGTTGGCGCGGGCGCCGAGAAAGAACCCGGCGATGGCGCATACGGCAAGCGCGATGCCCATGGTCACCGCGTAGATCGATTTGTTGTTGATGCCCATGAGCTGCGCGATTTCGACATCGTCGGACGTTGCGCGGAACGCGCGTCCAAGTGCGGTCCGGTAGAACACGCCGTTGAGGAGCACGATGACGCCGACCGCCGATGCGAGACAGATCAGCGGCATCAAGCCGACCGCAATGCTGCCCCCCAGCGGCAGCGAAGCGCTTTCGAGCGTTCCGACATTGAGGCGGCGGGTATCCGCTGAAAACGTTTCGAGCAGCCCGTTCTGCACGATGATCGACAATCCGAACGTGATCAACAATGGTGGCAGGATATTGCGGCCGAGCGCGCGATTGAGCAGCACGGATTGTAGCGCGTAGCCGATGACGAACATTAGCGGCACCACCACCGCGAAGGCGAGAACGATAGGCACGCCAGCTGCCGACGCCGCAAGCATCAGGAACGCGCCGAGCACTATCAAATCGCCATGGGCCAGGTTGACCAGGCGCATAATGCCGAAAATCACGGAAAGGCCGGTAGCGTAGAGCGAATACAGTCCACCGAGTAGGACCCCTTGCAACAGCGTGTCGATCCAGCCGAGCATGCGCTCACAATCCGAAATAGGCGGCGTGAATGGCGTCCCGGGTGAGGTCCTGCGGTCGGCCGGTAAGGCTCACCCGTCCCTCCTGAAAGCAATAGGCCCGGTCGGCAACCGACATGGCGTGGGCGAGGTCCTGCTCGACCAGTACTACGCTTGTCCCGCGCGTCTTGATATCCGCAAGCGCGGCGTAGATGTCGCGAATGACGATCGGGGCGAGGCCGAGACTGAGCTCGTCGCACAACAGGATGCGCGGGTTCGACATCAGGCTGCGGCCGATGGCGACCATCTGTTGCTGTCCGCCGGACAGCGCCGTGCTCGGCGCGTGACGTCGCTCCCGCAGCATGGGAAACAGCCGATACACCGCGGCGAGGGTCCACGGTCCGTTAAGGTGCCGGCCATAGGCGCCGACCAGCAGATTTTCCTCGACCGAGAGCGATGGAAACAGCCGGCGGCCTTCCGGCACCAAAGCGAGGCCGAGCTTGACGATCTCGAACGCCGGCAGCGCGCCGATATCGCGGCCATCGAGACGCACGGCTGAAGCCGGGCGTGGCAGCAAGCCCGCGACCGCCTTCAGGAAGGTTGATTTCCCCGCCCCGTTGGCGCCGATGACGGCGACCGTTTCGCCCTCGTTGAGCACAAATGTGATGCCGTAGAGCGCCTGGAAGTCGCCGTAAAAAGCGGTGAGTTCGCGGGTCTCCAGCACGGCCGCGTCCGAGTGCCTCACGCCGCAATACCCATATAGATCTCGCGGACGTCGTCCGAGACCATCACCGTGCGGGGCTCGCCTTCGACGATTTTGCGGCCGAAGTTCAGCACCACCAATCGCGAAACCACCGAAACCAGCGCATGCACGACGTGCTCGATCCACACGATGGTCACGCCCGAGTTCTTAATTTCCTGCACCAACTGGACGAGCTCGGCACATTCGGCCTCGCTCAGGCCGCCGGCGATTTCATCGAGCAGCAGCAGTCGCGGCGCGCTCGCCAAAGCGCGCGCCAGTTCCAGACGCTTGCGTCCCAAAAGATTGAGCATGCCGGCGCGACGATTGGCGAAGGCGATGAGGCCCGTCTGCTCCAGAATCTCGCCGCAGGCATCGATCACCTGTGCCTCGCGTCGCCTGCGGCCGTGGATGGCCGCAACGAGGAGGTTCTCGAACACAGTCAGGCTCTCGAATGGATGCGGAATCTGGAACGAGCGCCCGATGCCGGCGATACAACGAACGCGCGGTGGCGCGCGTGTGATGTCGCGTCCGTCGAACCAGACCGAGCCGGTATCCGGCCTGAGCAGCCCGGTGACGAGGTTGAAGAGCGTCGTTTTTCCGGCGCCGTTCGGTCCGATGACGCCGAGCGCTTCGCCCTGCGCCACCTCAAGATCGACGGCGTCGATCGCTCTGATCGAATCGAAAGACTTGCTCAGGTTTTCCAGTTTCAGGATCACGTGACTGCCTAGAGGGGAGCCGGCCACGCCAGCTCCCCCGTCCAGCCATGAAATCAAGCGATCGGCTGCATCTGACCGCCAACGGGAATTTCCGGCGCGGTCTTGTTTTCGGTAATGACGATGTCGTATTTGTTCCCGTTCCGCAATCGCCACTGACCACCGACCAGCGGCGTCTTGGCGATGTTCTTCTGGGCGAAGGGCGGCAGGTTCTTTTGTCCCCATTCAATATGGCCGACCACGGTGTTGAGGTTGGTCGCGGCGATCGCCTTCACGATCGCCCTGTTGTCGCCGACATCGCCGGAGCGCTTCATGACATCGACGGAGAGTTCGAACAGCGCGTGCGCAAACCCAATTGGCTGCGTCCATTGCTTGCCCGAGGACTTCTCATAGGCGTCGGCGAGGGCCTTCGCCGACTGTCCGGTCAGCGACGACTTGAATGGATGGCTCGGCGACCACCATATCTCGGACGAGAGATTGTTGCCGTTCTTACCCAGCGCTTCGACCGCGACTGGGAACAGGATGGCCTTGCCGATCGAAGCAGCCTTCGGCTTTAGGCCCTGCTGCAGCGCCTGATTCCAGAACGTTGTGAAATCTGGCGGTAGGACCACACCGGTGATGATGTCACAGTTTGCCTTCTTGAACGCGTTGATCTGCGCGGAGAAGTCGTCTGTGAGGTTCTGATAACGGCCGGGATCGGTGAGCTTGTAGCCGAGCTTCTCGAGCACCGGCGGGAAGCCGACCTGCTTGTCGCCCCAGGCGTTGCCGTCGCCGTCATTGGGGAAGAGGCCGCCGACGGATTTGTCGGTCTTGAGCTGTCCCCACATGTTGGTGAAAACCGCGATGACGTCCTCGAGTCCCCAGAAGAAGTGGTAGGTGTAATTGAATGGCTTCCAGGTCGCCGGGTCGCCCGGGTTGCCCTGTCGGCCAATGAAATAAGGCTGCCACGGCGCCACGGTTGAGATGCAGGGCACCTCCTCGTTCTCACATTGCGTCGATACCGGGTTAGTCGTTTCCGGGGTCGAGGCCACCAGCATCAAATCGATCTTGTCGGAGACGATCAGCTCCTTGGCGACTTCGGCCGCGCGATTGGGATTGGACTGGCTGTCCTTGACGATGACTTCGACCGGATAGTTCGCGTTGCCGACCTTGAGGCCGCCCTTCACCGCGTTTTGAAAGTTCGAGATGATGAATTTGTCCGCCTCGGCAAAGGCGGCGAGCGGTCCGGTCTGCGGGCTGACATAACCCAGCTTGATGCTCGTGGCGGCGCGAACGGCCGGCGCGAATACCGGACCCGCGGCCAGCGCTGTTCCGGTGGCCGCCGAGACTTTGAGGAAAGTGCGTCGATTGAATAGGGAATCACGCGATTTCAATGTCATATTGTCGTCCTCCCTCTGGTATTATAATTTGCTACGCGTCCTATTACTCACATTGTAAACGTCGCAATCTTTAGTCCTTCTTTGGCTGCCCCAGTTGGACTGGGCAAAGACGGCAGCCACTGAAGGACCCGCTCATCGGAACTCAACTATCCCCATGAAATGCGACTGTTAGCGGATTGGGATGTTTTCGCATTGAGGCCCCTAAAGGGCGGCTAAAGAAAAGTCGTTTAACCTAACATGCCGGCTCGTTCGACGCGAAATGCGGCTTAAGTTTATCGTCCAGAAGCCTCGGCTCGTCGGCAGCAGCGATCCTCAAGCCGCCGCGGGAACGACCCAGATGTTTCAAAACTAGACCGGAGAAGGCATGACCGCCACGCACGCCGTATCCAGACCTGCAGAATGTCCACTGACCGGGCGACACGCCGTGGTGACCGGCGGCGGCAGCGGCATAGGTGGCGCAATCGCAGACACGTTGGCGCGACTGGGAGCCGACTTGACGATCATGGGCCGCCGCATGCCAGTCCTCGAGGTTCATGCAGCAACCCTTGCGAGGCGCCATGGCACCCAAATTGAGGCGGTCGCGTTGGACGTGGCACGGCAGGAATCTGTCGAGGCGGCCTTCCGCATCGCCGGCGAGCGGCTGGGCCATCCGGCAATCTTGGTGAACAATGCGGGGTTGGCGAAGGCGGCGCCCTTTTCAAAGACCGATCCCGCCCTGTGGCAGGAAGTAATCGAAGTCGACCTCAACGGCGCTTACCTGTGTATTCGCCAAACGTTGCAGCACATGATCAAGAATGGCTACGGGCGCATCGTCAACATCGCTTCAACGGCTGGATTAACCGGCTATCCCTATGTGGCTGCCTACTGCGCCGCGAAACATGGCCTCATTGGGTTGACGCGGGCGCTAGCACGGGAGACGGCACGCACGGCAGTCACCGTCAACGCCGTGTGTCCGGGTTATACAGATACTGCCATCGTCGAAACTGCGGTGACGAGTATTTCCGCCAAGACTGGTCGCGCGCGCGAGCAAGCTTTGGCCGAGCTGGTGGCGCACAATCCGCAAGGACGTCTAATCCAGCCAACCGAAGTAGCAGAGACGGTCGGCTGGCTATGTCTGCCAAGTTCGGCCTCGATCACGGGTCAGAGCATCCTGGTCGCCGGTGGAGAGCTGATGTGACGAAGAGCACGGTGGTGAAGTGATCTTCCGCGGGTAGATTGATGGCACCCAGTACATCATAAATTGGGGATGCTCGCGCCGATCCTAAAACAAGGGGGAAACCCATGAAATTGTTCCAACCTCTCGACATCAACGGCATGGTCATTCAGAACCGCATCATGGTGCCGGCCATGGTGACGCGCCTATCCGGCGAGGACGGCGTGGTCAATCAGGACATCATCGATCGCTACGTCAGGTATGCACAGGGTGAGGCGGGTCTGATCGTGATCGAGGCGATGGCGGTGCACCATTCTAAGTCTGGCCCCTTATTGCGGATCAGTGACGACACGTTCGTCCCAGGCCTGGCCAAGCTCGCTCGTCGCATCCATGATACGTCCGGCTCGAAGGTGGTGCCCCAAATCATCCACTTCCTGAAGGTGGCGAAGTCCGGGTGGCGACAGACGGTCGACATGCTGTCGCTGGAGGACATCGATCGGATCGTTGACGAATTCGGCAACGCGGTCGCGCGCGCTCGCGAGGCCGGCTTTGATGGCGCCGAACTACACTCGGCCCATGCCTATACGCTCGCCTCCTTCTTGTCGCGGACGAACAAGCGCCAGGATGAGTATGGGGGACAAACCCTGGAGGGACGCCTACGCCTCATCGGTCGCGTTGTTCAGAATGCTCGCGGAAAGGCAGGCAAAGATTTCCCGCTAGGCGTGCGCTTCGTGGCGGATGAGTTCATCAAGGATGGCTATACGGTCAACGACGCCAAGGTCATCGCCCTGCGGCTCGCGCAAATCGGAGTGGACTATCTATCGCTGTCGGTCGGAGGCAAATTTGAAGATGCTGTCCACATTCCGGGACAGGTATTGTATCCGTACACCGGCTACTCCGGTGATCGGGCCATGCCAGGCGATTGGTACCCTCCGGTTCCGCACGCTCATTTCTCAGCGGAAATAAAGGCCTATATCAAAGCGAATGGCTACGACACGCCGGTCGCAACAGCCGGCAAACTATCAAACCCCGACGATGCGGAGCGGCTTGTCGGCTCGGGCCAAGTCGACATTATCGGAATCGCGCGCGGGCTGTTGGCGGATCCGGACTGGCCGAAGAAGATCCGAAACAACGAACGCGATCGCGTGATCCAATGCGACTATTGCAATGTCTGCAAGCACCTCGACGGCACACATAGCCGCGTCATCTGCTCGCTGTGGCCGCAAGGATCGTTGCAGGCACCGGCCGACGACCCTGCCGTCAACGCGCCGCAATGGGGCCCGAACGGTGCGAATCTGACGGCGACCGCCGGCAAAGGGACGATAACGTTGAAGTGGACCAAGGCCCCGGGTGCGGCGCGTTACGACGTGTGCCGCGCCGATCCGGTGGGACAGGTGCGTCTCGAGGACGCTGTGAAGGTGACTCGCTGGGAGGACAGCAATGTGCTGGCCGGCACGCGTTATCGCTATTACGTCCGAGCCTACACAGCCACCGGGCAAGGCAGTCCCCCTTCGAACACCGTGTTCGTCGAACTACCGCCGCCAGATTACATGACAAGCACGATGCGAGCCGAGGATTCCGTGGCGAATTGACGTTCCTGTCCCTTGGCCCATCACTTGGATCGAGGATGTCACCAAACACCAGGAATGTGCGATTTCCTGGACAAAGATACGAAAGAGCTTTCCAGGCACGCGACGCAAAAGCGCTGAGGTGCCCAGCGCGCGATATTGAATTCTGCCGCAAGCCATCGCGTGGATCGCCGCGCACCTGAGGCCAACTCCAATAGGAGGTTAGAATGCTCGCCGGCTGCGCTCCCTGGCCTGAGCATTTTGCGAGAACCTATCGCGAGAAGGGTTATTGGGAGAACATCACCCTCAACGACATGTTCGAGAGCTCGAGCCGTCGTCATCCTACAAAGGTTGCTGTTGTATTTGGTGAGCAAAGGATCACTTACGCCGAACTTGTGGAGCAGGTGGAGAGACTTGCCTTCGTGTTGATGCAGACCGGGCTTCGACCTCTCGACCGGGTAATTCTCCAACTCGACAATCGGCCGGAATTCATTTGCACATTTCTCGCTCTCGTGAAAGTCGGCGTGATCCCGGTGATGGCGTTGCCACAGCATCGCAAAACCGAGATTAGTCACTTCGCACGCCACTCTGGCGCCGTCGGGTATATCTCCGCTGATGTCATTCGCGGCTTCGACCACCGGACGCTTGCCGCCGAAATCCGCGATAGCACGGAGATGAGGCTGGTGCTGATTTGGGGGGAACCCGGGCCCGGTCAATTGTCCCTGATCAAACTCATGGGTTCGGAGCGGTCATCCACAATTACTGCTGCACAGCTAGCAGGTGTTCGCCCAAACCCTGACGAGGTCGCATTGATGCTTCTCTCTGGTGGCACCACGGCCCTCCCGAAGCTCATCCCGCGCACCCACAACGACTATGTCTACAATTGCAAGCAAAGTGGCCTTGTAGCCGGATTTGATGCCGAGACCGTGTATTTGGCGTTGCTACCGATGGCGCACAATTATTCGTTAGGTTCGCCCGGTGTGCTCGCAACGCTGGCCTACGGCGGTCGCATCGTGATCGCTCCTGGCACGGCAGCCGATGTAGTATTTCCCCTCATCGAGCGCGAGCGAGTGACGGTAGTATGCGCTGGCGTGCCATTGTTCGTGAAGTGGCTGAGTGCTCCCGAACTCGGCCGGCATGATCTCAGGTCGCTGAACGTGCTAATGAACGGCGGCGCTCGCCTAGCTCCGGAATTACGACGGCGGGTAGGGGGAGTATTCGGATGTCTCACTCAGGAGAGCTTCGGAACTGCTGAAGGGCTGCTCAGCATGACACGTCTCGATGATGACGAAGCGAAACGCTTCGAGAGCTCGGGTGCACCCATATCGTCAGGAGACGAAATCATCGTGGTCGACGACGACGGCAAGAAATTGCCGGATGGGGAACCCGGAGAGTTGCTGTGCCGCGGCCCCTATACCATACGCGGATACTATAATGCGCCGGAAATCAACCAGCAGGCATTCACTGCTGACGGCTTCTACCGCATGGGCGACATTGTCCGCAAATTCGGTAACTACCTATACGTGGAGGGTCGAAAGAAAGATCTAGTCAATCGCGGCGGCGAAAAGATCAGCTGCGAGGAGATCGAGAACCACATTCTCGCAAA
>JBEKWO010000110.1:0-11406 GCA_049512975.1 Xanthobacteraceae bacterium | reverse complement strand
GCCTTGACCAGGCGGTCAGCGACCGCTGCGTCGCCCTCGTCCAGCAGCCAGACACGATCCGCGACAACACGCTCTTCCACTGGTGGCCATGTCAGCGAGCAAAGAAGTGATCAGCCGGAGTTGGTATGATTTGTGCGTTAAGACGTGGATGCCCGCGACATAGGCGAGCGAAGCGACGCCGTTCTTTGAACGGCTATGCGCGGACATGACGGGTCTGAATATGCGACGGTTGGTTCTACTCCGCCGCCGTTCTTCCCGCGCCGGAGCCGAACCGCCGCTCGATGTAATCGATGACGATCTTCTGAAAATCATCGACCACCGTCGGGCCGCGCAGCGTCATCGCCTTCTTGCCGTCGATGAACACCGGCGCCGCCGGGTGCTCGCCGGTGCCCGGAAGCGAGATGCCGATATCGGCGTGCTTACTCTCGCCCGGTCCGTTGACGATGCAGCCCATCACCGCGACGTTGAGGCCCTCGACGCCGGGATAGCGCGTCTTCCATTCCGGCATGGACTCGCGGATGAAGCTCTGGATATTGGACGCGAGCTCCTGGAACGTGGTGGAGGTAGTGCGGCCGCAGCCGGGGCAGGCGGCGACCAGCGGCACGAAGGTGCGCATGCCAAGCGTCTGCAACAGTTCTTGCGCGACTTTCACTTCCAGCGTGCGGTCGCCGTTCGGCTCCGGCGTCAGCGAAATGCGAATTGTGTCGCCGATGCCTTGTTGCAGCAGCACGCCCATCGCCGCAGATGAGGCGACGATGCCCTTGGAGCCCATGCCGGCCTCGGTCAATCCGAGATGCAGCGCGTAGTTGGAACGCCGCGCCAGCTCGCCGTACACTCCGATCAGATCCTGCACCGCCGACACCTTGGCCGAGATGATGATCTTCGATCGCGGCAAGCCGATCTCTTCGGCGCGTTCGGCGGACAACAGCGCCGATTGCACCATGGCTTCGCGCGTCACGTCGCGCGCGTCGATCGGGTGGTTGGATTTCGCGTTCTCGTCCATCAGATGCGTGAGCAGTTCCTGGTCGAGCGAGCCCCAGTTGGCGCCGATGCGCACCGGCTTGTCGTGACGGATCGCGGTTTCGACGATTGCCGCGAACTGCCGGTCCTTCTTTTCCTTGAAGCCGACATTGCCGGGATTGATGCGGTACTTGTCGAGCGCCGCGGCGCAGGCCGGATGATCCGCCAGGAGCTTGTGGCCGATGTAATGGAAGTCGCCGACGATCGGCACGTCGACGTTCATGCGCAGGAGCCGCTCCTTGATGTGCGGCACGGCCGCCGCCGCCGCGTCGCGGTCGACGGTCACGCGCACCAGCTCCGAGCCGGCGCGGGCGAGCGCCGCCACCTGCTGGGCGGTCGCTTCGGCATCGGCGGTGTCGGTGTTGGTCATCGACTGCACCACCACGGGCGCGCCGCCGCCGACGGTGACCTTGCCCACCTTGACGGCGACGGTTCGATGCCTCTCAGCGGGGCCGGAGAATTCCATCATAGAGTGCAGTCCTTTCGGCGATCGGTTCCCCTGGCCCGGGGCCGGGGAATGGCAGAGATATAGCCTCACCGCGGCCGGTTTACGAGGACCAAGCCCAGGGCGACAAGGGCGACCGCGAGCGCAAAAGGCGGGGTCAGCGGCTCATTAAGGACGAGATGGCCGGCCGCCACGCCGAAAAGCGGGGTCAGGAAGGTAAACGCCGACAGCCGGGTGGCCGAATAGCGCACAACCAGCGCAAACCAGACCACATAAGTAACGCTGACGACCCAAACGATCTGGTAGGCCAAGGCGCCCAGCGCCAGCGCCGAGGGCATGGCGTCGATGTGCTCACCGAAGACGAGGGCGCCGACTGCCAACAGGGGCGCCGAAACCACGAGCTGATAGAGCATGGTCTTCTCGGCGCTCACGCGATTGAGCCTGCTCGCCTTGATGACGAGCGTTGTCGCCGCCCAGCCGGCCGCGGCGCCGACCATCATGACATCGCCGAGCATCTGATGCGGATCGGTGGCGGGGGTCGGCAGGCCGAAGGCGATGACGATGCCGACGAAGGACAACAACAGACCGAACCATTGCGAGGGATGGAAGTGATCCCCCGGGATCAGCCAGCGCGATCCGATCACCACGAAGAACGGTGCCAGATAGATAAACAACACCGCCCGCGTCGCCGTCGTCCAAATGAGACCGCGATAGATCAGCAAAAACTCAAACGCGAACAGCGCACCGGCTGCGATCCCCGCCGGCAACGTGCCGTCGCGATTGAAGAGGGGGATGCCGCGCAGCTGTGCCCAGGCGCCGACGAGAACGGCGGCAATGACCGAGCGCGCCGCCGATTGGATCAGCGGCGGGATATCGGGGATGGCGAGCTTGACCGCAACCTGATTGAAACCCCAGGTCAGGCACAGCGCGATGGTCAGCGTTATGGCGAGCGCGTCAAGCGGCCGGGATTGTGGGGAATGAGGCAAAGAGGCTCAGTTCACTTTCAAGGAGGCGGGGTGGGCGGGGTCGTCAGATCGAAAAAGCCCTGACGACGACAGAAAAGCAACGGGCATCATTCGCGGCAATGCGCGCAAATGCCGGCGATTTCGATCACCGGGCTTTTTGGCGCGAAACCGACCGCGCGAGCCGAGGCCTTGAGGGTTTCCGCAACCGCGCCGCCCGGCGCCTCGCCGACCGCACCACAGCGCTCGCAGAGAAAGAACACGACGATGTCGTTATCGGCGTGATTGTGCACGCAGGCCACAAAGGCGTTGCGGCTCTCGATGCGGTGGACGAGACCGTTGTCGCGCAGGAAATCGAGCGCGCGATAAACCGTGATCGGCGCCGGCCGGCCGGGATCGGCCAGCCGCTCGATGATCTCGTAGGCGCCGAGCGGCCGGTGACTGGCAAGCAAAGCCTCGAGCACGTGGCGGCGCATCGGCGTCAGCCGTTGCGCCCGCGCCGTGCACAGCTCTTCGGCGTGGGCGATGGCCGCGGTGGCGCAGCACCCGTGATCGTGGTCGGGCGCCGGAAAAACCATTTGCGGCATCGTTGTCATCCTTCAGCCGGCGCGCACGGCGCTTGTTTCAGCACAAGGGCTCTCCCGTGCGCATTGTAACGGCTCGACGGGAAATCGCGAAAAGGTGACGCAGCCCCGGATTTTGATGTTGCGCCGCAGCAAGAAGCGTCCCAAATTGCCGCCACTTCGCGCAAAGTCCGGCAGAAATGGGCGCTTTTTCGCTAAAGCGCACCTCTTGAATTGGGGTTTATCATGCTGAAAGGAAAGACCGGCCTCGTCACCGGCTCGACATCGGGTATTGGCCTCGCCATTGCACGCGCGCTGGCCGCCCAGGGCGCCAACATTACCATCAACGGCTTCGGCGACAGCGCTGCGATCGAAAAGGAACGGCTCGGCATCGAAAAGGAATTCGGCGTCAGAGCCTTCTATTCGCCTGCCGACATGACCAAGCCCGCGGAAATCGCCGACATGGTGCATGCCACCGAGCGGACCTTTGGCTCGCTCGACGTATTGGTCAACAACGCGGGTATTCAATACGTCGCGCCGGTCGAGGAATTCCCCATCGAGAAGTGGGACCAGATCATTGCGATCAATCTGTCATCGGCGTTCCACGCGATCCGCGCCGCAGTACCCGGCATGAAGTCGCGCAAGTGGGGTCGGATCATCAGCACCGCTTCCGCGCACTCGCTGGTGGCTTCGCCGTTCAAGGCCGCCTATGTCTCGGCCAAGCACGGGATTGCCGGCCTGACCAAGACCGTTGCGCTCGAAGTCGCGACCATGGGCATCACGGTCAACTGCATCAGTCCCGGCTATGTGTGGACGCCGCTCGTCGAGAAACAAATTCCCGACACGATGAAGGCGCGCGGCATGACCGAGGAACAGGTCAAGCGCGACGTGCTGCTGGCCGCGCAGCCGACCAAGGAATTCGTCACCGTCGACGAAGTCGCCTCGCTCGCCGTCTATCTTTGCTCCGATGCGGCGAGATCCATTACCGGCGCCAACCTTTCGATCGATGGCGGCTGGACCGCGGCATGAAGTGTTGCCGCTGGACGATTTGTCGACCCGCGCAATCGTGAAACAAGCATCGTCATGAAAAATCCTTTCGCCTCGCTGCTGTCCGGTAGAGCCGCGGACGCGCCAGGCGGGCAAAAGACCAAGCGCATCAATCTCGCGCTGCAAGGCGGCGGCGCGCACGGCGCCTTCACCTGGGGCGTGCTGGATCACCTGTTGAGCGACGAGCGCCTCACCGTCGAGGGGATTTCCGGCACCTCCGCCGGCGCGGTCAACGCCGTGATGCTGGCGGACGGCCTGGCGCGCGGCGGCCGCGCCGAAGCACAGAAGCGGCTCGCCGATTTTTGGCGTGCGGTCAGCAGCACCGGCAATCTGCCGGCAGTGCAGCGCGCGGTGATGGAGCGGCTGTTATCGTTCACGCCGCTGGAAGGCACCCCGGTGCAGGCCTGGCTTGATGGCTTGTCGCGCTACTTTTCGCCGTACGACATCAACCCGCTCAATATCAATCCGCTCCAAGACCTAATCGAGCGCTTCGTCGACTTCGAGGCGCTGCGGGCGTTTTCCGAGCTGCAGATCTTTATCTCGGCGACTAACGTGCAGACCGGCCGGGTGCGGATTTTTCCCCGCGAGAAGATTACGGCCGCCGCGGTGATGGCGTCCGCCTGTCTGCCGCTGCTGTTCCGTGCCGTCGAGATCGACGGCGTGCCCTATTGGGACGGCGGCTATCTCGGCAACCCGGTGATCTTCCCGTTTTTTCGCACCACCCAGACTGAAGATGTGCTGGTCGTTCAGATCAATCCGCTGATGCGGCAAGCGACGCCGACCGCGGCCAGCGAAATCATGAACCGCATCAACGAAGTCACGTTTAATTCCTCGCTGCTGGCCGAATACCGCGCCATCGAATTTGTCGCCCGCCTGATCGATCGGGGGCAGTTGCCGCGCGGCACCGGCCCGGGCCAATACCGCCGCGTCAACGTTCATCGCATCGTGCTCGACCGGTTCGGCACTAATTTCGATGCCTTCAGCAAGCTCTCGACCGATTACGATTTCTTCCAAGGGCTGCAAGTCAGCGGCAAGCGCGCGGCGCGGCGCTTCCTCGATGATCATTTCGACGATATCGGCGTGCGCAGTACCGTGGATTTGCGGGCCGAAGCGCAGGCCGAATGGGCATGATAAGCTTAGCGCATGCGTCGAACGAAAATCTCGCCATGGCAAACGTCGCGCCGCTGCTGACCGCTGAAGTCGGCTCCGCCCGGCTTGAGATTTGTATTGCCGATATCACCACGCTTGCGCTTGACGCGATCGTCAATGCGGCGAACCGCACGTTGCTCGGGGGCGGCGGCGTCGATGGCGCCATCCATCGCGCGGCAGGACGGGAATTGCTCGCCGAGTGCCAAACCCTCGGCGGCTGCGAGACCGGTCGGGCAAAGATCACGCGCGGCTATCGGCTGCCGGCGAAGCATGTGATCCACGCGGTCGGTCCAGTCTGGAGCGGCGGCGGCAAGGGCGAAGAGGATCTGTTGGCATCCTGCTATCGCACCGCGCTCGATCTTGCCGCGGCGCATCGGCTGGCGTCGGTCGCATTTCCGGCGATCTCGACCGGGATTTATCGATTCCCGCCCGATCGTGCGGCGCGAATCGCCGTGGGCACCGTGGCTTCGGAATTGGCGGCGTCGCCGCAGGGCCTCGATCTGGTGGTGTTCTGCTGCTTCGCCCAGGAAGCGGCCAATCATCACATGGCGGCCTTCGCCGAACTGGGGCTCGCTTGACGCCAGCGCCGCAGTTGGCGGCGGAATGATCTCCTTGCAATGCTGCCTTGCGTCAGAGGCGGTACAAAATCATAAGCCACCTTATATTATGCTGGCTGCTTAAAGAATCACCAGCTAGGGGCGCCATTATGCCACCGTTCTCGCTTAACCGCGAATTTGCTTTTATTCTCAATGATGTAGCTCGCCTTTTGCGTACCTACGCCGATCATCGAGCGGCGCAGTTCGGAATTACGCGCGCCCAGTGGGTGGTTCTGGTGCGGGTCCAGCGTTCCGAAGGCCTCAACCAATCGGAACTTGCAGAAATCCTCGATTTGCAGCCGATCACGCTCACGCGGCTGCTCGACAAGCTCTGCGATAGCGGCCTCATCGAACGTCGGCCGGATCCCGCGGACCGCCGCGCCAAGCGGCTGTTCCTGACTGCGGCGGCGCGACCTCTACTCGAACGGCTCGCCGTCCTCGGCGAGGAAACGATGGCGAACACGCTCGCCGGCGTGGAGTCTGAAGGCGTCGAGCAAATGGTCTCCAAGCTTGCCATCGTGAAGGACAATTTGCGCCGGCTGATTCAGCACCGCGGTAGCGACGGCACGGCCGGGGAACGGCGCTATGGCTGAAGCCCTTCGCAAATCCGTGCCGCCGCGTGACGAAGCGCCGGAGACTCCCAGGCCGGTCGCACCGGCCGTTGCGCCAGACAAGCGCTCTCGTGAGCGGACCGCCGCCGCCGACAAGGTACGCCAGCTGAGACGGCGGCAGCGGGTGCGCTGGCCGCTGTTTGCGCTGCTGCCGCTTGTCCTCATCGCCGGCGGCTATTGGTATGTCACCGGCGGCCAGGTGATGTCGACGGACGATGCCTATGTCAACGCCGAGAAGGTCGGCATCTCGACTGACGTCTCCGGCATCGTGCAAGACGTCGACGTTATCAACAATCAGTACGTGACGGCGGGGCAGATTCTCTATCGCCTCGATCCCCGGCAATTCCAGATCGCTGTCGCCAACGCCAAAGCCAACCTGGCGCAGGTGGCGCTCACCCTCGATGCGATGAAGCAGGACTATAAGCGTATGCTGAGCGACGTCGCGGCCCAGCAGGCGCAGGTCGATCTCGATCAGACAAATTATAACCGCGCGGAGATGCTGCTGCACAACGGCGCCGGCACGCAAGCGACCTACGACCAGGCGAAATACGCGCTGCAAACCGACACCAGCAAGCTGCAGTCCTTGCGGGAACAGGCGCAGGTGCAGCTGGCCCGGCTCGGCGGCAACGCGGACACCCCGACCACGGAGCTGCCGCAATATTTGCAGGCGAAAGCGCAGCTCGACGAAGCCGAGCGCCAGCTTAACGACACGGTGGTCAGGGCGCCGTTCTCGGGGATTGTGACCGACGTGCCCGCCACCGCGCCCGGCCGCTATCTCGCCGCCTCGACCACCGCCTTCTATCTGGTGGATACCGATCACGTCTGGGTCGATGCGCAGCCGAAAGAGACGGAACTGACCCACGTGCGCGCGGGCCAGCCGGCCACGGTGACGGTCGACACCTATCCGAACGCGGTGTGGCAGGCGACCGTTCAGAGTATCAGCCCGGCGGCGGCGCAGGAGTTCTCGCTGCTGCCGGCGCAGAACACCAGCGGCAATTGGGTGAAAGTCGTGCAACGCGTGCCGATGCGCATTCGCCTCGACACTAGCGACAAGACGCTGCCGCCGTTGCGCGCCGGCATGAGCGTCGTGGTCAATGTCGATACCGGGCATGCACGCGGCTTTCCGGACTTCCTCACGTCCTGGTTCGGCGGCGGCCCGCGAGGCAAGTGATGGCCTCCGACTCCGCGCTAGCAGGCGGGGGTAATCGCGCGGCGATCACCGTCTGTGTGATCCTTGCCACGCTGATGCAGGCGCTCGACACCACTATCGCCAACGTCGCGCTGCCCTACATGCAGGGCAGCGTCTCGGCGAGCCAGGACGAGATCGACTGGGTGCTGACGTCCTATATCGTGGCGGCCGCGATCATGACGCCGCCGACCGGCTTTCTCGCCAGCCGGTTCGGCATCAAGCGACTGTTTCTGGTCTCCGTCGCCGGCTTCACCATCGTCTCGATGCTGTGCGGCGCCGCGCAATCATTGACGGAAATCGTGGTGTTCCGGGTGCTGCAAGGCGCGTTCGGCGCGGCGCTGGTTCCGCTCTCGCAAACCGTTCTGCTCGGCGCCTATCCGCGCGAGCGGCAGGGATTTGCCATGGCGCTGTTCGGGGTCGGGGTCATGGTCGGCCCCGTGTTCGGTCCGGTTCTCGGCGGCTGGCTGACCGAGAACTACAGCTGGCGCTACGTCTTCTACATCAATCTGCCGATCGGCATCATTGCGCTGCTCGGCATGATGGTTTTTCTGCCGGACTCCCAGCGCCACGCCGGCCAGAAGCTGGATTGGTTCGGCTTCGGCACCTTGAGTCTCGCCGTCGGCGCGCTTCAGCTCATGCTCGATCGCGGCGAAATCAAGGATTGGTTCAATTCCGGCGAGATCGTCATCGAGGCGATCGTCATGGCCTCGGCGCTTTATCTGTTTCTTGTGCACACCTTCACCGCCGACAAGCCCTTTGTCAGACCGGCACTGTTCCGCGATCGCAATTTCACGACCGGCACGCTGTTCATGGCCGTGGTCGGGCTGACGCTCTACGCGTCGATGGCGCTGCAGCCGCCGTTCTTGCAGGAACTCATGGACTATCCGGTCTCTGCCGCCGGCATCGTGATGGGACCGCGCGGCATCGGCACCATGATTTCAATGCTGATTGTCGGGCGCCTGGTCGGCCGGATCGACACCCGCCTGTTGCTGGGCTTCGGTCTTGCGGTCACGGCGTGGTCGTTCTACGCAATGACCGGTTGGACGCCGGACGTGTCGCGGGAGACGATTATCGGTGTCGGATTCATTCAGGGTGCCGGGCTTGGCTTCCTGTTCGTGCCGCTGAGCACCGTGACGCTGGCGACGCTATCGCCGCAGCACCGCACCGAAGGCGCCGGCTTTTACAATCTCTCGCGCAACATCGGCTCGAGTATCGGCATTTCGATCGTGAACGCGCTGTTGACGCGCAACACCCAGATCAATCACGCCGAAATCGTTGCGCACGTCACCGCCGTCAACCGCGGGTTCGAAGACCCGACGATCGCGCATTTCTGGAATCCGCTGACGGCATCCGGGCGCGCCGCGCTCGACGCCGTCATTACCCGGCAGGCGCAGATCATCGCCTTCATCGACGATTACAAGCTGTTGATGATCGCGACGCTGGCCGTGCTTCCGCTGCTCTTGATCTTCAAGCCGAAATACGGCGGCGCACCGGGGCAAATCCCGATTGCCGATTGAAGCAGACGAGCGGCGGCTTATGCCGCCGCTCGCGCCTGCCGCCGCTTGTTCGCAGCGAGACTATTCCCCGGCGGCAGCGGCTTGGCCCTCGCCGCCCTCCGCCTTCTGCTTGGCCTCGAGGTCTTCGCCGGTCGCCTGATCGACGGCCTTCATCGATAGCCGCACCTTGCCGCGCTCGTCGAAGCCGAGCAGCTTGACCTTCACCTTGTCGCCTTCCTTGACGACATCGGTGGTCTTCTGCACCCGGCGCGGCGCCAGCTGGCTGATGTGTACGAGGCCGTCCTTGGCGCCGAAGAAATTCACGAAAGCGCCGAAGTCCATGACCTTGACGACGGTACCGTCGTAAACGTGCCCGACCTCCGGCTCCGAGGCGATCGATTTGATCCAGTTGATCGCCGCCTTGATCGATTCCGCCTTGGCCGAAGCGATCTTGATCGTGCCGTCGTCCTGGATGTCGATCTTGGCGCCGGTCTTCTCCACGATCTCGCGGATCACCTTGCCGCCGGAGCCGATCACTTCGCGGATCTTGTCGACCGGGATCTGCATGATCTCGATACGCGGCGCATGCTCGCCGAGCTCGGCGCGGTGCTGGGTGATCGCCTTGCTCATCTCGCCGAGGATGTGCAGGCGGCCGTCCTTGGCCTGGCCCAGCGCGACCCGCATGATCTCTTCGGTGATGCCGGCGATCTTGATGTCCATCTGCAGCGAGGTGACGCCGCGCTCGGTGCCGGCCACCTTGAAGTCCATGTCGCCAAGATGGTCCTCGTCGCCGAGGATGTCGGAGAGCACCGCGTAGCGCTTGTCTTCGAGGATCAGCCCCATGGCGATGCCGGCGGTCGGCCGCTTCAGCGGCACGCCGGCATCCATCAGCGCCAGCGAGGTGCCGCAGACGGTCGCCATCGAGGAGGAGCCGTTCGATTCGGTGATCTCCGACACGATGCGGATGGTGTAGGGAAATTCCGTCTTTTCCGGCAGTACCGGGTGGATGGCGCGCCACGCCAGCTTGCCGTGGCCGATTTCACGCCGGCCGGGCGCGCCGATGCGTCCGGTCTCGCCGACCGAGAACGGCGGGAAGTTGTAGTGCAGCAGGAACGATTCCTTGTAGGTGCCCTGCAGCGCGTCGATCCACTGCTCGTCCTCGCCGGTGCCCAGCGTCGCCACGACCAGCGCCTGGGTTTCGCCGCGCGTAAATAGAGAGGAGCCGTGAGTGCGCGGCAGCACGCCGACCTCGGCGACGATCGGGCGTACGGTCTTGACGTCGCGGCCGTCGATGCGCGTGCCGGTGTCGAGAATGTTCCAGCGCACGATCTTGGCTTCCAGCTCCTTGAAGACGCCGGCCACCTGCAGCTTCGGAAATTTCTCCGCGCCTTCGAGTGAGAAATGCCCGATGACCCGCTCTTTAACGGCTTCGACGGCATTGTGCCGCGCCATCTTGTCGGGGATGGCATAGGCGGCGCGCAGCTCCTTCTCGACCAAGCCGAGCATCTCTTTCTCGAGCGACGCATTGTCGGGCAGCGTCAGCTCGCGCGGCTCCTTCGCCGCCTTCTCGGCGAGCTTGATGATGGCGTCGATCACCGGCTGGAAATGCCGGTGGCCGAACATCACGGCGCCGAGCATGATGTCCTCGGACAGTTCCTTGGCCTCCGATTCCACCATCAGCACCGCGTCCTGCGTGCCGGCGACGACGAGGTCGAGCTGGCTTTCCGACATCTCGTCGATCTGCGGGTTGAGCACGTATTCGTTGTTGATGAAGCCGACGCGGGCGCCGCCGACCGGTCCCATGAACGGCGCGCCCGAAAGCGTGAGCGCCGCGGAAGCCGCGACCATCGCCAGGATGTCGGGGTCGTTTTCCAGATCGTGTGACAGCGTGGTGATGATGACCTGGGTATCGCAGCGCCAGCCGTCGGCGAACAGCGGCCGGATCGGCCGGTCGATCAGCCGCGAGGTCAACGTCTCCTTTTCGGTCGGCCGGCCCTCGCGCTTGAAATAACCGCCGGGAATACGGCCCGCCGCGTAATATTTTTCCTGGTAGTTGACGGTCAGCGGCAGGAAGTCGAGGCCTTCCTTCGGCTGTTTGGCGGCGACCACGGTCGCGATGACGGTGGTGTCGCCGTAGGAAGCGAACACCGCTCCGTCGGCTTGGCGTGCGAGTCTGCCGGTCTCTAGCGTGAGCTTGCGGCCACCCCAGTCAAGTTGCACACGATGAATGTTGAACATTGCGATTGTCTCTCATGGTTTTCGCGAAAAGTGCGAAAGCCATAAGCAAGACGGCGAGACGCTGTCGGCGCAGCACGGGTGCTGTCAAGC
>JBEKWO010000109.1:0-11472 GCA_049512975.1 Xanthobacteraceae bacterium | reverse complement strand
AGCACGACAAGCAGCTCCAATACGAAGAAACGGATACTGGTGAGGTGGTCCGACAGCTCCTTGAGCATGACCACGCCGAGGCCCTGGAAGGCCGAACCTTCACGCCGCATGGCGTGCTCCTTCCTTCATGGCCATTTCCTCGTTGGGTCTGGTCTCGAAATAGCGGGTATAGATGGCATCGAGGCTCGGCTCCTGTACGCCGAGATATTTGAGGCGGCCCTCCATCGCCACCACCTCGACCGCCGCTTCCGGACGCACGTCACGATCGGCATGCAGCCGCAGCTTACCGATGCCGGTCTTCTCGACGCCGCTGACGCCGGGAATGAGCGCCAGCCGTTCGGCGAGCCCGGCGCCGTCGGCCTCGATGTCCACCACGTAGCCGCCGCCGAGAACTTCGCGGCCGAGATCGGCCACCGAGCCCATCAGCGCGATATGGCCGCCGCTGAACAGCGCGACGCGGTCGCACACGCTCTGCACCCGCTCCAGCAAATGCGAGGAGAGCAGCACCGAAACGCCCTCGTTTTTGAAGCCGCGGATGATGGCGAGCAGCTCCGCCGTGGCGTGCGGGTCGAGCCCGGACGTCGGCTCGTCGAGAATGGCGATCTGCGCGCCCTTCATGAGGATCTCGGCCAACCCGAGGCGCTGGCGCATGCCACGGGAGAACGTACCGACGCGCTTCTCGGCGAACTCGGACAGTCCGACCTGATCGAGTGCGTCGGCGATCCTCTTTTCGCGTTCGGCCTTTTTGAAGCCGATCAGGCGAGCGGTGTAGCGAAGATTGTCGACGGCGGTGAGCTGATCGTAGAAACCGACCGTATCGGGCAGATAACCGACGCGGCGCTTGACCGAAAGCGGCTCACGCGCCGGATCGAACCCGAGCACGCGCACCTCGCCGCCGGAAATATCGGTAAGTCCGAGCAGCATCAGGATGGTGGTGGTCTTGCCGGCGCCATTGGGCCCGAGCAGGCCGAAGATCTCCCCGCGCCCGACGCTGAAAGAGATGTGATCGACCGCGACCACCCGCCCGTAGGTCTTAGTGAGGCCCCTCGCCTCGATGACGATGTCCTCGCTCATCGGCGGCCGAACCTAGCCACTGCACCGACCATGACCAACAGCGCGATGCCGATGATGCCGACCCCGGCAATGCCCCACATCGTCGAGGTCGTCACCGTGACGCGGAAGCTGGCGGATCCCGACTCGCCGCGGCTCGACGCGCGGATCGTCGTCACATAGTCGCCGGCGATCGCCTTGTCGGTCGGCGTGATCAGCGCCTGCACTTCCTTGTTCTCGTTCGGTGCGATGCGCTCGACGGTCTTAGGATCGAAGGTGACTTTCCAGCCGCTCGGCGCCGAGGCGCTCAGCTCGATTTCGTCGGCGGGTGCGGTGCCGGTGTTGGTGACGACGACCGGTACGCTGGTCTCCTTGCCGGCCACGGCGCGCGCCGAGACGAGGCCTTCGCGGCCGCTGACCTCGAGCTTCGGCTGCCCGGTGATGTCGAGCGTAAGCTCCGCTGTCGCCGCGGCATCTTCGGCTCCGACCCGGGCTTCAATTTTATAGCTGCCGGCGGCGGCCGTGCTCGGCGGGCGCACCTTGAGCTTCACATCTTTGGTCTGGCCGGGGTCGACCGGCACCGCGTTGAGCTCCTGACTGCCGTATGCTTCGGTGAAAGAGGCATCGAAGTTCTGCGGCACGTGGGTGGCGAGGCTGACCGTGAGCTTCTTGCCGCTGTCGTTTTTGATGCCGAGCTGATATTCGAAGCTCGATCTCGACGTGCCGCGCAGTTCGGGAAGCTGCGGCGTCAGCGTCAACTTGGCCGGCAGATCCTTGGCGAGCGTCACCGCGATCGGCAGCTCGACGTTCGTCGACGCTCCGGTAGCGGTGACGGTGAGCGTTTGTGTGCCTTCGGGGGCATTCTTCGGCACGTCAAGCCGCAGTTCGAGCGGAACGCTGGCATTGGTCGCCGGCATCGCCGCGGCGACCGGCTGACCGCCGCCCATCAGCGTCGCCGTCCATCCCGTGGGCACCCCGGAAACCGACAAAGTCAGACGCTCGGGCGCCAAGTCGTAATTGTGCAGCCGCAGATTAATCGAGGAGGTCTGACCCGGCCGCAGCGTGACGGCCGGATAGTCGCTCATCAGATAGAGGCCCTTGACGTCCTTGACGGGCTCGTCTGCCTTGGCAATGGGCGCAATCAGCGCCGCGAAAGCGGCAACAGCGGCGATCAATCGATATCGCATTGGCGTTGGCTCCGGTGCAGGAAATGGTTCGGCGTACCTATCCACGCGCGGTTAATGAGCACGAGCGAGGAAACCGGCATCGTTGGCGTAATCGTGACAAAATCATGCAGACGCCGGCCCGTTTGGCAAGACTTGTTTAGAAGGCCTGCGATGCAGAGCCGCAGTTTAAGGTTACATTGCGCCGATGCGTCGCAGGGCAGAAATCAGTGCGGGTCTCCTGGCATTCCGGCGGGTGAGCGAACTGGAGGTCCTGCTCGCGCATCCCGGCGGCCCGTTCTGGGCCAAGAAGGACGATGGGGCGTGGACGATCCCGAAAGGCCTCGCCGAGCCCGGTGCCGACCTTCTCGACACGGCGCGGCGCGAATTCGCCGAGGAGACGAACCTCGTCGCCCTGGGTGGCTTCATGGCGCTAACGCCGGTCCGGCAGCGGAACGGCAAAGTGGTCCATGTCTGGGCATTCGAAGCCGATTTCGACCTGACGCCGTTTTCGAGCAACACGTTCGAGATCGAGTGGCCGCCGAGGTCGGGACGCCGGCAGCGGTTTCCGGAGATCGATCGCATCGCTTACTTCGCGCTGCCGGTCGCCATGACCAAGATCCTTGCCTATCAGCGGCCGCTGCTGCGCGAGCTTGAACAGCATCTCGGAAGTTCTTGAGCATGATCTATTCCGAAAACCGGCTTCCACTTTTCGGGATCATGCTTCTGCATCACTCCCGCTTCACGTCGGGCCAGTCGACTTCATCGTGCGGCAGCACCCACGGCTCCTGCCTCGCCGCCTCGCGCCATTCGTTCCACGCCGGCAGGGCCATCAGCGCGCGCATGTAGGCACTGGCGGCCGCACTGAGCGCGACCGCGTAGGTGTGAAAGCGCCAGACGACGGGGGCATACATGGCATCGGCAGCGGTGAAGGCACCGTAGAGATACGGCCCGCCCCTCCCGAAACGCGCGCGGCACTCGTTCCAGATCGCATCGATGCGCGCAACATCGGCTGCAGCGTCGGCGTCGAGCGCGCGCGGCATGACCGGCCGCTGGACATTCATCGGCAATTGCCGCCGCAGCGGCAGGAAGCCGGCATGCATCTCCGATGCGATCGCGCGCGCATGCGCCCGCGCCGCAGGATCGTTAGGCCACAAGGCGGCGCCGGGCATTTTCTCCACCAGGTATTCGAGGATCGCCAGCGATTCCCAAACGCGCGTGGCACCATCGATGAGCACCGGCACCTTGCCGGCGCCGCTCAATGACGCCAGCCGCGACTTGAAGTCGGCAGCATCGAGCGAGATCAGCGTTTCCTCGAACGGGATCCCGGCGACCTTCATCGCCAGCCAAGGCCGGAATGACCAGGAGGAATAATTCTTATTGGCAATGACCAGATGCAGTCCCATAGACGCCCGCCCGCAAATTATCGGCGAGAATGAGCATACCGCTCTCACGCAGGCAAAGCGTGGCCGGAGGCGACTGCATCGGCAAGGCGGTCAGGGCCCAGGCAACAATTCGGCGGTCTTGCCGGCGAGCCGATAGGCCACGAGGCCGACCCACTCGCGGACAGCTGTGTCCGTTCGGCGCAGGCCGTCGCCAAGTGAAGCGGACGGCCGCACCGCGTCGATCGTACCGCGCGTGCGCCAATCGACTGGATAAGCCTCGATGCGGAAACCCGCTGCCCTGAAGGCCGCTATCGCCCGCGGCATGTGATAGGCCGACGTCACCAAGAGCCAACGCTCGCCCGGCCTCGGGTTGGCGATAAGGCGGGAAAACACCGCATTCTCGATCGTGTTGCGCGATTGCTCGTCCGCCGTGATGCGTTCATGCGCGACACCGAGCGCCTGCAGTTCCTGGACGGCGAAGGCGGCCTCGGGAACACCGTCGAAGATCAGCGCATTGTTGCCGCCGGAGAAAACGATGCGCGCATCCGGATAGCGGCGCGCCAGTTCGGCGCCGACGGTTAGGCGCTCAGCGGCCTCGTTGAGCGCCACCGCGCGGCGTGCCGCCGATACATCCTCCGTGATCGCGCCGCCGAGGATGACGATGCCGCCCGGCGGTCCACGTGATGCGTCCCAAGGCGGGAAGCGTTGCTCCAACGGCAGGATGAGGGCATTGCCGAGCGGCGACCATCCGGCGACGGCAATCAGCACAAGGCTGGTCACGATGAGCCAACTGGCAAGCCGCCTAAAGCGCGTCAGCAGCAATAAGAGGCCGATCAGCCCGATCGCCATCAAGAGGTTCGACGGCAGGGCGAAAAAGCCGAAAATTTTGGAGACGATGAAGAACATCCGCACTGCTCAGCAATGCCATGGCTACGCAGTCATGAGCGTGACTTCCGCCATGCCGCATAGCGCGCCTTGGCGTCGTCGTCCGGCGGATAAAGGCCCGGAAGCTTCACGCCATTCTCAACCTCGCTGAATACCCAGCTTTCGTAGAGTTCGTGCTCGGCCCCTTCCCGCGCGACGAATTCCAGCATCGCCTGCGGGATCACGACCGCACCATCGTCATCGGCCACGATGACATCGCCGGGAAGTATCGCGCAGCCGCCGCAACCGATCGGCTGCTGCCACCCGACGAAGGTCAAACCGTTGACGGACGCCGGCGCTGCAACGCCGGCGCACCACACCGGCAGTGCGCTCATCAGCACGCCGGCGCGGTCGCGTACGACGCCGTCGGTGACCAGCGCGGCGATGTTCCGCTTTTTCATGCGCGCGCAAAGGATATCGCCGAATATGCCGGCGCTGGTCACCCCCATGGCGTCGGCAACGACGATGGCGCCTTCCGGCATTTCCTCGATTGCCGCCCGCGTCGAGATCGGATGGCCCCAGCTTTCCGGGGTCGCAAGATCTTCCCGCACCGGAACGAAGCGCAATGTGAATGCCCGCCCGACGACGCGCTCGCCCCCTGCAACAAGCGGTTTTGCACCGTTCATCCAGCAGCGCCGGATACCCTTCTTCAACAGCATGGTAGTGATCGTCGCGGTCGTCACCCTGCGCAGAACGTCAAACAGAGCCTCGCTCATCGCTTGCCTCGCTCACGGATAACCATTTTGTCGCCGGCGAGCCGCGCTCATGATGCGGCCTTCCACTTGGCATAGCCGTCGGCGCGCAGCCGGCAGGCGGGGCATTCGCCGCAGCCGAAACCCCACGCATGGCGGTGCTGGCGGTCGCCGAGGTAGCAAGTGTGGGTCTGGTCGAGGAGCAACTCGATCAGCGGATCGCCTCCGATCTCGTGTGCGAGCGCAAACGTCGCCGCCTTGTCGATCCACATCAGTGGCGTATGAATGACGAAGCGGCGGTCCATGCCGAGCGTCAGCGCCAGCTGCATCGCTTTGATCGTATCGTCGCGGCAATCCGGATAGCCGGAGTAGTCGGTCTCGCACATGCCGGCGACGAGGTGCTTGATGCCGCGCCGATAGGCGACCGCGCCGGCGAAGGCAAGGAATACGAGATTGCGGCCTGGGACGAAGGTCGTCGGCAGCCCCGTTTCGGCGACTTCGATCGCGACCTCGCGCGTGAGCGCGGTTTCCGAGATCGCCGCCAGTGCGTCGATCTGCACCACATGGTCGTCAGCGAGTCGGGTCCGCCAGGCCGCGGAAAGCGCCGATAGACGCGCCCGGATGCCGGCACGCACCTCGAGCTCGACGGCGTGGCGCTGCCCATAATCAAACCCGATCGTTTCGACGTGCGCGAAACGCTGCAGCGCCCAGACCAGGCACACGGTCGAATCCTGCCCGCCCGAAAACAAAACGAGCGCCTTGTCGAGCAGGCTCACCGCTGCTGGTCCTTCAGCCAGACGCCGATGCGGTCGACCGCTTCGCGCATCTCCTCGCGCGCGCCGGCGTAGCATAAGCGCAGGAAATTTCGGCCACGCAACGGATCAAAATCGATCCCGGGCGTCGTCGCCACGCCCGCTTCCTCCAGCATACGCGTGGCAAACTCGAAACTGTCGTTCGAGTAGCGCGAGACATCGGCATAGAGATAGAAGGCGCCGTCGGCCGGCAGAAACGAATCGAGGCCCATGCGCGGCAATCCCTCGAGCAAAATGCGCCGGTTCTCCTCATAGCCCTGCCGCACGGCTTCCAGCTCGGCGCGCCCGTCAAAGGCGGCCTCGGCGGCGATTTGCGAGAGCGTCGGCACCGAGATCGCGAGGTTCTGCTGCAACCGCTCGACCGCCCGCACCAGCGACGGCGGCACAACCATCCAGCCGACCCGCCACCCGGTCATGCAGAAATATTTGGAGAACGAGTTGACGATGATGACATCGGGCGAGATACGCGCCGCGCACTCTGCGGCGAAGGCGTAATCGAGGCCGTGATAGATTTCGTCCGAGATGACGATGATACCGGCGTCTTCGGCGCAGCGGATCAGCTCGGCGAGCGCCGATGCCGTCATCATCGTGCCGCTCGGATTGGCCGGAGAGCCCACCACCACACCCTTGAGTAGGCTTAAGCGGCGGCGAGCGATCAGGGCTTCGCCGGTCATCGACCAGCGCGTTGACGCGTCGGTCTCGATCCCGACCGGCTCGCAGCCGAGGGCGGTGAGGATGTGGCGATAGGGCGGGTAGCCCGGCAGCGCCATGGCGACACGATCTCCCGCTTCGAAGGCGGCAAGGAATGCGAGAATGAAGCCGCCCGACGAGCCGGTGGTGACGACGATGCGGGCCGGATCGACATCGAGCCCATGCCATTCCGCATAGGCGCGGGCAATACGTCGGCGCAGCGAAGCAATACCGAGGGCCTCGGTATAGCCGAGGTGACCGGACGAGAGCGCGGTACGCGCCGCGGCGATTGCCGTAGCCGGCGCACCCGCCGCCGGCTGGCCAACTTCCATATGGATGATCCGGCGGCCTTGCGCCTCGAGCCGGGCTGCCGCAGCCATGACGTCCATCACCATAAACGGCGGCACGGCGCTTCGCGCCGATGGCCGCAAGAGCTGTTTGGCTCTCTCAAGCATCAATTCGCCTCGACGGCTTGTCGGTCCCGCATCGCCCCGGTGCTGCCGTATTCGCCGGGTTTCGTGACGTCCGGCTTCGCCTTTGCAAGACGGCGGCCCCGTGTTGACCGTAACCGGTTCCATCCATAGCCTGGGTCCCCGGACCGAGGGACCCGTATTTGTCCCACATGATCGTTGCCAGACCTCCTAGCAAGGTGCGCCCGGTGGGGCCAGCGTCGCGCGCCGTCGCGCTGACCGCTGCCGCCGCAATCGCGCTCGGAAGCGTCCCGGCGCAGGCGCAGACCGGCTCGGCCGCCGGCATCCCGATGATTCGCGATGCAGAGATCGAGCAGCTTTTGCGCGATTACACCCAACCGATTTTGCGCGTGGCCGGTCTTAGCCAGCAAAACGTGCAGGTCGTGATCATCAACCAAAATGTATTCAACGCCTTCGTCATGGACGCGCATCGTATCTTCATCTTCACCGGCGCGCTGAAGCAAGCGACCACGCCAAATCAGATTATCGGCGTCCTCGCGCACGAGACCGGACACATCGTCGGCGGTCACCTGTCGAAGATGCGCCAGGAGCTTGCCAACGCACAGACCGCGGCGATCGTCGCCATGCTGCTCGGCCTCGGCGCTGTTGTGGCCGGCGCGCGTTCCAACAACCTCTCAACCGGTATGGACATGGGCAATATCGGCGCGGCGGTCGTCAATGCCCCGCAGTCCTATCTTCAGCACACGCTGTTGGCCTACCAGCGCGCCCAAGAGGAGCAGGCCGACCGCGCCGGCGTCCGTTTCCTGACCATGACCGGTCAGTCGGCCAAGGGCATGTACGACACATTCAAGCGCTTCGCCGACGAGATGATGTTCTCGGCGGCCTACATCGATCCGTATGTGCAGAACCACCCGATGCCCGCCGAGCGCATGGCCGCGCTCACCGAACTGGTGAAGACCCCGTATTGGGACAAGAAGGATCCGCCCGAACTGCAATTCCGCCACGACATGATGCGCGCGAAGCTTTACGGTTTTACCGAGCGGTCCGACGCGGTGATGCGGCGCTATCCATCATCCGACACCAGCCTGCCGGCCCGCTACGCGCGCGCCATTTCCGCCTACCGTTTCGGCGACTTGCGCGCCGCTCTCGCCCAGATCGACAGTCTGATCGAGGCGTTGCCGAACTACCCTTACCTCTACGAGCTCAAGGGTCAGGCGCTCCTCGAAAACGGGCACGCCGCGGAGGCGATCGCGCCGTTGCGGCACGCCATCCAGCTCGCCCCCAATCCGGCCCTCATCCAGATCTTGCTGGCGCAGGCGCTGATCGCGACCAATAACCCCAAGATGGCGGCAGAAGCGGTTCCGCTGCTGCGCGCTGCCATCATCAAAGAGCCCGAATCCGGTGATGCCTATGAGCAGCTTGCCATGGCCTACGGCCGCAACGGCGATCTCGCCGATGCCGACCTTGCCTCGGCGCAAGCCGCCTTCGCGCGCGGCGACAACAAGACCGCGCGTGAGCTTGCGGCGCGCGCCAAGACGCGTTTCCCGATCGGATCGCCGGGCTGGGTGCGAGCGGACGACATCGTCGCCTTCAACAAGAACGTGAAGCAAAACCCGTTGAAAAATGGTCCATAATCGCAAAAGGACAACCTGAATGACATCCAATCCGCGCGTGGCAATTTTGATCGCAGCCACGATTTTCCTGGCAGCGCCAGCTACCGCCCCGGCGCAAGCGCAAGCCTTTTCCTCCGACCAGCGCCACGAAATCGAAAGCATCGTGAAGGGGTATCTCCTCGAGCACCCCGAGCTGCTGCAGGACATCATGGCGGAGCTTGACAAGCGTCAGCAGGCCGCGGAAGTCGAGAAGCATCGCGCCGCGGTCGCAGAATATAACGCTACGCTGTTCCGCTCGCCGCACCAGGTCGTGCTCGGCAATCCGCAGGGTAACGTCACCATGGTCGAGTTCTTCGACTACAACTGCGGATTCTGCAAACGCGCTATGTCCGACATGCTCGATCTGTTGAAGACAAATCCCAACCTTAAATTCGTCCTCAAGGAATTCCCGGTCCTCGGCGAGGGATCGGTCGAAGCGGCGCACGTGGCGGTGGCAGCACGCATGCAGGACGTCACCGGCAAGAAGTACATCGAGTTTCACCAGAAGCTGCTGGGCGGCCGCGGTCCGGCCGACAAGGTGCACGCGCTCGCGGTCGCCAAAGAGGTCGGATTCGATATGGCGCGTATCGAGAAGGATATGGGCAGCGACGAGGTGAAAAAGACGATCGATGAGAGTATGCGACTCGCCGACGCGCTCGGCGTCACCGGCACACCGAGTTATGTGGTCGGCGATGAAGTTGTGGTGGGCGCGGTTGGGATCGATGCGCTGAGAGAGAAACTCGCGGCTCAGCAGAAATGAGCGGCTGCCGCCTTCACCGCCACCCTTGCCGCGTTCCGGCTTCCCCTTTGCGGGTGCCTTCCATATAAACGGAGCCGCCGCGGCTGCCGCCCGCCGCCGCGATGACAGCCGGGACAGCCCGCGAAAATGCCAAAGACCGTCTATGTCCTGAACGGACCCAATCTCAATCTGCTCGGCACGCGCGAGCCGCATATCTACGGTCGTGCCACGCTGGGGGACGTCGAGAAACTCTGCCGCGCGACGGCGGAACTGCACGGGCTTGCGGTGGAATTCCGCCAATCCAATCACGAAGGCGAGATTATCGATTGGATCCAGGAGGCCCGCGCCGCGAAGGCGGCGGGGCTTATCATCAATCCGGCCGGATACACCCACACCTCCGTAGCGATCCTTGACGCGCTCGCCTCCATGGGCGCGCCGGTCGTTGAGGTACACATCAGCAACATCCATGCGCGCGAGCCATTCCGCCGGCGCTCTTATGTCTCGCAAACGGCACGCGCCGTCATATGTGGGTTTGGCGTCGATGGCTATGCACTGGCCATCACCGGCCTGGCCGCCATGATTGACGCCAAGGATTGATCGTGGCGCGCAAGCCCGCAAACCCGCCGATGGCAAAGAGGCCCGCGATCGATCATGACGCGATCCGCGATCTGGCAAAGCTGCTCGATGAAACCGGCCTGTCCGAAATCGAGATCCAACGCGACGGCGTGTCGATTCGCGTTGCGCGGGATTTGAACGCGGCGGGGACGCGCGCGCGACCCTCGGAGCCGCCCAGTGACACATTTCCTGCCGCGATCACAGCGCCCGCCGACGTTCCGGTAGACCCGACGCAGCACCCCGGTCTTGTCGCTTCGCCGATGGTGGGCGTCGCCTATCTCGGCCCGGCGCCGGGCGCGCGACCCTTCGTCGAGATCGGCGGCCAGGTGAAGGCCGGCGAGACGCTGATCATCATCGAGGCGATGAAGACGATGAATCAAATTCCTGCGCCACGCTCCGGCACCGTGACGCAGATCCTGATCGAGGACGGTCAGCCGGTCGAGTACGGCGAGCCGTTGATGATCATTGAGAGTGCAACGGATAGCGAGTAGCGAATGCCTAATGATGAATGGCAAGCGGTGACGTCTTGGCCGAACCCCGTATCGCTATTCCCTATTCGTCATTCGGCACTTGCCTCGAAGCAGCGGCCGCTATGTTCGACAAGATCCTGATCGCTAACCGGGGTGAGATTGCGCTGCGCGTATTGCGAGCGTGCAAGGAGCTCGGCATCCCCACGGTGGCGGTGCATTCGACGGCGGATGAGGACGCCATGCATGTGCGGCTCGCCGACGAGAGCGTCTGCATCGGCCCGCCGGCTGCCAAGGACAGCTATCTCAACGTTCCGGCGCTGCTCGCCGCTTGCGAAATCACCGGAGCCGACGCAGTTCACCCGGGCTACGGCTTTCTCGCCGAGAATGCCCGCTTCGCGGAAATACTCGCCGAGCACAACCTGCAATTCATCGGTCCGCGCCCCGAGCATATCCGGCTGATGGGCGACAAGATCGCGGCCAAGCGTGCCGCCATTGAGCTTGGCATCCCGACCGTCCCCGGGTCCGAAGGCGGCATCGGCTCTGACGCGGAAGCGAGCCAATTGGCGCGCGAAGCAGGCTTTCCGGTGATGCTCAAGGCTGCCGCGGGCGGCGGCGGTCGCGGCATGAAGGTGGTCCGCGCCGAAAGCGAGCTTGCTTCAGCGCTGGCCATGGCGCGTGCCGAGGCAAAAGCGGCCTTCGGCGACGACACGCTTTATCTCGAAAAGTATCTCGAACGGCCTCGCCACATCGAAATCCAGGTGCTCGGCGACGGCAAAGGCCGCGCCATTCATCTCGGCGAGCGCGACTGCTCGCTGCAGCGCCGTCACCAGAAAGTGTGGGAGGAAGGCC
>JBEKWO010000108.1:0-11609 GCA_049512975.1 Xanthobacteraceae bacterium | reverse complement strand
AACACCATGTGGCCGTGGCCCATCACATAGACGCGGTGCGAGATACGCATGGCGATGGTGAGCTTCTGCTCGACCAGCAGGATGGAGATGTCGCGCTCCGCAATCTTCTGCAGCAGGTTGGCAACGCGCTCGACCATTTGCGGCGCCAGCCCCTCGGTCGGTTCGTCGATCATGATGAGATCGGGGTCGCCCATCAGCGTCCGGCAGATCGTCAGCATCTGCTGTTCGCCGCCGGAGATCACGCCGGCCGGCGCTTTGGCGCGCTCCTCGAGCCTGGGGAACAGCTGATAGGTGTCGCCCATGCACCATCGCGACGCCTTTTTGCCGGCCTTGACGCCGAGAATGAGATTCTGCTCGACGGTTAACGTCGGAAAGATGGCGCGATCTTCGGGGACGTAGCCGATGCCCCGCTGCGCGATCTCGAACGGCTTGAGGCCGGCGATCGCTTCATCCTTGAAGGTGATCGAGCCGTGCGGCGGCACGTCGCCCATGATCGCTTTCAACGTGGTCGAGCGGCCGACGCCGTTGCGGCCGAGAACGCTGACGATCTCGCCGGTGCCAACGCGAAGCGAGACGCCCCGCAGGATGTGGCTCTTGCCGTAAAAGGCATGCAGATCGCGGACGTCGAGCATCATGCCGCCGTCCCCAGATAAGCGGTCTGCACGGCGCTGTCTTGTTTGATCCGCGCCGGAATATCGCTGGCGATGATCTGGCCGTAGACCAGCACGGAAATGCGGTCGGCGAGGTCGAAGACGACGCCCATGTCGTGCTCGATCATGATCAAAGTGCGACCCTCGCTGACCTTGCGGATCAGCGCGACGGCGCGCGCGGCCTCGGCCACGCTCATGCCAGCGCTCGGTTCGTCGAGCAGAATGATCCCGGCGCCGCCGGCGATGGTGATGCCGATCTCGAGCGCGCGCTGCTCGGCATAGGCGAGCACGCCGGCCTGGACGCGGCGGCGGTCGATCAGCTCGATCGCTTCGAGGATGGCTTCGGTGCGCGCGCGCACGTCGGGGAGTGCTTCGATGCCGTGCCAGAATGCGTACTTGTAGCCGAGCGACCACAACACAGCGCAGCGGATATTTTCCCATACCGAGAGTCGCGGAAAGATGTTGGTGACCTGAAAGCTGCGCGCCAGGCCGCGCCGGTTGATCTGATGCGGCGGCAGCCCGGTGATGTCATCGCCGTTGAGCCGGACCGTGCCGGAGCTCGGGGTGAAGCGACCGCTAATCAGGTTGAACAATGTCGATTTGCCGGCGCCGTTCGGCCCGATGATGGCGTGGCGCTCACCCGGCGGCACCGCCAGGCTGACGCCGCGAATGATCTGGGTCGCGCCGAAATTCTTGTGCATGTCGACGAGCTCGATCGCCGGCGCGGTCATTTCGCTCTCCCGGCGCCGCGCGCTTCCGCGAACGCATTGTGCCAAGCGGCGCCGACGACCGGCCAGGTCATGCGGAACAACCAAAATCCGCCGGCGACGAGAATTACGGCGACCACCCAGGGAATGACGCTCATGGCCTCGACCGTGACGTGGAAAACGGAGATTGTCGTGCCCTCGGTTGCCTTGACGCTGAGATGGTACGTCATCTCGATGATCAGGATGAGGCCGGCGAGCAGCACGAGTGCCGGTCCCAAGGCAACCAGATAAGCCAGCGCCAACCGCAGCATCGGTCCGTAGGCGCGGGCCTGCCACAGCGGCGCGTGAATCATAATGAGGCCGGCGATGCCGTTCGGCGCGAACATCACCATGCCGATGAACAACAGACCGAAATAGAGTTGCCACACGTCGGTCACATCGCTGAGCATCACCTCGAGCCAAGTGACGAGGACCGCGCCGATCACCGGGCCCATAAAGCTGCCGATGCCGCCGATATAGGCGGCAAGCAGCACCAGACCGGATTGCGCCGCGCCAACCTCCGAGGAATTGACCAGCTCGAAATTAATGGCCGTCAGCGCGCCGGCGATGCCGGCGAACAGCCCGGCCAGCGAGAAAGCTATGAAGCGTATCGTCTGCGGGTTGTACCCGACAAACTGCGCCCGCTCGGGGTTCTCGCGCACCGCGTTGCACATGCGGCCGAACGGGGTGCGCGTCAGCGCATACATTGCAATCATGCACAATAGGCACCAGCCGGCGATCAGATAATAGACCTGGATCTGCGGACCGAAGTTGAGACCGAAGACGTGCAGCAGCTTGGTGCGGTTGGTGCTCACGCCCTCCTCGCCGCCGAAGAAGCCGCGCAGGATCAGCGAGCTCGAAGCGACAAGTTCGCCAAGCCCGAGCGAGATCATGGCGAACGCGGTGCCGGCGCGTCGCGTCGAAACCGACCCGAAGATGATGCCGAAGAGGAGCCCGCTGAAGCCGCCAACCAGCGGGACCGCCGGCAGCGGAATCGGCAGCGCATCGTGAATGACGGTATTCATGGCGTGCACGGCCAGGAATCCGCCGAGGCCGTAGTAGACGGCGTGACCGAACGACAGCAGGCCGGTCTCGCCGAGCAGCATGTTGTAGGACAGCGCGAATACGATCATGATGCCCATCATGCTGAGCATCGTCAGGGCCGAGCCGGAGGTGACAATCGCCGGCAGGACCGCAAACGCGACGGCGAGCGCGAGCCACGGCCCGATAAGACGCGCCACCGCCGCGGCACCCGGCTGAGGCAGGACACCGCGCGCCGGAACGTTTGCTACGCCACTTGCAACATCACTCAATGTTCGCGCGTCCCCATGAGACCGGTCGGCCGGAAGATCAAGATCAGCACCAGCAGCAGGTAGGGAATGATCGGAGCGATCTGCGCCACCGTCACATTCCACAGGTCGAACAGCGGGCCGCCGGCCGGCGGCGCGATGCCAAGACCGCCCAGCACGTCCGCCACCGAAAGGTTGACGGAAACCGCAAACGTCTGGACGAGCCCGATCAGCAGCGAGGCCAGAAAAGCGCCGGCGAGCGAGCCGAGTCCGCCGACCACGACGATGACGAACAGAATCGGGCCGAGCAACCCCGCCATATTCGACTGGGTCACCAGCGCCGGCCCGGCGATCACGCCGGCGACCGCCGCAAGTCCGGTACCGACGCCGAACACCAGCATGAAGACCCGCGGCACATTGTGGCCGAGCATCGCCACCATGTGGGAATGGGTCAGCGAGGCCTGGATGATGAGCCCGACGCGGGTGCGGGTGAGCACGGCGAGCAGCACCGCGAAGATCGCAATCGCGGTCAAGAGCTCGAACATCTTGTAGGCGGGATAGTTGGTCGAAAACGCGGTGAAGGCGCTGAAATCAAGCGACGGCGGCACCCGATAATCGGCCGGACCCTTGCCCCAGATCATCTGCACGACTTCTTCGATGACGAAGGCAAGCCCGAACGTGAACAGGAGCTCGGCCACCGGGCCGTGCTGGTGCACGTGGCGCAGGCCATAGCGCTCAACCAGCGCGCCGATGCCGCCGACCAGCACTGGCGCGACAATGAAGGCTGGCCAGAACCCGACAATTTGGCTGATCTGGTAGCCGAAGAATGCGCCCAGCATGTAGAAGCTGGCATGGGCGAAATTGAGTACGCCCATCATGCTGAAGATCAGCGTCAGCCCGCTCGCCATCAGAAACAGCAGCATGCCGTAGAGCACGCCGTTGAGCGTCGATATGGTGACGAGCTCCAGCACCCCCGGCCCGGTTTGGCTGAGTTAGCTCGGACGATTCATCTTGCAGCTGGTAGGGACGATGGTGTCCTGGGTGTCGATCTTGCCCGTCATTTTCCAGCCCCAGCCGGTGTTCTCCTCGTCGAACGGTTGGTTCTTGCCGAGGGGGCCTAGGTTGGCGATGTACATCGGCTGGAAGAACTGGTGATCGTCGGATCGCATGAATCCCTCGCCGCCGTCGTAGACGGTGAACTTCATACCGTCGAGCTTGGCCGCGACCTTGGTCGGCTCGACCGACTTCGCTTCCTCGGCGGCCTTGACGAACATGCGGACCTCATTGACGGCCCGCGGATAGAATACAGAAACCGGCGGCGAAAATGTTACGCCGACCTTAGCACGGAACGCCTTCTCGAACTCCTGGGCCGGTGCGTATGGTTCGTTCGACAAGCCTTCGACGATCTCAAACACCCGGTCCGGCAGATTAGCCTGTTTGATCGCCGTCGGGCCGCCGGCGCCACCGGCATAGTAGGTGTACCAGTCAACCTGCAATCCGGCGTCGGCCGCAGCTTTGATCAGCAAGGCGATATCCTGGCCCCAATTGCCGGTGATGACGCTGTCGGCGCCGGAGGCCTTGATCTTGGCGATATACGGCGAGAAGTCGGTGACCTTGAGCAACGGATGCACCTCGTCGCCGACGATCTCGATGTCCGGCCGTTTGGCGTTGAGCATCGCGCGCGCCTCTTTGCGCACCGATTGGCCGAACGAATAGTCCTGATTGATCAGATAGACCTTTTTGATATTCGGTCGCGTCTTAATGTAGTTAGTGAGCGCGGTCATTTTGATGTCGGAGTTCGCGTCCCAGCGGAAATGCCAATAGCTGCATTTCTCGTTGGTCAAGATCGGATCGACCGCCGCATAGTTGAAGAACAGCACTTCCTTGCCGGGGTTGCGGTCGTTGTATTTCGCTACGAAGTCCTCGATCGCGGCGGCGTTCGAGGAGCCGTTGCCCTGGGTAACGTAGCGGATGCCGGAATCGATCGCCTTCTGCACCTGGACCAGGGTTTCCTGGGCGCTCATCTTGTTGTCGTAGGCGGCGATCTCGAGCTTGTGGCCGGCAATGCCGCCATGGGCATTGGTCACATCGGCAAGATACTGGAAGGTTTTCAGGCCGACCTCGCCGATGCTCGCGCCGCCGCCGGAGAGCGGATCGACGTAGGCGATCCTGACGGTGTCCTGAGCGGCTGCGGGCAGCGCCGCGACCACGGTGGCGGCTACGGCGCAGAGCATGGTGCTGAAGCGCGAAATCATGGACGTCCTCCTGCTTATGTCGTGGCGCGACCCGGCGCTGTCGGCGCATAGAACTCCGGTCGAGTACTGTTCGTCAAGAACTCTCGATCAATCGGCGGCGGAACCCGTTCGGGCGCGCGAATGCCAGCCGGCAACGGCGGCGTGTTCATGCGATCAGATCCTCGGGCACGGCAGCGACCGAAACTCAGCGCCGGCGCAAAAACAGACAAACGCGCACAGATTTTCACCGCTTTACGACGTTTCGCGCGTTGCACTATAGTGGTTACCTTTTTGGCGTTTATGGAAAGTGCCGATGACGCGGCTGCTGCTTCTTCGAAGATCACTGGCCGTTGCGGCCCTCTGCGTTTTGCTTGCCGCGACTGTTTTTGCCGATGATCCCAAACTGGCCACGGAAAGCTATATGATTCCGTCGGCTGATGCCGGCATTCAGCTTTATATTCGCAACAAGCATCCGGCCGGCGTCACGACCTTTCCCGGGGACAAGATCCTTCTCTACGTCCACGGCGCCACTTACCCGTCCGAGACTGCATTTGATTTGCCGCTCGGCGGTCGATCGATGATGGATTACATCGCTCAGCAGGGCTGGGACGTCTATCTTGTCGATGTGCGCGGTTATGGCGGCTCGACGCGGCCATCATCGGCGGCGACGGACCGCTCGGCGCCTACCGAACGGTGACGAAGGATTCGGCCAAGGCACGCTGGCTATCCGGCGTTGCCGAAGACAAGAAAGCCGATCTGATCCCGCCGGGCTGGTTCGAACAATGGGCCGACGCGACCTGGGCGACCGATCCAGAGAGCGCGAAGCAGAGCCCTCCGGTGCTGCGGGCGCCGAACGGCGTGCTGCAGGACCTGCGGACCTACTGGGTCGCCGGCAAAGCGCAATACGACCCCGGCGATATCAAGGTGCCGACGCTCATCATCCATGCCGAGTGGGACGCCGACTTGCCGAGCGACCAGGCGCGCGGCTATTTCGCCAAGCTGACCAATGCTCCTTACAAGCGGTTCGTCGAACTGGGTGAGGGGACGCACACCGTCATGATGGAGAAGAACTGGATGCAGTTCTTCCACGAGGTGATGAATTTCCTCAATGAGGCCGATCTCCAGGCGTTGAACTAGCGCGGCCGGAGGCCGCCGCCGCGCGCGCCGGCGCGGCGTGTGAATGATCAGCCGCTATGGGATTGGGACGATCACCGATGGCGCAGTGAGCCGATTGCGGATCGCATCTGCGAGACCGCATGCCAAACCTGCGGCGTTTGCTTGATGAAACGTTTGATCCGCCGCCGCACCCGCGAAGACCAGCATGCCGGCAAGCCGCGCCAGGTCACGGCCGCCACGTAATCGTACAATTTGAGATCCGTATCCGACCAGTCCAGCTTGTACGGTTCGTCTCCGATCGTGAAATCGAAGCGCTTCAGACCCAGTCCGATGGCATGCGCCATCAGCTCGCGCAGGTGAAATGCGCCCGGTCCATAGTGCGATATTTCGCCGTCGTCGTAACTCGCGAGCACATGGTAATAGCAATCGCCGAAAACGATGCCGAGGTTCGCCGCCGCGCAGGTCGTGCCGATTTCCACGCGGCTGATGTGGACCAGATGCCGGGTTTTTGGATTAGACGCGACGTCAAGATAGAATTCTCGGTGCCCCGCCGAGGCAAAGATATCGGCAATGCCTTTGCGGGCCAACGATTGGCTTTTTTGCTCCATCAGGGTTTCCAGCGTGCGCCGCGCGTCGTCCGGATCCGACGCGGTGATGAAGCGAACTTCGCCGTATTCGGACATATGCCTGAGCTTGGCGCGGTCGCGCCGGCGCGTCGCTGAAGAGCGCTTGGCGGCGTAGAATTTTTCCCATTCGTCACCCAGCTGCATCAAATGCACGCCGCTGGCGTTGGCGGTGACGCCGAGATAGGTGAACGGATTGATCTGGCCGCCGATTGTTTGCGGCATTTTCTCGAACTCGATCCAATCGTAGCGCAACAGGGGATCGCGTTGCATCTGATCTTGCAGCTGCCGCCAGGCTGCCAGGAAGCGATCGGGCGTAGCGTATTGCGAAAAGTCGGGCGCGAGCAGCGGCGCGTGGTAGTCGCACAGCTCCTGGCCCAGCCAGCAAAGGCGTCTGGTCGAAAGCCCCGGCGCGACGCACAGCGGCAAAAGGAAAGCGGTTTCACCGTCGCCGTAGCGGCCGACGGCGATAGCCGGACGGACGCCGTCCCGCCGGCCAATGTGTTGATGCCAGGTCGCCAACCAGTCGAACGTCTGGAACGCGGTGCAATCGGCAAGACGTTCGAACCGGCGCCACTCGGCTTCGACCGCGGCCAAGTCGCTGTAGATGCGCAGGCTCAGATTGGGCGCGGCCTCGCGCCGATGCTCGCCGCTGCAGGGCGCAACCGCTGCCTGGCGGACCTCCGCCGCGCAACCATCGCTCCTGAACGCCGTCAATGTGGTCGCCCGTGTCACAGCATTCACCGACTTGGATGGGGCCGCATGTCCGCGTGATAATCGACAATAGCTAAGGTCGCCTCGCTACCCGACGGTCCGATCGCGTTAAGGTAAAGTAGGCGTGAACCGCGGCGTCGCACCAACGAGCCGGCGTTCGTCGAAATCCGCCGTCCAACGGCTCTCGGCAGTCGCCTGCCGAGCGGAGGCACCCGGAGGAGCAGGCCCGTTTGTGTCGTGATCGATTGGTACAGCTGGGTGGACTCGAACCACCGACCTCCTGATCCACAGTAAGTTTTCAGCCTCTGCCACGACCTGACACCGCCCGACACGTTCCGTCACGGACCCCCATATTTTGCTTGCAAATATATATCTTGCATGACACCTTCTGACTTTAACTGCCGCGGGCTGACACACCGCACCGTCCCACGAGGTCCGCTAGGGGTCCACGGACCCGCTGCGGACCCCGCGCCAGAAGGGGCAATCCATGAAGCTGACCGAGCGGAAAATCGAGAAGCTGGCAGCCGAGCGCGGCCGCAAGGACCGGCTCTTTTTCGACGACGTGCAACGCGGCCTTGCCGTGCGCGTGACGGCGAGCGGCGGCCGAACCTACCTCTGCCAGTATTCGCTGCACGGCCAGAAATGGCGCGTGCCGCTCGGTGCCTGTTCGGCTCTCGCGCTCGCCAAAGCGCGAGAAGCCGCCGCCGCGGTCATGGGCGACGTTGCCAAGGGAATGAACCCCGCGCTGGTGCGGAAGGAAGCCGCAAAAGCAGAACAGGCGAGGCGGGCGCGGGACCGTCTTACGGTCCGGGTGCTGATCGACGATTGGAACCGGCTTCACCTTGCCGGCAAGCGGCCGAGCTATGCGGCGGAAGCGGTGCGCGCACTGCATCACGCCTTCGCCAATCACCTGGACGACGCCGCGGAGGATTTGGACCGGGCGGCCGTCGTGCGCGCCCTAGACGCTCTGACACGGCGCCGGAAGCGCAAGGATCGCGACGGCGCGGCGAAACCCAAAGGTAACGCCATGACCGGCCGGACGGCTGCCTATGGGCGGGCGGCCTTCGCCTGGGCCGTGAAGCGCGGCGCAGTGCTCGCCAATCCGTTTGCGAATTTGGCGGTCGACAAGAGCGTTGCCAAGCGCGAGCGAGTGCTCACTGACGATGAGATTGCCGAGATTTGGCGCGCCGCGGCCGCCGCCGCATCGCCCTACGGCACGATCATCCGCTTGCTGATCCTTACGGGCCAACGTCGCGGCGAAGTCGCGGGCTTGGCTTGGAATGAAGTTTCAGAGGACATGGCAATGTGGACCTTGCCGGGCAAACGCACCAAAAACGGGGTCGCACACACCGTGCCGCTGAGTGCACCGGCGCGCGATCTTCTGAGTGCATCGCTTCCCGATGATGCGAACGAAGCGAAGCGCGTCCTGGACGATTATCGCGCCACGGGCATGCTTGCCCTCCCCGGTGCAGTAGGCACGCCCTTTGCGGGGTGGTCCAAAGCCAAGCGGGCACTCGACAAGGCGATCATAGGCGCCCGCACGAAGGCCGCCGCGGCAGCTGGCAGAAGCCCCGCGCCGCTCATTCCGTGGAGCGTGCATGATCTGCGCCGCTCCGTTGCCACCGGATTGCAGCGCCTTGGCGTGCGACTAGAAGTAACCGAAGCGGTTCTGAACCATATCAGCGGCAGCCGCGGCGGTATTGCCGGGGTCTATCAGCGGCACGATTGGGCCGCCGAGAAACGCACGGCGCTCGATGCTTGGGCAGCCTACGTTGTTTCAATCGTTAAAGGCCGGATCGCCAGCGACAAGGTGGTGACGCTGGCACGGGCGGGCTAAAGGCCCTTCAAGCGACTGAAATTTTTCCTATCGGCACTCACTTTCGTATTCGGAAACGGCGGATGCAAATTCACCTTGCGCGGATTGGAGGGTCGAGAACTCGCTTGAACAGTCCTCGTGTCCGTCCGTCGTTGCCATGTATGCAACTGGTATAGTCGTCTAAAGCGCTTGTGATCGCGGTTGGGGTGACCATGCCAGAATTACCGAATGCGCCGATGGGCGAAAGCAGCAGTCTGGTTGCTTCAGTTTTTGAGATGACGAACCGGTTGGGTTATTTGGTTCCATCTCTCAATGTCCGTTATGATGAGTCCAACACTGTAAAATCATGGTTCATTAGCTGTGGCGGGACCCGTTGCTATCTGGCTCGCGGGGAAGCAGGCCACGAAGTTGATCTGAGTGAGCAAGCCGCAGACAGCCACTTCCTAATGAGCAGAATCGTGGCCGCGCTTTTGCTCTCCGGCGCCGGACTTTTTGATTTTGAGCTGAAAGGCAGATTAGTGTTTTACGGGATCAATCCGATTCATTGGGAATCGGTAATTGAGTTTGAGCCTTTTTGGACCGAAGAGATCAAGCGGGTTCATTCGGCATTCTCAATTGAGAAGTTCTCGGGATGGCTCAAGGCAATAATGACTCACAGATTCATTTACCGAGCAGCCGAGGACGCGGTCCTCGCCCTTAGAATGCCTACCGAAGCCTTCGTGTTCATTTACCGAGGTTTCGAATGGGTTGAGGATGGATTGAAAATCTCGAAACGAGAACTCGCTGAAGGCATCGGCGTGCCGCTAAAGAACCTGAAACAGCTCGGTGAAATGGTAAACGTGGACAGCGGCGTCAGGCACGCGAGCAAAACGGGCATAAAGATGCGGGCCAATCTAGAGAACTATTCGACTTGGATTGCGGGATTGGTCGATGCAATTAATCTTGCCCGCAAGAGAGTTGAACCAGATTTCGTGCCGATGACTGCGCAGGAAGTTGCTGAGGCTCTGAGCGTGGCGGTGAAGTTTCGTCCGTATGTATACTAAGATTATCACGTCCATTCGTTTCCTTTGGTCCCGCGCATGAGGCTCGCAGTCTTTTAAAGGTTTTGATTGCGAAATACCTCGATAGTCCAGGGCGGCGGGAAGCGGCGTACGTCGGACGGCACGGCACGCCTTCTATGGAGGCAGCCACCCGCCCGGATCGGGAGCGCCTTGTACGGGCCGCACGCCTTCCTCGTGAAGCTTTACTATGTTCGGCCGCGCTGCCCCCCAAATGACTTCCATGATCTCAATAAAACATTCGCGCATCTCCACCGCGCCTTGCCTTTGTTGGGGCGGTAGTTGTTGATCCAATAGCGCGATCTGCGCGATCCGATCCCTCAATGGCGGGTGCGTGTCGCTGGAATCAACCCGGTCATTACACCAAGAAGGGCGAGACACCCGCCAGCTATACCCGATGGCGAAGGCAACAAAGGATATGCTCGGCGTTTCAAATGTGACGGTCGTGGCCGATGCCGGCTACTCAAGTGGCACGGTTGCCGCGGCCTGCGAGGCTGACGGCATCACGGCCTGCGTGCCGACCAATCGGTCGATACACAGTCAGGACGGCGGCACGATGTTTGGCCGGTCGGCCTTCGTCTACAAGCCGGAGGCGGACACCTATATCTGTCCGGCGGGTCATGTTCTCGCCCGCAAGCAGGAGGTGCTGCGTCGCGATCGTCTGATCCTCTATGCGGCACGCGATTGCACTGGCTGCTCACTCAAGCCGCGCTGCACGACCGCAGAGCGTCGCTTCGTCAGCCGCCATCTTCATGAGGACGCGCTGGAACGAATGAATGGCCGTTTTCAGGATGATCCGAGCCTAATTCGTCAGCGCCGATGCGCCTCCGAACACCCCTTCGGAACGATCAAACGAATGACCGCCGGAGGACGATTTCTCACAAGAGGCCTCAACAAAGCCCGCGCAGAAGCAGCGCTCAGCGTGCTCGCCTACAATATCATCCGGACCATCAATCTGGTCGGTGTCGCCACCCTCAGGGCAAGCCTCGCCTGAGCCATGAAAAAAGAGGCTCCGGAAAATGAAGCCTCTTACTTTTCACACGGCCTGCACGAGGCGGTCTTTCTATTTGCGCTCAAAGATCAAGAGAAGCACGGAGCGCTAGGGTGAGCGGCTCGTCGGTCATGTTGCAGTGCATGAGTCTGGTTCTGGCCCCTTTCGACGTTCGCCGCGACGCAGCGATTCGAACGCTATTGGGGGTCAAGCGGAAGTCGCTGGCGCACGCGCCACATGACGCAGATGACCCTCAACAGACATCGCGGCACGCCCTTCGCAAAGGACTCGCCGACAATCAGAGCCAATATTTCGCGCGTCTGCGCGGCTTAAGCCTTATCCATGCCCATGGTTTGGTCGATGCTGAGCGGG
>JBEKWO010000107.1:0-11770 GCA_049512975.1 Xanthobacteraceae bacterium | reverse complement strand
CGCACCTGCGCAGCGCGAATCATGCTGCGACGCTACGTCAGGTGATTCCCTCTTGTGAATCCCCTCCAAAGTATCCTCCTCGCTCCCTGGCAATTTTGACTCACTTGATTACGGGCGAGGCCTTAGATGAAGAATCCCGGATTTCGCTGCCGCTCTATTACGATTTCGGTTCTGGTTTCATCATGTGATGGTGGTGGTGATGGTGGTGGTGGTGGTGGTGGTGGACGACCCTCTTCTCGGCGGGCATCGTGTCCTTCTTTTCCATCGCAAAGGCAGGAACGGCTAGGCCAAGCGAAACGAAGGTCGCCAAGGCAATAGCAAACTTCTTCATGGAATTTCTCCTGGTAGCAGACAGTTAGTATGAATTATCGTGGTTCAAATGAACCTACGGTGAACGCGGCGCCGTCAGGTCAAAGGTCGGTGCCGGCAATCCTTGGGCGCTAATTTCGCGCGTAAGTGTCCCATCGTGGACCGACGTGTCCGAACCGGGTCAACAGCGCCGGATCGAGCCGGTCAATAACGAGTCCGGTTTGCCCCCAATTGCGGACGAATTGCTGCGTCGCGACCGGCGAGACGGTGCAGGCGGCCGAGGCAGAAATGCGCGAGGCGATCCGTTTCCATATCGAAGGGCTCAAGGCCGACGGCCTGCCGATCCCGGCGCCCCGCACCCGACTTGCTTCGCGCTGGCGCGCTCGCAAGTCGACCTCTCCCCCACCGAACTCGGGTGTTCCCGAGTTCGGCAACATAAGTGATCGAAGTCGGAAACATCCGACTTCGGGTGCAGGGCGCGGTGTATGATCCGCGAACAGAGGACGACCCGCGTGTCTGCAACTGCGAACGACGCCGCTTGGCCCGCCCTGCCCTACGCCGCGTGGCAGGACACTTACGCGACGCTGCACCTGTGGACGCAGATCGTCGGCAAGGTGCGCCTGAAGCTCACGCCCTGGCTCAATCATTCCTGGCACGTCACGCTGTATGTCACGGCGCGCGGGCTCGGCACCGGCCCGATCGCGCTCGACGGCAGAGACCTTTCGATCGATTTCGACTTCATCGACCACGTGCTGCTGCTGCGCACGAGCGACGGCCAATTCCGCCAGATTATGCTCCGGCCGGTAACGGTTGCCGACTTCTATGCCGAGGTAATGGCGGCGCTCGCTGACCTCGGCGTCGCGGTGCGCATCGATGAGATGCCGAACGAGATTGCCGGCGCCCCACGCTTTGGCGAAGACCACGTGCATGCCGCCTATGACCGCGACTTCGCCAACCGGCATTTTCGCGTGCTGGCCTCGACCCGGCGGGTGTTGGCACATTTCCGCACCGGCTTTCTCGGCAAGGCGAGCCCGGTGCATTTCTTCTGGGGCAGCTTCGATCTGGCGGTGACGCGTTTCTCCGGTCGGAGCGCGCCGCTTTTGACCGCAAGCAGCACGCCGGGCCTGCCGCTGGCGGTCGCGCGCGAGGCCTATTCGCACGAGGTGTCGAGCGCCGGCTTCTGGCCGGGTGGCGGGCCGATCGACTATCCGGCTTATTATTCCTACGCCTACCCCGAGCCGGCGGGCTTTGCCGCGGCCAAGGTGCGCCCCGCCGCCGCGTTCTATTTCGGCGACTACGGCCAGTTCATCCTGCCCTATGACGCTGTGCGCACGGCGAGCGAGCCGGAAGCGCAGCTTATGGAGTTTTTGCAAAGCACCTACGCCGCGGCGGCGGATTTGGGGAAGTGGGACCGCAACGCGCTCGAGTGCGCCTTGGGCGAGAAGGGCAAGGTGCGGGCGACGTGAGGAGTTTTGGATTCGCCATGGATGCGCGGGTCAAGCCCGCGTATGACGAGCTAATAATCACCTCTCCCCACCGAACTTGGGTGTTCCCGAGTTCGGCAACATAAGTGACCGAAGTCGGAAACATCCGACTTCGCGCGCGGGGAGAGGTCGCGAGCAAAGCGAGCGAGTGAGGGGGCAGTACGGCTTGGTGCAAACCTCGCGGCTCTGAATTGCGGCGGTGCCCTCTTACCCGACCTGTAGCCCGGATGGAGCGCAGCGAAATCCGGGACGGGCAGTGCCACCGCATAACCAATGCCGGATTTCGTTTCGCCCGATCGGGCTGCGCTCGCTGGAATATTTTGCGGTCGACAACGACTGGATTACCAATTTTCCTGCTGGTGTCACGAAGGATGCACAGCTCGAGAGCCTGAAGACCTATGCCGACTACGCCAGCAAAATATGGGCTGCGGTCCTTGCAGCCGTTTTGTTTCTTTACCGACCGTTCGGCTAGGGTGACGTCGGGATCGATGGCGCTTCGAAGCGGCGACCGATCCCGTGCCGCGCGACTCGCGAGGACAACGTAAGCAGGCTAGCCTAACGCCTGCGTCCTCTTGGTCGCGTGAAGCACGGCCTGGGCTGAGTCAAAGCGTTCGGTCGCTGCGACAAGAGCCGCCGCGGAGCGCCGGAAGGCGAGCGGGCTCCGATAAGCCCGCTGCCGCGTACGCGGATAAGTGACGCAGACTGCGTACACTTGTCTGCGGTGCACTGGCAAGCGGCAACGTTTGCCGGTGCGGCGCGACTCCAATGAACTTGCGCCTTTCGGCGCTCCGCCTCCCTTTTGTTTGGAGGCAAATGTTTTTCGTTGTTGTGGTTTGCAAACCTCGGGCGCGGAACGCGTCGCGAGAACGGGAATTTTTGCACCCTCCCCTGGAGGGGGAGGTGAAAAATGGAAATCGGCCATGAGCAAACGGCGCAAAAGGCGCAAGATGCGCGGCGTCTACCACAAGCGGCTGACACCCGAGGAGGAGGTCGAGCAGCGCGAAGCCGCTTTCGCCGCGATCCGCCTTCTTTACGGCGAGGCACTGCCGCTGTGGCGCTTCTGCCGGAAAGGGTATTGCCGGCGGCACAAACAATGCAGCGGCGAGCTCCAGCCGTGCCTTAAGCGCGGCTGGCCGCTGATGCCGCCCGCGCTGCAGAAGGAAGCCTACGCTCAGGTCGCGGTTGGCGGACCGCGGCGGCTACCGCCATCGACGCATACGGAATGGGTGCTGCGCCGCTATCCACCCTCGAACTTCGTTTGTTGAAGGGAGCGGGCGCGGGGCAGCTATGGCCCCGAAGCCCACGTATGACGCATGAAAAAGGTGTATAGGTGGCGCCGCATAAACACGAGACATCGGCCATGAACGCACCCCTCTCCTCCCACCCGACGCCGCCCTACAAGCACACCCCGCTGTTCCCGCTCGGCAAGGACACGACGCCGTACCGCAAGATCGCCGCCGACGGATTGCGGATCGAGCGGGTGCTGGGCGAGGAACTGCTGGTGGTGCCGCGCGAGGCGATGCGGGCGCTGGCGGAAGCGGCCTTCACCGACATCAATCATCTGCTCCGCCCCGCGCATCTGGCCAGCCTCAAGGCCATCGTCGAGGACCCGGAGGCATCGGATAACGACAAGTTCGTCGCCTACGATTTTCTCAAGAACGCCAACATCGCCGCCGGCGGCGTCTTGCCGATGTGCCAGGACACCGGCACCGCGATCATCATGGGCAAGAAGGGCCGGCTTATTTGGACCGACGGCGGCGACGAGGCGGCGCTCGCCGAGGGCGCGCGCGACGCGTATCTCAAACGTAATCTGCGCTATTCGCAGCTCGCGCCGCTCTCCATGTTCGAGGAGAAGAACACCCGCACCAACCTGCCGGCGCAGGTTGAGATCTACGCCGAGGGCGTCGGCGACGCCGACGCCGCCTACAAGTTCCTGTTCATCGCCAAGGGTGGCGGCTCCGCCAACAAGGCCTTTCTGTTCCAGGCGATGCCATCGATCCTTTCCCGTGAAAGAATGCTCGCCTTCCTCAAGGAAAAGGTGCTGACGCTCGGCACCGCCGCCTGCCCGCCCTACCATCTCGCCATCGTCATCGGCGGCACCTCGGCGGAAATGACGATGAAGACGGTCAAGCTCGCCTCCTGCAAATATTACGACACGCTGCCCGAGCACGGCTCCGAGGACGGCCACGCCTTCCGCGACCGCGACATGGAGCGCGAGATCCAGAAGATGACGCAGGCGCTCGGCGTCGGCGCGCAGTTCGGCGGCAAATATTTCTGTCACGACGTGCGCGTCATCCGGCTGCCGCGCCACGGCGCCTCGCTGCCGATCGGGCTCGGCGTGTCGTGCTCGGCCGACCGCCAGGCGCTGGGCAAGATCACCCGCGACGGCGTGTTCCTCGAAGAGCTGGAGCACAACCCGGCGAAATATCTGCCGGAGGTCGACACGCAAAAACTCGGCGGCGCGGTGGTGCAGATCGACCTCAACAAGCCGATGCGAGAGATCTTGGCGCAGCTTTCCAAACATCCAATCAAGACGCGGCTGTCGCTCAACGGCCCGCTGATCGTGGCGCGCGACATGGCGCACGGCAAGCTGCGCGAACGGCTGGAGCGCGGCGAGCCGCTGCCCGACTATTTCAAGAACCATCCGATCTATTACGCCGGCCCGGCGAAAACGCCGGAAGGCTACGCCTCCGGCGCGTTCGGGCCGACCACGGCCGGCCGCATGGATTCCTTCGTCGCCGATTTTCAGGCGGCCGGCGGCTCGATGGTGATGCTGGCGAAAGGCAACCGCGCGGCGACCGTGCGCGAGGCGTGCAAGAAGTACGGCGGCTTCTATCTCGCCTCGATCGGCGGCGCCGCGGCGAACCTCGCCGAGCATTGCATCAAAAAGGTCGAGTGCGTCGAATTTCCCGAGCTCGGCATGGAAGCGATCTGGCGGATCGAGGTGGTCGATTTTCCCGCCTTCATCGTCATCGACGACAAGGGCAACGACTTCTTCAAGGAATTGAATTTGGGGTGAGTGTCATTCCCGGGCGCCGCGCTGTGGGCTCGGCCGGAATGACGTAGTTCAAGCCGCTTCGGCGCTCTTGATCTCGCCGGCCCGCGGGACGTGGCGGACCGAGGTGCGAATGAGTTCGGCGCCACAGTTCCGGCAGGCATAGACGGTGTCTTCGACTTCGGTGGTAACGGGATGCCGGGCGTGAAACGCCATACGACCCGCGCAAATCGGGCAGGGCATCATCAGCGAGGGCAGGCTGGACGGCGATTCGACCGCTTGATGACGCATCGGCGACCCAAAAGTTAAGATTTCGTCAATGTCTCGCCTCTTTTGCGCAGAGTCAACGACTTTTGTGCATTGCACACAGTAACGCTGCACTGCCGCGCGCAAGCCTTAACGGTAAGGCTCCACTAGAAGTTGGGTTCCGCCGGACGCCTGGGCTGCCCTTAGGTCGATTCCAGCGCCGCGATGCAGGCGACGCCGAGCGCCGCCAAATTGGCCCGCGTCGCGGCAACCGAGCCGTCCATATCGATGCCGCGGCAGGCGTCTTCGACGACGAAAACCGCGAAACCCTCGCGCTGGGCGTCCTCGGCCGAATAGCGCACGCAGAAATCGAAGGCGAGGCCGGCGAGGAAGACGCGCGACAGACCGCGCGTGCGCAAGTAGCCGGTGAGGCCGGTCGGCGTGCTGCGGTCGTTCTCGTAGAACGCGGAGTAGGAATCGATCGTGCGCGCCATGCCTTTGCGCAGGACCAGCGCCGCATGCGGAATGTCGAGCGCCGGATGAAATTCGGCGCCCCAGCTTCCCTGCACGCAGTGGTCGGGCCAGAGTATTTGCGGCCCGTAGGAAGCGGCAATGGTGTCGTAGGGCTTTTTGCCGGGATGGCTCGAGGCGAACGAAAAATGCCCGGCTGGATGCCAATCCTGCGTCAGCACCACATTGCGAAACCGTGCGGCGAGACGATTGACGATCGGCACCACCTCGTCGCCGCGCGGCACGGCGAGCGCGCCGCCGGGACAAAAATCGTTCTGCACGTCCACGACGATGAGGACGTCGCTGCCATTGATGGTCGCATGTTCGTTCATCGGTCCTCATCGCATCCGCTCTTGACTGTCACGATGGTGGAGTCTTCTCCTGCACGCGGCGATCGACTTCCGCCGCAAGCTGCACCAGTTCGTCGGCGACCTCGACCGGATAGGTCGTGCCCGGCTCGAGCCGACGCAAGGGCTCGGGCAGCCGTTCAAGCTCGCGCTTGGCGTGACGCCGGATGTCGTCGAGCGAAGGCGCCGGCCGCGAGCGCCGGCCGCCCTGCATCACCGGCTGGATCAGCGGCTCGCCGCCCTGGTCGTGGCCCTCCAGGCCGAGCAGGTCGCCGGCCATGCGGCCGTCGGCTCCGTAGCGCCGCCAGACCTGCTTGCGCCCCGGCCAGGTGGCCTTGTTCGCCGAGCGCTTGCGCCGCGGCAGGCCGGCATATTCCTGCATCTTGTAAACGCAATCGAGCGCCGGCACGTCGGACGATGTGGTGAGGCTGGTGCCGACGCCCAGCCCGTCGATCGGCGCTTTCGCCTGCGCAAAGCCGGCGATCGCGTCCTCATCGAGGCCGCCGCTGGCGAAGATCGTCACCTCGGCAAGCCCGCCGGCGTCGAGGATGCCGCGCACGCTGCGCGACAGCGCGACGAGATCGCCGGAGTCGAGACGAACGCCGCGAATCGCGATGCCCTTGGCCTTGAGCCGCGGCGCCAGCGCCACGACCTTCCGCGCCGCCGCTTCGGTGTCGTAGGTGTCGAGCAGCAGGACGAGATTGTCCGGCCGCGACTGCGCGAAGGCCGCGAACGCCGCCGTTTCGTCGGCGAACGCCTCGATGAAGGAATGCGCCATCGTGCCGTAGAGCGGGATGCCGAAATCACGTCCGGCGAGCACGGTGGCGGTGCCGGCAAAGCCGGCGACATAGCTCGCGCGCGCCGCCATCAGCCCGGCCTCGGCGCCATGCGCGCGGCGCAAGCCGAAATCGACTAGCAACTTGCCGGGCGCGGCCAGCACGACGCGCGCCGCCTTGGCGGCGATCAGCGTTTGCAGATGCAGGATATTGATCAGGCGCGATTCGGCGAATTGCGCCTGCGGCAGCGGCGCGGTGATGCGCAGGATCGGCTCGTTGGCAAAGAAAACCGTGCCTTCCGGCATGGCGTGGACGTCGCCGCTGAAGCGGAACTCGCGCAGATAATCGAGCAGGTTGTCGCGGAACCGGCCGGTGCTCTTGAGCCAGTCAATCTCGGCGGCCGGGAAGCGAATATTCTCGAGAAAATCGAGCGCCTGCTCCAGCCCGGCGGCAAGGAGAAAGCCGCGGCGGGCCGGCAGCGCGCGCACGAAGAACTCGAACACCGCGGTTTTCGTCTCGCCATGATCCAGGTAGGCCTGCATCATGTTGAGCTGGTAAAGGTCCGTCAGCAGCGCGCTTGGGGTGGAATTCATCGTTGTGGGCATTCCGATCGGGGGCCGAAAACCTCTAGCCCAGGTCGAGGCGCAAAGTCGCGCTTTGGGCGGGAGGAACCGGGAAATTTACAGGAATTTCGGCCTTCGGGCGCGGCACAGGAGGAGGGATAGACTTTTTGCTAGCCGTGGCCTTTCAGCAACACTATTCTTCGTCTGGTGCGATAAGATTTCCCGGTGGATACACCAATCAGTTGCGCGACACGGGCAGACGACGGGGCTGAGGCGCCAGTTATGGCGGCGTAGGAGAGTCGCATGAAACGGATGTTGATTGCCGGCGTATTCGTGCTCGCCGCCGCGGGGCAGGCCCCCGCGGCTGGTATGCCCGCCCCTTATCCCGCGCCGCAGCCGCCGGCCAGTTACTATCCTACCGCGGCTCCCGTTCTAAACTTCAATTGGAGCGGCATCTACGTCGGGGCGAATGGCGGCTACGGTTTCGGCACCAGCAGCTGGAGCGCTCCCCAGATAGTCTCCCCGCCCGCCCCTCCGCCCGGTTCTCCCGCGGTGGCGACCGGCTCGTTCTCGAGGCATGCTCGCCGGCGGAACGGTGGGCCTCAATATGCAGGCCAGCGACTTCGTGTTCGGCGTCGAGGCTGACGGCGACTGGACGAACCTCGTCGGCAACGGCAGTAGCGCCGGTTACAACTGCACGGCAGGGGTAACCTGCCAAACCAAAAGCCCCTTTTTTGGCACGTTGCGGGCTCGCTTGGGCTGGGAATGCATACGCGCGAAGCTCGTGAGGAACGCCGGTTGGTGCAGCACCTCCTGCGACAATCACGTGTCCTGTTGAGCCAGATGAAATGATTCTTAGTCCACGCGCTGAGTAGCAGACGTCACAAACCCATGACGGGAAGAGGGCCGACGCCTTCACGCCAGCTGGGGTGCGACCGTCTCGACGCCGGCCGCCTCTAGCGCGCGTTGTAGGCGTCAATCGTCCGCTGAGTTCCTCAAGCCTCCAGGACTGTCGATCCCAGGTTACACGTTCTAAGCCGCCCAAGGATCTACTACCGAAATGTTTAGATCCCCAAAATGCCGTACGTTTCGCGTAGCAAGCGTGGCGCGCCGCGCGAGCACGATGCCCGCGATTTGCGTGTCACGCATGTCCACCGACCGCCCATTCTTCTGCCGCGTCGCCGCCAGCGATGCTGCTTCAATCGCGGCGGCGCTGTCGAAATCCAACACGCGGTTCTCTAAGTCGTCTTTCAGCATGCGGGCAAACGCCGCTTCCAGCGCTTGCCGCCGCCGGCCTGCCGGCAACAATTCCAGGCCGAAACGCGCCTCGAACAGCGTGATGCTGGTTATCCAGACGGATTCGGCGGGCTGGCGGTCCAGCCACGCCACCACGGAAACCTCAGGTACCGTGCGCATCAGCGCCGTAAGTACATTGGTATCGAGGATAATCATTTACCGAATTTTGCCGACAGCGGCACCTGACCGCGCAGTTCCGGCAGCTCAATGGTGAGCCCTGTCTTCGCGAAACGTGCCGCAATGCGCGACCCCAGCTTGGCTACACGTTGATTTTGTTCCTTCACCGCGTCGTGCAAAATGTGCCGGACTTCCTCCTCCATGCTGCGCCCGTGATGCGTGGCGCGGCGTTTCAGGCGCGCTTTTACGTCGTCTTCCAGATTGCGCACGATGAACTGCGCCATAGTCAATCCGTGATGTTGAGAAACTTGATATCACGATATCATATTTGATAATCGGCTGCAAGTTCAAACCCGTGAAGGAAGCTGTTCGCGGACTACATCTATCGGCCGCTTAGTTCGGTCTTGGCGGACTTAAGCCGCACGATCGTAGGTTCCAAGATGACCGCCAGGATTCGTAAGCGCCTGGGGCTCGGGACGGTCAGCGGACTCTTATCAATGCGTTTGGCAGCGGATTATTCAACTCGACCCAGAGGATTCAAAAAGAGAACGGGCCGAAGTGACGTGCATCGCCCCCGAGTTCATGCCGCAGCTGCAGCACATCGAGGTCGCGTTATAGTTTCTCGGCTTCGAACAACGAAATCGCTCTGCCGCGAAGCGTCTGTTGTCGACCCTGATGCAGCTTCCGCAGAAGTCGTTCGTCCGCCGTAACAAACTGACATCTTTTCTCGACAGCCAAGGCAAGGTACAAGCAATCGTAAGCTGCATGGTCGATCTCGATCGACAATCGCGTCGCGGCTTCAAATAAAGGCCGCGTGGGTAGCAATTCGATTTCGGCGCCCTGGAGCAGACGGGCGGCAAGAAGCGCTTCGGCCTTCAAAAGCTCGCCCCTTTGCACTTTTTTCCAAAGCACGTTCGCGCACTCGGCGACCAGCAATTCGGGCGCGATCAACTTGGCTTTTTGGCGGAGTGCCAACGCCTCCGGCGTACCGTCCTCCTCGACCACCCATTTGACGGCAATGCTGGCATCGATGACGAGCGTGTTCACCGCTCCTTACGTCCCTCGCGAAGGAGAACTTCCGACGGCGTCTGTTTCCGCCGTCTTGTCAGCTTCCGCAACTCGGCGGCTAAAGTGTCGAAAGAAGGCTCAACGTCGTCGGCCAGGGCTTGGCGGAGAATTTCCCGATGCTCGGCCTCGGTCGAGCGGCCGTGCCGCGCCGCGCGACGCTTCAAACGAGCGATGAGGTCGTCATCCAAATTACGCACGTGCAAGTTCCCAGCCATCCGGTGCTCCATGAGATCATTGATCTCAATGATCTCACATGGTGCCACGCGGGTCAAGATCGGGGGCGCGCAACAGTAGGTGACCTGACGCCGCAAGCGACGCGGTATCTATCGTTTCTTCTCGGTCGCCTTGGCGGTTTTGCGGCGGACTGCTTTCGCGGCAACCGTCGGATTTGACGCACGCTGCAGCGGCCAAGACCCCGATCGGTCTCGAGCAGGCGTTTTGATGCGAATTGTTCGGTCGTGTGCTGATTTGAAGACACAGGCTTAGGCAACATGACGAGTAATTTTTCGCGCCGGCACGTAGTGCGCCGCCAACAAGTGCTTGTCGCGAGCAAGCGCCCGGCATGCAATGGCGACGACAGACGGCAACTCGTTCTTTTTTAGATAGCTCATAATGGTACGTCGACCAACTCCGAGCAACTTGGCGGCCTCGGTGAGCGAGAGACCCAGCGACTTTCGCCACTCCGAAAAGTCCGCGCCCGTCATCGGCAATTGCTCTTCCGCGATTCTCCGCAGCGTCGAGCCTGACAGGTCTAGGCGACCCCATTTCGTTTCCACGGGCCAGGCGACCCCGATGCCATCGTCCACGATATCGATCTTTGCGAACGTATCGGCGTCCTCCATGAGCGGCGCAAAATGTCGGCTGCGAGCGATCAACCCGGTCAAATCGAGGGCATACTCGCGCCGGTCACCGGCAAAGCGCACTCTTAGCGTTCGCCCCCCGGTTGGACGCACCTTCGTCACCACTGGGATGTCACCGATCATTTCGTTCCCCTTTGGAATTCTGTCCATAGCCGCAACAACTCCACCCGATTCCCTTCGAGCCAGTGGCGGGCTTCTCTCAGGACCCGGTTTGGCGCGTCGCCGGCAATCAGATCGCCGTTTGAGAGGCGAATTTTCGCAGCGAAGTCAGGCCCCTTGACGTGCACGTGCGGCGGATTCTCATCGTGAAAGAACATCAGGAGCTTGAAGTCGCTGAAGCGCTTGATCTCCGGCATCAAGAACTCTCAATTTACAAATAAAGATAGGGCATTTTTTGCCCTAGCGCAAGTATAGCGAGATAGCTATTTTCCGGTTGCCGGTTTCGCAGGCGGAGGTCAGGGCCTCCACCGTTGCGGACGCCGGCTGGGCTAATCGCCATCAGTGAACTCGACCCCGGCCGCTCTCGCTGTGAGAATGCCCACTGGGCGAACGGCTTTGGCTTGAAACGCTACTTTCGTCGCGAGCGTCGGGGTTTGCGGAATCGAACGCCCTCCCCGGTCCCGTTCTCTTCGATGAAATCGATGCCGGCCGTTTCGAAGGCATGTCGTATCGCCGCTTCATTGGCGAGCGTAACCGGAACCTCGCCATCAACGACTTCGACGCGACGGATTGTTGCGACTCCCACCTTGGATGCAGCGGCTAGGTCGATGGCTGTCCACCGCAGCATCGCGCGCGCCGCACGCATTTGAGTGCTTGTAATTTTTTTCGCCACTGGCTATTGATCTGTATTATACAATGTGATGTAATCTACATCAGTCGAATCCTGTTCAAGAGACCTCGCAATGTACTCTTGGTTTCCAAAAACGGAGAGGGATTAATGAGTGAGACGCCGTGGAAAGAACCGAAGGCAGATCGCCGTTATTTCGTCGGCGGCTCAGACGCCCGGGTCATCATGGGCGACGACGAGGCCGCCCTGCTGCGGCTGTGGCGGGAAAAGCGGGGTGAGATAGAGCCTGAGCTCGACTTTGTGGATTTTTGCCCGGGTTTTAGACGCCGGCCCAGAAGATTGCCGCTTCCGCAATAATGCTCGCGGCCTGTTCGACGCGGGCTGCCATGCGTCCGAAGGGGCCGAACGGAAC
>JBEKWO010000106.1:0-11926 GCA_049512975.1 Xanthobacteraceae bacterium | reverse complement strand
TCCGCAAAATCTTCGTCGCCGCACGTCCTGATCAAATAATCGCTTTCCTCGGACAACTCCTGTCGCCAAAACTACCCATCAAACCCCTGCGTTTCTTGGCTTTCCGATAGCGAGTCGAGTACTATGGGCTGAGACAGCAAATCGCTCGATATGACTGGGAACTGGATGCAGAGGATGCCAAAGGACCCACCATCCATGGGTTGCGAGGCACCGGCGTTCTGTTGCGTTGGTCGGAAGGGTATGGCGTAGATCAGATCGCAAACGATATCGGAATGTCGCGCCAAACTGTGGAACACTATATGCGCTTCAAAGATCAGATGGGCGTGGCGGCGGATGGTAAAAAACGCTTGCACCTTGTAACAAAGGAGCGTTAGGGACCCTTTTGAATTTGTAAAACTTTTGGGGCAGTTTTGTAAAACTCTGAAAAATCTTAAGCTGCTGCAATGGCTTAAATGGGGAATAGTTCAACGGTAGAACATCGGACTCTGACTCCGAGAATCTAGGTTCGAATCCTAGTTCCCCAGCCAAGCTTCGCCGACGATACGGGAGCGAGGCGCGGCCGGTCGAGGCTCGATGCTTCAGCTTGAGACCCGGCTCTGCGCGGACACGATCATCACTGCGCGGAATTCGCTGGCGGAGGCGCCGGCGGGGCAGCCTGACCGGTCGGTGGCGTGTAAGGCGGCGCCGAGGCGGTGTAGGTGCTCGGCGGGTGCGGTATATTTGACGGCGCCGCGGATGGCGTCGAATTGGATCTGAAAAGGTTAACGAGCAGGCCGCTGGGCCCTGTGTCTTCCGCAGGCGGGCCCGAAGCGACGGGACCAACGCTTACGCCGCCTCGAGCGGAAGTGGGACCTGCATAAGCAGGCGGAGAAGCGGACGTGGAGACACTCGGTAGGGGCGACGTCGCTGCCATCTGTGCGGGCGACATCGTGGCCGTCTGTGCGGGCGGCATCGCCGTGGTCTGTGTGGAGGGCGTAGAGTTGTGCCTGAAAACGTCAACAAGTATGCCGCCAGGCCCCGACTCATCCGCGGACGGACCCGAAGGTGGCGGGCCAACGGTTACACCCCCTCGAGCGGTAACGGGACCTGCGGCGGCAGCCGCAGATGAGGACGTGGATCCGACGGAATCGGGTGGAGAAGAAGAGGTCGAGGAGAACGAAGAACACCCCGCCAGCGCCGGCAACAGTCCGATCGAAACAACGAAAGGAGCGATAACGCGGCGCCCCCGTCGGCCACCGGCCGGCGTGCCAACCCTCACGCGAGCGCATAACCCGTCCGTCCCCATGACGCCCTTATAGCAACCGCACCATGTCGATCTCAAGGCGGGTGCCGGCTAAGGCGAGTGGGACAGTGAACCTAACCCATTGCAATGCTGTGAAAATACCCCCATCTGCCGCGTGCGGCGGTTTTCGACCCAACAGTTTGTTATTAAAGGAAGATATTCGTCCGAAAGGTCAGAGCGGCGATGAGCGCCATTGATACCAGCGAGAGCCCGGTCCTGGCCGCACCGCGCCGACCGGAAGGTCGACTGACGTTCCGGCAATTCCTCCGCGTCCTGCGCGAGAACACGCTCGCCACCTATCCGCCGGAGGATTTCAGCGAGGACATCCTTGTGCGCCGGCTGTTATGGCGCCGCACGTTCATCGTCAACGAGCCCGGCGCGATCCGGCACGTGCTGCTGGATAACGCGCAAAACTATACAAAATCCGAGATCAGCCGCCGCATCCTGGAGCCGGGGTTAGGCCGCGGTCTTCTGACCAGCGAGGGCGAGACTTGGCGCCGCCATCGCCGCATCATGGCGCCCTCCTTCGATCCCCGCAGCATCGTCGGCTATGCGCCGATCATGACCGAGCTCAGCGAGCGATTGCTGGCGCAATGGGATGTGCTGCCGGACGGTAGCGAGGTCGATGTCGCGGCAGCGATGATGCACACCACGCTGCATATCATTTCGCGAGCGATGTTCTCCTCGGATTCCGATGAGATCGTCGATGTCGTCGAACGCGGCGTCGGGCGTTATCAGAGCAGCGTACGGCCCAGCCTGCTCGATCTGCTGCACTTCCCCCAATGGCTCACGCATCTTGTTGCGCCGCAACCCGCCAAGGGGATTTTCAACGAGTTCGACACATCGGTTGATCGATTGCTGACGTCGCGCGGCCGCGAACCGGATGCCGAACCCAAGGACCTGCTCGCCCGGCTGATCGCCGCGCGCGATGCCGAGACCGGCGGCGGCATGACGGCGGCGGAAGTGCGCGACCAGGTGGTCACCATTTTCATGGCCGGGCACGAGACCACCGCCCAGGCGCTAGCGTGGACCTGGTATCTGTTGTCGCAACACCCCGCGGCGGAAGCCAAGCTTCACGAGGAACTCGCCACGGTGCTCGCGGGCCGCGCGCCGCGCTATGAAGATCTCGCCCAGCTTCGCTACGCGCGCATGGCGATTGATGAATCGATGCGGCTCTATCCGCCGGCGCACACTTTGGCGCGCGAGGCGATCGCGCCCGACGAAATGCTCGGTCATCGCATCCCGGCCGGCGCCACGGTCCTGATCGTGCCCTGGATGCTGCACCGCAAGCCGTCGCTGTGGGAGCATCCGGACCGTTTCGAGCCGGAGCGATTTTCGCCCGAACGCGCCGCGGCACGTCCGCGCTACGCCTATATTCCGTTTGGCGCCGGTCCACGCATCTGCATCGGCGCGGCGTTCGCCATTGAGGAAGCCTTGTTGATCCTCGCCACCATCGCGCAGCGCTATCGGCTGCGCCTCAAGCCCGGCCATCCCGTCGAACCGCAGGGCCTGATCACGCTGCGGCCCCGCTACGGACTGCCGATGAGGCTGGAGCGGCGGCGGAGCTAGCTGCCGTTTCCTCAGGGGCTTTGCCTTGCAAAGAACCGTACGAATCGCCGCCCATGAGCCGCACCACGTGCTTGCCCTTCTTGGCCAGGCCGGTCATCAGCGCATCAACGTCGTCCGCCTCGCCGGAGCGCCTGAAACCGCCACGTGTGACCAGAAGTTTGCGCGCTTCGCGGCGGGCGAAATCCAGCACGTCGTATGATACGCGTTCGTCGAACAGAATGACGTCGGCCAATTGCAGCGCGCGCACGGCGCGTAGCGTGAGCAAATCCGCATCGCGCAGGCCGGCCTCGACCACTGTCACCGATCCGTATTCGGCTGCCGCCCCCTGCCCTTTGGCCTCGGCGAGCAAACCATCGAAGTCCGCTTGGCTTGGCTCGCCGTCGGTATGCCTCATCGCATGGGCCGTAAAGCGCTGCCAGAATTTGCGGCGCGCGGCATAACTCAGACCTGAGGCCTTGACCGCGGCACGCCAGCTTTGCGCCGCCGCCGCCCAGGCCGCGAATCGCCTCGGCAGCAACCCCTCGAGCTTGGCACGGATCGCTTGCGCGAAGACCGGTGCGGCGCCGTCGGTAGAAATGCCGATCACCAGCGGCGAGCGGTTGACAATGGCGCCAAAGGTGAAATCGCAGAACGCCGGCCTGTCGATGACATTGACCGGTACGGCCGCGGCACGCGCGGCTTGCGCGAACGCCGCGGCGTCCGCATCCTCTTCGAATGCACCGACGGCTACCGCGGCACCTTTGAGATCATCCGCCGTCCAGGCGCACTCATGCACCGCAATTGTCCCGCCCGGCGGGTCGACGCTGACGGCGCGGAGCTCAATTGAGATCTCCTCGGCATAGACATCGACGCGCGCACCGGCGGCCGAGAGGAGTTCCGCCTTCCAGGCCGCCGCCGCGCTGCCGCCGGCGATCACCGCGCGCTTGCCGCCGAGCACGAGAAAGACCGGCAGTGTCGCGAGCGGCCGGATGCGGTCGGGCCGCGCTTCGCAGGTCATGCGGCTGAAGTTCACGGGCGAAAGTCTCCTAATAAACGTCGGTCTGGTAGCGGCCGCTGGCCTTCAGCTCGGCGAGGAATTTCACCGCGTCGGCCGGCGTGCGCGCGCCATGTTTGGCAATGATGTCGGCGAGCGCGGCTTCGACATCCTTGGCCATGCGCAACGCATCGCCGCAGACATAGACATGCGCGCCGTCATTGAGCCACGACCACAGATCGCGGCCGACCTCGCGCATGCGACGCTGCACGTAGATTTTCTCGTCGCCGTCGCGCGACCAGGCGAGCGTGAGCCGCGTCAGCAGTCCCGCTGAACGCATGGCGACGAGTTCGTCTTCGTAGAAAAAATCGAAATTGCTGCGCTGATGGCCGAAGAACAGCCAGTTGCGTCCCGACGCCTTGATGGCCCGCCGCTCGTGCAGGAAGGCGCGGAACGGCGCGATCCCGGTACCGGGCCCGATCATGATGATCGGTTTCGACGGGTCTTCCGGCAGCGCAAAATGCTGCGCCTTCTGCACGTAGATTTTGATCTTGTCGCCGGGCGCGATGCGGCCGCCGAGGAAGGTCGAGCAGACGCCCAGCCGCGTGCGCTTGTCGATGTCGTAACGCACCGCATCGACGGTGAGCGAGACACGACCGGAATCGGACTTAGGGGAGGAGGAGATCGAATAGACGCGCGGCTGCAGCGGATCGAGCGCCTCGATGAAGGCTTCCGGATCGGGCCTTATGCCGGGGAATTTGTGCAGGGCCGCGAGCACGTCGAGCGTCGCGGCATCGCCGTCCGGGTCGCCGCCCGCTGCGAGCTGCTTTGCCTTCTGCTTGCGCTCGCCACCGGTGAGATACGAAATGAGCTGAAAAAGCATGTCGGGCGCCGGCGACAACGAGACGCCGTCGGTGAGGGACTCGCGCAGCGTGCGTTCGGCGATCGGGAAATCCGGCGGCGCGTGCAGTGCGGCGAGCACCGCTTCGACCAGATCGGGATCGTTGGCGGGAAAAATGCCGAGAGAATCGCCGACGACATAGTCGAGATCGGTGCCGGCGAGATCGACATCGATATGCCAGGTTTCCTTTTCCGAGCCGGGCTTGTTCAAGCGACGGCGCGAGAGCAAGGTGGCATAGACCGGATTGTCGCGCGAGCGCCCGGGCGCCGTGGCTGGCGCGGGTTTGGCTTGCGCCGACGCAGGCTCCGCGATCGGCGTAGTGTCGAGCTCCTGATAAAGCTGCTTGAGCATGCGGGACGTGTCTTTGCCTCCCGGCACGCAGAGGTTCAGCCGCTTCTCGGATTTCGCAAACAGCGCGTCCGCATAGTCTTTGCAGTTATAACCGCACTGGCCGCAATCCTGCTGCGCCATAGCCGCCATCAGCCGCCGCGGCAAACGCTTGCCTTCGGCGAGCTTCATGCGCTCGGGCAGCGGCTTCGCCGGATCGTGCCAAGGAGCTCCGTCATCCGCGCCGTCATCTTCTTCCGCGGGCGCGGCCGGTGCGGCGCCATCAAGCAACCCAGCCAGCAGCTTGGCGGCATCCGCGGTGGAGAGCGGCGTGACACTCTCTTCCAGCCCGAACAATCCGGCAAATAGCCCGTTGAGCCAGGTGCGCTGCTCCGGCGTAAACGGCGCCGTTTCCGGAATGAACGACGGGATAGGCGGCCGCGGCGTCATGCTCATTCGGCGACCTCGCGGTCGGTCATGGCCTTCAGCGCGTCGATCTCGTGCCGGCGGGCGAAAGCGAGGAAGCTCTCCTCGCGAGAGGCGCGATGCGTCAGATAGGCCTTCAAGATGCGCTCGACGGTGCGGGGCGTGTCTTGCGCGGTCACGTCGCGATAGAGTTCGCGGCCGAGTGCCGCGTACGGTCCGAACCCGCCGCCGACAAGGATGTGATAGCCCTCGACCGGATCGGCGTCGTCGTTTGCCTGGACCTTGCAGGCCAAGAGGCCGATCTCGGACACAAAGTGTTGCGCGCAAGAGTGATGGCAGCCGGTCAAATGGATGTTCACCGGCGTGTCAAGGGTGACGCGCGTTTCGCACCAGCGCGCGATCTCCTCGGCATGGCGCTTGGTGTCCGAGGCGGCGAACTTGCATCCGGTGTTGCCGGTACAGGCGATGAGGCCGGAGCGGATGGCGTTGGTTTCGATGGCGAGACCGAGCGCTTCGATCCGCTCCTTGGCCGCCGGCACCTTCCCGGTCGGCACACCGGAGATCAGAAGGTTCTGCCAGACGGTCAGCCGCAGATCGCCGTCGCCGAGGTCGCGCGCGATTTCGGCAAGGCCGCGCATCTGCGCGACCGACAAGCGCCCGACCGGCACCACGACACCGATCCAGTTCAGCCCGTTCTGCTCTTGCGGATGAATGCCGAGATGCGCGGTGCGGTCGAATGCGGGACGCGGCGCCACGGCGCCGGGCGTCGCGCGGTCGAGCCGGCGGCCGAGTTTCTCCTCGAGCAGACCGAGGAATTTCTCGACGCCCATGGCGTCGAGCACGTACTTCAGCCGCGCCTTGGTACGGTCGGTGCGGTTCCCGTGATCGATGAAGACGCGCACCACCGCGTCCGCCACCTTGCAGGCATCCTGCGGCAGCACCAGCACACCGGTATCGCGGGCGAAATCGCGGTGGCCGGTGATGCCGCCCAGGCAGAGCTTGAACCAGACGCCGGGAGTAAGGCCGAAGCCATCGTTCACCTGCACCGCCTGGAAGCCGATGTCGTTGGTATCCTCCAACACCGGAATGGTGCCGGCGCCGTCGAAAGCGACATTGAACTTGCGCGGCAGACCGTAGAGCGAGCGGTCGTTGAGGATGTGGAAGTGCCATTCGCGCGTATAGGGGCGCGTATCGATCAGCTCCTGCGGGTCGATGCCTGCCGTCGGCGTGCCGGTGACGTTGCGGATATTGTCGGCGCCGGAGCCGCGCGAGCACAGCCCCAGATCCTGGATCGCCTCGATCATGGCGACCGCGTTGTGGGCCTCGACTTCGCGGATCTGGAGATTGGCGCGCGTCGTCACATGGGCATAGCCGCCGCCGTAGCGCTCGGCGAGATCGGCCAGGCCGGCGAACTGCGCGGCCTTGACGATCCCATTCGGGATGCGCAGCCGGCACATGTAGGAGTTCTGGTTCGGCGCGACATAGAACAAGCCAAAAAACCGCCAGCGGAAATTGTCCGGCGGCTTCGGATATTCGCCTTTGGCCGCGTGCTCCTTCAGCCGCTCATAGGTGTCGAAGGGATGCTGCTCGCGTTTGAATTTTTCCGGATCGGAGAGCTTGCCGCCGGCAGCGAGCACGCGGCTCTGCGCTTTCAGCGCCGCCGCGTCCGGGCCGGTCGGCTCGGGCGGCAGCGTAGCGCCGGCCGGCGCCGCAGCCCCGGCAACGTTTTTTGCCGCCTTGGCGATCTGCACCCCGGCGACGAACCCTTCCAGGTAGCGTTTCTGTTCCGGTTCGAAATCGCCGGCCTGTGCCGCTGCGACGGGTTTGAGGTCCGCCTCGCTCATTCAGCGGGTACCCGCGTCGGCGCGGTCAGCGGCGCGGGCGCAGCCGTCCGCGGCTTGTGGGTGATGTAGAGCGCGAGCCCGGTGAAAACGAAACCGCCGACCAGATTGCCGAGCGTGACTGGAATCTGATTCCACAGCCACCATTGCGCGACGCTCACCTTGGCGCCCATCATCATACCGGTCGGTATGATGAACATGTTGACGACGGAATGCTCGAAGCCCTGGGCAAAGAAGATGAAGACCGGCATGTAGGCGCAGGCGATCTTGCCGATCGTCGAGGAGGTGGTCATAGCGGCGACGATGGCGAGGCAGACCATCCAGTTGCAGAGTATCGCCTTGACGAAGACGGTGATGAGGCCGGCGTAGCCGAGGGCTTCGTAGCCGGTGGTCTTGGCCTCGGCGATGGCGATGATTTTTGCGGCTACACCGACCGGCGCCGTCGCGCCGAAATTGGTGAGCGCGATTGCCAACAGCCCGCCATAAACCACGCTGCCGATCAGATTGCCGAGGAACACCCAGCCCCAGCTGGCGAGCATGGTCTTACTGTCGGTGTCGTTCTCGAGCAACGGCAGCGGCAACAGGCCGAAGCTGCCGGTGACCAGATCGAGGCCGAGCAACACGATGAGGATGAGGCCGACGGGGAAAATCAGCGCGCCGACCAGCGGCTGGCTGGTCTGCACCGCGCCGGTGATGGCGAGACTTGTCGCAGCGGCAAGGATGGCGCCGGCAAGGCCGCCGCGGATCATCAGGTCCAGAGGTGCGAGCGCCAGCTTACTGCGCCCGGCATTGACCATGGCGGAGGCGACGTCCGCCGGCTTGATGTAGTCCATGCCTCGGCTCCCGTATTTTAAGGCCGCCCGAGACGTCTTTACCAAGCTATCGGCCGACCAAGGCTCCCCTTTTACCGTGGTGCAGCAAGCGGCGTGCCAGCCGATAGCATATTGATTTAGTTGGATATTTTTCATGGACTTGGTCCCGGTGCCATCCATTGCGGCACCGGGCGGCGAAACGTTGAGCACATGGCGGGAACTTACGCGCATGCGGCAGCTGCGCGCGTAATCATCGCCGGACCGGACGAGCCCTGTCCGATGCTCTTAGCGCCGCCAGACCGGAACCAGGCTATCGGGTAAAAAGGCAGGCCGTCGATCTTGCCGGCGCCCGTTCGACTATAGGCCGATCGCAACATCACACCGCGAAAGGAAAGCCGATGCAGGACCTGCTTTTGATTTACGAAAACGAAGCCAACCGCCAGAGCGCCGACCAGTCGAAGATGATGGAAGAATACGGCAAATTCACCAAATCGATCATCGAGACCGGCAACTTCAAGGCTGGCGACGCGCTTCAACCGACTTCGACGGCGACCACCGTTCGGGTCAAGGACGGCAAAGCAATGACGACCCACGGCCCGTTCGCGGAAACCCGGGAAGCTCTCCTCGGCTATTACCTGATCGACGCTAAGGATCTCGACCAGGCGCTGGGAATCGCGGCTCGCGTTCCGTCTGCAAAGATCGGTTCAATCGAAGTGCGGCCGATCATGGTGTACAAGTAGCGCCGGCGGGAGACGCCGCGTCACGCTTGCGCCCGGCCGGATCAAAACGATCGCAACCGTGAGCGAAGCCCATGGCGGATCAGTTTGAACTCTTGTTTCGCAATGAGAGTGGCCGCGTCTTGGCCACTCTCATCCGGCTCCTTGGCGATTTCGAACTCGCCGAAGACGCGATGCAGGATGCGCTCGCCGCGGCGCTCCTTCAATGGCCGAGCGAAGGCTTCCCGACGAATCCCCGCGCGTGGCTGGTCAATGTTGGCCGCCATAAGGCGATCGATCGTCTGCGGCGCCACATGCGCTTTCTCGCCAAGCGCGATCAAATCGAAGCCGACATCATGTCCGATCAGCGGATGGGCGATTGGTTCCCCGAGGATTCGGTCGAGGGCGGCGAGCTGGAAGACGACGTGTTACGCCTGATCTTCACCTGCTGCCACCCGGCCTTGCCGGAGGAAGCGCAGATTGCTTTGACGCTGCGGACCATCTGCGGTCTGACAACCGCGGAAATCGCCAAGGCGTTCCTGGTGTCGGAAAAAACCATGGCGCAGCGCCTGGTGCGCGCCAAAGCCAAAATCCGCGATGCCGGTATCCCTTATCAGGTGCCGTCGCGCGAGCTTTTCGGGAACCGGCTCGACGGCGTGCTGGCGGTGATCTATCTCATCTTCACGGAGGGTTATGCCGCGACGTCGGGGCCGAACCTCATCCGCGGCGAGCTTTGCCGGGAGGCAATCCGGCTCGCGCGCTTGCTCGTCGAGGTCATGCCCGATCGCGCGGAGGCCGACGCCTTATTGGCGCTGATGCTTCTTCACGACGCGCGGCGGGAAGCGCGCACCACGCCTGAAGGCGACGCCATCCTGCTCGAGGCGCAGGACCGCTCGCGTTGGGACAAGGCGCAGATCGCCGAGGGTTTGAGCCGCATCGAAGCGGCATTGCACGCCCTGCCGCGTCCGAACACCTACGCCGTGCAGGCCGCGATTGCCGCGCTGCACATGCGGGCGCTGCGCTACGCGGAGACCGACTGGCCGCAAATCGCCGCCTTGTATGAAGTATTGATGCGCATCCAGCCCTCGCCGGTGATCGAGCTCAACCACGCGGTCGCAGTGTCGATGGTGGACGGGCCCGAGCGCGCGCTTCAGCTCGTCGACTCGATCGGCAAACGCGGCGCGCTCAACGGCTATCATATGCTCCCCGCCGTGCGCGGCGACCTTCTGCGGCGCATGGGCCGGGAGGATGAAGCGGCCGCCGCCTACCGGCAGGCCTTCAAAAGCGTCGATCTCGAGCCGGAGCGGCGATTCCTCGCTGCCCGGCTTGCCGAGCTCAACTAACGCAAAAAAATTTTAACGGAGACGTCGAAACGGCGCCTTGTCACTCGACTGGGAGACGGCGGCGATCGCGCAGGGTGCGCTGCCGCTTGCCGGTAATCCTGCGTTTCAAACATCGAGGCTCGCCATGTCGGCTGTCTTTCCGTTCTATACGTCGATCTACGCTGCTGTGCTCGGCCTCCTTGCCGCGCTTCTTACCGTCAACGTCATCGCCAACCGCGTGCGCGCGCAAGTCGACGTCGGCGACGGCGGGGTTGCTTCGCTCGCGCAAGCGATCCGGGCGCATGGAAATTTTGCCGAACACGCGCCGCTTGCCCTGTTGCTGATCGGTCTTGTCGAGGCATTCGCCTACCGCTCGGTGGTGGTCAATGGGTTGGGCGTCGTCTTGCTGGCGGGGCGATTCCTGAGCGCCTGGGGACTTAACTCCTCGCTCAAGCAGACGTTCGGACGTCAGTCCGGAGCGACGCTGACAATCCTGGTGATCGCTGTCTCGGCGGCATTGATCCTGTACGCCGCAATCCCGCATTGATCGGGAGCCGGCAAGGCTCCGCGCGTACTCACTGAAAGTGCGACCAGGTCCACGCCACCGCCCACTTGACGGTGGCCTCTACGACCCACCGGCAGGTCTTGTTGGTCAATTCAAACAGCGTCTTGTGCTGCCTGACTGCTGTCGGCGCGGGTTGCGGGTGTTTGCCGCGTTTGCCGCCGCGGCGCCGGCGCGCGGGCGCCGTTTCGGCGCAGCGCTCTCCGGCGGACTTCGCTTTGGCTGGAGGCGCTGCCGCCGCCTTGTCCGTTCGCAGCCGAAGCCGATGGACTTTTCCCAGCACCGCGGAGCGCGACAGGCCGTCGAGGCGGGCGGCAATCGCGGCGGCTGTCAGGCCCTCGCTCCACAGCCTCTTCAAAAGATCAATTTGCTCGATGGTCCATGATACAGTTGGCACGACTGTCAACTCCGCGGAGTCCGCCCGCCGCGTCCGAGCGCCGGTCAGTCTGGAAAGGCTTTGGATGTCGCATTGCCCGCCAATCAGGCGGCTATCTTGCGTCACCGTTTGTGGTATAGTCGCACAAAACGGGACAGTCAAGTCACGGCTTTAGACGCTAGGCGGTATAAACGGAATCGGTGACAATAATCGCATGGCACGCCGCACCCGACCCAGTAAGCAGATGACCGGGCTGTACTACGCGCGAGAAGCGCGCGGCATGTCGCGCACCGAACTGGTCAAGCGGTCGGGGATTTCCAAACAGCAGCTCTCGCGTCTGGAGAACGGCCATATCCGGCTGCGGCTGGACCACCTCAAGCCGTTCGCCGCGGTTCTCGGCTACACGCCGGAGCAGATTCTGCTGTGGGGACGCTACCCCGGCACCCCCGGTAGCCATATCGAATCAAGCGACGTGCTGCGCGAAGAGGCTGCGCACGAAGAACCGCTGGGCCCGTCTCCCGGGCAGGTGCCGGAACTCGACACCCGCGCCGGCCTCGGCGGCGGCGGGGTGCCGGCGCGCGAAGTGCGCAAGGACGGACGCCACGCCGACCCGCTGAAGGCCGAAGGTTGGCTGTTTCCGCAGGCTTACGTGCGCGAGCAATTGCATAGCTCGGCCGGCCGCCTTCTGGTCCTCGACACCACCGGCGACAGCATGGCGCCGACCATCGTCTCCGGCGAGCGCGTGATCGTCGATACCGGCCACAAGACGCCGACGCCGGACGGGCTTTATGCCATTCGCGACACTTTCGAGTGCATCGT
>JBEKWO010000105.1:0-11959 GCA_049512975.1 Xanthobacteraceae bacterium | reverse complement strand
AGCGTTGCCAGCGCCGCGCGCACGACACGATCCGAATAAGCGTTCTCGTGCTCCGGGACCTGGACGGTGACCAGCGCGGTGAGGTCGCTCGCCGCCGCCAGCAAGAGCCACTTGCGGTAACGCGCCTTGTCCACGACTTGCCAGCCGGTGAAGAGAAAACCTTTGCCGACGCTGAGCTGCATCGGCTCGCGTTTGTCCAAGGTGATGCCTTGCTTTCGCAAGGCCTCGGTGTCCATCGTCTTTTCGATCTGGGAATAGGCTGCCACCGGCAAGGCGGCGATGAGGATCGCGGCGTCCTTGTTCGGGTCCGAGAACCCAAAAAACGCATCGGCCGTCACCATCCCGGCCGGCGGAACCAGGCCGATGCGGGACCCGGGCGGGAAGATCGGATCGGCGGCGCGGACCGGCGCCGCCAGGAGCATCAGCGCGACCGCGGTTGCTAGGCCGGCGGCAGCTTTGCGAATACGCAACTTGCTATTGCTCACCATGCAAAGCCTCTGCTGCCGATCGGGGGCGCGCCGTTTGGCCCGCGCTGCGCGTCACCCGGCGCAAGGTCAGATTGATCCGTCCCCCCTCCGGGAGCAAGCTTGATGTGCCCGGATAGACTCGATCGACACCATGGAAGGCAAGGCGGGCGCCGCCGCCGAGGACGAGGACGTCGCCCGAGCTAAGGCGGAAGGCGCGGGTGGGCTCGTTGCGCTTAAGTCCGCCGACGCGGAACAGGCAGGAATCGCCCAGCGAAATCGAGACCACCGGCGCAGCGAAATCCTCCTCGTCGCGATCCTGATGCAGACCCATTTTCGCGGTCGGAGCATAGAAGTTGATCAGACAGGCCTCCGGCGGGTCCGGATAGCGGGCCAGCTCGTCCCATAGTGCAAGCAGCGTCGCCGGTATCGGCGGCCAGGGCCGCCCGGTTTCCGGGTGTGTTGGCTGATAACGGTAGCCGCGTTCGTCCGATACCCAACCCAAAGGCCCGCAGTTCGACATGCGGACCGTAAACGGCCGTCCCGATTTCGGCATGCGCGGCGTAAACGGCGGCGCCGCGGCGGAAATGGCGTGCACGGCGGCGAGCAAATCCGCCTGTCCGTTGCGATCGAGATGTCCCGGATGGAGGCGGAGCCCCGCCCTGCGCGTCGATGAGTTCATGCGCAGGCCCTCATCCCGGTTATCAGCACGTCCCGGCAAGCGTCGCGTGTTCGCTCCGTCATCCTGTCTTGCGGCCCGATCATGCCCTCCTATATGAGCCAAGGGAAATCGCCCGGAAATAGCGCGGGGCGGCAATTATACGGGGGTTGGACCAGGGACGCCTTTTGGGCCCGCCCGACCTGCCGGTAAAGAGAGGATTAAACACCATGGCCAAGGTCATCGGTATCGATCTCGGGACCACGAATTCGTGCGTCGCCGTCATGGAAGGCAAGACGCCCAAGGTCATCGAGAACGCGGAGGGAATGCGCACGACGCCGTCCATCGTCGCTTTTACGGACGAGGGCGAGCGGCTGGTCGGCCAGCCGGCCAAGCGGCAGGCGGTCACCAATCCCGAGCGCACGATTTTTGCGGTCAAGCGCCTGATCGGCCGGCGCTACGACGACCCGATGGTGGAGAAGGATAAGAAGCTCGTTCCCTACAAGATCGTCCGTGCCAGCAACGGCGACGCCTGGGTCGAGATCGAGGGCAAGACCTATTCGCCTTCGCAGATTTCCGCCTTCATTTTGCAGAAGATGAAAGAGACCGCGGAGGCCTATCTCGGCAGCAAGGTCGAGCAGGCGGTCATCACCGTTCCGGCCTATTTCAACGACGCCCAGCGCCAGGCCACCAAGGACGCCGGCAAGATCGCCGGTCTCGAAGTGTTGCGCATCATCAACGAGCCGACGGCGGCAGCGCTCGCCTACGGGCTCGACAAGAGCAAGACCGGCATGATCGCGGTCTACGACCTCGGCGGCGGCACCTTCGACATTTCGATTCTCGAGATCGGCGACGGCGTGTTCGAGGTGAAGTCGACCAACGGCGACACCTTCCTCGGCGGCGAAGATTTCGACATGCGGCTGGTCAACTATCTGGCCGACGAGTTCCAGAAAGAGCAGGGCATCGATCTGCGCCGCGACAAGCTGGCGCTGCAGCGGCTCAAGGAGTCCGCGGAAAAGGCCAAGGTCGAGCTGTCGTCGACGACGCAAACCGAGATCAATCTGCCGTTCATCACCGCGGATGCCTCGGGGCCGAAGCATCTGACCATGAAGCTCACCCGCGCCAAGTTCGAGGCGCTGGTCGACGATCTGATTCAGAAGACCATCGAGCCGTGCCGGCAGGCGCTCAAGGACGCCGGCCTGTCCGCGGCCGAGATCAACGAAGTGGTTCTGGTCGGCGGCATGACGCGCATGCCGAAGGTGCAGGAGATCGTCAAGCAATTGTTCGGCAAGGAGCCGCACAAGGGCGTCAATCCCGACGAGGTGGTGGCGGTCGGCGCCGCGATTCAGGCCGGCGTGCTGCAGGGCGACGTCAAGGACGTGCTGCTGCTCGACGTGACGCCGTTGTCGCTCGGCATCGAGACGCTGGGCGGCGTATTCACCCGGCTGATCGATCGCAACACCACGATCCCGACCAAGAAGAGCCAGGTCTTCTCCACGGCCGAGGACGGCCAGACCGCGGTGACCATCCGCGTGTTCCAGGGCGAGCGCGAGATGGCGGCCGACAATAAAATGCTCGGCCAATTCGATCTCATCGGCATTCCTCCTTCGCCGCGCGGCGTACCGCAGATCGAGGTCACCTTCGACATCGACGCCAACGGCATCGTCAATGTCCAGGCTCGGGACAAGGGCACCGGCAAGGAGCAGCAGATCCGCATCCAGGCGTCGGGCGGCTTGAGCGAGGCCGACATCCAGAAGATGGTCAAGGACGCCGAGGCGCACGCCGAAGAGGACAAGAAACGCAAGGCGCAGGTCGAGGCGAAGAATCACGCCGAGGCGCTGGTGCATTCGACCGAGAAAATGCTCACCGAGCATGGCGCCAAGGTCGGCGAAGCCGACCGGCGCGCGATCGAAAACGCCATCGCCGACCTCAAGGAAGCCTTGAAAGGCGACGATGCGGACACGATCACGGCGAAGACCAATGCGCTGGCGCAGGCTTCCCTGAAGCTCGGCGAGGCGATGTACAAGCAGTCCGCCGAGCAGCCGGCCGGCGGCGCCGGCAGTGCTGGAACGGCCGAAGGCAAGAAGGAAGACGTGGTCGACGCCGAGTTCACCGAAGTCGACGACGACAAGAAGAACAAGAAATCGGCTTGATCCGGCGAGGCGCTCGATGCCGCTGCGATCTGTCAAAATTGCACCCCCGGACGCAAAACGGGGGTGCACGTTTTTGACTTGGCAACTTTCGTCCTGCATTTTGAATGGGGATGATTGGACGTCATCGGGTGGGGAGTGATGGCCAAGCGCTGCTACTACGAAACTCTCTCGGTCGAGCGCACCGCAAGCGACAGCGACATCAAGGCTGCATTTCGCAAACAGGCGATGCAGTGGCATCCGGATCGTAATCCCGGGGAAAATGACGCCGAACATCGCTTCAAGGAGATCAACGAGGCCTACGAGATTCTCAAGGACCCCGACAAGCGCGCGGCCTATGATCGTTTCGGCCACGCGGCATTCGAGCACGGCGGCATAGGCGCTGCGGCGCACGGCTTCGGTTCCGACTTCGCCACGACCTTCTCCGACATATTCGACGATCTGTTCGGCATGGGCGGCCGGCGCGGCCGCGGTTCCGGCCGCGAACGCGGCGCCGATTTGCGCTACAATATGGAGATCTCGCTGCAGGAAGCCTACGCGGGCAAGACGGCGCAGATCCGCATCCCGACCTCGGTCACCTGCGAGGCCTGCTCCGGCACCGGCGCCAAGTCCGGCACCAAGCCGAAGGCGTGTCCGATGTGCGGCGGTCAAGGCCGGGTCCGTCAGGCGCAAGGCTTCTTCACGCTGGAGCGCACCTGCCCGAACTGCCAAGGCCGCGGCCAAGTGATCGACAGTCCATGCACGTCGTGCGCGGGTTCCGGCCGTGTGACGCGCGAGCGGACTTTGTCGGTGAACATTCCGGCCGGCGTCGAGGACGGCACCCGCATCCGGCTGGCCAGCGAGGGCGAGGCGGGCGTGCGCGGCGGTCCTCCCGGCGATCTCTACATTTTCCTGTCGATCGGCGCGCACCCGTTCTTTCAGCGCGATGGTGCCGATCTGCACTGCCGCGTGCCTGTCTCCATGGTGACCGCGTCGCTCGGCGGAGAGTTCGAGGTGCCGACGATCGACGGCGGCAAAACGCGGGTGAAAATCCCCGCGGGGACGCAATCCGGCCGACGCTTACGCCTGCAGAACAAGGGAATGCCGGTGCTGCGCGCGCGGCAGAGCGGCGACATGTATGTCCAGGTCGCGGTCGAGACGCCACAGAACCTCACCAAGAGGCAGCGCGAGCTATTGGCCGAGTTCGACCGCCTGTCGTCGACGGAAACGCAGCCCGAATCCTCGGGATTCTTTGGCAAGGTCAAGGAGTTCATCGACGGCTTCGGCACCAGCCGGGCCAACTCCGCCTAAACTCCATCGGCACGTCGGCACCGCGTGCTGGCCTTCGCGCCTTGAATGTTCTAGAAAGGCGGTCTTCGTCGCGTGATTGCCATGTCACTTCCCGCCCTGCGCAAATTCGAACAGACAGTCGAGCGCCAGCTCCGGCTCCTCGAACTCCGCAAAACCCTTATCGAGCGCAATATCGGCCGCCAAATCCGGCTGTTCGAGCAAAAGAGCGACGGCATCGGCAAGAAAGTCGAAGAGCGAATCCGGCAATTCGAGCGCAAGCGCGGTATCCGGCTTGACGACGAAGTGAGCTTCCTGCGCTCCTGGATCGAACGGCCGCTCTCGACCGGCGCGGTGACGCCCTCCAGCAAGATTCTCGCGCGCACCATGGCGCGCTATGTCGATCCCCATAGCGATGGACCGGTCGTCGAACTGGGACCCGGAACCGGGCCGGTGACGGAAGCGCTAGTCGAGGCCGGCGTCGCGCCGTCGCGCCTGGTGCTGGTCGAATTCAATCCGACGTTCTGCCGAATCCTGCGCGCGCGCTATCCCGAAGCGACTTTGGTGCAGGGCGACGCCTACAGTCTCCGCCGCCTCCTTGAAACGCTGCTGCTGCAGCCCGCCGCCGCGGTCGTCTCCGGTCTGCCGCTGGTGACCAAACCGGTCAAGATGCGGTTGCGGCTGATTCGCGACGCCTTCGACCTCATGCTGCCCGGCGCGCCCTTCGTGCAGTTCACCTATTCGGTGGCTTCGCCGTTGCCGCGGCGGCTCGGCGGCTTCTCGGCGGAAGCCTCCGAACGCATTTGGATGAACCTGCCGCCTGCGCGCGTGTGGGTCTATCGGCGGTCTGACGACAGAGGACGGACGACAGAGGACAGATAGGTTATGCTGCAATCCGTCGTCCGTGGTCTGTCGTCCGTTCGCTGATTATGGCTCCTCCGAAAATTCTGGTCATGGCCGGCTCGTTGCGCTCCGGCTCGCACAATGCGCGGCTCGCCGCGCTCGCAGCCAAGGAGTTGGCGTTCGCCGAGGCCGATGTGACCCGCATCTCGCTCGTCGATTATCCGCTGCCGCTGTTCGATGCCGACTTTGCCGTTCGCGGCGTGCCGCACCATGCGGTGCAGCTGCGGCGCATGCTGGAGGCGCATCAGGGCGTGTTCATCGCCAGCCCCGAATACAGCGCCTCGGTCACGCCGCTCTTGAAGAACGCCATCGACTGGATCTCGCGCGTGCGCGATCCCGGCGAGCCGACCTACGCCGCCTTCAAGGGCCGCGTATTCGCCATCGGCGCAGCCTCGCCCGGCGCCGCCGGCGGCCTTCGTTCGCTCATGGCGTTGCGGCAAATTCTCGAACTCGGCTGCGGCGCGCTGGTGATTCCGGAACAAATCACCGTGGCGCATCCGGACCAGGCGTTCGACGAGCGCGACAACCTCAAGGATGAACGTCTTGCCGCGGCGTTGAAGGCGCTCGCCCGCCGCCTGGTCGAGATCGCGGACATGATGCCGCGCGGAACGGCGTGAGGGGATACGGCCATGTTGATGGAGCCGCGCGAGCGCCTGATCGTCGCGCTTGACCTGCCCTCGGTCGAGGCGGCGCGGGCCATGGTGGCGCGGCTCGGCGACGCGGTGTCGTTCTACAAGATCGGCTATCAGCTCGCTTTTGCCGGCGGGCTTGAATACGCGCAGACGCTCACCGGCGCCGGCAAGCGGGTGTTTCTCGATCTGAAACTCCACGACATCGGCAACACGGTGAGGGAGGGCGTCAAAAGCGTGGCCCGGCTCGGCGCCACTTTCCTGACCGTTCATGCTTATCCGCAGACCATGAAAGCCGCCGTCGAAGCGCGGGAGGGGCCGCTGCGCATCCTCGCCGTCACCGTGCTCACCTCCTACGACGATGCCGACCTGGCGGCGGCCGGCTACGACTTCACCGTGCCGGAGCTGGTCGCCGAGCGCGCCGCGCAGGCGCGCGATATCGGCGTCGACGGCCTCGTTTGTTCCGCCGAGGAGGCGGCCAATCTGCGCCCGATGGTCGGGCCAAAAATGACGCTGGTGACGCCAGGTATCCGCCCGGCCGGTGCCGCAGCGGGGGACCAGAAACGCATCGCGACGCCGGCTTTGGCCATTAAAGCGGGCGCCGATTATCTCGTGGTCGGCCGGCCGATCGTCGGCGCGGCCGATCCGCGGGCCGTGGCGCAGGCGATCGTTGCGGAAATTGCCCAGGAAGCGGCGAAGGAGGAATGACATGGCCAAGGGGTACTGGATCGGCCGCATCGATGTGCATAACGACGAAGGCTACAAGCCCTATGCCGCGGCCAACGCCGCCATCTTTCGCAAATACGGCGGCCGCTTCGTCGTGCGCGCCGGCAAGTTCGAATGCGTGGAAGGGGCAAGCCGCTCGCGCAACGTCGTGATCGAGTTTCCCGATTACGCGGCGGCGCTCGCCTGCTACCGCTCGCCCGAATACCAGGCCAATATCAAGGTGCGGCAGCCGCACTCAACCGGCGATCTCGTCATCATCGAGGGCTACGACGGCCCGCAGCCGTGATCGCTACCGGCTAAGCTGTGTTGCTGGCGTGGCGACACCCCGCTATATCCGCGGCAACCGGAGACAAGTGTCATGGCTGCTGCAAATTCCGACATGCGGTTGGTGATCGCCGGCGCCGGCGGGCGCATGGGGCGCACGCTGATCCATGCCATTGCCGCGACCAAGGGCGTTACGCTTGTCGGAGCGGCGGAAGCCGCGGATTCGGCCGTCATCGGCCGCGACGCCGACGAGCTCGCCGGACTTGGGCGGAACGGCATAAAGGTCGTCAGCGATGTCGCGCCGCTGCTCAAGGGCGCCGACGGGTTGATCGAATTCACGGTTCCGGCGGCGACGCTCCTCTTGGCGGAACTCACCGCCGCCGCTGGCATCGTCCATGTCATCGGCACCACCGGCCATTCGGCCGAGGAGGAGGCGCTGATCGCGAAGGCGGCGAGCCGCGCAACGATCGTCAAATCCGGCAATATGAGCCTCGGGGTCAATCTGCTCGCCGCCTTGGTCAAGCGCGTGGCACAGACACTCGACGAGAACTACGACATCGAAATCCTGGAAATGCACCACAACAGGAAAATCGACGCGCCATCCGGCACCGCGCTGATGCTCGGCCGCGCCGCCGCGGCCGGCCGCGGCCTCAATCTCGCGGCCCATTCGGTGCGCGGGCGTGATGGCATGACCGGCCCGCGCCGGGCGGCGGATATCGGTTTTGCATCTTTGCGCGGCGGCACCGTGGTCGGCGATCATACCGTGATCTTCGCCGGCCCGGCCGAGCGCCTGGAACTCACGCATCGCGCCGAGGACCGCATGATCTTTGCCCGCGGCGCGCTGCATGCGGCGCTATGGGCGCGCGGCCAGAAGCCCGGCCTCTATTCGATGGTCGATGTGTTGGGGCTCCGCGATATTTGAAATCCGCAAAGGACATGGAATGGGTGACCGCATCCTGGTGCTGGTACGGCACGGCCAGAGCGAGTGGAATCTGAAAAACCTCTTTACCGGCTGGCGCGACGTCGGCCTCACCGACAACGGTATCGGGGAAGCGCGCACCGCCGGGCGCAAGCTCAAGGCGCAAAATATCCGCTTCGATGTCGCCTTCACCTCGGCGCTCGTTCGCGCGCAACATTCGCTCGACCTCATGCTCGAGGAGATCGGGCAAACGAGCATTCCGGTGTTCAAGGACCGGGCTCTCAACGAGCGCGATTACGGCGACCTCGTCGGCCTCAACAAGGACGATGCGCGCGTGAAATGGGGCGCCGAGCAGGTGCAGATGTGGCGGCGTTCCTACGATGTCGCGCCGCCCGGCGGCGAGAGTCTCAAGGACACCGCCGCGCGCGTGCTGCCTTATTACATCCAGGAGATGCTGCCGCGCGTGCTGCGCGGCGACAACGTGCTCGTCTCCGCCCACGGCAATTCGCTGCGCGCGCTGGTGATGGTGCTGGAGCGGCTGTCGCCGCAACAGATTGTCGCGCGCGAGATCGCGACCGGCGTGCCGCTGATCTATCGGCTCAACGCCGATTCGACGGTGGCCGAGAAGCGCGATTTGGCGGCGTAATTCAATTCACTTCTCCCCGCACGCGGGGAGAAGGAGAGGACCTACGCCGCACCGACCTGCCCCGCTTCCCAGCCGAGCATGGCGTGTTTGCGGGTGATGCCCCAGTGATAGCCGGTCAGGTCGCCGCTCTTGCCGATGACGCGGTGGCACGGCACGACAAAACAAATCGGATTCTTGCCGACCGCGGCGCCGACGGCGCGCGCGGCAGAAGGCGTGCGGACTTTGCCGGCGATAGCCGAATAGGTTGCGACTTTGCCCATCGGGATTTTCAACAGCGCCTCCCAGACCCGGACCTCCCAGTCGGTGCCGATCAGGATGACGCGCAGCGGTTCGCTCGGCCGCCACTGCGACGGGTCGAAAATACGCTTGGCGAACGCCGCCGTGGCGGCGGGGTCTTCGACATAGCGCGCCTTCGGCCAGCGGCTTTTCATGTCGGCGAGCGCACTTTGCTCTTCGCCGCGATCGGCCAGAGCGAGACCGGCAAGACCGCGCTCGGTTGCCATGATCAGCGCGGTGCCGAACGGCGATGGATGAAAGCCGAAGCGGATGGTCAAGCCTTCGCCGCCCGCCTTCCATTCGCCCGGCGACATCGCTTCGTGGGTGACGAACAAATCGTGCAGCCGGCCGGGACCGGAGAGGCCGACCTCATAAGTGGCGTCAAGCACGCTCGCGGAATCGCGCAGCAGGCGCCGCGCGCCGTCGAGCGTGAGCGCCTGCAAAAAAGCTTTCGGCGTAATGCCGGCCCAGCGGCGGAACAAATGGTGCAGCTCGGTCGGGGTTACGCCGGCGGCTTCGGCGATGGCCTCGACTTCGGGCTGCTCGCGCCAATGGCTGCGGATGTGGCCGATGGCGCGACGCACCACCTCGTAATCGCTGGCGGCGGTGACGAGCGGCGTAAGGTCCGAAACGCGATCGGGCGAGAGCATGGGTGCCTCCATATTTCCCCCCATCTAGGGCCCAATCGCCGTTCAAACCACCCGATTTCTGCCTTGCTCCAGCACCGTGCGCGTTGGCCCGCGCTTGGCTTCGCCGAGCGCGCTCGACAGCGCGCGCGCAAAGCTTGCCTTCTCGTCCGGCCCGAGAAAAGCGGCGATCGGCAGCCGCCGGCCGTGCGAGACCAGAAACAGCCGCTCGATGCCGAATTCCTCGTGCACGATGCGGTCGAGCCGCACCCACAGCGGGTTGAGCGTGCACTCGCGCACGCGGCCGCGATGGCAGACCTGGCGCACCGTCAGTTCGCAGGCGGTGACCGTCACCTCCTCATAAGCCCGCGCTGCGCGGAAATTGGCCTGGAACGCCCAGTAGATCAGCAAGACGTCGAGGCCAAAGAAGCCGAACACCGGCCAGGCGCCGATGACCAGGAACAATAGTCCGCAAACGAAGCTGACAGCGCCGATGCACAGCATCAGCAGCAGAAAGCCGGTCCTGCCCAGCGAGCGGTGCGGCGTGATCACGGCCGAAAAGATTTTCGGCTCGGGGAAGGCGCCGTTGTCGCTGTTGTCGTCGTTCATGGCGGTGACTATACGGGAAACATGGCGCGAAAGACCACTCGGCAAAGCCGCAAAGCCGCCCGCAAGGCGCAGGGCAAGGCCGATACCGCGGCCGCCCACGGCGACTTGCCGCAATGGACAACCGCCGAGATCGAAGAAGCGTTCCGCCGTTTCGCCGCCGCCAATCCGACCCCGCGCGGCGAACTCCAGCACATCAATCCGTTCACGCTGTTGGTGGCGGTCGTTTTGTCGGCGCAGGCGACCGATGCCGGGGTGAACAAGGCGACCCCGGCTTTGTTCAAGCTCGCCGACACGCCGGAGAAGATGGTCAAGCTCGGCGAAGCGCGCGTGCGCGAGCTGATCAAGACCATCGGGCTTTATCGCACCAAGGCGAGGAACGTGATCGCGCTGTCGGAGAAGCTCGTCGCCGAGCATGGCGGCAAGGTGCCGCACGACCGCGCCGCGCTGGAAGCGCTGCCCGGCGTCGGGCGCAAGACCGCGAACGTCGTTCTCAATATCGCCTTCGGCGAGCCGACCATCGCGGTGGACACCCACATCTTCCGCGTCGGCAACCGCACGGGCTTAGCCGTCGGCAAGACGCCGCTCGACGTGGAAATGAAGCTGATGCAGGTCGTACCCGAGCGCTACCGGCTGCACGCCCACCACTGGCTCATCCTGCACGGCCGCTACGTCTGCCTCGCCCGCCGGCCGCTGTGCGAAAAATGCCTGATCGGCGATCTCTGCAAATGGCCGGGGAAGACGACCAACATGCCGTCATTCTGAGGTGCGCGCCTCTAGATCGAGCACAAAGCGCCTCATATGCGATCCCATGTCCAGCTCGCGGAAACCGAGTTCGGCGCACATTTGCAGCATGCTCGTGTTTTCGGTCAACACATCGCCATAGACGCGCCGCAGGCCTTTTTCTTTGGCGTAATCGATGATGTGCCGCATCAGCAGCCAGCCGAGCCCGTGACCCTTGAGGCGCGAGCGGACCAAGATGGCGAATTCCGCGGTTATTTCGTCAAGCTCGTCCTTCAAACGCACGAGCCCGAGCATGCGACCGGTGTCTTCGTCGAGCGCGATGAAAGCCATTTCGTGCCTGTAGTCGACATGGCTGAGCTTATCGGCTTCCGTGGCGCTGAGCTCGGCGATGCGCGCGAAAAACCGAAGGCGCAAATCCTCGGCGCTGACATCGCCTAGAAAATCCGGATATAGCGCCGTGTCTTCAGGCCGCACCCGGCGGATCAGCACGCGCTCGCCGCTGCGAATCGTTTCGCGCCATTCGCTCAAGCCAAAATCGCCTTGGTCCGGCATCGCGCGACGGGCGCCCCTCCCGCCAGCCTTATTAAGCCGCATCTCCCCGTTGTCTCCGCGCCCGAGCGAGCATTTTTTGAAAGACCAGCTCTCTTAGGGTGGATTGAATATGCACACTGGTCATAGGGCTGATCAAATGTACTCATATCAGTGAAACATCGGCCGCCCCGACGATCGCTAGCCTCCAAGATTGCAAATGTTCGTCCAGAAGCAGCGATGCGTCTGGCCGCAGCAATTCCGGCGGCTCCAGCGCCTACAATTAACACGTCAAAATCGGGTTGAAGTTGTAAACCAGCGATCGCCGGGCAAGATACTGTGGAAACTAAACCTGCTATAGCGCTTCGACGTGTCAGCTTGGTCATTGGGCACGAGCCATTAACTCAATTGACGTCGTCAGAGTTGCTCCTCTAAGCCGTTTTTCAACCAGTCTTGTCTTTCACGCACAATGTTCGATGAATTTTTTGGATTGTTTTCATTGCCTTCGTTGAGGCTTGCATTTTTTCTGCAAGATCAACAATCTGCTTTTGTAC
>JBEKWO010000104.1:0-12043 GCA_049512975.1 Xanthobacteraceae bacterium | reverse complement strand
TTGCCGGCGGTCCGCCACGCCATCGTCGACCTCATCATGCGATCAAGTCCTCAGCGATGTCCGTACTGCCGATCCTGGATCAGCGAGGAAAAGCAGCGTGAGTAAATCTGCCAAAGTAGTGCTAGTCTGGATTGTTCGTCGCTTTGCTGCCAGCGATCCCGCTCGGAGTCGTCGGTAGCGATTGTCGAGAATTTGTCTCACCCCTTGCCGACGACACTCACATCCGTGCCGTCGCGATAGGCCGGATGGCGCCAGCCGTTCTCGTCGTAATCGGCCATGCATTGCTCGGCGAGCCCGACCATCTCCTTGAGCACGCCGGAGCCTTGCGCCTGTTGCAGCGGGAAGATGCGGATGAGCTCATGGCTGCCGGAATAGTTCATTTCGTAGAGCTCGTGCCGGGCGCCGAACTCGGTGCCGATGGCGTCCCACAGGAGCTTCATGGTCTTGATGCGCTCCTTGTAATCGATGCCGTTCGAGCCGCGCACGTATTTGGCCAGATATTTGTCGATGTCCGGGTTCTTGAAGTCGCGGGCGTGCGACGGAAGGTAGATGAGGCCCGAGGCGATCACCTTCTCGACAATCGAGCGCACCGCCGGATAAGCCTCGGTCATGAACAGCCGATAAGCGCTCGAGGCGCGGCCGTTGGGCAACACCGCGCCGTTGACCCAGGGCTGCGGATTGAACGCCATGGCGTCGGTCAGCGACCAGAACAGATTGCGCCAGCCGATCACCTCGCCGATCTGCGCCTGCACGCCGCGGAACGCCTCGACGCCAGTGGCGCGCGCCGCCTTGTAGAGAAGCCCGGCGATGAGATCGAGCTTGACCGCCAGCCGGGTGCAGCCCTGCATGGTGAAGCCGTTGAAGAAGCCGGATTGCGGATAAAAGCTTTTCAGCTTGTCCACGTCGCGGTGGATGAAGACGTTCTCCCACGGGATGAACGCGTTATCGAAAACGAAAATGGCGTCGTTCTCGTCGAACCGCGAGGTCAGCGGATAATCCCACGGCGAGCCGGTGGCCGCGGCGGCGAATTCGTAGGACGGCCGGCAGATCAGCTTGATGCCAGGCGTGTTCATCGGCGCGATGAACATCACCACCATGGCCGGGTCGTTGATCTCCTGGCCCATGTTCTGGCCGAGAAAATTGTAGTGCGTCAGCGCCGAGTTGGTGGCGACGACCTTGGCGCCGGAGACGTAGATGCCGGCATCGGTTTCCTTCTGGATGGTGATGTAGACGTCCTTGACCTGCTCGGCCGGCTTGTCGCGGTCGATCGGCGGGTTGACCAGCGCGTGATTGAGAAACAGCACCGCCTCCTGGCCGCGCTTGTGCCAGGCCCGCGCATTGTCGGCGAACTTGCCGTAAAACTCGGCGTTGGCCCCGAGCGTGTTGAGGAACGCGGCCTTGTAATCGGGACTGCGGCCGAGCCAGCCATAGGTGATGCGGGCCCAGGCGGCGATGGCGTCGCGCTGCGCCACCACCTCCTCGCGCGAGCGCGCCACCTTGAAGAATTTATGGGTGTAGCCGCCGGAGCCGGTGTCGGTCGGCGCGGTGAGCACGTCCTTGGAGGCTTTGTCGTGCAAGGCGTCGTAGAGGAGCGCGACGGAGGCGGCCGAATTGCGAAAGGCCGGATGCGCGGTGACGTCTTTGATCCGCTCGCCGTAGATGTAGACCTCGCGGCCGTCGCGCAGCGATTCCAGGAACTCGGCCCCGGTGAATGGGCGCTGCTTGCCGGCGACGATCGCTTCGGGATGCTGTGGCATCACCTGCTCCATTTTTCTCGTCTTGCACGATAGTCACGCCTGCCGCCCGCGCCAAGCCGCCCACAGCATCAGCGCGCCGACCAGCGCGACGGCGAGTGGCGCGCCGGGCAACCCGGCCTTGGCGAAGGCCACCGCGCCGCAAGCGGCGCCGAGCAGGAAGCCGGTCGCGATCGCCAGCACCACGGCGAGCTGCGATCGCACCGCGATGAATTGCCGCTCGCTGGTGGAATCGCTCGGATCGCGCGCGCACCGGCGCCAGGCGAGAAAAAGCTCGGTGCTCGAGATGCCGAGCTGAGTCATGTTGCCGGTCATCACGTTGGTCTGCGGGATGCCGCGCATCAACAGCCGCACGATGACGCTCTGCGTGCCCATCGCCATGGCGCCGAACAGGCCGGCGAAGATGCCGTGCCAGTCGTTGGCGCCTTCGATCGGCGGGCCGGCGACGAGGAGCAAGGTGAACGCCGCGAGCAGCATGGTCTCGAAGGCGAGCATCCACGGCAAGGCCGCGCGGCCTTGCTGGCGCAGCCAGCCGATCAATCCCGCGGTCAAGGCCGCCGCCACCAGGAACGCGACGATGGCGATGAGCTTACCGGCGACGCCGGTGTCGTGCATGACCAGCTCGGCGCCGCCGATGACGAAACTCCCGGTCACCTGGGCGACGAACAGTCCAAACAGCGCGAGAAATGTGTAGCTGTCGACATAGCCGGCGACGAAGCTCAAGGTCGCCGGCACCATTCGCGGCAGCGGCACCTCGCGCGACGGCGCGACTTCCGTCATGGCAATCTCCCTTGCCACGGCCGCGCGGCAGCGGTCACCGATGCGGGAGCTGCACAGCTTGCCGTTTCGGATTTCGCTGTCGCGCCATCCGCGCTACGGTGTTAGCTAAATTTTAGAGCAGCGCCAATGCACGTCAGCCCCTTCCACTACCTGCCGCTGTCGCTCGGCTTCTTTTCGATCCTGCTCGGCATTTTCGTGATCGTGTTCCTTCTCCTGCTGCTGGGCGCGCTGCGCCAAGCCTATGTCAGCGTCGGCGTCAGTTCGTCGACCGCCATGTGGCTGTTGTTCGCCTCGCTGGTCGGCAGTTATTTCAACATCCCGGTTGCCAATCTGCCGGACGAGCGGGTCATGTCAAACCAGGTGATCGACTTCTTCGGCATACAATATGCCGTGCCGGTGGTCGCCGAATGGCCGGGCACGGTGATCGCCGTCAATGTCGGCGGCGCGATCATTCCGACGCTGATGTCGCTCTATCTCCTGATCACCCGGCGATTGTGGCTCAACGGCGCGATCGCCACCGCGCTCGTCGCGCTGGTGCTGCACTGGCTCGCCATTCGGTGCCCGGCCTCGGCATCGCGGTGCCGGTGTTTTTGCCGGCCCTGGTCACGGCCGTCGTCGCTTTGCTACTGTCGCGCCGAGACGCCGCGCCCCTCGCCTATATCGCCGGCAGCATGGGCACGCTGATCGGCGCCGACCTCACCAATCTCGACAAGGTGCGCGGCCTCGGTGCGCCGGTCGCCTCTATCGGCGGTGCCGGAACCTTCGACGGTATTTTTCTCACCGGCATTCTCGCCGTGCTGCTGGCAAGCATTTTCCATCCCGGCCCGCGCCCCGCACAGCTGTATTGAACCGGCGGGCATGAAAATCCGCGCCGCGCGGCCGACAAACATGCGGCGAGGGCGCCGCCGCCATGATACGCTCGAGCGGCGAAACCGGGGTCCGCGTCGCGGGTCGGTTTACGCACCAACAAAGGTTTTGAGCACCAACAAAGGACGTGTCATGCCCTGGTATGACTATCTCGCGCATTTCCTGGCTGGCGCTTTCCTTGCCAACGGCATTCCGCATTTCGTGCAAGGCATTTGCGGCAACAAATTCCAGACGCCGTTCGCCTCGCCGCCGGGGGTCGGCGAGTCCTCGGCGATCGTCAACGTGCTCTGGGGCTGGTTCAATTTCGCCGTCGCCGGCGCGCTGCTGCGTTATTTCTTCCCGCCGCTGCCGCCGCCGCTCGGCGGCTCCATCGCCACCGCGCTCGGCGTTCTCGTCGCCGCGTTGTGGCTCGCCCGCCGTTTCGGCAAGGTGCGTAAGAGCACCCCACACCCGTGAGAATCGTCATGTATCGGCGTCACGCATGCGTTCTCGCTTTGCTGGTCTTTGGCCTGCTCGGCGCTACGGCGGCGGCTCAGGAAGCCAGGGACATGAAGCTTGAGGATGTCGGCTTCATCATGCGCCCGGCCAATACGCCGGCGCAGATCGAACGGCTGAAGCGATTGCCGGCACGCAAATTTGTCGCGCGCACCAAGGCCGGCAGGCGCTATTACCTCTACGCCGATCCCGACTATTGCAAGTGCGTTTTCCTCGGCGGCGAGCTGGCCATGAGAAATTACCGTGATCTGATCTCGCCGCCGCCGCAGCCACCGATGGCGTTGGGCCCGGATGGCGGTCCGGTCGCCGGCTCGCTCATCCAGGAAATCGATCCCGGCATTGACGGCGCCATCGCCGACGGCGACATTCTCGATTATCCGGATTGATGAGGACGATCCCCGTGTCCGAGGAACCCGCCGGCGCGCCCGCCGCGGCAGCCCGTCCCGAGGCGATCACCGGCTATCACGCGCATGTCTATTACGATCCCGCGACCACGCGCGGCCGCGCCGAGCGTTTGCGGCGGCGCGTCGCCGCGGCGTTTCCGCAGGCCAAGCTTGGGCGCTGGCACGACGAGCTGGTCGGGCCGCACACCCAAGCGATGTATCAGATCGCCTTTCCGAGCGACCTGCTGGCTTCTTTCCTGCCGTGGCTGATGCTCAACCGCGACGGGCTGGCCATCCTGCTGCATCCCGAAACCGGCGACGACTATCGCGATCACACCGCGCACGCCGTCTGGTTCGGGGCGGTGCTGCGGCTGCGGCTGGAGGCCTTCCAAGGCACCGGCGCGGCGGGTTGAGGCGTTTGCCGATGCCAGCCTTATGGAACCGACGGAGACTGTGTTAGTTTGTTTTGGGGCTGCACCAGGAGGAATCCCATGAAAAAGACGTTAGCCGCCTTGAGCTTCGCCGCTGGTATCGGTCTTATTTGCTGTCAAAGCGCCGGCGCCGTTCCGGCTAGCGCATCGGCTATGAAGGAAGCCGCGACGGCCGCCTCGCCGGTGCAGCAGGCGCAATATGCCGAGCGCCAGACCCGGCGCGGCGTCGTCAAATGCTACCGCGATTTTGTGATCGGCCCCTACCGCTGCCACAGGTACCGCTGGTGGTAGCGGCGCCGGACAAAAAACAACTGCCCCGGATTTGAGCCGGGGCAGTTTTCGCAACACCAGGTTCGAAAGGCGTCTTCTCTAGGCGCTATCCTCGACGTCGGTATCCGGCCGGTCGCTGCCGAGCGCGACCTCCGAGTGCCACTTGCCGCTCTCGTCCTCATATTCGATGGCCTCGGTATTTCCGTGCTGCCGCTGTTCGGCGGCGGCGCGGCGCGCGGCTTCGAGCGCTTCCGCGTGCGTGGGAAAGCTCTCCGAGAACGCGCCATTGACCGTGTAGGCCCAGCCATCTTCATGGCGAACGATTTTGTAAGTGATATGGGTCATCGGTTCACCTGCGCTCGAACGACATTCTCAATCGGACTGTGATCGGGGTTCACCCGTTAACGGATCGCGGGCCTCACCGGGTCTATGTTGGCATTTACGGAGCCGCCGGCGCAACAGCCGGCCGCTTTGCCGCCTCGCCAATCAGGCCCGCGGCCTGATATGGATGCTGCAGCCAGAAGGAAGCGATATGACGGAGAAATCCAAAGGGTATGAGGCGAACGCTCAGTTCGCAAAGATGCAGCGGGCGCAAGACGCCAAAAAGGCAACGTCCGAGTACGAATCCATGGCGGCGGCGTTGCGCGCGAAAACCGAGAAATTGAAGGCGCTCCGCCTAGCCAGAGACGCTGCCGCGGCGCCGCCGCAGCCGGCCGCCGCGAAACGGAAGGCTAAGAGAAAGGCCACGTCCGGCAGCCTGTCGGATTGGCTGGACGGACAAGCCAAGGATGGCCGCAGCCGTTGACTCGGCAAACAGGCAGCGCGGGTTGCAAGGACGCGAACGCCGCGTCCATCGTCCTCGCGCGTTCGGGCCAGGTGTGCTTGAGGAACGGACGGCCGGGTGCGCGGGTTAGCCTGCAAAGCCGCAAAAGGCGCGTACCATGGCGAACCAACGCGATATCGACCGCCGGAACGACGTCCGATTCCTGACGCCGCTGCTGCTCATGACATTGGTCCTGGTGATCGGCATTCTGGTCTATAGCTATACTGTTCATGCCGCGGCCGCGATCGGGTAGGCGCCGGCCTGAGCGAACCGTGCGCACTAACCTGACGGTCGATCTTTGCGGAGCGACCCTCGGGCGCGCGGCGCGCGGCCCGAGGGCTCGTTGACCAGCGCCATCGAGCGGGGGGTGCTGACGCCTTTAACCGGTCGTGTGTCTCCGGTGCCGATAGGAATGTCTGACCCATCGCCGGTGGTGATACATGCGCGGTTCCGGATAGGCGGCGTAGACCGGCCGCACCCCGAACAGACCCTCGACGCCACCGATCACGCCGCCAACTGCGCCGCCGACGACCGCGCCGACCGGTCCCGCCGTAGTGCCGCCGACATAGGTGCCGTGGGCGATGCCGTCGGGAATGCCCTGCGCTTGCGCCGCGAACGGCGATGCGAGCGTTGCGGCGGCTGCCGCGGCGAACAAAATAGGAAATTTCACGCTACACCCTCTTTCTTGTGTGTTGAGACGGTCGCGGCGTGACGGTCAATCAAGGCGTTAGCGCGGCGGCGGTGCGGCGACGCGTCACGGCCGCGCCGATTAAATCCAAAGTGCGGCAAAAGGATCACACCCCGCCGGCGGCTAACGCATCAACAGCTGCAAGCCGCCGATCACGATCTCGACCGCGATGAGGATGATGATGATCAACTCCAGCCGCGCCGCCCGCTCGGTATCGATGATGTCGGCAAACGCCTTGGCGGAATCGGAGATCACGGTGAGTTTGCGGGTCAGGACGTCGGCGCGCTCCTTTAATTCATATTCGTCTTCCAGCCGCGCGTAGAAGCGCTCCAGCGACGGTCGCTCCCAGAGCACGTCGGGTTTTTCCGCCACCGCGACCAGGCCGGAAACGCGATGTTGCACCAGTAACGCGTTGCCGATGTGTTTGAGAATGGCGCGGCGGCCGCCGGGCGTGCGCCCGCGCTCCGCCAGTTCCTGGGCGATGGGCTGGATCACGTCGAAAACCTTCGCCACGTTTTTCTCGTCGTGCGCCAGGATGACGCTGGTGGCGAGCGCATCCGCGATCAGCAGCGTATGTTCGGTGGTCAGCGTTTTCACGATGATAACGCCCGACGGCGTGATCTGATCGTCCTTGTCCGGCGCGATTTCGATCTGCACCGACTCTTCTTCGCGGATTGCTATCGCACCGACGACGCGGCCGTCCAAGCGGCCGATCACCTCCTCCTCTTCCAGCGGCGACATGCCGACCAGCACGGCGACGCCGTAACGGAACAGCGCGACGACGCCGTTCTCGCCGGCGCGAAACGCCAGCGGTACCGTCGACAGCACATCCTTGCGTTCGAGGCCGGCGGTCTCGATCCGGTCGCCGAGCAACAGCGCCCGCACCGTAATGCGGCGCGCGGGCATTGGCGGCAGATCGCTCATGACACTCTCGGGTTCGTTATAACGTAAGCGGCGTTGTGATCCTACCCTGGGTTTCGCTACTGCGACCGCGCCGGCGCCGTGGCCCGGTTCGGGTTCCGCTTGCCGGCCGTTGCTATCGACGTGGGGCCGCGATCATCTCAATTTCGCCCGATACTGGCCGTTTGTATCTATATCGGGACGAGGCCGTTCGACGAACGCTTTCTGGGGATGTCTGTGCCAGACAAGGTTTCCTATTTCTCGCGCTTCACCATGAAGTTCCTCGAGATCTGCGCCGCCAGCATCGCCACGGCGGTCGGCGGCTATCTGGTGGCGCATCTCGGCGGCTATTTGCCTTGGCCGACGCGAGAGCCGGCGCCGACACCAGCCGCCATCCAGACCGCCCCGAGCGCGAGCGGGGTGATATCCAAGACCCCACGCGCCCAGCCGCTCCAGCCGGTTCCGCCCGCTTCTGCCGACGCCGATGAGCCGCGTCCCGCGGCGGCGCCGGATGCCGGTCCTGCCGCCAAGCGGCCGGCACGGACGAATGTGAATGCTATCCAGGCGGTGCCGTCCCACAGGCCGATGACGACCGGTACCACTGCGCCGGAGAGCAAGCCGCGCGAGGCGGAATCGCCGGACAGCAAGCCCCGCGAGGCGGAATCGCCGGACAGCAAGCCCCGCGACGCGGAATCGGTCGAGGCCCAGGTTCGCGCCGCGCTGGAAAAGGTCGACGCCCATCGGCCGGCATCATCCGACGCGGCGCCGCAGACGCTGAGTTTACCGCCGGCGCCGCCTGCCGCCGCGGTGGAGCCGCGCCCGGCCGAGGGCCCCGTTCCCGGAACCACCGGCGCGGTCGCGGTGGCGCCGCCTGCCGCCGCCGCGGTCATCGCGACGCCACCCGCCGCCGAAGTGGCACGGGAGCCGGTGCAGCAGGCTCCGGTCCAGCCCGAACCGCTGACGCCGGTCGAGGTCAAGTCGCGGCCGGTTGCCGCCGTCGAGGCATCGCCGTCGCCGCAGCCCGCGCCTCCGGCTCACGAGGAGGACAAGGGCTTTCTCTCCACGCTCGCGAAAATTCCCGAAATGCTGCGTCCCGCTTCGGGCGCAACCAGCAAGGATCCGCCGCGCCCGCCGCTGCCGGTCGGCGAGTAGCCGGCGTCGGCTTGCTACCTGTGGCCCGCCGCCAAGGCGGCCGCTTGCGCTTTGGTCGATACGTTATTTCTTCAACAGCGCGTCGCGCTGCTGCAGCAGCCGTTCAAGCTCTTCATTTTGTTGCGCGATCCGATCGGCGCTTCTCGCTTCGTCCTCGGCGCCGGAGAGAGCCGCCGCTTGCTCGATCAGCTGCCGGATGTTGTCACGCACGATGGCAATGCGCCTGTCGAGCTCCGCGAGTGAAAGCGAGCCAGAATTGCTCATGATGGTCCCCAAAGGTCACGCGCCAGGTGCGGTCAAAGTGCGGTCAGCGAGAGCTTCGCCAAGCGTAGCGCGGATTGCACGCCTTGTCGCGCCGTAGCGAGTTGCGAAGGCGGAAGGCGGACGGCGGACGGTGACGCTCCCCCGGATTCCTTCTCCTCAACCCGGGCACGATTTGCTATACGTCCGACTGCTGTAGGTCCGATATGGCACGACGCACGACGAGCGATTCCCGCTGGCAGGCCGAACAGGCCTTCAAAGCCGCAACCGCCCCCAAGCCGGCGGAAGCGCCGCCGAAGACGCCGGCGCTGCCCGGTGTCAAGGAGATGGTGTCGCTGCGCATCGACCGTGACGTGCTCGATTTCTTCCAGGAAGACGGCCCGGGCTGGCAGGAACGCATCAATGCGGCGTTGCGCAAGGCCGCAGGGAAATAGGGGACGCCACGCCGGCGGCAACAGCGAAGCTTGGCTTTACGCCATACACCAAAGCAACGACAATCTTCAAAGCATGCCAAGGGAGAACATCACCATGCGACTCTCGTCCGGATTTCGTGCCGCCCTGATGGCGCTGATCGTCGCCTTCGCCGGCACCGGCCTTATGTCTGCCGCTCACGCCGAGAACGGCACGATCAGTTTCCGGGTGCTCAAGGGCGGCTGGTTCATCGGCGCCTCCGGCGGCAGCGGCTGGTTGGTCTTTCACGGCCAGCGCTACCCGATTTCGATCGGCGGTCTGAGCGCCGGCTTGGTGTTTGGTGCGTCGGAGACGTCTTTCTACGGCTCCGTCAGCAATATCAATAGCCCGTACGATGTCTCCGGCGTCTATGGCGCGGCCGGCGCCGGCGCCGCGGTCGGCGTCGGCGGCCAGGCGATCGTGCTGCGCAACGAAAAGGGCGCGGTGTTGACGCTGACCGGCCGGCAGATCGGCTTGCAGGTCAACGTCGATTTGAGCGGATTGAGCATTTCGGTGCGCTAAGCAGGCGGCCCACGCGCTTCTTGAATGACGACGCGTCAGTCGTCCGATTGGCGCGCGTCCGATATGGCCTGCCAAAGTGCGATCCCATAATCCACGACGTGCTCCTCCTGGCAGTGATCGCAGCGGTAGGTTCGCATGTCGCGGCCCGACATCGTGCTCTTGTCCACTCTGAACATTTCGGCGCCGCCGCGCGGACATTGCGTCAGCGACACCGGCGCCGCCGGCTTGCGGTGCGAGCTCGGCTTGAACCAAGAGGGCCATTTCATCTGCAAGTCGATCCGGCCACTTCGCCCGCATGAGGCGATGACAAGGCTCCGCGATATGCGGGTGATGCGCAGATGTTGATCGCAGATTTCGCCGGGCTTGTCGTGGTGAACCATGATGGAAGCCGTTGACGTTGCCTCCATTTTATGTTCTTGTTTTGTTCCAGTCAGTGTTCCTATCTGTTGCGGGAGATCATCGGCGGCCCGCGTATCGACGGAGGAAAAAATGAAAGCGTTCGCTTTTTTACTGGGGCTTGGGTTCACGCTTGCTGCGGCGCCGGCGCTGGCGCAAACGCAAATGATTGCGGCAGCCGACGCCAAGGCGCATGTCGGCCAGACCGTGACCGTGGAAGGTGTGGTCAGCGAGGTCCACACCGCCGCCTCCGGCCGCGCCACCTTCATCGACATCGGCGGCCGCTATCCGAAAACACCTTTACGGCGGTCATCTTCTCGCGCGATGTGACCAAGTTTTCCAATGTGGACGCCCTTGACGGCAAGACCGTCGATATCACCGGCCCGGTGCGCCTCCACAACGGAAGGCCCGAGATCATTCTGAACGATCCGGGGCAGATCAAAGCGAAGTAGCTGCCGCGGATTTCGCGGCATTTGCGCGGACGCGCAAAGCGCGGCCCGAATGCTGATCCGCGCCGCGCTTGCCGCAGAGACCGGCCGCAGCCGCCGCCTTCGCCGGCTCAGGCAAGCTGGGTGCCGTAGTGCAACGACTCGCTTGGCTTCGGCTGCCGCGCTGTTTTGCGCAGCAGGCCGATGAGCGAATAGGAATGGATGAGGAACGCGCGCGGCACCGCGTAAATCGGGATGAGCACGATCGGAAATACGATGCCGCCGCCGCCACCGCCGGTCAGAACTCCGATCGCGACGGCGTTGATGAGATCGGCCATGCCGAACACGTTCCAGGCTATCGCGGCGCTCCGCGTATAGGGTTTGCCGACGAACCACCAGTAGGCGACGAGCGGCGCCAGGATGCCGGTGAGAATGTCGCCGACGCCGGCGGGAACGGCGAACAGGGCAGGCAGCTCGCCGTTGAAATAGCGGATCAGGAAGACGCCGCCGAGGATCCTGAACGTCTGTATGCCGATCAGCCAATGCTGCGGAATGCCGGCGATGACGACGCGGAATGTCGGCGAGAGCAGGACGACATAGCCGACCGCCAGCGTCGTGGCTAACGCCACGGGCACCCGCGTTGACGGAAAGAAACCGGCCGCGGCCATCAGCGCGACGCCGATCAGCCACGCCGCAAACACCAGCGCCGAACCGACCATCCAGCGCCAACGGCGGGATTTGTCGTCCGGCAGGGCGCGGATGCCGACGTAGAAACCGAGCCACTGCAGCGTCGACGAGATGGATTGCACGATGACCTGGAGGACGATGAGCGTCATGACACGGTTCCCTTGCCATTGGCTTGATCAACGCTTGCAGGCGCCGGTCGCCTGCCGAACCGGAAGGCGCCGACGAGCGCCGCAATCACCAGAATGAGGATCATGGGGTTGGTCCTTTCAGCTTGGACGCTTGCCGGTCGGCGATAGGGCCGCCGCGGCAGTCCATACTTGTCCCTATTGACTTCCTGTGTCATAGTCACTATATAAAACATACTCACTAGCGCGGCTCTCGCGTTTGTGATGAGATGCACCGCGGTGACCGGCCTCGCCCGTGCGAGCTCCCGGCGCTGCGCTTTTTCGGTTAATCGGATGTCGGCACTTTACGACCGCAAATGCCCGATCGCCCGCACGCTGGAGATCATCGGCGAGCGATGGACCATCCTCATTCTGCGCGATCTGGTCGTTGAGGGACCGCGCAAGTTTCAGGACCTGCTGGTTTCGCTTTCGGGGATCAGCCCGAACACGCTTTCGGCGCGGCTGAAGACGCTGGAGGACAGCGGCATCATCGAGCGGCGCTTTTACGAAGATCACCCGCCGCGCGCCGAGTACGTTCTCACCGAAAAGGGCCGCGACCTGCGGCCGGTGCTGCGCACCCTCAAGGATTGGG
>JBEKWO010000103.1:0-12143 GCA_049512975.1 Xanthobacteraceae bacterium | reverse complement strand
GTTCCGTTCGGCCCCTTCGGACGCATGGCAGCCCGCGTCGAACAGGCCGCGAGCATTATTGCGGAAGCGGCAATCTTCTGGGCCGGCGTCTAAAACCCGGGCAAAAATCCACAAAGTCGAGCTCAGGGTCACGAACGACCGATTTGCCGTGTCCCCGCAATGTCCGCTTCTCACCCGAAAGCGACCAAATCGCTGCATTGCGACAAGTGACGTTCAGGGCCAAATAGGCGACATCGAGGAAAGCATCCTAGCCCCGCCTTGCGCTTCGGCGGACGCGGCGCATGCACCATCATCTGCGCGCCGGACGGAGGCCACCATATGTGTGCCACGGCGGCGTGACCAGCCAACCGCAATCCACCGGGAGGTTGACGCCGGTGATCGCGGAAGCGTCCTCGCTCGCCAAGAAGCAGACGGCGCGTGCAACTTCTTCTGGGCTTACCATCCGGCCGAGCGCGGAATTTTCCTTGATCTTGGAGACGTCGCGCTCGCCCTTATCGATGGCGGCCTGAAGGAGAGGAGTAAGCGTGTAGCCCGGCGACACCACGTTGACCCGCACGCCCGAGCGGCCCCATTCCGCGGCGAGACATTCGGTTATGGCAATGACCGCCGCCTTGGCCGGGGCATAGGCGTGCAGCGGCACCGAGCGCATGCCGGTAACCGAGGCGATGTTGATGATGCAGCCGCGTCCGCGCTTGGCCATGCGCCGCCCGAACGCGACCGACGCCACATAGGTGCCGCGCTGGTCGATGCGAACGACGTCGTCCCACGACGACATTGGCAGTTGCTCGGGAGGGCTGGCACTTGCTTGCAACACGCCGGCACTGTTCACCAGGACGTTCACAGGCCCGACAGCGTCTTCGATGGCGCTGGCGCAGTCGTCGAGACCCTTCTCGTCGCCAACATCAGCCACCCATGGCTTGCCGTTGACTTCGGCCGCCACCGCGTTCGCCCGCGCCTCGTCGCGGTCGAGCACGACGACCGTCGCGCCCGTCTCCGCCAACATACGGCAACAGGCGGCGCCGATGCCGCTCGCGCCGCCGGTCACGACGGCTACGCCGTCAATACGCTGTCCGCTCATGCTTTGACCTTCGCAAATGTTGAGTGCTGTGCCAAGAGAAGTGTTGAGTGCTGTGCCAAGAGATTGACCAGCACATCCAGCGAGACGGTGATCCGATTGTGGCGAGCGAGCCGCCGGAAATGCCGAAAACTAGCTTTTCGTCCCGAGGGGCAACGCTCGTCATAGGCCTCCTCCCGGCGAACCCGCGGTTGCTTTCTCTCTCGCCCGGCACGCGGTAGGCCGTAGCGAAAAGCTCCCGGATGACCGCTCTGGGTCATTCACGTCATTTCGAGCGAGCACAGGCGACGTCCGCTTTACCTTCAATTGCTGACGTTTTGCTGCTTTGCGGTGAACGTCGAAACGGGCCATGTATGGACGGTGCCCGCGGTGCAAGAGGAATCTGACTTTTCTGCGAAGCGTTCGGGTGCCAGGGGGCATCTGAATCATCAAATTCGGCTTATGAGGGTGTACGAAAGATAGACAAACAATGCAGCGCCTAAAATAACCAATAGTGTCGTGAGAATGATGTCGATCCGGTCCCCGGTGCCGGGCCGCGTATCTGCGCTATCGATATCGAGCGAGGTTTGGCGGAAACGGATTATTGCCAAAACCATTGTCGCGCCGCCCAGCGCAATAAGAAGCAGTCCGACAATATTACCAACAAGTTGCCCGCCGATGGACGGCAGACGCGTTGCGAGTGACTTGCTTGCAAACTCTAAGAACAGGTCGAATTTTTCTACCAAGAATCCAAAAGCCATAATCGCGATGGAGGTGCGAACCCATGCTAGAAACGTGCGTTCGTTCGCGGCATGGTCAGTATATCGCTCAATCATTGTTGCCTTCCTTATCCCGTTGTCACTGCATCAATCAAAATCGTATCATCATCAGATTGATGAGGCGACGCAGATGAAGGAACTGAAGCGCGAGAATGTCTGGCTCCGCCGCAGTGGTCACCAATGCAATTTATCACACCACCGGCATTCGCATTCGCGAATTCCCGATCCAGCAAGAAAAGCGCATGGCCTAGCCATCTGTGGCTGCCAAGCGCCATGACGACCATTTGCGCCCGACTGCTATGGCTTTCCGCGCTGGTGGCTCTGCTTGCGTTGGAGGCAGGATCGGCCTCTGCCACGGGGGAAGTTCCAAAAGGCCCATCCGAACTTCTATTCGTTGCCCAGATCGTCATTCTGATGCTGACCGGCCGCTTGCTCGGCGAGGTCATGCTGTGGTTCAAACAGCCGGCGGTGATGGGCCAACTAATCGCGGGATTGGTGCTCGGTCCTTCGGTGCTGGGCGCGCTATTTCCTGATTGGCAGCACGCGCTATTCCCCGCCGCTAAAGAGCAGAAGGCGATGATCGATGCAATCTCGCAGTTTGGCGTGCTCTTGCTGCTTTTGCTCACCGGCATGGAGATCGATCTCAAGCTGGTGAAGAGAACCGGACGGGCGTCGGTAGCCGCCTCGCTCGCGGGCATTTTAATTCCATTCGCCTGTGGCGTGGCGCTTGGCGAACTGCTGCCCGATTCCATGCTGCCCGATCCGGGCAAGCGGCTGATCACCGCACTGTTCCTTGGTACCGCGCTGTCGATCGCATCGGTGAAGATCGTGGCAACCGTCATCGCCGAAATGAACTTCACTCGCCGCACGGTCGGCCAGGTCATTCTCGCCTCCGCGATCATCGACGACACCGTCGGCTGGATCATCACCGCGATCATCTTCAGTCTGGCGCTACAGGGCCAGGTTGACGCCTTCAGCATCGCGAAAAGCGTGCTTGGCACGCTTGTGTTCATGGGGCTGAGCCTCACCATAGGCCGGCCTGCGGTGTTCAGCATCATCCGCTGGGTCAATGACAATTTCGAAAGCGATTTTGCGGTGATCACCGCGATCTTGTTGATCATGGGCGTGATGGCGATCATCACCGATTTGATCGGCGTGCATACCGTGCTTGGAGCCTTCGTCGCCGGCATCCTGATAGGTGAATCGCCGATCCTCACCCGTCACATCGACGAGCAGCTGCGCGGCCTAATCTTCGCGTTCTTCATGCCAGTATTTTTCGGCACCGCCGGCTTGAGCGCCGATCTCACCATCCTCAAGGATCCAGCCCTGCTGACGCTCACCCTTGGACTGATCGCAATCGCCAGCCTCGGCAAGTTCAGCGGCGCATTTATTGGCGGCAAGCTCGCTGGCCTCACCCCACGCGAATCACTAGCGCTCGGCACCGGCATGAATGCGCGCGGCTCGACCGAGGTGATCGTTGCGACCATCGGCCTTTCAATGGGAGCGCTCAACCAGAACCTGTTCACCATGATCGTCACGATGGCGGTAATCACCACCGTGGCAATGCCGCCGACGTTGCGGTGGGCGCTGGCCCGACTGCCGATGCGCAAGGATGAAAAGCAACGGCTCGACCGCGAGGATGTCGAAGCCAAGGGCTTCGTGCCGAAACTCGAGCGGCTCCTCCTCGTCATCGACGGGAGCACCAACGGCAAGTTTGCCACGCGCATCGCGGGGATCATTGCCGGCAGCAATGCGATGCCGACGACTGTGATGCACATCAAGACCGACAAGAAGACTGGAAAGGCAGCGGCCAATGCCGAGAAGGAAAAGGCGAGAGAAGCGGGCGAAACCGTGAAGGAAGTCGCCGAGCAGGCTGAGCTGGCAAACACGTCCGAAGAAAAGACCGATATCAAGCTCGTTGTGACCACGATGGTGGAAAAAGCGCCGAAGCAGGAGGCGGTCGCCGAGGAAGCTAAGAAGGGCTACGATCTAATGATCATCGGCATGGAAAAGACCGCCATTCGCCAGGACCAATTTCACGACGATGTGGCAAGCCTTGCCGCCGGCTTCGACGGACCGATTGTCGTGGTCGATGCTCGCAAAGAGCACGTCGAAAATCCGCTGCATGGCAAGCTGAGCATCCTGGTCCCGGTCAACGGCACTGAACCGTCGCGTCGCGCCGCCGAGATCGCCATTGCGCTCGCACGTGCGAGCAAGGCGCCGCTCACCGCGCTCTATATCGCTGCCGGCGGCAAGAAGAAAAGGTCGCAGCAATACGAAGAAGCAATCCTCAAGGACATCGTCGAGCTGGCCGAAACCTATGAGGTGAACCTACGAACGTCCGTGCGCGCCAACGTCGCAACAGAAGAAGCGATCCTGGAGGAAATGGCGCGCCGCCGGCACAATCTGGTGGTCATGGGGGTCGGCCGCCGCCCCGGCGAGAAGCTGTTCTTTGGCGACACCGCGGCTGCTTTGTTGGAAAAATCGGGTAGCTCACTAATGTTCGTGGCGAGTTGACGCCAAACGTCCGAGACATGTTGGCTCTTACCTCAAAAGTGAACAGTAGCCAGCCTCACCGGCATGTCCGCAGTGGGTCATCAACTGCCGCGCCGGCCATGGGACCAGCGCGGCAGCTAGACACCTAATAACGGACACGGAGGCGCGAGGTCGGCGCGGCAGAGATGGGCCAATACGCGACATCGACCCCGCCCAGTCGATGACCCTCGTGGCGGATGCGAGCGTGCGCGTTTGATGCGATCGTCGTGCTTTTTAAGCATGTTGAATCAGCATCCATCCACCCCCCGCCATGAAGGCGAGGCCGGCGAGTCGCGCGATGATCCGGCCGGACGGTATGACTTTCTCCAGTAACACAAGGATTGCGAGCGCGGCGATCCAAAAAAGATTCATGACACCACCGACGAACAGGAGCGCCATCAAGGCCCAGCAACAGCCGATACAGTAGAGGCCGTGACGCAAGCCGAGCGTCAGAGCGCCGGTCGGATCGCTGCGGAAGCCGCCGTGGCCCAAGATGAATGTGAGCGGCGCTTGGCAATGGGACAAGCACGCCTCCTTGAGCGGCGTCCACTGATAAAGGCCTGCGACGATTAACACCACGCCGCCAAGAATATTGCTCGCGCTGACCATCATCGGTGTAAGTAACGTTGCACGTTCGAGGGCCCATTGCGCCGAGGTTGCCGCAAGTGAGAAGGCCGTCCATGCCAACAAATAGCCGCCGGCGAACCACGCTGTTGCAGCGAACGGCTTGCCGTCCATCAGCGCCTGTCGCCCGACACGCGCATAGATGAGGATCATCGGCGCGACTGAGGGCGTCATCATGCCGATCATCATTACCGCCCACATTGCAAGCATGTAGCCAAATTCGATTGGCTTCCAGGGCTCGCTCGCTGGCATCATCAGGCCTTGGCCCGCGGGAATCATGCGAAAACCGGTCATGTCCATGCCGCCCATTGCCATATCGTTAGCGAGCCAGACGAGATCGGCCCACGCGAGTACCGCCAGCACGCTAAGCGCCGCGACTACGATCGCGCGGTCGCGACGCAACACGGCTTCGAGAACCGAGTCGCTCATCGTTAAGGGATTGCGATCAGGGCGCGAGGGAAGGTCGCAGCCGGCGACATCAGGAATGATTTGACCAGCGGATCGGCGCGTAGTGTCCGTTCTTGCCAGAATTATCCCAGCGCATCCCGTGATCGTTAAACGTATTCCCCGGGGCTCCCACGGCGAATGCCAGCTTGTCAGGGCTAACCGGATGGCCGGTGTTGGCCCACATCTCTCCGCTGGGATGCGCGGTAGGCAGCGGATCAACGGACATGTGTAAGATGCCGGTGATTTCCGCGGAACGCTTTTTGCCTTCAATTCGGTAAGTGATTGGTACCTTGCTCACCCCAAGGTTCTTGGCAATCAGCGGCGCCAACTGCGCCATGGGACCGCCGGCAGCACCGGTGAAGATCGCACCGAGTGCTTCAGTCTGCTTATCACTGGCTTGTTGATCGATGTAGGCAGCCACCGACCAATTTCCTTCTCCCATCGGTCCAGGCGTATGGACTGCGAGCGCAACGTTGAGGCCGTCAAGCACCGTGCCGTCATAGCTGCCGCTCTCGATATGGAAGATCAGCGCCACGTCGCACATGCCCTCGGTTGGCCGCGACGTAAGGGGCGCGCTCTTCGATACGAAACACGGACACACGACGCTGCAATTGCAGTTCTCGAAATAGTCACCCGAGAGGTTCCATTGAACTTGGGCTGCCATTGCTCTCTCCTTCTGGCCTAGAAGCCGGACGGGTTATTCGCGTGTGAGGCATATTTTGAAAATCGTACACTATCCCAGAGTTGGCTGGAAGCCGATTTTGATCTCAACCGAGATCCACGACTCCTCCATTTGGATCGCCACGAGGGAAGCCGAAAACGAACCTGGTGACGGCGAAAACTAACCGAAGACCCTTGCGAAGTGTTTGGGAGCGCCCCATAGGGGGCAGCGGGGTGTGATCATCTCAGGGATCTGATCGAGCACGTCTGCGTGCTCATTCGATTGCTATAGATGCGAATTGAACCAAACGACGTGCGAAGTCCGCTTTGGGTCATTCACGTCATTTCGAGCGTGCGCGAGCGACTTCCGCTTTACACCCAACTCCGGACATATCGCTGCACCGCAGCGAATCGACGCGAAGGATCCAATCGCCGTGAATGACGATGAAAACGACACAGGCTGCTTGGTCGTCTTGCGTTCGAAAAACTAACCACGATGTACTGTCTGAAACGAAGCCACGTGGTGAGGAGATGGAGCTATGACGACCATCGGAATTATCGGCGCCGGACGCATTGGCAGCCAGATCGCACGACTCGCGATAGAAAACGACTACAACGTGGTGATCAGCAATTCACGCGGGCCAGAGACGTTGTCTGCTCTCATCGCAGAGCTCGGCCCAAAGGCCCGCGCGGCGACCGCCGTCGAGGCAGCAAAGGCTGGAGACATTGTCGTTGTTACGGTGCCGCTAAAGAACTACCGGAAGGTTCCGGTCGAGCCCTTGGCGGGCAAAATCGTCATCGACACCGACAATTACTACCCTGAGCGCGACGGCCACATTCCCGAGCTCGACAATGAATCGACCACTACGTCAGAACTCTTGCAGGCCCATCTGCCAACCTCGAAGGTCGTCAAAGCCTTCAACCATATCTATGCCGCTGACCTTACTACTCACGGACAACCAGCTGGCGCGAAGAATCGCCGCGCGCTGGTCATCGCTGGTGACGACAAAGATGCCAAAGCCAGAGTGACCCATTTGCTCGACCAGTTCGGCTTCGATACGGTAGACGCGGGCCCGCTGAGAGAGGGGTGGCGCATCCAGCGCGACACGCCCGGCTACGGTCCGCGCCGAACGGCGGAGGAACTGCGCCGGGACCTGGCGGCGGCCAAGCGGTATGCACATCGGTAGCATGCGACCAACAGTCGCTTTCAACTGAGCCAATCTGGTTCGATCCGCGTGCAGCTAGCGCTGACGCTCATCGCGCCGTTACCACCGATCGCCGCCCATGGAGCTTATCGTCCATCCTTCCAAGCGTTTTGGATTCGGTCTTGATATTCCTGGTGCGCGGCCTCGCGCTCGTCGCGCATGGCGTCGTTGAGTTTGCTGTCGGCAGAGGCATCCCTGCCTTGGTCAGATTTCGCGGTACGGGAATCTCCCTCACGCTGACCGCGAACCTCGCTCTCGACACGGCCGACGTTCTTGTAGGCGACTTCGGCGGCGGCGTCGTAAGCGGCGTAGACGCTCCGGTCACGGGTGATGGTGTTGCTGATGCGGAAGCCGGGCCGGTGGAGGCCCAAGTCGCTATCGCCGGCACCATCGGTAACTTTCGCTCTTGAGAAATGCTCGTGCGCATCCTTTTGCATTGCGTCCATCATTCGAAGTGGCACACGAAGCGCGTGACCATCTTTCAAGATGCCGTTTTCGTCGTAGGCGTGGTTATCGTCGAGGTCGTGTCGTTGGTAGGTTCGTGGGGTCATCGGACCCTCCTTTGTTTGTTCAAATAAACGTCGTCACCACCCACTGGTGGATACGTCAATCGAGCCAGCGGGCGTCTGGGCCGAACAGCGAACCAGTGTTGAACGCCGCCAAGCTAGCGGCACGCCCACGCCGCATCCGTCAGCGCACGCCCGACGCCGCGACCCGGTCTATCAGCCACAACAAACAACTGGTCGGGCAAGTCGGGGTGTAGCGACGCGAACCGTGACACTGCGGCCCGCCGCTGCCTTCTTCTTGATGTCTCTTTTGTTGCTCTCGTTGTCAGCCATTTTGTTTCTCCAGCCATCGTTGGAGCATTTGCTGCGTGGTGCCGCCGTTGTCCGCCAGTTCCTTGTAGCTCTGGTTCGCGGTGTCAGAGGGTTGCGCGTCGAGGTCAGGGCCGTCGATCCACGTTGCGTCAGGACCAAAGAAGCTCACGCGGACGGCCAGCTGGCGCAGGCAGCCGCACACCGCGTTGGCCAGATCGTCGTGACAATTTCTCGGATGCGTCACTTGGTCCTTGCCGACACGGCCTGGGATGCGCTCAAGCAACCCTCCTGCACGCCAAGCACAAGCAACATTTCGGCGTGGACAGCGACGATATCTTGGTCGTGCAAGGTTCCAGCCAGACCTTCAATCCAATGTTGAGCGACGCCGTGATCGAGGCGCAGAAGCTAGCCGACCCCACCGCTTCAGATAGCGAATGGGGTGGTAATTTTCGCGCCGATCTGGTCGGCCTGTTCGACGATGACGTGATCGACCGCGCCATCGACCATGGCCGTCCGCTTGAATTGCCGCCGCAGCCATCGAAGAAGTTCGCCGTTGGAAATGTTGCCGCCCAGCGCGTGGTGCAGAAGTCTTAATGTCAACATCGTCGGCGTCCTTGAAAAAGAACGGGCCGCACGCGGTCAGCCCTTGACCGGGAACGCGAGATCCAATGAGACCTGGAAGTCCTTCCAGCCGTCTTCGTCTTCGTCTTCGTCTGCGGCTTCGCCTTCCTGCACGCCATTGCAGCTGTCGAGCGCGGCGGCAGGCTCGTCCGGGCGCGTCATCAGCCATTTCTCCCTGTAGAGTTCGGCAGCGGCTTCGAGCTTGTCGGCGGCCGCGTCGTCGTCCTCGCCGCGGAGGCACTTGATGGCCTCGTCGTAATCGTTCCAGAGGTAGTCGCCGATCAGGATTTCGGCCGCGTCGTAGACGTCCTTCGGCATCACGACCACGCCGTCGAGCGCGGCTATGGCGGCGAGGCAGCTCTGCAGCGCCGACATAGTGTACGAACCGGGGCTGAACTGGTACGCGAGCCCGGCCTGCTCCACGGCCTCGGCCACTTTTTCGGTCACCCTGTCGACCGGCGTTTCTTTGGTCATATTCACGTCCTTTCGTGTGTTGGCCGCCGCCGCATATTGGCAGCGGCGGCGGGTTGTTTGTTGGTATCTCTCCTCAAAATGGTACGCGGTCGTCGAAGTCGCCGTCGTCCGCCGCCGGCAGTTCTTCGTCGGGAGGAACGTCATTGACGGGAGACGCGTTGCTGACCGCCGCGTCGTCCCAGTCGACGACGGTGAACAGCGGCCGTCGCACCTTGCCGTATTTCTTCGACGGGAAGGTTGTCTCGCCCAGCGCGACGATCGGCTGGCCGCCGCCGTTCTTGATCGCGTGCCGCGTCCATTCCTTGGCGAGATCGGCAACCGCGCGGCGGCCGCCGCCGGATCGGGTCTGGAAGATGATCAGCTCGCCGCTGTCCAGGATCTCGAACGGGATCAGATAGAACAGTACCCAAGGGTCCGTTGGTTCGCCGTCGTCGTCCTTCGGCCAGTTGGTTTGGTCAGGCCACTCGTCTAAATCTTCACGCTCCGGCGCTTTCTCGCCGCGGGCCACGCGGTAGTGCTTCTTCTCCAGTAGTTTCCAGTTGCCGCTCTCGTCGTCCTTGTCGAACTTCGACCAAACTTTCGTCCACGCCTCTGGATGGGTCAGGAACTTGGTGCCGTGCGCGACTGGGATGCTGTCGTCGATCAAGTAATCACCTTTTTTATATTTGAGGCTCTTGTCGAAGCTGGCATCCTGACGCGCGGCGTCGTCGATGTTCGCGATTTCCGTGCTGTACGTTTTCAGGTTTTTACCGTTGGACATTTCACGTCTCCAGTTTTGTTGCCGCCGATGAAGATGCGCACGTCGCCGTCGGCGGCGAAGACGACGTGCGTATTTCTATTTGCGGCGCAGCCATGCCTGATACATTTCCATTTCGCGGTCGAACTCCGCCCAGGCCGCCGGCGTGATCCTGTCGTACTGGCCGAAGCGAGCGACCAGCTTCTGCAGATCTGGCGCCTCGGGTGTGGCCACGTCCTCGTTCTTTTCAGCTGGTGCTGCCGTCATTTCCCGTTCCCGATCCGGAGAACGCTGGCGGCGCCGGTCACCGGCCGGCCGAAGTTGGCGCGGTCGCCGGCGGCGCGGCCTGCGGCGTGCGCCGCCGCGTCGAACGTCGACGGCGCGGAGCTGCTGCACATGCGCAGGCGGATGCCGTTGTCTTTCATGAAGACCTTGATCGCGGCGTCCTTGACGACGACCAGTTCGCGGCCGCTGCTGGTGCGCGCCGTCTTCGAGCGTTCGACCAAGGCAAGCAGACGTTCGCTGATGCGCTCGCAGCAAGCCGCGGTGAACGTTCGGATGATGACGCGGCGCTCGCCCCGCGGCGCGAGGCAGCCGATGAGGTGACCATAGAGTTCGGCGTAAACGAAGTCCGCGATGGTGTTGAGCAGCCACATGGCGAACTGGACATCGCTCGGCATGCCGACGCACGTGAGGCCGGTTTCGCGCCGCGTGCGGAAGATCCGCACGTCGCAAAACTGAGCAACGCCGTATGACAGGCGCCATTTAATCTGGTGTGGATCCTTCAGGTTCGGCGGGTCGGCGTGCATGCTGACCGCCTCGTCCTTGGCGATCTGCAGTTCCTCGTCGGTGATGTCGTAGGCGTCCTGCAGCGCCGCCGCCTTGTCGAGCGCCGACAACATCTCGCCCTCGGTGCAGCCGTTCTCGGTCGTCTTGGCGAATAACGCCTTGATCTTCTCGATGATCGCGTCGCGGTCGGCCATCACACGACCTCCTTCACTTTGAAGTCGCGCACGTAGACCACCGCTTCCACCCGTTGGGGCTCGGACATCCTCGGCAGCCATTTGGCGGCGGCGTGTTTGAATTGCTCCAGAGCCAGCAGCGACGCTCGCAGGCGGACGGTTTCGAGGGAATCGAACGCCCGGGGTCCGAGGTTGGGGTCGACGGGCGCGGTTGTTGGTGTGTCGGCGGCGGCGTTCTTCTCCGCACTGACTTGGGTAGAGTCCGTGACCGTCACGTACTCCGCCGGCTTCCCGGTCATGATGTCGCCGTTGCCGAGCAACACCTGCTTGGGCTCCGGCAATTCCGGCGCCGGTGTCAGCGGCTTCTTGTTCAAGCGGGACCTGCGCTGGCGTTCCCGCGCATCCTGCCGTAATTCTTCGTCCGTTCTGCGGCCGCCTGCAACTTTCAGACAATCGAACCCGCGAGAATGTCCAAGGCCGACGCGCTTGAAGATCACGTCCCAAGTTTCTTCCGGATTAAGTTCTCGCCAGCGCAGCAACAGCACGCCAACTTCTTTCGATCGCGAAACGAATGTCTCCTTCGCGGTCGTCGCCACTTTTTCGGCTTTGTTCATCGCCTTGACGGCGGCGTCGATCTCGGTGATCAGCGCCTCCGACATGGCGCCGGCGATGCCGTCGGCGATCGGCTTCTTGCTGGCGATAGGGATGATGTTAGTGGTGTCGGCGGTCGGCGCTTGCTCGCCGCCTTGGTCTATATTATATGTGTGCACGACGACTTTCTCCTTGTTGTCGGCGGTGGTTTAGACCGCCTTGTTTGTTCCATCCACGAACACTTGCCCCGGCCGCATTCGCGCGGCCGGGTTTCTTTTCGCTACTCCGCTGCTTGATGTTGCGTGCGCGCCGTCGCTCCGTCCCGCCGACGCTGCTGCGGGCCGTGCTTGATCACAGCCGCGTCATGCGCGTCGAGTTCCGCTTCGGTGTTGGCCGGGACGCGGTTGCCGAATGGATATTGAGCCGGCGGCAGGCGGCCATCTTTCCTCATTCTTTCAAGTGTTCTGGTCGTACAGCCGTAGCGCTCGCGCTGGTGTTTGTTTCTTAGCCACTTATACCAAATCTCATTGATCAAAACCCGTGAGCCCACGACCGCAATCCAATGGACATGATGCGCCAGGGTTGATCAACGAGCTTATTCCAGGCAGCGCAACAATGATCGACGAGATCATCATAG
>JBEKWO010000102.1:0-12266 GCA_049512975.1 Xanthobacteraceae bacterium | reverse complement strand
GACAGCTTGACGATATTATCCTGGGTCACGGCGTATCACTCCTTCAGTGGAGAAGTGGAGGCGTCGAACACCCCCACGATACGCCGCCTTACCCCTTCACACCGTCACCAACTTCCGCGCATAGCTCTGCGTCGCGTGCCACAAACCTAGTACGACATCGCGGTCAACCAGATTGGACGCTCCAGGGCGATGGTATTGTAGCATTTCGCCCCTGGTTACTGAGGCAGCAATAATCTTGGGCGCGACATAATGTAATCTTGAAAAGCAGCGCGCCCGCGCCTTGAAAAATCAAAATATGTTTCTCTTCCGCCTCTATCTATTACCGGCACTGAAAACCAGACGGACAACAATGTTGAATAATACCGAGAAATTCGTCCACATGCGTCGTAGAAAGGGTGAATCGGTCCAACCGAAAGTTCCCATTCTATACCTGCGATAGTCCTGAGAGCTTCGTCAGGCTCGATAGCGAAGTTAAGTCTGCGATGCACATCTTGACACAACGCTGTGAGCGTTTCGAAAATATCGGACGGCGAAATTTGCTGCTGCTGACTGAAAGCTAAATCACGATACCCGGCGTAGTTCCACGTACGGAATAGTCCGTCCGGAAATAATCTGAAGCCCGTTAGTGCCCTGTCACAAGCAGTATCACTCCGCCGCCTCGACGCGCTTGCGGCGCTTGCTGCCGCCGCCCCGCGCGCCAGCACCGGCTTGCATTATACCTCGCCCCGCGCGCGGGGAGAGGTCGATTCGCAAGGGGATGCGAGCAAATCGGGTGAGGGGGCGTTGCCGCGATTCTGAGCGTTCGAAGGGCGATCCAGCGCACCGCCTGGATTGCTTCGCTGGCGCTCGCAATCGAGTCGTCATGGCCGGGCCCATCCCGGCCATCCACGTCTTTGCCGCCCTCGTCCATGTTAAGACGTGGATGCCCGGCACAAGGCCGGGCATGACGATGCGGTAGGGATGAGCGCAGCGGAATCCGGGAACGATCGCTCGGCTTTATTGCGGCGGTCGCATCTTCTCCCGCCCCGGCCCCATATAGCCGAAGAGGAAGCCGGCGACCTTGCGCATCTGGATTTCCTCGGAGCCTTCGGTGATGCGGTAGCGCCAAATGCCTTATCGCCTGTTCAGCACGAGTTCAGGTAGGATGGCGCAAGGACTCGTATGGGGAAACGGGTTGGGATGACGGGAGCTTTCCGGAATGCGTTTCATTGGCGCGACTTTATTGGCGGTTGCTTTCAGCCTTTGCGCGTGGGCGCCGCTGTCTCCGGCCCGGGCGCAAGTCGACGCGATCATTCGCGTCGACATCGAACCGCCGCCGCTGCCTGATTACGACCAGCCGCCGATCCCGGAGCCGGGTTATCTGTGGGTGCCGGGTTATTGGGCCTGGAGCGACGACGACGGCTATTACTGGGTGCCGGGGACCTGGGTGCTGCCGCCCGAGCCGGAGCTGTTGTGGACGCCGGGCTATTGGGGCTGGGATGACGGCGTTTATCTCTTTCACTCCGGCTATTGGGGGCCGACCGTCGGATTCTACGGCGGCGTGGTCTACGGCTTCGGCTACACCGGATACGGCTACGAAGGCGGCTACTGGCGCGACCGCCATTTCTTCTACAACCGCACCGTCAACAACATCACCAATGTCAGGATCACCAACGTCTACAGCAAGACGGTGATCGTGAACAAAACCAATGTCGGCTATAACGGCGGCGCCGGCGGAATAAGGGCGAAGCCGACGCCCGAGCAACTCGCGGCTGAAAAGCAGCACCACGTCGCGCCGACCGCCGAGCAGACGCACCATGCCGAGATGGCGGCCAAGGATCCGACGCTGACGCTGGCCAACAATCACGGCCATCCGACCGTGGCGGCCACGGTGCACCCGGGATCGTTCAAGGGCGCGGACACTATTGCCGCCCGTCCCGGCCAGCCGATCCTCGCCGTGTCGCCGAAGGGCCACAGCGGCCCCAGCATCGGTCACGGCGCCGTCACCGCTCCCGGCAACGAGCGCGAGATGGAAAAACGCGAGCCGGGAACGGGTCCTCAGCCGGAGGTCAAGAAGTTGCCGCCGCCCCCGCCGCGCGTGACGCCGCCGCCGCCACCGCCGCATGCGGTCGCTCATCCGCCGCCGCCGCCGCGCACGGCAAGCCCGCCGCCACGCCGTGCTCCGCCGCCACCGCCCCCGCCGCGGCGTGCACCGCCGCCCAAGCCCAAATGCGAGCCGGGTAAGCGCTGCTGAGCCTCGCGTACCGACGCCTCGCGCTCTTTCATCGGTGCTGTTTCATCCTCCCCCGCAACCGCGGGGGAGGGGGACCGCCCTGCGGAGCAGGCTGATGGAAGGGGCGCGGCGAACCCCTCTCCGCCACGGGCCCACGGGGAAAGGGGAGAAGAACGCCCACGAGCAAATAACACCGTTCTGGCGAGCATCCGCGCCCGCGTTATTCCCGTCATCGCGCGAAGCCAACGGGTCCGGCCCGAAGTTGGCCGGCCCGATGACAGGCTCTGGAGGCGGGTGAGGGGCGTGTCCACAATTCTGAGCGCCTGTAAGCGCCCCCTCATCCGGCTCGCGGCAAGCGCCGCTCGCCGCCTTCTCCCCGCGCGCGGGGAGAAGGAAATCTACTCCGCCGCCTCGATGCGCTTGCGGCGCTTGCCGCCGGCGCCGCCGCGCGCCAGCACCGGCTTGAGGAACGCGCCCGTGTAGCTCCGCGGCTCGCGCACGATGTCTTCCGGGGTGTTCGCGGCGACGATTTCGCCGCCGCCGTCGCCGCCTTCGGGGCCGAGGTCGATGATCCAGTCGGCGGTCTTGATGACTTCGAGATTGTGCTCGATCACCACCACGGTGTTGCCGCTCTCCACCAGCTCGTGCAGCACTTCCAGAAGCTTCGCCACGTCGTGGAAATGCAGTCCGGTGGTCGGCTCGTCGAGAATGTAGAGCGTGCGGCCGGTGGCGCGTTTTGAAAGCTCTTTCGCAAGCTTGACGCGCTGCGCCTCGCCGCCGGACAGCGTCGTCGCCTGCTGGCCGACATGGATGTAGTCGAGGCCGACGCGGCGCAACAGCGTGAGCACGTCGCGCACCCGCGGCACCACCTTGAAGAATTCCAGCGCCTCCTCAACGGTCATGTCGAGCACGTCGGCGATGGATTTGCCCTTGAACAGCACTTCCAGCGTCTCGCGGTTGTAGCGCTTGCCCTTGCAGACGTCGCAGGTGACGTAGACGTCGGGCAGGAAGTGCATCTCGATCTTGATGACGCCGTCGCCCTGGCAGGCCTCGCAGCGGCCGCCCTTGACGTTGAAGGAGAAGCGGCCGGGCGCGTAGCCGCGGGCCTTGGATTCCGGCAGGCCGGCGAACCATTCGCGGATCGGCGTAAAGGCGCCGGTATAGGTGGCGGGATTACTCCGCGGCGTGCGCCCGATCGGCGACTGGTCGATGTCGATCACCTTGTCGAGATGCTCGAGGCCTTCGATGCGGTCGAAGCGGGCAGGGGCCTCGCTGGCGCCGTTGAGCCGCCGCGCCAGTGCCTTGTACAGCGTGTCGACGAGCAGCGTCGACTTGCCGCCGCCGGACACGCCGGTGACGCAGGTGAACAGGCCGAGCGGGATATCCGCGGTGATGTTTTTCAGATTATTGCCGCGGGCGCCGACCACCCGCAGCACGCGGTGCGGATTTTTCGGCCGCCGCTCCGGTACGGCGATCTCGCGCACGCCGTTGAGATACTCGCCGGTCAGCGAGTTCGGATTGGCCATGATATCGGCGGGCGTGCCTTGGGCGACGATGCTGCCGCCATGCACGCCGGCGCCGGGCCCGACATCGACCACATAATCGGCGGCGCGGATGGCGTCCTCGTCGTGCTCGACCACGATCACGGTGTTGCCGAGGTCGCGCAGCCGCCGCAGCGTGTCGAGGAGCCGCGCGTTGTCGCGCTGATGCAGCCCGATCGACGGTTCGTCGAGCACATAAAGCACGCCGGTCAGCCCGGAGCCGATCTGCGAGGCCAGCCGGATCCTTTGGCTCTCGCCGCCGGACAGCGTGCCAGACGCCCGCGCCAATGTCAGATAATCGAGCCCGACATCGACCAGAAATTTCAGCCGCGCGCGGATCTCCTTGAGGATGCGCCCGGCGATCTCGTTCTGCTTTGCGGTGAGTTTTTCGGGTAGCTCAGCGAACCAGGCCGCGGCGCCTTTGACCGACATGTCGGAGACTTCGCCGATATTCAGGCCGCCGATTTTCACGCACAGCGCTTCCGGCTTCAGCCGATAGCCTTTGCAGGCCTCGCACGGCACGTCGGTGAAATAGCGGGCGATCTCCTCGCGCGCCCATTCGCTCTCGGTCTCGCGGAAGCGGCGCTCGAGATTGGTGACGACGCCCTCGAACGGCCGCTTGGTCTCGTAGGCGCGGATGCCGTCGTCGTAGGACATGCGGATGTCGGTGTCGCCGGAGCCGTAGAGGATGGCGTCCTGCGTCTTCTTCGGCAGGTCCTTCCATTTGCTGTCGAGCGTGAAGCGGTAATGCTTGCCCAGCGCGGCGAGCGTCTGCACGTAATAGGGCGACGACGATTTCGCCCACGGCGCGATGGCGCCCTTGCGCAGCGTGCGCTCCTTGTCGGGAATGACCAGATCGGGATCGATGTGCTGCTCGATGCCGAGGCCGCCGCATTTCGGGCAGGCGCCGAACGGATTATTGAACGAGAACAGCCGCGGCTCGATCTCCGGAATGGTGAAGCCGGACACCGGGCAGGCGAATTTTTCGGAGAAGACCAGACGGTTGGCGTCCGACGCCGCGGCGGTGGCGAGTTTGGTTTTTTTCTCGCCCTCGGCCGACGCGCCGTCGGCAAGCTCCGCCACCGCCAGCCCGTCGGCGAGCTTGAGCGCCTGCTCCAATGAATCCGCCAGCCGCGTGGAAATGTCCGGCCGCACCACCAGGCGATCGACCACCACGTCGATGTCGTGGTTGAACTTCTTGTCGAGCGCCGGCACCGCGGCGATCTCGTAGAATTGGCCGTCGACTTTGACGCGCTGGTAGCCCTTCCTCATAAAGTCGGCGAGCTCCTTGCGGTACTCGCCCTTGCGCCCGCGCACCACCGGCGCCAGCAGATAAAGCCGCGTCCCTTCCGGCAGCGCCATGATGCGGTCGACCATCTGCGACACGGTCTGGCTCTCGATCGGCAGCCCGGTCGCCGGCGAGTAGGGGACGCCGACGCGCGCCCACAGAAGCCGCATGTAGTCGTGGATCTCGGTGACGGTGCCGACCGTCGAGCGCGGATTGCGCGAGGTGGTTTTCTGCTCGATGGAGATGGCGGGGGAGAGGCCGTCGATCTGGTCGACGTCCGGCTTCTGCATCATCTCCAGGAACTGCCGCGCGTAAGCCGACAGGCTCTCGACGTAACGGCGCTGGCCCTCGGCATAGATGGTGTCGAAGGCGAGCGAGGATTTCCCCGAGCCGGACAGCCCGGTGAACACCACCAGCTGGTCGCGCGGAATGTCGAGATCGACGTTCTTGAGGTTGTGCTCGCGGGCGCCGCGGATGGAAATCACACGACGGCTATCTGCGGCATTCTGGCGGCCGGCACGCTTGTCGGAGCTGTCGAAAAGATCGTTCATTCAGCGTTCGGGGCAGCTTTCGGAGGCAGCTCTTGGAGGAATGGAACTCGTTCCCGCGGGTCTAGCGCGTCGAACACGCGCGTGAACGCGCTACCGGGCAGCGGTCACGCCAGTCGAACGTAGTGAGAACGCGGCAGGTTTGCCAGTCCGTACCGCGCGCTATGCCCCGAAAACTTGGCGCGGCAAGACCGCGCGACCGGGCCGTTTCATGGATCGAGCCGCAACAGCCGCCATTGCTGCGCTTCGCCGAGCGGCATCACCGCGTGCAGCTTGTCCGGCCGCCGCGCCAGCAGGGCCGCGGCCTCGTCGGCCGGCAGCACCATCCAGGCCGGCCCCGAAACCGTGCCGAGCTCGTCGAGGGTGGCGTTGCGGATGCGGCCGGGCACATAGGGCAGCACGTTGAGCCCCGTGTCGCCGGTCCGGTAGATCGGGGCGGGCGCGGCCTGCACCAGTTGGGTGATCCGCGCCGCCTCGATTTGCGTCGGCCGGAAGCGCATCGGCAACAGCGGCGAGGCAATGGAATAGCCCAGAGCGTAGACGAGAAGCCCCGCCGTCAGCAGCAAGAGCGGGGCGACGATCTGCGGCCGCCGTGCGGCCAGCGCATCGTAGGCGAGCCCGCCGAACACGCACAGCGCCGGCACCATCGGAAAATAATAGCGCGGCGCCGAGCCGCCCGGCCAGAACAGGATGAACAGCGCAGCGATGAAGGCGTAGCAGGCGAGCGCGGCAACGAAGCGGGGCGGCACGGAGTAGCCGCCGCCGAAGCCGCGCGCGATGAGGTACACGGCCGCGGCCAGCGCCGCCGGCAACGTGTCGCTCAGCAATCTCACGCTTGCCGTCAGCGGGCCGGAGAAGATGAGGTTCGGCCGCACCCGCATGAACGCCGCCCAGATACCTTCGTCGCCGGGCCGGTAGATGGCGGCGTACCACAGCGCCAGCGGAACGGCGCAGATCAGACCGACGAGGATCAGGCCCGGAAGCTGCCGCCAGGAACGGCTTCCGAGCACAAAGACGCCGACCCCAAGGGCGAAATAGGCGATCGGCTGCGGTCCCTTCAGCAGCCCGGCCAGCGCCAGCACGACGCCGATGGCCAGCCAGCGACCGACGCCGACGGAGCCCTTCGCGCAACCGTCCCACCACAGCACGAAGGCCAGGAACAACAGCACCGCGAGCGGCATGTCGGCGGTGATCATCACATAGGCGCGCATCACCAGCGGGCAGGCGAGGAACAGCGCGGTGCCGAACAGCGCCGCGGCAACGCCGGCGCCGACTTTGCGCAACAGAAGATAGATCAGCAGACAGCCGCACAACAGGAACAAGATGATCGGCAAGCGCGCCGTGATCTGGCTGACATGCCCGAACGGCTCGCTGAAGGCGGCGATGATCCACGACAGCAGCGTCGGCCGTTCGATCCAGCGCACGTTGAACGCGTGCGGGACGAGCCACTCGCCGTCTTCGAGCGCGGTGCGCGCGATGGAAACGGCGAGACCCTCGTCGGAATTGTAGCCGCGGAAAAACACCAGCGGTAGCGCCAGCACTGCCCAGGCCACGATGATGACGGCGACCGGATGCCATCGCGTGCCAAGCGCATTCCACGCGGCGACGATACGCTGTGCAATCGCGACGGCGCGCCGGCCGGCCAGCGAAGTCATGGTTCGCGATACGAGCAGGCGACGCAGACCAGCCCACCTGATGGCGCTGGAATGAGAAAAGGCTGATGGCAGGCCGGGCAATCATGGGCAACGCCGCCGGCAAGCGCGTATCGGTTTTGCCATTTCCGCCTGAATGTCAGTCGCATCAGGTTGAGAGCGCCGCGCACGATCTCGAGATGGGAAATCTTCGACGTCCCTTCGGTGCGTTGATGGAAATGGATGGGGATCTCCGTGACCTTCAGCTCCGCGCGCACGAAGCGCACCATACATATGAGAAAGAAACTGTAGCCGCCGCTCTCGATAGTCTCGACCAGCCCCTCAGGTACACGGTCGAGCCGTGCGGCGCGCAGCGAGGTCGTGTACTCGGAGATCGGCAGGCCCAGCGCGGTGCGCGCCAGATAGTTGGCGCTGCGGCTGACAAATCGGCGCCAGCCGACGTAGTCGAGCCGCCCGCCGGCAGCGAAACGCGAGCCGATGACCACGTCCGCGCCTTGGTCGAGGGCCGCGAGCAGGCGCGGTATATCGCCCGGATCGTGGGAAAAATCGGCATCCAGCGTCACGATGCGCCGATAGCCGAGACGGCGGGCCTGCATCCAGCCGAGAATATGGGCCGAGCCGATGCCGAGCTTGCCGGGACGCACCATCACCGCCAAGCGCGGCTCGGCGGCGGCGCGTGACACGAGAATGCCGGTCGTGCCGTCGGTCGATCGATCGTCGACGACCAACACGTCGCAGGCGATCGGCAGCTCAAGCAGCGCGTCGATCATCCGCCCGATTGTGTCGCACTCGTTGTAGGTCGGCAGAAAGATCAGCGTCGCGCTCGACCGCGTCGGCCGCAGCAGTGCAAGGGGTTGTTCGGCCGAATGCAGGGCGGCGCGTTCGCGTCTATTCATGGCCGGTCGACTATCCACAAGGCAAAGCCCCGGGTAAAGGCCCGGGGCTTCAGTGAAAGGGCCCCGGACAATGCCGGGGCCCAATCTATTTCGTTCTCGCAATGGCTGTATCGGCAGCGACAGCGCGTGCCGGCTTAGAAGTGATAGTTGATGCCAGCGCGAAGGATATTGACCCTTTCCGAGACGCTCACAGGAATGACCACGGTGTAAGATTGCTTGGTGCCAAAGTCGGCATAGAGATACTCGAGCTTTAGCGACAATTTCGGAGCGAGGTAGGCTTCCACGCCGCCGCCGATGGTTCCCGTCCACTCGGTCTGGGTGCCGCAGCTGGCGCCTGCTGTTGGCGTTGCGCACGACTGCTGGCCGTCATAGATGCTGGCGCCGGCCAAGCCGCCGGTCACGTAAACCAGAAATCGATCCCAGGCGATGCCCAGCCGCGCCCGATCCGTGTTCAGCCCCTGCATGTTGGTGAAACACATCGTTCCCTTGCCGGCCGTACACACAGGCAGGCTGACCGAGCCATCGATTCCGGTCCAGGACAAATCGGCCTCGAGCCCGAAGACGATATGGTTGATTTGCCAGTTGTAGCCGATGGTACCGCCAAACAGCCCGCCGGACTGACTGTAGTCACCGCTGGTGACGCCGGATGTATCGGTTTGGCGGCTGGTTCCCCAACCGGCGCCAGCCTCGAGACCGCCGTAAAATCCGGTCCAGCTCCACGCCGGCGGAGGCGGCGGCGGTGGTGCCTTGAGCGCCATGTCGGCGGCCAGAGCAGGCGTCCCGATCAGCGCTGCGATGGCGATGATTCCAAGCGCGGCTTTCTTCATGACAGCCCCCTGAGTGCACCCTATTTGTTGGAATACCTAAAGCACGTGGCCTCCTGCTAGGTGTTGCCGTTTTGCCACTATCCCCTGAAATCCGAGTTCATTCCCGGCCTCGCCAAGCACCTCGCAAGCTACATCCTGTAGGCTATGACGCGGATATTGCCGCGCTTAAGATTGCGGAGCGCGCCATCGCCCACAGCGCGAAAAACTTCGCATAGCCGTGGTAGCGCAGATAGAACACGCGGGGGAAACCGGTCGCGGTATAGCGCGGCTCGTTCCAGAAACCGTCGTGCTGGACGCGACTTCCGGTTCGGGTCATTTTCGACCGGGACGAGGCCAACAGCAGGTCGCGCGTCCTTACCCTGCTATCCGGCCTGAGATCGGGAGCCATGTCACTCGCCGGCCGTGGATTTGATGCGGATTGGATCACAGCCCTTGTCAGCCAGCATGGCGCGTGGGCAAACATCCCTGCGAAGCGGAACCGGACAGAGCCAATCTGCTTTAGCCGCTACCTCTATCGTGCCCGGAATTTGCTGGAGCGGTTCTTCAACGAGATTGCTGCAAAATTTTGTGTCGACTCACGTCCATCATTTTGAAGATCGAAGCACCTCGCGCGGCAGCGCTGGTCAGAAATCCCGATCTCAGGGGGTGCCCGGAGAAGCCGGTGGGATCGAGTCCGATGCGTGCTGCATGGACCTTGACGATTTTGCGGCCGGTCGTTATGCGCGGGATGTCAGATCAAATAGAAGCAAACAGTCGTCCGATGTGTAGATCCAGACACAAGCTGTGGTTACAAACAATGATTTGCGTGCTGGTCGCCTTTACCCCGCAAGCTTTTGCGGCTGGTTTTACCATTAGTTGGTTCGACAGTGGTGCCGGCAACAAGGCGTTACTGAACTTGAATTCAGGCGCCGCCGAGTTCTCCGAATCTCAGGCACCGGCGCAGGGGCTTATTGATGCGCGGGCAGCGCATTCCAGAGGCTTCAGAATTGCCACGGCTGCCGCTGCAAGCAGTCTCTGCACATCAGCCTGTTTTCTGATATTTGTCTGCGGAGATCTGGGTGCTAATGCTGGTCCGCAGAAAAATGCGGCGGCGGATAGAGTGGAAAAAATCTATAATGGGTTTGCCGTCGGAACTGATGCTGAGGGAAATGAAGGATACAACGCAGCTCAGGAAGCGGAACAGCAGCTGAGGCTGGATTTCCTCAGCTCGTTCCAGAATCCACGAAAGAATGCTGCCAATCAGACCGCCTGGGACCAGGAAGAAGCACAGCTCATAAGCGACTCGTTAAAGTACGGTGGAGACAGAACGCTTGATGCTGCCGCGATGTACTGGGGGGAAACCCATCTTCATTTGCCTGTAACTAGCCCGCAAGAACTCCTCGCCCAGGCAAAAACCCTGCAGCTCTCCGATCAACCGGGAGAACGAGAGTTTGCCGAGTACATGGCCAATTACCTGACCGCTCGTTTCGATTCGCTCAACAGGTTGGCTGCCTACCATCATTCTGCGACCGATGATATCGAGGGGCGCGACGTGCCGCTCAACTTGGCAGACCTGCAAGCCGAGCTGCGCATAGATGAGGTAGATCGAACACCCCAGGGCCGCTTGACCGTTCGGCCTGGTTGCTGATTTAGGCCTAGCCTTCTCTCGGCGCTCCCAGCGTCGGGGTGTTCGCTTTGGCCGGACGCTGCACATAGCAAAAGCCACCGACCTGACGCGGTGCCGCGGCCGCGGGGCACCCTTGTGTTTTGATCTAAATCAATAAATTCGATGCACCCTTGACTATCGTCAGCCAAGGGTGCCGGCGGAGCGCGCGGACGTGGAGAAAAATGTGAGGCCGGGCGAGGTAGAATACCTGGAACGTCGGCGCAAAGCCTTGCAAGACGAAATTGCCACGGCGCGGTTTCAGAACCCGCCCGATGAACTCACAATCGCCGACCTGAAGCGCCGCAAGCTGCATCTCGAAGGCGAGATCAACGGTTTCATCAGAAAAGTTCGCTGAGATCGGAACGGCGAACCGAAGCCTACCGAAGCGCTGGCACAAACAATCAGGGGAGAAACAATTATGCGTCTAAAGCACCTCGCTCTCGCACTGGCGATTGCGACGGCGGCGCCGATCGCGGTGACGACGGCGCAGGCCGAGGATGGAATTTTCATTCCGCTCTTCACCTATCGGACCGGCGCGTTTGCCGGATCCGGGATCCCGACCGGCAACGGCGAGGCGGATTATCTCAGGATGCTCAACGAGCGCGACGGCGGCATCGGCGGCGTCCGGCTCATCATCGAGGAGTGCGAGACCGGCTACGACACCAAGAAGGGGGTCGAATGCTATGACTCGGTGAAAGGCCGCAATCCCGTGGTCATCACGCCGAATGCGACCGGAATCACGCTGCAGCTGATCCCCAAGGCGACGGTCGATAAAATCCCGGTCCTGTCGTTTGCTTACGGCCTCTCCGCGTCGGCCGACGGCAACCTATTTCCGTGGATTTTCAATCCGCCCGCCACCTATTGGGACGGCGCCTCGGCCTTCATCAGGCACGTCGCCGACGTCGAGGGGGGCTTCGATAAGCTCAAGGGCAAGACGATCGGCCTCGTCCATCTCGACGTACCCTACGGCAAGGAGCCGATCCCGCTGCTGCAAGCGCTCGCTAAAGATTATGGCTTCGAGCTTAAGCTCTATCCGGTGACCGTTTCCGACATGCAGAACCAGACCTCAGTCTGGCTCAACGTACGGCGTGACCGGCCCAACTGGATTTATTTGCAAGGCTGGGGCGCGATGAACCCGACCGCGATCAAGGAAGCGGCCAAGACCGGCTTCCCGATGAACCGCATGGTTGGCGTGTGGTGGTCGGGCAACGATGATGACGCGCGCCCGGCGGGCGCGGATGCCAAGGGCTATAGCTCGCTCGACCTCAACGCGGTCGGCAAGGACTTTCCGGCGATTCAGGACATCCTCAAATACGTCGTCGACAAAGGCAAGAGCCAGGTCGCGTCGCGGGACAAAGTCGGCGAGAATTTTTATTACCGGGGCGTCTTCAACTCGGTCATCATCGCCGAGGCGATCCGCACCGCGCAGCAATTGACCGGCAAGAAGCTGGTCAACAGCGACGACGTGCGCCGCGGCTTCGAGAGCCTCAGCATCACCGCCGCGCGCTTGAAGGAGCTTGGCCTCGAAGGCTTTGCCGCACCGGTTCAGCTAAGCTGCGCCGATCACAATGGGCATGGGGGCATCTCTCTGGTCGAATGGGACGGGGCGAAGTGGCATACCACGGTGACCTCGATTGAACCGATCAAGGATAAGGTC